>VXRL01000080.1:34071-153120 GCA_009838515.1 Terriglobia bacterium | reverse complement strand
GGCTAGGCTTGTGCGGGGTGCCTGCCCCAAACCTAACCTGACGTTTCATCCGGCGGGCCTGCCCCCCGTCCGCCCCGCCTCCCCCCCCCCCGCCCCCGCCGGGGGGCCCACCGCCACCGCCACCGCCACCCGGAGCGCCGCCACCGCCACCGCCGCCGCCGGGAGCACCGCCGCCACGACGGCCAGCCCCGGCACCGCCACCGCTAAACGCGGCCATCGGCGAGCCCATCGCGATGCTCACGCGCTTGGACCACGGCGAGTCCATGTACATCTTCTCCACTTCCTTGGGCGTCCACTGCTTGAAATCCTTCTTGTCCCAGAACCCGGCACCGTACAATGCCGTGGTCAGGACCACCAACCCGAGCAGGAGTGGCAAGACGAGCCTGGAGCGTGATGAAGTTAGGCAAGACATGGCTTTTACCCCCCCATTATGGCGCAGACCCGTAGGCGCTAGGTTACGAAATCCATGCAGATTTGCCTAAGGGCGCGACAGCTGGTTGCAGGGCTGAACATTCAGGCCACGTGGCAGCCGGCCCCGGAAGCTAGCGGGGCACGGTGGCACTCGACAAGCTCATGATATGGTTGGAGTTAGCTTCCCATGAGCATCAAGCCAAGGCTGTCGCGAGGCTTGCGCGACTTGCTGCCCGATATGATGCTGGCACGCCAGCGCCTGATCGACACGGTTCGCAAAGTCTACGAAACCTACGGTTTCGCACCCCTCGACACGCCTGCGATCGAGTATCTCGAAGTGCTCTCGGGCTCGGCCGGCCAGGAAGCGCAGCAGTCAATTTTCCGAGTCTCGAACCCCGAGGACGAAGAACTCGGCCTACGCTTTGACCTCACGGTTCCGCTTTCCAGGGTTGTGAGCCAGTACCCGGAGGTCACGCTGCCGTTCAGGCGCTACCAAGTCGCCCAGGTGTGGCGGGCAGACAAGCCCCACCCGGGACGCTACCGGCAGTTCACCCAATTCGACCTTGATGCGGTCGGCGCACCCTGCGGCACGGCCGACACCGAGATCATCGCCGCCATCTGCGACTCGCTCGGCGCCATCGACGTCGGGCCGTACCAAGTGCGATTTTCCAGCCGGGAAGTCCTGAACCTCTTGCTGCAGCACGCGTCCATCGGCGCAGACCGGGCCGAAGACGTCTTCCGCGTGCTCGACAAGCTCGAGAAGATCGGGGCCGAAAAGGTCAAGCTCGAGCTCACGCACGGCTATCGAGACGAGTCCGGGGATACCATCCGCGGAGTAGGGCTCAGCGACCGTCAAGTCGCCTCCATCGAGCAGTTTCTGTCGATCACTGGCACCAGCCGAGGGGATGTCCTGCGGCAGCTGCGCTCGCTGTTCCGGCACGTGGAGACGAGCGCGGAGCAGCTCGATGTGATCGAGAGCATCTCGTCAGACCTCGACGCGCTAGGTTACGGCAGTGATCGCGTGGCTCTGGACGTGAGCATCGCGCGCGGCTTGGCGTACTACACCGGCCCGGTCTTCGAGGCCGTGTTGCTGGACGCGCCCCAGTTCGGGTCAGTTTTCGGCGGGGGGCGCTACGACAACTTGGTCGCCCGCTTCGGAGGCCCGCCCATCCCCGCGACCGGGGCTTCGCTAGGAGTGGACCGCATCTTGGCTGCCATGGAGCATCTCGGCAAGGTCCGGTCAGCCAAGACCCCCGCCGAGGTGCTAGTGACGGTGATGGACGGCGCCCTGAGGCAAGAGTGCCTGCAACTCGCCTTCGAACTGCGCCGAGCCGGGATTCACACCGAGATCCACGTGGGTTCCGGCAGGCTCGGAAAGCAGCTCAAGCGCGCCGACAGACTCGGCATCCCGTACGCGGTCCTAATGGGCGGCGACGAGGCCGAGCGGGGGGTCGTAACCCTCAAGCAGATGGAGGTCGCTCACCAAGCAGGCGCCGCAATCGATCAACACGAGGACTGGAAAGCAGCCCGCTTCGGCCAGCGCGAGGTCGCTCGGGCGGACATAGTCCAAACGCTCGCTTCCCTGTTGGGTCGCGACTAGACCACGCGCACGGCCCGCAAGCGCCCCACTTCGTCCGGTGCGTAGCCAAGTTCCGCCAAGATCTCGCCCGTATGCTCGCCCAGCTGAGGCGCGCGTCGGCGAATCCCGCCCGGCGTGTCGGCGAGCCGCACCGGCGTCGGCACGAGCGGCGCCGGGGCAGGGGCGCCAGGATAGGCGAACTCCTCGAGAAACCCACTCGCCCTGACCTGGGGATCGTCTAAGGCCTGCTGGGGCGTGTAGACGGGTCCGGCTGGCACTCGCGCTGCCTCTAACTCCGCGAGCGCCTGCTCGGTGGTCCTACTAGCGCACCACTCCGCCATGCGCGCACTGAAGATCTCGCCATGCTCCCCCCTGGAATCGTCCGTTTGGAAACGCTCGTCGTCGAGCCAATGCGGCTCGCCGAGAAACTTCGCCCAGCGGGCGTACATGGGCGTTCCAGTGACCAAGATCATGATGCGACCATCCTGCGTCTCGAACACGTCGGACGGAGCATTGAGCTGGCCGCGGTTACCGGTCGCCACGCGATCAGGCTTGTTGACGGCCTGCTCGATCAGGGCCGGGCTGGCAGTGGTTAGCGCTGTCATCAGCAGAGCACCTTGCACTTCCTGACCCCGACCGGTCTGTTGGCGCGCCATCAGGGCGACGACAGTGCCGAGGGCGCACAGCGCGGCAGTGCCGAAGTCGACCCACGGAGCGTAGGATTTCATCGGCTCTTCCGGCGTGCCGCTGAGATGCATGTTCCCGCACATCGCCTGGGCCAGACCGTCGAATCCGAGCTTGGCCGCGTACGGGCCGGCGTTTCCGAAACAAGTGTTCGAGACTAGGATCACATCGGGACGGATGGCGCTTAGCGCGGCGTAGTCAAGTCCGAGCTTCTCGAGAGCGCGCTGCGGCATGTTGGCGACCACGACGTCGGCGGTCGCCACGAGCCGACGTTGCACTTCCCTGCCCGCCTCGGTGGTGGGATCGAGAGTGAGGCAGCGCTTGTTGCGGTTGACTTGGAGGTACATCGCGCCGCTGCAGTCCTCGCGGCTGATCTGGCTGATGAAGCGGTCCTCTCCGCCCTCGACCTTCTCGACCCGAATCACGTCTGCCCCGAAGTCACCCAGCAGCGCCGCACACCACGGACCGGCGATATACCGCCCGAAGTCGACAACGCGCACGCCGTCAAGTACACCCGCCATCAATCCCCGATCCTCGCCATTGGCGCCCCGACCCAATTACCGCGATTCAGAAGGAGAATTATAGACGGCACACGAAATCCGGCCGGCGACCGGATTGCGATCCACGCCCCCCGGCTAGCAAGTGGTTGCTTCCGCAGAGTGATCGTGCATGACCGAGGGACGGTGCGAAGCAGCCGGGCCGGACGCGCGTCTACTCGCCATACGATCACACAGCCGCGACTGTGAGCGCGCTTCCACGAAGCGGATCAGGCACAATAATGCACGAATCCCCATGAACCGCCGCAATTTCCTCAGAACTTCCTCCGCCGGCTTGGCGCTCGCCACGACACGAGGGCCCGCGACCTCCCAAGGCGCCAATGATCGCATCCAGGTCGGCATCATTGGCCCTGGTGTGCGGGGCATGCAGCTGACCAAGCAATGCATCGAATACGGCAGCAAGTACAACGCCCGGGTCGGAGCGGTCTGCGACACCTGGACCAGGCACCTCGAGGCAGCAGCCAAGCTGGTGGGCGAGTCCTACGGTGCCAAGCCGAAATCGTACGGCCATTTCGAGGACATGCTGGCGGACCAAGAACTCGACGCGGTCATGATCGCCACGCCTGATCATACGCACGCCAAGATGATGACGGCCGCCTTGAAGGCTGGCAAAGATGTCTATGTCGAGAAGCCTATGGGCAACGTGCTATCGGAAGTCAACGAGGCACTCGAGACAGCCGAGAGATCAGACCGCGTGATCCAAGTGGGCACCCAGCGGCGAAGTTTCCCTCGCTACCGGTCCGCCGCCGATATTGTCAGGGAAGGCCGCATCGGAGAAATCGTCAAGGCGGACGTGGTCTGGAACATGTACAGCCCTTACCGCTGGGCCAAGTCTCAGGAAGACCTCGATTCGGTGAAAGAGAGCGATATCAACTGGGAGGCGTTCCTGATGGGGAAGCCGCACCGGCCGTTCGATCCGAAGATCTATCGCTCGTTCCGGCTGTTCCGGGACTTCTCGAGCGCGATCATCGACCAGTGGATGTCCCACGGCATCGACGTGGTTCACATGCTGACTGGCGAACTCTATCCGGCAAGTCTCATGGCGCACGGAGGCCTGTATCGCTATCACGACTACCGCGAAAACCCCGACACGGTTCAAGTCGCTCTCGAGTATGGTCACGGTGACAAGAAGTTCCCGGCAAGTTTCTCCGTCTGCCTCAGCACGAAGGGCGGCAGGGCCACGCATGTGCTGGGCACGTTGGGAATGCTGGAAGTCGAAGACACCTGGCGGGTGTCCGGAGACGGCAGCGAGCATCCGGACGCGCTCCCCGACGAACAAGAGGTCCCTGAGAAGCCAAGCGATCACCACATGGCCAACTGGCTCGACGCGATTCGGCGACGAGAACGCGACGCGGTCTACGCGCCGGTCGAAGCGGGCTACGGACATTCGATCGCAGGCATCATGGCCACCGATTCGCTTTGGAGCGGAACGCGCAAGGTCTTCAATCCAGACACGCGGGAAATCACCGACGGATAGAAGGAAGGAGCGAGCCAATCCGCGGTTGGCGAGGCACCAGGTCAGACGCCGGGCGCCGTGCCTTGTCTCGCATGGTGCCGAAGCGCACGGGTCACGAGGTTCGGACCACGGGCTACTCGCCGCCCGTAACGTCTCGGCCGAACGCATCCGAGAGGCGCGAAGGCCGGACCACCAAGGTGTCCGCAGACCTCAGTCCTTGGAAACTCGGATCCGCGGGCTCCCGCCCAAGCTGCGCACGTTCCCAGCGTTCAGTCCTTGGCCAAGTCGAGGACCTCGAGCAAGGCCTCTCCCACTCTAGTCATCAGGTGCCCGCCCACCTGAGTGAGTGGCCCACGAACCAGTCGGCGGTTGTCGATCGCACGCAGTTGATCGATCAGCACGTCCGAATCCTGCCGCAGATCTCCCGCCGCCGGGACCCTGATCCGCAGCGGCTCGGCCTCATCCACCAAGCGAGTCGTAAGCGGAGTCACGAGAGTCGACGGATGCTCTGCGTCCAGCAACGCCTGGGCCTGCACGATCAGCACGGGGCGGGCTTTCCCGGGCTCGGTTCCGCTCCGCGGATTCAGATCCGCGATCCACACATCACCGCGCTCAGGCATTGACGTCCCCTTCGATGGCGTCGAACTCGGCGTTGATGCGGCTGCTCTCCTGGCGGACCCGGCGAGAGGCAGCCCGAAGCCGCTGTGCGCGTAGGTGGGCCCGCGTGTGGCGGTTCATGCGCTCTAGCGCCTGGCGAGTGTACTCGGCACGCGACAACTGCAGGGCTGCGGCACACTCACCGGACGTAGCGAGTAATCGTTCCGAGAGCTTCAGGGAGATCGCCGGCATAACTACCCAATATATATCAAGTATTGATATCAAGACTCAATATCTTTTATGGATGTCCCTGTCAAGAGCTGATCGCAAGCATTCTCAAGGCGATCTGGTGCGGCCAAGCGGGGACGCCTGGGATTCATCTCACCACACCGAAGCCCAACCCATTCGCCGCTATGCTTGGCCCGCCGTTTGGAAGAGGACTGCGCGAAGCCGCGGGCACAGATTTCACTATCCCGCGCTCAAGGAATCCCGCTGGGCAGCGAGCGCTGAAACGGGCTTGCGAGCCATCCAAACGCGACACAATTAAGCTACGATTGAGCAGGTGGAAGTTTCCTCCACCGGCTAGGTGCGACGCGCATGCAGAGCAGCGATGGGTATCGGCGCATCTGCGCACCAATAATTCGGGCGAGTCTGGCAGGAACTCTGTTGTGGATTCCTGCGCTGGCAGGATCGGAAAACCTGCCAGCGACCAGCTGGGTCGACGACCTGACCGCGATCAGCCAAGCTGAGTGGAACTACGATCTGGCCGGGCACTTGTTGGAGCGAGCGGGCTTTGGCGGCACCCCGCAAGAAATCCAAGCACTGGCTGACATGCCCGTGGCCGAAGCGATAGACCGCGTCGTCAACTACGAGGGCATCGATGCACCGGCGCTGGAGGACTTCGACGAGTCGAGCGTGTGGGACGGCGGCATGGACCCGTTCCCGCCGAGCCGGGCGGAAGCGGTGCGGATCGCACGGGCCGAGGGGCGTGCCTTGGGCGTGGACGTGCTGCCCCCGGGATCGACCCGTCGGCTGCAGCCCGTGGTGGACAAGTTCTTCTACGGATTGCGCGCCAACGCGCTAGAGACCCGCCGCCTGGCGCTTTGGTGGGGCGATCGCATGGTGGCAACACCACGCCCGCTAGAAGAGAAGATGACTCTGTTCTGGCACGGGCACTTCGCCACCTCGGAGACCAAGGTGCGCGACTATCGGAAGCTCCTGCGCCAGAACCGTACGCTGCGAGAGCACGCCACCGGAAACTTCCGCGACCTATTGATGGCGGTGATGCGCGATCCAGCAATGCTGGTGTACCTGGACAACGGGCAAAACATCAAGGACCATCCCAACGAGAACTTTGGAAGGGAGTTGCTGGAACTGTTCACCATGGGCGTCGGAAACTACACCGAGCGCGACATCCGCGAAGCCTCCCGCGCATTCACCGGCTGGACGAACGACGCAGTCGAATTCCGATTCGACCGGGACAAGCACGACGACGGCACGAAGGAATTCTTGGGGCAGCGCGGTGCCTTCGGCGGGGATGACATCGTCGACATCATCTTGGCCCAGCCCGTGACGGCGGAATTCGTATCCTCGAAGCTCTACCGCTTCTTCGTGCGGGAAGACCTGTCCGCAACCACCAAGACCCGTCTGGCGCGTGTCTTCCGCGAAGCGGACTACGAACTCAAGCCGCTGCTCGGGGCGATCTTCCTTTCCCGCGACTTCTATAGCGACCCGTCGGTAGCCACTCAGATTAAGAGCCCGGTCCAGCTCCTCGTTTCCACCTACCGCAAGCTGGGACTCTCGGGGGCTCCCACGATTCCGGACTTCAACGCGCAATCGCGAAGATTGGGCCAGGCGCTGCTCTATCCCCCCAACGTGGCTGGCTGGTCCGGGGGGCGCACGTGGATCACCCCCGCGACCCTGCTCGAGCGGGGCAACTCCATGCGGGACGTGCTGTTCCCGCAGGATTCGGAGTCGTTCGGGCATCCAGAACGACGCCTTCCGGGCATCTACGCGCGCGTGGCCCAGCGCCTGGCACAGGGCATGAACATCACCAACGCCACCCGCTCGGGGGATTCGGGTTCGAGCATGCTGGCCGACGCTGACGAGGAGTACAACACGCGCTACGGGGGCTACCGGGGCTATGTGCTGGCATACGAGCGGGTCAAGCTCGTACCGCGTCACTCGGCCGACTTCAAGCTCGCGGCGATCGTGCGAGGGTCCGGTGCGGCGAATGCCAGCGAGGCGGTCGACCATCTGGTGAAGCGCTTTCTGCGCACGCCGCTGGCGGCCGCTGACAGACAGGAGCTGGTCGACCTGCTGACAGAACAGATCGGATCGCGGGCGCTAGGAGACGACCGGGCGGAGCTGGAAGCCGCGCTTCGGAGCGTTTTGTACGTCGTACTGTGCTCCCCGGAATACCAAGTGGGGTAATACCATGAACCTGCGTCACTTATCCAAGGAACCGCGGCGGCGAGATTTCTTGCGACAGGGTCTGAACGGGCTTGGTGTCGGCCTAGGCCTGCCGGCCCTGCTCCGCTGGACCTCAGATGCGCTCGCGGCGGACACGCTGGAAGGCAAGCCGGGATCGAATCCGGAACGAATTCTGGTCGTGGTGGAACTGACCGGCGGCAACGACGGGCTCAACACCGTCGTTCCGTACCGCAACGATGAGTATTACCGCGTGCGCCCGCGCATCGGGATTCGCAGGAAAGATGCCATTGAGATCAGCGACGAGGCGGGGTTCCACCCGTCGCTGGTGGGCTTCGAGAGGCTGTACAAGGACGGCAAGCTGGCCGTGGTAGAGGGGTGCGGCTATCCCGACCCGAGCCTGTCCCACTTCTCATCCATGAGCTTTTGGCACACTGGCGTGCCGAACGGCGGCGAGACCTTGGGATGGGTCGGGAGATTCGCGGACGCCTACTCCGCCCCCGGCACACGCAACGCGATCGTGAATATAGGAAGTTCGCAATCGCTGGCGGTGAGAGGCAGGCTGCACCCGCCACTGGTCTTCGCCGAGCCTGCGCAGCTACGGCGAACCGGGTCGGAAATCGAAAAGCGCTCGATCGCAGCCTTTGATCTCAACGCTGAATCGCAGAATCCGACACTGGCATTCCTGCGCTCGGTCGCACGCAATGCAGCGGACAGCGGGGCCTTGGTGCGTGACGCCTGGAGTTCGTATCGCACGCCGGTCGATTACGGCATCGCCGGGGGTCTTTCCAGCGATCTGCGCAAGGTGGCGGCTCTGATCGCTGCCGGACTGCCGACACAGGTGTATTACGTGGCCTACCGCGGAAACTCCTTCGACACGCACGTGCATCAGGCGGACCTGCACACCCGGCTGCTGATGTACACGGCCGACGCGATCCGGGGATTCATGCTGGACATGGGCCGCATCGGGCGCTCGGCCGACGTCTCGCTGATGGTGTTCACCGAGTTCGGCCGACGCATCGAGGAAAACGCCAGCGAGGGCACAGACCACGGCACGGCCGGGCCGATGTTCTTGGTCGGCGAGAGCGTCAAGGGCGGGTTCTACGGCGCAACGCCGAGCCTGACCGACACCGATGCCGGCAATCTGAAGATGACGACAGACTTCCGGCGGGTGTACGCAACCATGATCGGCGAGTGGATGGGGCATGCGGACACGCGCTCGATCCTGAAGGGTGAGTTCGAGCCGCTCGGCGCGTTCTCGTAGGCTTGGTCGGCGCTGCTGAGCCCGGGCTGCTTCGGAGCCTACCTTCGGATGGCCAGCCACTCGTTTCCGGTGCTTGATGACTCTGCATCCGACCGAGCGACTACCGGCTAGCAGCGGGGGTGTTCGCTAAGATGGCACTAGCCGCCTCGGACGAGCTCTCGTAGTCCCATATCGTCCCCGGATGGTTTCCCTGCAATGCAAATCGAAAAGTATACCTTTGGAGTCGGTGACAGATTCGCTCACCAAGCGCGACCGCAGCTGCGGGCCTGCATGCTGGCCGCGGAGCAAGGCATCGAGGTGATCCCGACTTGGAACAAGTCCCACCGCGAGCACCTCATCGTCGGCACCCAGCCCCCCAGCGTGCGGGCTGCGGCGGACGAGGCCGTCCGCGAACTGGGCTGGAGCAAGGCCTACTACGTCGATGCCGACCACATCAACCTCGACACGGTCGATGGCTACGTTGACACGAGCGACTTCTTCACGCTCGACGTCGCGTATGCCATCGGAAAGCCCGCCGAGCGGGCGGCGGTCGACACCTTGATCGGCGGCCATCCCGAACTCATCGGCAAGATCGAAATCGAGGGCGTCGACGAGGCCTTTGAAACCACACAGGAAAGCGTCGAGCGCACTGCTGCCCAGTTCCTCTTCGCCGTGCAAGAGGCGGGTCGAATCTACCGGCACATCGAATCCGCCAAGGGCAGCGGGAACTTCATCACCGAGGTCTCAATGGACGAGACCGACAGTCCGCAGACTCCTGCCGAACTGTTGGTCATCCTCGCGGCCATAGCCGATGAGGGCATCCCGATTCAGACAATCGCGCCGAAATTCACGGGCCGCTTCAACAAGGGCGTCGATTATGTCGGCGACACGGGCCAGTTCAACAAGGAGTTCTCGGACGACATGGCCGTCATCCGCCACGCGGTGCGAGCGTACGGCCTGCCCGCAGGCCTAAAGCTCAGCGTCCACTCAGGCTCGGACAAGTTCTCGATCTACGACGCCATTCGCAGCGGCACCCGCAAGTTCGGGGCGGGCGTCCACGTCAAGACCGCGGGCACCAACTGGCTCGAAGAACTGATCGGCCTGGCCGAGGGTGGCGGCGAGGGCTTGGCGCTGGCCAAGGACGTCTACTCGGCGGCCTACGAGGCACGCGAGGCACTGTGCGCCCCATACTCGGCCGTCATCGACATCGACGCTGGCAAGCTTCCGGCCCCAGCAGAGGTCGCCGGCTGGGATGCCGCCCAATACACCTCGGCGCTGCGGCACGACCAGAGCTGCCCGCAATTCAACCCCCACGTGCGACAGCTGCTCCATGTGGGTTACAAGATCGCGGCCAAGATGGGCGACCGCTACCTCCGCATGCTCGGCGAGTGCGAGGAGACGATCTCCAAGAACGTGACCGAGAACCTCTACGAGAGACACATCAGGCCGCTGTTCCTCGCGCCCTGACCGCTCGACGCCAAGCTTCCGCACCGACCGAGAGACTCCAGTGCAGAAAGACGTGATCGGAGCGAGCGAGCCGTCCCAAGGCACCAGCCCGCTGCTGGCACCGCACGAACCTCGGCCTTACCGGATCGAGAACGCCGACGGACGGTCGCCTGTGCTGTTCACCTGCGACCACGCGTCATGGGCGGTGCCGGAGAGCCTCGACAGCCTAGGCTTACAAGCAAGCGACCTGCAGCGCCACATCGGCTGGGACCGTGGCGCGGCCGAGGCAACCGTCCGGCTCGCAAGGCGCTTCGACGCTCCCGCGATCATGACCCGCTATTCAAGGCTCGTGATCGATTGCAACCGCACGCCGCGCAGCGCGGGCTCGATCGCGGAGACTAGCGATGGCACGACGATCCCGGGCAACCAAGGGCTGTCGCAGTCGGAGGCGGCAAGGCGGGAAGACGCTCTGTTCAAGCCCTATCACGCCGCGATCAGCGAACTGCTGCAAGAGATACGCGAGGGCGGAACGATTCCGATCTACATCGCCATGCATACGTTCACGCCAAGGATGAACGGCTTCAAGCGCCCGTGGCACTTCGGCGTCCTTTGGGACCGCGACACCACCCTGGCCCACAAGCTGATCGCCGAGCTGCGGCGCAATCCCGGAATCGTGGTCGGCGACAACCAGCCCTATTCGGCCCAAGGAAAGTTCGACTTCTCTCGGATGCACCACGCCTCAACCGGGGGACTGCCTTACGCCTTGGTGGAGATCCGCGAGGACCTGCTGGCCAGTCCACGCAGGATCACATATTTCTCAAACATGCTCGGCGATGCATTGGAGCGGGCCCTTGAAGCTGCCGGGTGCGAGTGGCAGGGGCTCTAGGTGCCGCTGCCCGAGCCCAGCTTCAGCATCGGAATCGAAGAGGAGTACCTCCTCGTCAACCGCGAGTCCCGAAATCTGGTTGACGAACCGCCAGCCGCGCTCGTCGAAGCGTTCGAGACCCATCTCAAGGGCCACTTCAGCACGGAGATGCTGCGCACTCAGGTGGAAGTGGGCACCTCGATCTGCCACACGATTTCGCAGGTCCGCGAGGAGGTCACGCGCCTGCGGCGCACTGTGGCCGACCTGTCCGCGGAGCACGGCCTGGCCCCGATCGCCGCGTCGACCCATCCGTTCGCCCGCTGGAAGGACCAAAAGCGCACGGACAAGGAACGCTACCACGTGCTGCAACAGGACATGCAGCTGGTCGCGGACAGGCTGCTGATCTGCGGCATGCACGTGCATGTCGGCATTGAGGACGACAATCTCCGGATCGACACGCTCAACCAGATCGCGTACTTCCTGCCGCACCTGCTCGCTCTGAGCACTTCGTCCCCGTTCTGGGAAGGCACGGACACCGGGCTGCGCGCCTACCGGCTGTGTGTATTCGATGAGCTCCCGCGCACCGGACTGCCCGAGCGCTTCGAAAGCTACGGAGAGTACCGCCGAGCGGTCGATTTGATGATTTCGGCGGGCTTGCTAGAAGACGCCACCAAGATCTGGTGGGACGTCAGGCCAAGCGCTCGGTTTCCCACCTTGGAAATGCGCATCACCGACGTGTGCACGCGGGTTGAAGACGCGATTTGCTGCGCGGCATACTACCGCTGCCTGTGCCGCATGCTGTATCGCTTGCGGCGCGACAACCAGCGCTGGCGGGTATACGCACGGATGCTGGTCGATGAGAATCGCTGGCGCGCGCAGCGCTACGGCGTCGATCGGGGCATGGTGGACTTCGGTCGCGGCGAAATCGTGCCCTTCCTGGACCTGATGGAAGAGCTGATAACGATCTTGGGCGACGATTCCGAGTACTTCGACTGTGCCAGAGAGATCGAGCACGCCCGCACGATCGTTTCCCGAGGCACCAGCTCGCATCAACAGCGCGAGACCTATCGGCAGGCGATCGGTTCCGGCGCTACCCACGAAGAGGCGCTCGTGCGGGTAGTGGACTGGCTGATCGACGCCACCGTGGCGGGTGTCTAGGGCGAGTCCCGGCGCCCCGAGCGGACTGACCAGTTCCGACTGGTACACAATTGACTGGGCCCGTCCGGGGGACCAACCGGGTCAAGATCTGCAACTTGCTGTTAACCAACCGGTCGGCAACGCTGTTTTTCTGAGTGAGGAGCGCATCAAGCCACCGTTGGCGCCACCTGCCGTTCCCAAGGAGAGTCGAAGACAATGCCGCTTGGATCCGTCTTGATCCCAATTGCCTTCTTTGCCATGATCACCGTGGTGGTTTGGTTGGGCACCGTAAACCGGCGAAGGGATACGGACCGGAGAGCCGAACTGATCCGGCAGCTCATCGACAAGTTCTCGACCGGAGAGGCGTTCGCCCAAGCCATGCAAAGCCCGGAAGGCTCCAAGCTTGCCGACGCTCTGTCGCTCTCACGAGAGGCACCCATGCGGCCGTGGGTTGGTCTGTTCGTGCCCGGATCGATTCTGACCGCCCTCGGGCTTGGATTTGTCGGGCTGTCACTGATGATGGATCAGGTCTATCGAATCCCTGCGGTCGTCATCGGTTCGGTAGGCGTTGCCCTCCTAGTTTCAAGCTATGTGGCCTGGCGCGTGGACCGAGACGACAAAGACGAGAGTAGCGACGGCGACGATGTCGCTCCACCCCAATCCAGTGTTTCTCGCCCGGATGCCCCGTAGCTTGAATCCGACCGCCGAACACGAGTTCGATGCCGCTAGGGGGTTCCGATGTCGAAGGCTTTGAGCAGTTCTATGCGGCCACCGCACCCTCGATTAGGGCCTACCTGTTGCGGCATTGTGGAGATCGCAGTTCGATCGACGACCTATTCCAAACCACCTACAGCAAGTTCCTGGCAAGTCGGATGGCCAAGACCCCGCAAGCGGTCGAAGCAAAGGCGTACCTTTACCGGATCGCATCAAACGTCATGGCGGACCACGGCCGCGCGCTGCAACGGGCGGCACGGTTCGAAGCGTCTGCCCAACAGCCCGTCGCCCAAGTGCGGCCGACATCTGCGCTGGAGAGCATCGAACTACGCGAGGCGCTCTCCAGCCTCTCCAGGCGCGAACAGCAGCTACTCTGGCTCGTCTATGCGGAGGGCTTCTCGCACAGGGAGGTTGCCCGTATCATGAAGCTGAGTCAAGCCAGCGTGCGAGTGTTGACCTTTCGCGCCCGCAAGAAGCTCAAGCGCATCCTAGTCCCGGGAGAGGACACCAGTTCATGAAACCCGTTCGCCGCGCGAGTGCACTGCACGAGAATCCTCGGGACGCTGTACAAGATGTGCTCACGCACGAGTTCTCTCGGGAAATCGAGGCGCAACGGGACCAGATCCCCAGTGCCCGCTCGATTCTGCTGGTCGCTCAATTCGAAGCGAAGATCCGGCGGCGCTCTGGGGCTGACGCGCTCTTGGCTTGGACTCGTCCACTAATGCTCAGTTCCGTCGCCGGACTACTAGCATTCTGGTGGAGTCACGTTGCGGTCGCACCGCTAGAACTGGCCATCGTAGCTGAGCCGTGGATGCAAGCCACCGGACTGGCTGCGCTATTGTTTGCGATGGCGTTCGGCTGGACCCGGATACTGCTGCGGGCGGGCTGACTGAGCCCGCGACCAATGGTTGTGGCGCTGGGTCACACTGCGGTATCCGCTGATGGCCCCACCGAGTCGTCTATCGCCTGGCGATCAATCTTCAGGACTTGGACTCTTTCTTTGCGAACACCGATGCCATGTTCGATCAGATCGATTAGTCTATCGACATCGAAGAGCGTAATTGAAGCAGCCCCTTCTCAAACGCAGCGCACTCCGTACCTCATCTGGATTCGGATGTAGCAACGATCGTTTTTCGGACAGCATCGAAGTGATGGAGTGATCCCCTAAGAGCTTCGAGCACGCTGCGCTGAACGATCTTGGCATACCACTTGACTTGGACGACCACCTTGAATGCGGTGATGCCGATCTTGATCCTGCCGGTTCAGATTATTTCGAGACGGATTGGGTGAGAAAGCGAACGAATATGCTACGGAGAGGGGCGGCGTCGACTGCTAATCTCTTCCGGCTATAGCCGGGCGCACGACGTGCCCGTTCTGGTGGCCGTGCCTGTTCAAATTTGCCCCAAACAGCCCTATTCCGCCTAGCTGAAGCAGCCTCCCTCAAGACTGCGGAAGGAAAAGCGAGAAGAAGGGATGATGATGACGTTGACTTCTTCGGCCTACTCGGCCATCATAATGCAGTCTGTTGCGGAGTAACCGTTGCTGCCGCATCTCTACCTGTCTACCGTTCTGTAGCCACCCTACTTGGCGTCCCACTTAAAGGTCGGGGGAGTCTCGCACGCGATGTGTAGTGCCCATCATTTGCTCGATGCAGAGGTCTTGGCGGAGATCGACGGGCAAGCTTGGGCGCGGCGAATGCAACAGCTGCTCAGGCGGGCGAACCGGGCAGGGTGGATCGTGTGGGAGCAGGGCACGGCACTGCCGCGCTCGCTGCTGGAGAGGCTCGAGCGGCGCTTCGACCAATTGGTGCGGGAAGCGCAGACCCGTTACCAAGCGCTGACCGCCTTGCCGAGCGGACGACGGGGTCGCAAAATGCGCCGACCAAGTCACAATCTGGCGTTGAGGCTGAGGGAGAGGCGGGAATCGGTGCTACGCATTCCGTGGGATAACAGGGTGCACTTCACCAACGATCAGGCGGAACGGTATCTGCGCATGATTAATCTGGGCATGAAGATCTCGGGTGGGTGCCGCTCCAAGCACGGGGCACGAGATTTCGCCACGCTGCGCAGCGTACTATTGACTGCGCCGAAGCAGGGTCTGAACCGTATTGAGTTCTTGCTGCAAGGGCCGCCGGCCCTGCTGGCGAGAGTGGAATCCCGGCCATCCCATTGATCAGTGCTTGCGCTTGAGGATTACCTGGGCAGTTGCGAATGTTCACTGAACCGCGTAGGAATCTGATCGACTGGGTGCGCAAGCAACTCATCGGGCCACCTGAGCCAGTGGATGATGGCCCACACCTCCGTGGCGTCCTGCCTACAGAACGGTTCCCCTGCGGTGCGCTCTACCCTACATCCCGGTGGGGTGAAGGCCTTGATCCCACTGGCGAAGACGTGGATGAGAGTGAAGGTGCGGGCGAAGTCGCGGGTGAAAGCATTACTGAACCTGCCATCGTGCGGCGATACATCCCGCCGTCATCGTTGGGCTTCTCGTTTTTCATCGAAGGCAATGATCTTCGGTTTGAGGTATTGTGCCGTGCCGTGGGATATGAGCCTGCAGAACGTGACGAACGAGGACGGTATAAGAACGAATGGAACCGCCACAGCCTAGTATCAGCACAAGGACATGACGAGGAGTTTGAGAACATCAGTTGTCCCGGAGACGACCAGCGCCAGAGCTTTCTCAAGCTAGAAGGAAAGGCGCGCGTGGATGTTCAGTGGCGTCATTTCTTCGGTGGGTGGATCGTCACGGTTTCTCTATGCAATACACAGGACCTGAGCGACAAAGAGACGGGTAGAGACTATGTCTTCGAGCGCGCGAAAAAGACCCTGTTCGAGGCCAGCCTGCGCTGCGTGATCGATTCCGGGGAAATTGGCGTCTATCCACGTGTTGATCGTAGTCTGCTCGACCCTGAAGAGCAGGAAATCGAACTCCAGTATAAGGATCGGCGTATCTACGCAGTCGGGCATGGCTGTGCTGCCAACTGGGAATTGAAGGGCGGCAAGGTAGTTGAGCTGCGCTCCGAGACGATGCCACTGGTGGAGGTTCCGCAGATGACGGCAGACACCGGATCGGGTGGTGAACCTGTGTTGTCGCTGGCGCGATTGGCGGAAATCCACGACATGTACCCAACCCTCCTGCCCGCGCTGGCTGCGTTCGTCGATGAATACGCCGAATGGGTCACAAGGCAGCAGGGGCAAATCTCGGTCCTGCAGCTTGATGATCATGTGGTGGGGAACCGCTTGGTCGCCCGAATGAATATGGCTGTCCAGCGCATGCGAGCCAGCCTGCGCCTGCTGGACGTGAATTCACAGGCAAGACTGGCATTCGCTCTGGCCAATCGAGCCATGCTGGACCAGATGCGCCAGCACGATCGTTTACAGGGCAAGTCCCGTGCGGACGATGCCTATCGCTGGCGCCCGTTTCAGTTGGCCTTCCTGTTGACCACTCTGGAATCTACGGCGAACGAGGACAGCGAATTCCGCGATACGGTCGACCTGATATGGTTCCCAACGGGTGGGGGTAAGACGGAGGCTTACCTCGGCTTAGTAGCATTCCAGATTGCGCTGCGGCGCCTTCGTCATCCCGATACTGGAGGCGGAACTGCTGTCCTGATGCGTTACACCCTTCGCCTGTTGACCCGCGATCAGTTCATACGCGCCACCCGTCTCATCTGTGCACTAGAACTGATTCGGCGTGAACGAGCGGATCTCGGCTCGGCCCCGGTCACTATCGGCATGTGGGTAGGAGAGGCCATCAGCCCAAACAGCTTCCAGAAAGCCGCCGAGCTTGTAGACAAGGCGCGCACTACCGGTGAAAAGCCTGCGCTGGTCCTATTTGGTTGCCCGTGGTGTGAGCAAGAGTTTGACTCGACTCGCAACTACGAGAGCACCGCGAAGCACTTCCACTTCCTCTGCCGTAACCCAAACTGTACCTTCGGCGTGTCCGCAGATGGCATGCTTCCCTGTAATGTCGTTGACGAAGCGTTGTATGCCGAAGCACCGACCATGCTGGTCGCCACGGTGGACAAATTCGCCAGACTCACTTGGGAAGAGCGCGCCAACGCGTTCTTTGGCGGTGAGCTACATCGACCGCCGGAACTTATCATCCAAGATGAGTTGCACCTGATCTCCAGCACCCTGGGCTCGCTGGCCGGCCTATATGAGGCCGCCATCGACACCGTCCTGCAGCTGCGCGGCGTGTACCCGAAGTACATCGCCTCGACCGCCACCATCCGCATGGCGGATCAACAGGTGAAACGACTATATGGCCGAGAAGTGGCCGTGTTCCCACCACCCGGGCTGAGCTGCGACGACGCCTATTTCTCTCGTACCGTACCGTTGGAGCAACGCCCGGGTCGCATCTACGTCGGCTATCTGGCACCGATGCTAAACCGTCAGCAGTGTATGGCCCCTTTGGCGGCAGCACTGCTGCTGGCCCCATTTACCTTGTTCGAGGGTGAACGGGACTCACGAGAACTCTTGGATGCCTGGTGGACGCAGGTGGTGTATCACGGAAGCCTGAAAGGCGTCGCAAACAGCCATGCGGCATTTGCCAGCGATGTGCGCGAATACATGCAGTTGTTGCCCGGCGTCGCGCGTGCCCGATCTCAGGAAAACGAGAGAACGCCGAATCAACGACGCTCGACGCCAAGCATTGCCCAGCTCACCAGTTCGCAGACGGCCGAGCAGAATGCAGAAATATTCGGCCGATTGAAAAAGGAGCGCGATAAGGTCGGCTGCCTCGATGCAGTACTGGCTACCAACATGATCTCGGTCGGGCTTGACGTGGCCCGGCTTGCACTGATGATCATCAATGGCCAGCCGTTAACCGCGGCGGAATACATCCAGGCCAGTAGTCGAGTGGGTCGGGGCGAAGTGGCCGGTCTAGTGTTCGCCAACTACTATCGCGATCAGGCGCGCAGTCTGTCACATTACGAGAGTTTTCGCCCCTATCATGAGGCCTTCTACCGCTTTGTCGAGCCCACCAGCATTACGCCTTATACCTACCAGGCACGCAATCGTGCTCTGCACGCGGCGCTGGTGATCGTGATGCGTCATGCTAGGCTGGGGCTGCTCGGGAATGATACCGCTGCCGACTTTGATCCAAAGAATCTAAGCGTCGCCGAGGCCGCGGAACGTCTTGGACGGCGTTGCGCACAGGCCGCACCCGATCAGGCCGATGAAGTACAGCGGCATATCACATCTCTCATGATAGACTGGCAGTCTGAGGTCAAACGTTGTAATGGTAGAAGAAAGCTGGAGTATCAGGTTCCAAATCAGAACACCGGCCGCGACCGCCTGCTATACAACCACGACGACAAAATTCGCGGCCTGTGGGCGACCTTGCAGTCGCTACGCAACGTGGAGGACACTGCCCTGCTTAAGGTGCTATGAACCGTGTCCGATGGACTGATTCCTATACGCCTCTCCCACCTACTCGGTCAAAGCAGTGTAGGGGCGATTGTTCGGTGGCCGAATGGGCTGGTGGTCGTTCAGGACACTCGTCAATGGACGGATCGCCGGGGTATCGTGGCTGGCAAAGTGATTCCGTACGTAGAGCGTGTGCGCTCCGCGTTGGGAATCGACCAGCAACTGCGTGGCCCACCTGTGGCGACGCAACTGAAGAATGGCCAAGTGGATGGTGTTTGTGTACCGACAACGCGATTTCCGTCGTGGGCTCGGTGCCCCAGTTGCGGTGCACTGTACCGATGGCCGTGGAAACGGGATCGACTTGACTATTCCCCTCCTTGTATTCGAAAGGAATGCGAATCCCACCCGATTCTTGAGCAGGTGAACTGGATACTTGCGGATCCCGGTGGATTCCTTGCCGATGTGCCGTGGCACTTTCTCGCGCACAGGGACACACGCAATCCTGCGCAGGCCAACTGTGAGGTCAGAGACCAACTTCGATTGATCGAACGCGGCTACGAAGAACGCACGTTACAGTGCGATGCCTGCCACGCTGAGGTCAGGTTTCGTGGCGATGAGCGATTGAGCTTCGGTCAAGGCCGAATGCAACCCTGGACCGAACACGATCTAGTACCGCCGAGAGAGGCCGTTGAGAAAGAAGGCAATGATCTCGCGCAAGTGCTGGCTATCAACGACACTCGGGCTTACGTGCCAATCGATGAATCCGTGCTGGTAGTTCCACCTGAATCCCGCGTGAGAAAGGGGACAGTCGTTGATAACCTGTATCGCAATTCAGATCATCGCGCCCGAATCGACGGGGCGAAAACGCCATTGGCGAGAAAAGGCATGATAAATGCGCTGGCGACGGAGTATCGTTGCTCATACGACGATATCAAGACCGCTTTGGCTGAGCTCAACCGCGGCTATCCCTTGTACGGTAAGAACCTTACGCCTGGCCAATTACGCGAAAGCGAGTTCGAGGCGTTTCTGGAGGTACGGCAAGACCAGCGCGATGACGAGGACTTGGTCACACGCAATAACAGCGCCGGGTGGCGTGAACTGGGAAACGCAGATGTATCGGACAGTCACGCTAGGAAAATAGTCCAAGGCATCCGGCACCTCGTTCGCGTCGACCGGCTTAAGGCGGTGAAAGCATTTAAGGGATTCACCCGCATGGGCGGCAAAGAGGTAGTGCCGCCAGACATCGTCGGACAATCTGACTGGTTGCCCGCCACCGAATTGTATGGCGAAGGCATATTTGTCGTACTCGACGAAGAGCGACTCCAGGACTGGGAGCAAGAAACCGCAGTCACTTCGCGACTTAATCGACTTCTTCCCCGATTCGCACAATCTGGTCGCGACTCCCCTATCCCACTGACAGCACGCTTCCTGTTACTGCATACGCTGTCACATCTGCTGATGCGACAAATCGAGTC
This sequence comes from Terriglobia bacterium, assembly GCA_009838515.1. Classification (GTDB taxonomy): domain Bacteria; phylum Acidobacteriota; class Terriglobia; order Bryobacterales; family UBA6623; genus VXMF01. The sequence goes on along the minus strand of VXRL01000080.1, from coordinate 133,157 downwards.
TGAGGGAGGATATCCTGGTGCGTCGCTGATTGAACGCATCTATTGTGCCAACTTACCCGAACCCATGGCCGGAATTCTCATTCATGTAGCTGTTCCCGACGTTGCCGGCTCTTTGGGTGGGCTGGCCGAGCTAAGCGAACCCCGACGCTCTCTAGGCATTCTGACTCGTGCACTAGAGCATTCACGCTGGTGTTCGCTGGATCCAGTCTGCAGCGAGCATGAGGGTCAGGGTCCGAGCGTGCTGAACCGCGCCGCCTGCCATGCCTGCGCGCTGGTACCCGAGCCTGCCTGCGAATACGGAAACACCTTGCTGGACCGAGTTTTCGTCAAAGGCGATGCCGCCAACGGAATGCCTTCCTTCTTTGGTATGTCCTAACCGTGCCAGTAGACCGCAGCCGCCGATTCACGCTGCCAGGGATTCAGGATCTGAACAAGGATCAAGATGAAGCCCTGGCTTTGCCACTGGAGGGACAACACTTGGTAGTCGGCGGCCCTGGCACAGGTAAGTCAGTCGTGGCGCTGTTGCGGGCACGACGCTTGGCGCAGGACGAGAGGACCTACCGAACTCTCGTTTACAACCACTTGCTGGATCATTCAAACCGACATCTGTTTGGCAGTAAACAGCCTTTCTCCGCCAAGACTTGGGACTCTTGGTTCCGAGGAATCTTCAAATACTTTTTTGACACTGTTCCAACACGCGAACCAGAGTACGCTGGCGGTTACCGGCCAATTGATTGGGAGGCTGTTGAGCAGTTGGCTCAGGGAGAATTCACTAACAAGAATTTGAACGGAAAATATCTGGTAATCGATGAAGGTCAGGATATGCCCCCCGCTTTCTATCGCACTCTGACCCAGCTTGGCTTCGAGAACTTCTATGTAGCGGCAGACCAGAATCAGCAGATACAGCCTGATAGGTGTAGTTCACGGCAGGATATCGAGGACCTCCTTGCTATCGACCAAGGCGACACAGTAGAGCTCAAAATCAACTACCGAAACACACGGACAATCGCGTCATTAGCGCAACACTTCTATCCAGCTGATCCGGCCAGCCCGAAGCCTGACTTACCTCACTCCAGTTCATCCGCTGTGACGCCAGAACTTTGGACTTATGGTCAGACAAGCACCCAATCATTTGCCGAACTTGCGGATCGTATCCTCCAACTGAGCGACCGCAACCCACGCAGGCTAATTGGAATCATTACCCCAGACAATAAAGTGCGAAATAAATTCAATGATGGACTTGTTCGTGCCAACCCGAACCTCGATAACGGCAAGCCACCGATCCAGACCTTCGTTTCCGGCCAGCGGGAACTACCAAATTTTAGCCAGGGTGGCATCATGATCATCAACGCCCAGTCCTGCAAGGGCCTTGAATTTGATACAGCCATCTTGGCCGATATAGACCAGCACCAACCTAAGCAGGACCGGCACGCGCTCAAGGCACGGTTTTACGTGATGGTGGCGCGTGCCCGAGAACAGGTCATCCTCCTTCGTACCGGCGATGCCTGTCCAGTTGTCGATGGGCTGCTACCTACCGAACCCGCTATTCTTGCTAGGAAGTAGGTCATGACCACGCTAAGCGGCTCTCTGAAGAAACCGACACGTCGGCGGCGAACCGCCCGCATATGGCACCTGGTAACCAACCATCCCAACATGCTCTATATGCTGGCTGCCGATATGGTGATGAGCCCCGCTGGTTTTCGCGGTAAGTACTATTCCGATTCTTTGGAACTTTATCCAGGGTGGATTCCGTTGTTCCGGGCCAAGGAGATGATTCCAGATGACGCAGTGAATCATGCAACCGTTGAGCGTAAGCACTTGTTGCCCTGCATCGCGTCATTCGATTTGAGCGACCTGTCCGGTCCCGTTCGCATGCTCTCGCGAAACGGCGTTACGCGGGACGTGGCCTCACCAGCTACAAGAAAACGGCGGGACGATGTTGCCATACTGATTCGAGCGCCATTGCCGACGACGTTGCTACTCAGAATTAACTTTCGTTCTTCCGCCGACATGCAAGCATTCGAGCGCGCCGCACACGATGTTTCAAATGTGGATCTAAAGTCTCGTCAGCTTGTAGTCTCGGAGTCATTATTTGACACTGATACGCACGTCGGGTTGCCGTTAAGGCAACCGGAAGAGCAACTTTTTGAGGATAGGCATAATGAATTCCCTGCTCTTGGACAGGCGCTTGGTGGTGCGCTCGCGATGCTGTACCACTTCGCGAATCGAAGTGATCTTGGGCTCGCCGTTTTCCGGTCAGTTACTGAAGGAACGCCTGACGGAAATGATGACCTATCTCAAAGCGATCCCATTCTTTTCGAGATCTCCAACTGGATGAAAAGCGGTGAGATATCTACCCAAGCAGATACGCGTACACGGATTTTTCTGGGGGTAATACAATCGCTCTCCTCCGCGCAATTTCAGGAACGTCCGCAAACACCATTGGATGTCGCAATTGGTTACTTGGAAGGTCAGAGCAAGCTTCTAAGAAAATCGGAAATCGGGCCACGCTTGGAGCGATTGATCGTGGATATGCGCGGTTGTCTTGGCTTGGGAAGTGGAACAATCACCGAGCTACTCCAACATCACAAGGGATCTCTGTCGAGACCACTGCTATTGTTCTGCCTACGTGACACTTGTACGGATCTGCTGGAGTTTTCACATCCGTTACTGAACGATTCTGAGCACATACTTGCTGGCATTCTCTTCGGTGTGCGCGATGGCTGGCTACAGATTCCAAAAGAACTACGTCATCCGGACGTGTCTGCCTACGTAGCTTATTGGATGGCAAATGCAGAGCACTTGAATCACTGCGATAGCATTTCTGTGAATATACCTCCCGGTCCGAAACCATTACGAGGATTCTTTACGTCCTCCGGCCGTGAGTGGAACAGCCAACGACGGCGCTTGGCACTGGAGCTTGCGCGGAAGTGCAAGTGGAACGATTGCATCCAAACCCGAATCACTCTGGTGGAAGGTAATTATCCGCATAGTTTCGAACGAAACGCCCTGGAGGTTGTATTGCCCGGTATGTTAAAGGCTGTTACTGAAGAAGTTGATATGGACAAATTTCTGCGCCGCTTGGGGCGTTGGCCGCTGATTGATCCTCAGATCGAGGCCGAGATCCGTACGAACTTAATGAACGCAGAGGGAATCGAGGAACCGGGCAATGAGAACAGCAAACCATGCGAATGATTCCTAACCAAGCATTGAACACCAGCAGCCAAGCGGAATTGCGTACGTTCGACCAGCTGCGTGCAACCTTTTCCCGCCCAGACCAAACTACTTGGTTTTCGATGCACTCGCTCAACCTTCCGCGGCATGAATATAAACGATTCGGAGAGATCGACTTTGTTGTTTGCGGACCACATGGTCTCTTTGTACTAGAGGTGAAGGGTGGCGGAGTATCCTGCAATGATGGCATCTGGGTAACTACAAATCGGTACGGTGAAACCAAGCGTTTGCGTGAGTCTCCATTCAGGCAAGCTGAGGGAGCACTACATGGTCTACTGGAAAAGTTGCCCGCTTCTCTTGCCAATCTGTTCGTGGTGGGCTACGGAGTTGTTATGCCAGATGTCGATCGGCTTCCTGATAGTGCGGAGTGGGACCGTGCCACTCTCGCAGATGGATCGGACTTTAGACAATTCGAGAAGTGGCTGGAGATATTTTTCAGTCACTGGCGCGTGAAGGACTCTCGAAAACCTACCGCAATCCCTTCGCATCTGAAAGCTTTGCAGCAGCATTTGCGCCCTGATTTTGAGGCTGTGGTACCGTTGCACATTTCTGCCCATAATGTCGAAACGCGCATCGCACGGCTGACAGCGGATCAGCTTCGGCTCATCGATGTCGTCGAAGCCAACCCTCGGGTGATATGCTCGGGCGGTGCTGGTACGGGGAAGACTATGTTAGCGCTTGAATTGGCGAAGCGCTGGGGCGCATCTGGAATGAAGACCGCACTGACCTGTCATTCGCCGTGGCTCAAGGGATTCTTAGAGCGTAGCGTGGCGCCCGGGTTGACCGTCAGTTTGGCGGAGTCGATTCATGTCGCAGCCAAGCGTGTCGGCATCGAGAAATTCGATGCACTGATCGTCGATGAAGGCCAGGACATATTGAACATGGATGCCTTGGCCCAGCTGGATAACTATCTACAGGGTGGAATAGGCGAAGGACGTTGGTGCTTTTTTCATGACGCCAACAATCAATCCGGCTTGTGCGGCTCTTATGTGCCCGACGCTTATGATTATTTGGAGAGTTTTAACCCGGTTCGCATCCCACTCAAGACGAATTGCCGGAACTCTCTGCCGATCCTGCAACGGATACAAGGTGATCTTGACGCCGATATTGGGAATTCAGGGGTTGGTGATGGCCCGGCTGTACGTGAAGTCAATGTCGCCGACTCAGACACTGCGATCCAAGCTCTAGAGAGAGAGCTGCGTAGGCTAGTTGATCGAGAGGGATTCAACCCGAGAGACATAGTCATACTTTCGCCCCATGTGTTTGCGCATTCTTGGACGTCTTCTCTGTCCGCGAAATTTCGCGATTCGATCGCAGTTCTGGATCATTTCTCTCCCCGAAACTCGAATCGTAATGCAATCGGTTTTGCTCAGATTGGAGATTTCAAAGGCCTTGAGAGCGAGGTAATTGTTCTTGTTGATATGCCTAGACCCGGACGTAGCGAGAGTCTGCGGGCTTACCACTATGTCGGAATGAGTAGGGCGCGCGCACTGCTGAGCATGATCTGTTGCTGATGGTGTCGGCTTGTGCATGTCCTTCGACATTGGTTTGGTACGGCGGTCATGTGTCCAGAAGGACTGGCCGGAGACTTCGGCGATAGCGTCATTCGCCATCGTTCGCCGTGTTCGTGATGATGAGGGCGTGCGCATCAGCATAGTGGTGCTACGTTGGGGCTTCCAAGCTCAAGGTCTGCGCGTTTGCCACATCCCCACAGCCGGTAAGAGTAGTCGACGTGAGTGCTCCGCGCCCTACTTCGACGCGTAGCTCAGAATCTATGCATTGCCCTCGTAGCTATTGGCTCTCAGGTCTATATCGGCACAGCGGCCCATGATGTCTTCGAACGTCTCCCCATCGCCGAGGAGCATACCGTCACGGAGCATCCTGCCATAGTCGTCGGCAAGCACGCCACGCGCCGTGCCGGTCGGAACGAGTTGCAAACCACCCGTCACCGCCGCTCGATAGTCGATCCAACCGCCCGCCGCGTCCTTCTCTCGGAAGAAGACGGATTTGTTCCGTGCGACGGTGCGTGCGAGCTTGCGGTCGGCCAACGCGGTCGCGGCGTAACCGCCATCGGCCAATCGAACCAAGTCGTGCCAGTGCCTAGAAAGCCGGTCGCCGCGACCGCGCTCCCGCTTACAGAATACGTGCATGGCGGTAGCCTTTTCCCAGAAGGTGCGCTCGGCCAGCATGACCGATGGGGACGCGGCAGGAAACGCAAGGTCGGGCAGGTGTAATGACGCATCGCAGACGACGGGACGCCGCTTCCGCGGCTCGCCGGTCGAACGCGCGCCGAATTCGAGCTTTACTTCCGGTTTGACGAATCCATAGCCATCAAAGAGAGGTGTGTAGCCGATGTAGATCCGGTCAGCGTCTGCACGCACGTCGGCAGCGCAACGACTCCTTGCCAATCCCTCTTGGACTGCGGGCAACGCATATTCCTTTGTCCACTCCGCCAGCCGAGCTCGGATCGCCCGCGTCCAGCGTTTCTCCTGACTGCGCGTGGGCGGTAGTGGCTCCTCGCTGTCGGCTGCGAAGTCAGGGGCGAAGGCCCGAATATCGTATGTGATGTCAATGTCCTCCGAAAGGCGCCGGATTATGTCGTAGGCCTTCGAGAGCGACGTACCTCCCTGAAACACCAGATCGTTGGCAAATGGGGCCGAGAACAGAACGCTCAAGGCCTGGACTACCCAGATGTCCTTTTCGAGCAAATATGGCCTGCGCCCGCACCGGGGCGCAGCGACCCTGAGTGCATATTGACGGTCGTTGGACGACAGGGATGGAAACCAGGCCTTATGCATGGGCCACCAACCGGCTGATCGGCTCTGCGAGCCAGGCTGGCAGTACGGCACGGACGCTAGCGAGTTCCGCAAGATCCTCAGCCGAAATCCGGGGAGCTAGTCGATCCAATCCGTCATTCACCTCTTGGGGCCCCAGCCAAGCGAGAGCCCGGACGATATTGCCAGCAAGCCGATTCGGAGCGACCAGCTGCCAGCGTGGAGCATGTCGCAAAACCACCGGCTGGCCGTCAATCCAGAGATTGCGATCAGGTCCAGAGGTCAGGAAGACCAACCGTACCGGCACCTGGTTCGTCAGGCCGAGGACATTGGCAGAGCCGCCACCGCAAGGGACGATGACCTCGCCCCACAACTTCGATAGCGATGGGATCACTCTCTCGATTGCAGGCGAGCATTCGCCAAATCGTGTCTTAATCGGTCGCATGTAGACGCCCTGGCAGATACGCATGAGCCGCCCGCGGCGAGCAAGCCGGGACAACGCCTGATCGACCGCCGCGCGAGTGCCTAGATGCAACAATGCGCTTGGGCACAAGGGTGCACCCTCGGGCAAAGTCGCCGCGTAGTCTTCAATCTGGCGAGGTAGGCCGGGCATGATGATCTGCTCCTACTGATGTCAGAAATATGATCGCAAAACTGACAGACCCTTAGAAGGATGGGGAACCCCCACGAAATCGCGCCTGTCAAGATGGCGAACATCGCCTAATGGCGCTTCGTCTCCAGAATTGCCATCCATCCACGCAAGCCCGAAGTGGATGTCGCGGTACCGTGTCGGAGGGGAACGCCACGGATTGCTCTCGCCTCCCCGCTTGGCCGCCTTGTGCGTATGATGGGAATTGCGCCGGAGCAGCCGGATGTCCTTTATCCACGAAGACTTCTTACTCCAGACCGAGCACGCCAAGCGGCTCTACCACGGCTATGCCAAGGACGAGCCCATCCTCGATTACCACTGCCACCTGCCGCCCCAGGACGTGGCTTCCAACCGGCAGTTCCAGAACCTATTCGAGATCTGGCTCGAGGGCGACCACTACAAATGGCGCGCCATGCGCGCCAATGGTGTGGGCGAAGCCTATTGCACCGGCGAAGCTGACCCGCACGACAAGTTCCTAGCGTGGGCCAAGACCATGCCGCATACCTTGCGCAACCCTCTTTACCATTGGAGCCATCTTGAGCTGAAGCGCTATTTCGGCTTCGACGGCCTGCTCGACGAATCGAATGCTGAAGAAGTCTGGCAGCTCTGCAACGACAAGCTGGCGACCGAAGAATTCAGAGTGTTCGGTATTCTTCGCAGGTTCGATGTCCGGGCTCTGTGCACCACGGACGATCCGACAGATGATCTGTCTCACCACCAAGCGATCGCCGAATCGGACCTCGAAACCAAGGTCTATCCAGCCTTCCGTCCGGACAGGGCGTTGACGGTGAACCAGCCGGACACGTTTAACGCTTGGGTAGCGAAGCTCGAGCAAGCTGCCAACCTCAAGATCAGCTCCTTCCAAGACTTCCTGTCCGCGCTGGAACAGCGGCACGACTTCTTTGACCAGATGGGCTGCCGCCTCTCAGACCACGGCCTGGATCAGGCCTTCTGCAATTTTCCCGCCGAGTCTACTGCCAGCACGATCTTCGACTCGGCGCGGAGCGGGCTTGCCGCCTCGGGAGCCGAGCACGGCCAGTTTGCCGCGTTCATGATGCTGTACTTCGGCCAGCTCGATTCGGCCAGGGGCTGGACCAAGCAGATGCATCTCGGCGCGCGCCGCAACAACAACACGCGGGGGTTCCGCGCCGCCGGCGCGGACACGGGCTTCGATTCGGTCGGAGACTGGCCCCAGGTCGACGCCCTAGGTCGGTACCTGGATCGCCTCGACCACGAAGACGCGCTGCCGCGCCTCATCTTGTACAACAACAACCCGAACGACAACTACACCTTCGCGACCATGCTGGGCAACTTCCAGGACGGCAAGATCCCCGGCAAGATGCAATTCGGCTCGGGCTGGTGGTACCTCGACCAGAAGGAGGCGATGGAGTGGCAGTTGAACTGCCTGTCCAACGTCGGCCTGCTGTCCCGCTTCGTGGGCATGCTGACGGATTCGCGCTCATTCATGTCCTATCCGCGCCACGAGTACTTCCGCCGCGTGCTGTGCAACCTGCTCGGCAACGACATGGCCAAGGGTGAGATTCCCAATGACGAAGCGCTCGTGGGCGATCTGGTTCGGCGGTTGTGCTTTAGCAACGTTCGTGACTACCTCGCGCTCGCTGGTGTCTAGGGGTCGTAGGACAGCGATGGCTGCGGCTTGGTCGCGATCCGGCAGATCATGATCACGCGACGGGCGTTCGCAACTTCCCTGCTTGCCGGAGCTTCCAGTGCGGGGCTGGGCTGCCGTCGGAATCCCCAGCTCCCAGGAAACGGCCGCCGGGTGGTCGTGCTCGGCCTAGACGGTCTTGACCCCAAGATCATCCAAGCCCTGATGGACGAAGGGCGGGCTCCGAACTTTAGCAAGCTGGCAGCGATGGGCTCGTTCCGCGAGCTCGGCACGACCATGCCGGCGCTTAGCCCTGTCGCTTGGAGCACCTTCATCACCGGAACGGACCCGGGCAGCCACACGATCGCGGACTTCATCATGCGCGATCCGTTGACCTACGAACCGTACTTCTCGATCTGGGAGTCGAGCCCGCCCGCTCGCACGTTCAGCCTGGGCGACTACGAACTCGCCATGGGCGGCCCGGGCATCGTCAACAAGCGCGTCGGGGTGCCATTCTGGACCTACCTCACCGATGCCGGGATTCCCTCCACGGTGATCAAGATCCCGACGAATTTTCCGGTCGACGACACCGCGACCCGGGCCCTGAGCGGCATGGGAACGCCAGACTTGGCAGACTCGTTCGGTCGATTCAACTACTTCACGACTGACAGGCAGGAGCTGTATCCCAGCTTGACCGGTGGGATCGTGCACCATGTCACGCTCAGCGAGGGCCGCGTCACGACAGAACTCGCCGGGCCGGAGGACTCCCTTCACAAGGACAAGCCCGCCACCTCGATCCCGTTCACCATTGATGTCGATCCGGTCAACAGCGCCGTTTTGGTTGCTATCCAAGGCCAGCAGCACCTGCTCCAAGAAGGCGAGTACAGCGACTGGACGAGAGTGCGGTTCGGAATGGCTTCGGGCCTGGTGGGTGTCGCGGGCATCTGCCGCTTCTACCTCAAGCAGGCGCACCCCCAGTTGCAGCTTTACGTCACTCCCATCAACATCGACCCGGCAGCGCAAGCAATGCCTGTCTCCCATCCACAGGAGGTCGGCGGCGAGATCGCCAGCGCGATCGGTCCGTTCTGGACCAAGGGGCTGCCGTCGGACACCAAGGCCCTCGACTACCGCATCCTGGACGACGAGGGCTATGTCAAGCAGGCCGAGCTGATCCTCAAGGACCGCATACGCCTTTTCGAGCACGAGTGGGAGCGCTTTCGCGAGGGCCTGTTCTTTTTCTACGTCTCGAGCACCGACCAAGACACGCACATGTTGTGGCGCAACATGGACGATACCCATCCGATGCATGCCGCCAGCGATGTCCGCTACTCGGGGTATATCCACCACCTTTACGAAGAAATGGACAAGCTCCTCGGCCGCGTCCTGCCCGCAGCGGACGATGACACGCTGCTACTGGTGTGCTCTGACCACGGTTTCGCGCCGTTCGGCCGCCAGTTCCACCTCAATTCCTGGCTGCGTCAGCAGGGCTACCTGGCGATCAAGGACGAAGCCGCGAGCAAGGACAAGGCGAGCGTTCTCGATATCGACTGGACAGCCACGGCAGCCTATGGCATAGGGTTCAACGGCCTGTATATCAATCGCTTGGGCAGAGAGGGCCAAGGCGTCTTGGGCGATGACGAGGCCGGTCGGCTGGCAGAGCGCATCGCGGGGGAGCTCGAAGCGATCCGCGACCCGGACACTGGCGAGCGCCCGGTACACCGCGCATATCGCAAAGGAGAAGTCTACGGCGGCGAATTCTCCCGCGAGATGCCGGAGCTTCTGGTCGGGTACACTCCCGGGTACCGGTCATCTTCCGAGTCGGTGATGGGCGAGAGCGGCAGCGAGATCCTGAACCTCAATCCGTGGGCGTGGGGGGGAGATCATTCCATGGCGAGGGATCTAGTGCCTGGATGCCTGTTCAGCAGCCATGCGGTCAACTTCGAACATCCGAACATCATGGATCTGCCGACGACCATCCTCGACTTCTTCGGAATAGCCAAGCCTTTCGGCTTGAAGGGCCGGATCCTGCTGTGACGCCTCGTCAGTCCTGGGCAAGCTCTTCCGAGCGTTCGCTGGCAGCCTCTACCGCGGCCAGCAAGGCGCCGCGCACGGCGTGTGACTCCAATTCCTGCAGCCCAGCGATGGTCGTTCCTCCCGGAGTCGAGACCTGATCCTTCAGCACTGCCGGATGCAGCCCCTTCTCAAGCAGCAACTTGGCCGAGCCGAACAGCAGCTGGCACGCAAGCTCCTGAGCTAGCGCGGGCTGGAGTCCCTTCTTGATCGCACCAGCTACCAGACCCTCCACAATCAAGCTCACGTAGGCCGGACCGCTACCTGTTAAGCCCGTGACAGCGTGCATCTGGCGCTCTTCCACGCGCACGACCCTCCCTACGGAACGGAAGATCGATTCGACTTGCGACACCTGCTCTGAGGTGGCGAATTGGTTTGCGCAGATCGCCGTCGCGCTTTCGCCCACCAGCATGGCGAGGTTGGGCATGGCCCGCACGACCGGCCACTCGTCGGGGAGCCCCGCCTCTATGCGGCCGATCTGGACGCCAGCAGCCACAGACACAACCGGACAGGCCCGCGACAGCGCGGGCCGAGCCTCTGCAAGCGCTCTCGGAAGGATGTGTGGCTTGACAGCGAACACCAGCACGTCAGCCTGACCGGCGACCTCGGTAATACTCGCCGGAGCGAACGAACGGCCGATGCGACCGGCGAGTTCCCCGAGCCTTTCCTCGGCAACATCGAATGCAGCGATCCGTGCCACTGCACCGGCCTCGAGGGCGCCCTCAGCCAGTGCGCCGCCAAGATTTCCTACCCCGACAATGCCAAGCGTTAGGCCACTGCTCATGAACTCAAGTGTATCTCGCAGGTCCTCGGCCACTCAAACACGCACAAGCCGTTCTGTTGCAAGTATCCCGTGGGTCCAGATCCTTGAACGGCCCACGTAGTGCCGCTAGACCGAGAGCTGAGCCGTGGCAGCCGACGTTGTGCTTTCGAACCGTAGGACCTAGCTCCCCGAGCTGTGGGCGGACGGTTTCTGTCGCCGCGCGAGCGACCGCTCGACCGGTCGCTCGCAGGTGCTGCGGAATCAATTCCGCGCTGAAGTGCTGTGTTGCCACGCGCGGGGGTCAAGGCCCACCCCGTGGTCCCACATCCCACGTCGAGTTCCCCGGGCTTCCTGTTCGACGTGCTTGTATCTGGCACCGGACGCAACGGTCGCGTGCCCCTCCCGGACTAGCCATTCCCCGACATCTTCACCGTTGCAGGTCACTATGCCGACTGCGCGCCCGTAGGCGTCGTAGTCCTCAACCTTAACGTGGACGGACTTCCCTTCGATCAACCGTTCCAACGCCTTCTTGACATGCCTTCCGTGGTTGAACCAATATCCGTCGCGGCCCCTGGCAACTTGGCCCCACCTGGGCACATCGAGGCCGACAAACCGGACTCTCTGTCCGGACACAAGTATGCCATCGCCGTCACCGACACTTGCTCTGCCGGAAATGGTTCGTGGACGACCGGCCCACCAGAACGCAAGACTGGCCAAGCGGGCAGCGACGGAAGAGCCTCGGAGACGGAGGGGACGAAGGGACATCAAGTCCTTCAAGAACAGGTAGAGACAGAGGCTCACCATGACGGCAAGGAGCATCAAAAGTTCGGTTACTGGCATTGTTTCAATCGTATGATGCGGTGCCTGCCTTGTGGCGGGGGGATGAGGGGCTACGGCCTTCTTTCCAGTCGGCGGCCCCGCCGCAGACTGATATCGCTCTTCGCCCACGAGTCATCCCCGCGGCGTTCACTCGACTCACCGTTTCGTTTCCTGCTTGGAATATGAGCTAGGCTAGGTGCCTTCGGCTACTTCTGTGGATCTGTCGACCGCTGCGGGTCGGGCAGAGGGCCGGGCACCGTGCCTGTGGTTATGTCGAGGCTCTTCCGCGATGGTCCCAAGACGGTGAGGTTCTTCCGACTCCTTATGCGGCCTAGTATATCGTATCCTTGCGCTGTTCCCGCACGTCAGTTCTCTATCTCAGATTCGGAAGGAATTTGAACACCACTCCCTCCATCGTCGGGGTCGAGACCGACCGTCATGAAATCGTCCGCCGCGCAATTGGAATAGTCGTGGATGATTACTGGTCTAGCTTGCAGGCTGCTCCTGCTTGTTGGCAGTCCGACTTGGAATGTGTGCTACCAACTCCGTCCCGAATTCTAGGCCAGCGACCTCGCACGCGTCCTTAATCCACCTAACCTTCTGGCTATTGGCGCAGTGTGTGGCCAGCCACCATCCGCCCGGAAGCGGGTGTGACATTCCCTCAAATCGAGGCGCGTCTCGGTAGAGCCGTGCCTTGGTCTTGGCCACGTACCTTCTGGTGCGACCGTAGAACTTCTGCAAAAACCGTTCACAGAATTCAGGGTCTTCGGATGCTAGCGTCTGGACGAGAAAGTTCCTCAAGTCCCTCAAGGTCAAGAGCAAGTAGAAGCCCCCCACGACACCGACGACGGCCCAAGGTTCGATCTCTGGCATTGTTCCAGTTGTTTCTTGAAGGAGCTGGTGCGCGTCGTGTCTTCAGCGGGTGGCATCCAGAAACTCGCCCTCCCAGCCCGCATGGTCATACTGGCTGCGAATGCGCCATGTCAGCAGCGCATCGAGCAGCTCGCGCTTCTTGGCTTGGCTGTCATGATCGTTCCACAGATTGCGGACTTCATCGGGATCATTGGCCAGGTCGAACAACTGGCCGTCTTCGGCATCCAAAAAGTGGACAAGCTTCCAGTCGCGCGTTCGGATCATGGTCTGAAAATCGTTGGTCGTGAAGTTCACGTCCCGAGCCGACTCGCAGAAAACCTGATCCCGGCCTTCCCAAGGCTCGCCCCGCAGCGCACCTAGCAGTGACTCGGCCTCCATCTTGCGCGGCGGCTCCAGCCCTGCCATCTCGAGAATCGTGGGCCCCAGATCTAGCAGCGAGCATAGCCCGTCCAGCCTGCGACCTCCGCCAAAGCGTTTCGGCGACCACACGATCAGGGGCATTCTCGTAACGGTGTCATACATCGTCCATTTCTGGCTGTGCCCGTGGTCAGTCAGGCAGTCCCCGTGATCCGATGTGAAGATCACGATCGAGTTGTCGAGGTATCCGGTGGTCTCGAGCGTCGCCATGATCCTGCCGATCTGTTCGTCGATCAGGGTCACGTTCCCGCAATAGTAGGCGCGTTGGCGGTGCCGCGCCTCATGCGATGGATGCCACTGATGCACGACCGAGTCGTGATCCACCTCGCAGTTGTGCTGGATCATGCCGCGATACGCCTCGGGCTGGCTGTCCAGTTCCTCTTGCGTGACCTCCAGCAGCGGCAGATCCCTGTCCATGTACGAGTCGGAATAGCGCGTCGGCGGATCGTACGGCGGGTGTGGCCCGGGAAACCCGATTTCCAAGAACAACGGCTCTGCCCTGGGGTAGTTCTCAAGCCACCAAGTGGCCGTCTCGCCCACGAAGGTGTCCGGATGCATGTCTTCGTCGATGGGCCACTCGAAGGCTCCGAGCCGCTCGCGGTAGTCGGGCATGCTGCGGTAGGACAGACGCCCGGGCTTTTTGAGTCCGCGAGCCTTCAAGGCCTTGTCCCACTCGTCAAAGAAGTAACGGCCTTCCAAGTGCCTGTCTTTGTTCTCCACCGTGTAGCGCTGCCGGAACCCGAACAGTTCGTTGTATGGGAAGGTGTGCATCTTGCCGATGTTGATCGTGTTGTAACCGGAACGCTTCAGGTTCTCGACCCAACAATGTCTCCAGCGATCGCCATTGCGCAAGACGCCGTGAGAATGCGGGTATTGGCCGGTGAAGAGGCTCGCGCGGCACGGCGCGCAAGATGCCGCAGGTATGTAGCAATTGGTGAACGTCACCCCTTCGCGCACGAGCCGGTCGAGGTTGGGCGTGTCCATGTGGCCATGGCCCAGTTCGCGAATCGTGTCGAAGCGTTGTTGGTCGGTGATGATGAAAATGATGTTCGGCCGGGAGTCAGGCATTAGCTTCGTATTCTAGCCAGCGGCCGTGGCGACGGCCCCAAACCACGAGCGGTGCCTACGCACAGTGCGATCGCATTCCCAAGCCTGCCAGCCTAGACACTTCAGACGAGACGCAGGTGAGGCCTGAGCTCGGAAGCCGGTGCCGGCAAGCCCGTTACGCCAGCCCGGCCAGCGGTTCCGTGCTGTCCCCGAACGAACCGATATCGTGCAGACCCATTCGGTGCGTCAAAGCTAGGTATAGGTTGCACAAGGGCGTGTCTTCCTTGGCGGTCAGCCTTCGCCCCGGACGCAGCGAGCCCTTGCCCCGCCCTGCCAAGACTAGCGGGAGGTTCGATGGATCGTGGGCGTTGCCGTCGCGCAGCGAGGATCCGAACATCACCATGGAATTGTCCAGCAGGGACGAGCCGCCCTCGTCCAAGTCCCTCATGCGGGTCAGGAAGTACGCGGTCTGGCGCACGTGCCAGTTGATGATCGTCTCGTATTCGGCGAGCCGATCGGGCTCGTCGCGATGGTGCGAGATTCCGTGGAAGGTGCTGTTTACACCGTCCAGGAACGAGAAGTTTCGGCCGGTCTGGGCGTCGCCATACATGAACGTCGCGACTCGGGTGGTGTCAGTCCAGAAAGCCAGCAGCAGGATATCCAGCATCAGCCGTACATGTTCTTCGTGGCTTTCGGGGATGCCGTCATCGGGTCGTCTCACTCCCAGGTCGCCTTCGTTGACCCAGCGCTGCTGGGGCTTCATCGAGGCCTGGATGCGAGTCTCCACCGAGCGGACCGATTCCATGTATTCGTCGAGCTTGTGCCGGTCACGCCCGCTACCGCGCCTTCGCACAGCAGCGGCCTCGTCGAGCACCACGTCCAAGATGCTGGCCTCGTCGCGCCGGTGCGACGAAGGCGTCCCGTCAGCCCCCGGAGCGCCGTTGCGGAAGAGCCTGTCAAACGCGAGCGCGGGGACGATTTCCTTGGCCGCCGGCGTGTGCGGGTCTCGCCAAGAAATGTACGATCCGACGATCCGCGCGAATCCGCCTCCGATGTTGTCCACGCCAGTCCGGGGGGCATCCACGCCAAAGTGAACGGCCGGCAGCGGGGTGTGCGTCCCGATGCGACTGGAGATGAGTTGATCTACAGAAGTGCCCCCGGTGTTGATGTCCCTGCCCGTGGAGCGCTCGACATATCCGCCGGACAGCCAAGCGGGAACCTTCGCCCAGTGGCCGTTGCGGCCGACCGCATTGGCGTTCCAGAGATTCTCCAGCAACAAGATCTCGCTCTTCAAGGGCGCCAGTGGTTCGAGATGCTCCTTGATCGCGTAGTCGTCCCCGGAACCCTCCGGGAACCACTTGTCCGGATTCACGCCGCACGGCATGAACAAGAACGCAAGGCGCAGCGGCGGCTCCGCCAGCTTGCCCGGCCCCACCGCGGCAGCAGGCGCCAAGGCCTCCAGCCACGGCAGCGCCAAGCTGACACCTGCGCCGCGCAGAATCGTCCGGCGAGAGAGGGCCTGTCGCATTGATCTACCTCACTTGCGCCTCAATCGTATCACGCGAGGCGAGAGAATCGGCCTCTGCATTCTGCGTGAAGCGAAACGGTACGCTGAGCACGATCCGCCGAATGAGCGATCGCGTGCCGTAGTTGGAGTCCTCCAACTCGCGGAGGATGGTTTCGACCGCGCATTCGTCGCGATCCAGCAAGCTCCGCCCTAGCGCGTAGCCGAGGACTTTGCGAGCGATCTGCCGCAGCAGCTGTTCCTGCTTGGCCAGCAGCACGCCCCGCAATTCTGCCGGGCCGTCAAATGATTCTCCCGAAGGCAGCGTGCCGGTTGCATCGACGGGTCGTCCTCCCTCGTCAGCGTCTCGCCAACGGCCGAGCCAGTCATAGTTCTCGAGGCCAAATCCGATCGGATCGATCAAGTCATGGCAGGCCGCGCACGAGGGATCGGCACGATGCCCGTTCAGGATTTCGCGCATCGTCTGGCCGTGGGCGTTGCCTGCGTCGTCTTCCAGTTCCGGAATGTCCGGCGGCGGCGTGGGAATCTTCGTGCCGAGCAGCGTCTCCAGCACCCACACTCCGCGTAGCACTGGACTGGTCCGCTTGTAGCCGGCATTCATCGCCTGCACAGCTCCCAGGCCCAAGAGCCCGCCCCGCTGGCCCTCGAGCGCGTGCACCAGCTGGAAGTCGTTCCCCTGCACGGCGTCCGGGATGCCGTAGAACTGCGCCAGGCGTTCCGTGAGATAGGTGTAGTCAGCCGAGACGAACTCGAGCATGCTCCGATCTTCGGCCAGCATTCGCTGGAATAGCAGCACCGGCTCTTCGCGCATATCGGCTGCGATTCGCGGCGTGTAGAAATGCTGGATCTCGTTCAGGGTCGGCGCGACACGCCCGCCCACATCCTTTGTGCCCAGCCACTGGCCGATGAACGTGCGCGCGAAGAAGCGCGAGCGCGGATGATCGATCAGGCGGTCAACCTGGGCCGCTAGCACCTCGTCGTCCTGCAAGCGACCTGCGCTCGCTAGGTGCATCAATTCCGAATCCGGCGTCGTGCCCCACAAGAAGTACGACAGACGAGTTGCCAATTCGTGGCCGGACAGAGGCTTGATCTCGGGCCGGGCGGCCGGTTCCTCGATGCGGTACAGGAAGGCAGGCGACACGAGAACCGCTTTCAGCGCCAGCCGGACGGACACCTCGAATGGATCGCCGCGCTCGGCGGAGCGATCGAACAAGCTCAGGTAAGGCTCCTCCTCGTCCGGCTTGAGAGGTCGCCGGAACGCCCGCGTCATGAAGCGGCGCAGGAGTCGGGCCGCCTCGGCGCGCGGCGAGATCACAGCCTCCCCGGACTCGCTGCCAAACAGCCGCAGGTGCGCTGCACGCTTGGCAGTCGCCGGATCGTCGCGCTTCTGGGCGATGTCCAGCGTGACGAGCCTCAGCATCGGGCTCTGGTCGGCCACCTTGAGCGTGACCGTGTGCTCGCCGCGGGTGGCGGGAATGTCCCTGGAGTGAGAAGAAGCCTCTGCCGCCGACCATGCGAAGCGAAGCTTGCCCGCGGGACGACCGTCGAGCAAGATGTCCATCACCGGCTCCTGGTTCGCTTCGGGCGAGCTGATCACTGCGCGGACGGCGTACTCCCCGTCCTCGTAGAACGAGAGCGTCCGACTCACCGAGTCCCCTTCGGCCATGGCGACCGAGTTTTGCTCGTCCGCTTCCCGCCCAGGCAGGAGGTCAGTCGCTACGAACGATCGAGTCAGGTCGGGCGTGATCACCACTTGGTCCAGAATCAGGTCCGCCACTTCCAGATAACGCTCGGCCAGCAGTGGCGAGAGGAACAGCGTCTCGCCGTTGTTGTCGAAGCCTTCCCCTCCCGAGCCATCCACCGGAAACAGCTCCGCGACATCGATGGGCAGCCCGGTCAGGTCCCGCACGGTGTTCTGGTACTCGGCTCGGTTGAGTCGCCGCACGGTCACAGGGCCGGCATACACTCCTAGGTCGCACGCTCCGGCGCGCAGCGTGCGGTCGATCCAATCAGCGACGCGCATGCGGTCTCCTTCGGACGGCTGCGGTCCGGTCGGCGGCATCGTGCGGTTGCGCAACTGCATCGCAACGTTGCGCCACAGGCTTGGCTCCGCAGAGACGGAATCCGCCGAACTCGCTTCCAGGAAGCGAATCCGGTTGTCGGTACCGGGGGAGTGGCACGCGCCGCAATACTCGACCAAGACTGGCCGGATGCTGGATTCGAACTCGCTCGCGACCAGTAGCGCGACACTCGCGGCGGCGCAGAGCGCCATCCTCAGGCAGGCTTGCATTGGCAGCGCCCAACCGGCACCATTCAACAGTCTGCGCTAGTTCCCACTCGAATTCAACCCGTGCTGCGCTACCCGCGGCAGCTCGGCCCCGACGCGCGCCTCGCTGGCGGCGCTGCGGCGCGGATTTGACACCCCTCGGCGCTGCTGCTACGTTACGCTTCTATCCTTGGGGCCGCGTTCAATTCCGGCGGTCCAGCCACATGACGACAGCTGAAAGCCAACCCACGCTGAAGCAGACGCCACTGCACGGCGTCCACTGCGAAGCCAAGGCCCGCATGGTGGACTTCGGCGGTTGGCACATGCCGGTCGAGTATGACGGGATCGTTGCCGAGCACAACGCCGTGCGCTCGGGCGTCGGTCTGTTCGACGTCAGCCACATGGGCGAGATCGTGATCCGCGGCCCCCAGGGCGTTGACCTGATCGACTCGCTGTGTTCCAACCGTGCCGCAGACCTCCAAGACGGACAAGCCCAGTACTCCGGACTGCTCAATCCCCAAGGTGGGTTCGTGGACGACCTGCTGGTCCACCGGATCGCCTCAGACCACTATTTCCTGTGCGTCAACGCTGCCAACCAGGAGGGGGACTTCGCTTGGATCAGCGACCACAACTCGTTCGACGCGGAAGTGACGTTTGCTAGCGCCGACTATGCCCAGCTCGCGATCCAAGGGCCTCGAGCGCTGGCCACGGCCTCGAAGCTAACGGAACTCGACCTCGCCGCGATGCGATACTACTGGTTTGAGTCGGGCGAGTTCGCCGGGGCACCCGCCCTGGTCGCCCGCACCGGGTACACCGGCGAGGACGGATTCGAAATCTACGCGGCTCCGGGGGACGCTGTCGCCGTGTGGCAGGCGATCTTGGACGCAGGCGCTGAACACTCGATCCGTCCCTGCGGGCTCGGAGCGCGGAACACCCTCCGGCTCGAGGCTGCGATGTCCCTCTACGGGCACGAAATCGATGCCACCGTCACGCCGTACGAGGCGGGCTTGGGCTGGATCGTCAAGTTGGACAAGCCAGCCTTCTGCGGGCGCGACGTGCTGGCCGAGCAGAAGCAGCGCGGCGTGAGTCGCAAACTTGTCGGCTTCGAGATGACAGAGCGCGGAATCGCCCGGGACGGCTACGGCGTGCTAGTCGAAGGCACCGAGCTGGGCCACGTTACGAGTGCTTCTCCAGCACCGTGGCTCGACAAGAACATCGGCCTCTGCATGCTGCCCGTGGAGCATGCGCGGTCCGGCCGGGAGATCGATATCGCAATCCGGGGCCGGCCCGTAGGGGCCAAGACCGTCCGCACACCGTTCTACAAGCGCACGAGGCAATGAGTTTCATGGAGTATCCGGCGGAATATCGCTACACCCGAGAGCACGAGTGGGTGCAGATCACCGGTAGTACGGCCACCGTAGGCATCACACACCATGCGCAAGACCAACTCGGCGACGTGGTCTTTGTCGAATTGCCGGCCATCGGCGCGAGACTGCAGGCGGGCGGCCCGTTCGGGGCGGTCGAGTCCGTCAAGGCCGTCTCGGATATCTACGCCCCGATCAGCGGTGACGTTACCGAAGTGAACGATTCACTGATCGACGCTCCTGAGAAGATCAACGAGGACCCCCACGGCGAGGGCTGGCTGGTGCGCCTGACAGTGGCCGACAGCAATGAACTCCCGCTTCTGCTGAGCGCGGAGCAGTACGCCGAATACGTCGCGGCCGAAACCGACGGGTAGGCCAGGATCCACTTCGTGCGCTACCTGCCCAAGTCCCCCAGCGAGCGCGCGGCGATGTTCGCCGAGCTGGGGCTGGCTTCCGAGGAAGACCTGTTCGCGAGTATCCCCGCGGACCTGCGCCAGCAAGACCCCCTGTCGATTCCGCCAGGGCAGTCCGAGTACGAGATCAGGGACTATTTCGAGGCGCGGGCACGAGACGCCGCTCGCGGCTACGCGTGCTTCCTCGGCGCCGGCGCCTACCACCACTACAGACCGGTGGTGATCGACTCGGTCGCTACGCGGGGCGAATTCCTGACCGCTTACACGCCGTACCAAGCCGAGATTTCCCAAGGTGTCCTGACGACGATCTTCGAATTCCAAACTATGGTGGCCCAGCTCACCGGCATGGACGTTGCAAACGCCTCGATGTACGACGGGTCCACGGCCGTCCCCGAAGCCGGGATGATGGCCGCGCGCGTCACGCGGCGCAACCGCCTGCTAGTAGCGCGTTCGCTCCATCCGGAGTACCGCCAAGTGATGGACACGTACGACCGCTACCAAGGACTGCCCTCGGAAACCGTGGCATACGACCCGCAGACTGGCCGGTTGGACCTAGAGGATCTCGATGCCAGGCTGTCTTCCGACGTGGCGGCGGTTTTGGTGCAGTCGCCCAATTTCTTCGGCATTGTCGAGCCCGTCCGCGAAGCAGCCGAACTCGCCCACAAGCATGGGGCGCTGCTAGTCGTGATCTTTTCCGAAGCGGCTTCGCTCGGACTGCTCCAGCCTCCCGAGGAGGCTGACATCGTCGCGGGCGAGTTCCAATCGTTCGCCCATCCACCCAGCTTCGGAGGGCCATACGTGGGGATCCTCGCAACGAAGGCCAAGTACCTTCGCCAGATGCCGGGCCGACTGGTGGGCGAGACGCTGGATGCGGATGGTCGGCGCGCTTTCTGCCTGACTCTGTCAACGCGCGAGCAACACATCCGGCGGGCCAAGGCAACTTCCAACATCTGCACGAACCAAGCTCTGGTCGCCCTGATGGCGACCGTCTACATGGCCCTGCTAGGCAAGCGCGGCCTGCGCGAGCTGGCCGAGCAAAACCTCTCCAAGGCGCACTTCCTGGCCGGCGCGCTGCGCTCGGCGGGAGCGGAGCTGCCATTTTCCGGGCCGTTCTTTAACGAATTCGCTGTCCGTCCCGTCGGGTGCTCCGCCAGCGAGGTCAACGATCTCGCCCTAGAGCGGAAGATTGTCGGCGGCTTGGATCTCGGCCGCTTCTACCCCGAGCTGGCAGGCTCGCTGCTGGTCTGCGCGACAGAGACTGCCAAGCGCGAGCAGATCGAAGGCTACGCCGACTGCTTCCGGGAGGCGGCTGATGGGTAGGATCCGCCAGCACCAGGCCTTGGAAGAACGGCTCCTGTTCGAGCGTTCCTCTCCGGGCAAGGTCGGCTACCAATTGCCCGGCCTAGACGTACCGTCGGTTGATCCGGAGGAGGCCTTGGGCTCCGAGCACGTACGCGAGGAGATCCCGGGCTTCCCGGAGGTCAGCGAGGTCGAGGTGATCCGCCACTTCACGCGGCTGTCGAGCTGGAACTATGCCATCGACTCCGGGATGTATCCGCTCGGCTCGTGCACGATGAAGTACAATCCCCGCCTCAACGAGGCGGTGGCTCGCATCGACGGCATCATCGACGCCCACCCTTACCAGCCCGAATGCCTGGCTCAGGGCATGTTGCAGATCCAGCGCACGCTGGAAGCGTACCTGACGGAAATCTGCGGCATGGATGCGGTGACTCTCCAGCCAGCAGCAGGGGCCCATGGTGAGCTGACGGGGCTGCTGCTGATCCGGGCTTACCTCGAGTCTCAAGGGGACGCTCGCCGCGTGGTCTTGATCCCGGACTCGGCTCACGGGACCAATCCCGCCACAGCCAGCATCGCGGGTTACGAAGTCGTCGAGATCCCCTCGAACCGCTTGGGCATGATCGATCTGGCGACACTGCGCGACGCTGTCGACGATTCGGTCGCGGCCCTGATGGTGACCAATCCGAACACGGTCGGCATCTTCGAGCAGGACATCGCGGAAGTGGCGGCAGCGCTGCACGAGCGCGGGGCCCAGCTCTACATGGACGGCGCCAACATGAACGCCTTGGTCGGCATCGCCCGGCCAGGCGATTTCGGCGTCGACGTGATGCACCTAAACTTGCACAAGACCTTCTCCACCCCCCACGGAGGAGGCGGCCCCGGTGCAGGCCCGGTGGCGGTCAAGCGCCACCTCGAGCCGCATCTGCCGTTACCGCGTATTCGGGCCGCGGAATCAGGCCTGCACTTTGACTGGGATCGCCCCGCTTCGATCGGACGGGTTCGCGCCTTCTACGGGAACTTCGGGGTGCTCGTCCGCGCGTTGGCATACATCCTCGCGCACGGCGGGGACGGCTTGCGCAACGCAACAGTGGATGCGGTCTTGAACGCAAACTACATCCGCAAGGGGCTCGAGGGCCACTACGAGCTTCCCTACGAAGCTCCCTCGATGCACGAGTGCATCTTCAGCGATAGCCGTCAAGCCAAGCATGGCGTGAAGACAGGCGACATCGCAAAGCGGTTGATTGACTACGGCTTCCACCCCTATACTGTCAGCTTTCCGCTGATCGTTCGGGGAGCTCTGATGATCGAGCCCACCGAGACTGAGAGCAGGCACGAGCTCGACGAGTTCGTCGCGGCGATGCGGTCCATCGCCGAAGAGGCCGAGCGGGACCCAGAGCTGATCCACCGTTCCCCGGTCACGACCCGCACGAGCCGCGTGGACGAGACCAGGGCGGCCCGCAAGCCGATCCTCAAGTGGCAGGGCGCGGGCTAGGAAAAGCTGGGGCCTCACGCACGCGAAGGTTGACCAAGACGCCGCAACCCGATCCTTACCAAGTTGGTGAGATATGCGGGCTCGAGGGTGTATCGCCCGAAGACGAGGTCCATGTTTCCTACTTCGCCGTTGTTGTCCCTGGCGTTGCCGTAGACCGGAATCAATGTGTGGTCGAAGCGAATGCCCCAATCGAACGTGAGCTTGTCCGAGACCCTCCATGTGTCCTGGATGGTGCCGTTAATGGCGGATGTGGATGTCTGCGCGAGACCCGCAACAGGCAAGAGCAACCCGAGGCCTCCCACTGCAATGCGTGCAGCAAAGGACATGAGATGAGTCATCTCACTCCTCCCGGGAGTGGAATTTGAGCGCTTTTGGGAATCGACCGTACCCCGAAAACTCAATGTCATCAGGGGAACTTTAGGGGGAATCCCGGGAAAAATCCCGAAGGCGCCCGAAATCGCCTCGCGTCAGGTCACGCCACCGACGACGAGGCGGAACGGGGCCCTCCGAAGCTGACCCGCCCTAGCGGCCCTGGAGCCGCTGAAAGGTCTCAAGCTCCTTTCGAGCCTCCTCCGCGTTGCCCAGGCGGCGGTGAACCATCGCCATTCGATAGTGAGGGGTCGGGTCATCCGGCGACAGTTGCGCGGCGATCCTCAGCTCCTCAAGCGCCTTGTCGAAACGTCCTTCGGCGAAATAGATCCGTTCAATCGCAAGATGGGCCTCGAAGAGGTCCTCCTTCAATCGCAGCGCTTCGAGAAGATGCGTCTTCGCTTCGCTCTTGCGCCCGTCGACCTGCAGGATGTCCCCCAGCACATAGTGCGCTTCGGCGTGGTTCGGGTTGATCCGCAATTCGGCTTCCAACTCGCGTTTCGCCTCCTCAAGCCGCGACGCGGCCCAGAGCATGGTCCCGATTGCGAAATGGACGTTTTGCAGGTCTGGCATGATCCTGAGAGCCGCATGATATTCCCGCATCGCATCATCGACTTCACCCTTCGCTTCATGCAGCTGCGCTCTGAGCTGGTGAGCCCGGTAGGATCCGGGATCGTTCTTGCTGATCCAGCGCGCCGCCAAATAGGAGACGATCTGGTAGTCCTCCGCGATCCGGTAGATCTCCCGCTCCGTGCCGTCGAGCTCAGGCGTGCGCTGCAACCGGTCCGCGTACTGGCCCAAAAGGGTGTCGATCGCTTGGTCGGGTGGCGGCCGGTACAGCATGGACAGCATCGTCGGCTCCGCGTCGGGAAGCGGCGGCGGGGCACCCGCCGGACGGTCGGAATCCACGTGGAGGTTGACCCATCGGCGCCGCTCCTCCACGCCCGCGGCTCCCGGGTTGATCTCTAGGGCCATGCGGTACGCATCCTCTGCCTCTTGCCAGTTCTTCCGCCCTTCCTCGAAATAGCCCCGAGCGAGTTGAATATAAAAGGAGCGACGGTACTTTGCGCCCAGCGTTTCCATCGCTTGCCTGGATAACGTTCCGTAAGACTTGCTCAAGTAGTAGTAGGAATCGGCGCGGAATTCAGGCTGGGCGGTTGCCTTCCGAAAAGGCCCGATTGCGTCCGAGTAACGGCCGGTCGCAAAGTAAGCTTCCCCGAGATAGTAGGCGACAACCAGATTGGAGGGATCGATTCCCTGCGCGGTAACCAGGTGACGAATCGATTGCTCGTGCTGTTGGTGCCGAGCGGCGATGACTCCCAAGAAAAAATGGGGCCCGGCACCTAGTCGCGGATTCAGTTCGAGCGCCTTCTCAAGGGCCGCCTTGGCCTTTGCGTCCTCTCGCATCTGGTAGTAGATCGAGCCGAGATTGGCGTGCGCTTCGGCAAGATCCGGTACGAGGCCCAGGAGTTCTTCGTAGTGGCTGGCCGCGGACCGGAAGTCGCCGGCCTGCTGAGCTGCCTGGGCACTCTCGTAGAGCTCGCGCAGCCGGGCCTCCTGCGCAAGTGCGGTGCCCGGACACAGCCAGAGCCCCGCAAGCATGACGACTAAGGCCCGAAGAGGCTTGGAACGGATCCAGAAATCTCGGTGCGAAAACCCCTGGGGCGGGCGATCAGCACCCTTGGGGCGATCCGCAGTTGGACGCCATTGGGCCCGAACGTCCCGCATCGCGGTATCGATGGTAGCACTCGCTCGAAATCCGAGAGAACGCCCTTGGAAGCAAGCAAGCCTTCGTCCGCGCCGGGCGTCCGCAGAACTCAAGTAAGATGGAGCCGGACGCCCGGAAGTATCGATGAATCGCGGATCTGGAAGCCTGCGAGGCGCGGCATCGGTGCTTGTTGCAGTGATCCTACACCTAGGCGTCGCGACAGGCCAGCTTGCTCAGCGGGAGTCCCTCGGGATTGCGGCGGAACTCGTCCGTCAAGAGCGTTTTGCGGAAGCAAGGAAGATCTTGGAAACCTTGGTGCAGGACTCGTCGAACGTGCCCGCCGAAGCCTACTACCACCTTGCTCTCTGCGATGCGCGACAAGGCCGGAAACATGCTGCCGATACGAACCTGGATCTCGCCCTCGCCCGGGATTCCGGCTACCTTCCTGCAGTCCACCTCAAGGCCTATTTCGAGTTCTCAGCAGGGCGCTACAGCGAAGCCTTGGGCTGGACTGGACATTATCTGGACCAGCGCCCGGATGGGGGCGAGACTCGGAAGATCTCTGGATTGGCCCGGTTCATGCTCGGTGACCGGCCCGGCGCCGAGCTCGACCTGAAGCGGGCAGCTAGGCTGCTGCCACAGGATTTCGATGCGCATTACTACCTCGGCCGCGTTTACTTCGAGGGCTCCAAGCTCACACTTGCGCTGAGCGCATTTCGAAAAGCCATCGAGCTGGATCCTCGGAGTGCGAAAGCTCGCAACCACCTAGGGCAGACGCTGGAAGGGCTGACGCGATTCGAGGAGGCCGAAGATGCCTACCGGGACGCGATCCACGTCGAAAAGGAGGGTGCGGAACGGTCCGAATGGCCGTACTACAACCTAGGCTCCCTATTGCTCGCCGAAGGGGACACCGAGAAAGCAGTCACGCTCCTCGAGGAGGCTCTCGCCCGCAACCCGTCCTCGTTGCAGACCCGAACTAGGCTTGGCGCCGCCTACAGCGCTGCGTCCCGTCTGGCGGATGCGGAAAAGCAGCTCCGCGCGGTTGTTCTGGAGGAGCCCACCGATGCGGATGCCCACTACCAGCTGGGGCGGGTCCTGATGAAGCTCGGCCTGAAGGACGAAGGACGGAAGCACCTCGAGCTGTTCGAAAGGTTCCGCGAGCCGTGAGGATATCGTCCTCGCTGGCCGAAAAATGTGCCGCCCTGACCTCTCTGGCCCTGCTTGCATTGGGCGCGCCTCATGCTCATTCAGGAGCTGCGGGCGCCCCCCTGCGGTTCGTCAATGTCGCTGGGGAGGTCGGGCTGACTCCCCAGGTCGCTCACGGCGGGCCCCAGAAGAACTGGATCGCAGAAGCCAATGGGAGTGGCACGGCGGTTCTCGACTACGACAACGACGGCTGGATGGACATCCTTATCGTGAGCGGAGCGACGATGAGCGACCTTCGCGAGATCGTTGCCGGACGCACACCCTCCCGGTCCGCCCGCCGCGTGTATTTGTACCGAAATCTCGAGGGCCGCGAATTCGAAGACGTCACTGAGGAGTCAGGGCTAGCCTGCCAATACTGGAGCACCGGTGCCAACGCCGCAGACTATGACAATGACGGCGACGTGGACGTCCTGATCACGACAATCGGAAGGGACCTGCTGTTTCGGAACGATGGAGACGGCAGCTTCACTGAGACCGGTGTGGCGTCTGGCTTGCTTGATAGCCACGCGTGGCACACCGGGAGCAGCTTCGGCGACATCGACGCAGATGGCGACCTCGATCTCTACGTGGCCGCCTACCTGAGGCTGGACACGCTTCCAGTCGAGGGAGAGCCACCAGTGTGCGACTACCGGGGTCTGAACGTGTTCTGCGGGCCAATGCAGCTCGAGCCTGGGGTGGATGTCTTGTATCGAAACAACGGAGATGGAACATTCTCCGACATCACGGACGAGTCCGGCGTCCTGGCGGAAACGCCGGGCTACGGATTCACGCCCTTGATCGGCGATTTCAATGGAGACGGGCTGCCTGACATCTTCGTGTCAAACGACTCGTCGGCGAATTTCCTGTTTGTCAACCAGGGAGGGAGCAGCTTCCTGAACGACGCGCTAGCCGCGGGGCTCGCCTACAACGCCGATGGCGAGACCCAGGCTGACATGGGAGTCTGCGTCGGCGACTACGACGGAGACGGCGACCCGGATCTTCTCACCACGACCTTTTCCGAGGACCACTTCCCGCTCTTCCAGCAGCAGGAGCCCGGGCTTTTCGAGGACGTGTCTTTCCGTGTCGGGCTACGGAACGCCACCGTGCCGTATCTCGGATGGGGATGTGGGTTCTCGGACCTGGACAACGACGGGGATGGCGACCTCTGGGTCGCCAATGGCCACGTCTACCCTACGGCAGGCGAGTTGGCGACAACCTCCTACCACCAGCGCATCGGCATCCTGGAGAACATACAGGGCCGGTTCGGCGTCTCTGAAGGTGCGGTTGAGCAAACAGAACCCAGTTCCTACCGGGGAGCCGCAAGCGTTGACTTCGACAACGACGGCAGGATCGATCTGCTCATGCTGCCAATCGACGGAATTCCCGCGGTGCTGAGGAATCGCTCCACTGCTCCGAACTCCTGGCTAGGCGTAAGGCTGCAGGGAACTCGCGTAAACCGGGAAGGAATAGGCTCGCTGGTGGAGGTCGAATTCTGCGGAAAGGTGCAAGGCGTTGCGGTTCGTAACGGGGGCAGCTACGCGTCCAGAAGCGATCCGCGAGTGCATGTTGGCATTGGCAACTGCGATGTCCCAGGGCGCGTGACAGTCGAATGGGCGCGGGGCAGGCGCCAAGAACTTGAAAGCGTCCGTGCGAATCAGTGGGTCACCCTTGAGGAGCGGGGGACTCCCGAGTGATCGAAACATGGCCTTGGCTGGCGCTATCTCGTAGAACCCGTCAAGGTGCGGAAGGCCATCGCCAGGAGACGATTCATCAGCTCCGGCAAGGGTACCGCGGCAGTCGACCGGGAACTCTTCCTCTCCCGCGTAGACGACGAACTGCTCCGAGGATTAGGGCTCAGCTGCGGCAATTCGGAATCCCTTGCTCAGCTTGGGTGCCGATTCGCGCTTGACCCCGATCGCCCAGGGACGCCGGTCCGGCAGGCGTAGCAACAGGTCAATTCCCGCTCCGGCCCACGTCCTGTAACGGAATGTATCGGTTTGCGGGGGAGCGGCGGGTGGCTG
Source organism: Terriglobia bacterium (assembly GCA_009838515.1). Lineage (GTDB taxonomy): Bacteria > Acidobacteriota > Terriglobia > Bryobacterales > UBA6623 > VXMF01. Next base: position 105,263 of record VXRL01000080.1, on the reverse strand, counting down.
GTACTACACGCCGAAATATCGGGCGATGGCTCAGATGAGAATGGCTGCAGCCGCGAAGCCTTCATTGCAGGACACCGCAACAATTGGTACGGTAACGTGTCGCTTAGACGGTTCCGCTTCGGCACGGACCGTAGCAACGCGCGACATGCGTCGTCTCCAGCCGGTACTGCTAGGCCTATTCCTGGTTACCGGCTTCACCGGGCTAGTGTACGAGCTGCTGTGGGCTCGCATGTTCACCGTGGTCTTCGGTGCCACCGTCCTGGCGGTCAGCACGGTGCTGGCTGCTTATTTTGCCGGCTTGGCCTTGGGCAGCTGGGTGTTCGGAAGGATCGTCGACCAGTTCGGGAGGCCCCTACTTCTCTATGGCCTGCTCGAACTGGGGATCGGCGGATACGCCGCCTTCCTGCCGTCATTGATTCCGCACGCCCAAGGCATCGCAGCCGATCTCAGCCACCTCGCGCCGGACTCGTTCCTGGGTGTTTCGCTCGCGCGCTTTCTCGCCAGTCTCCTGGTGATGCTGCTGCCAACCACGCTCATGGGCGCCTCGCTGCCGGTCCTTGGCAGATCTATTGTCGAGGCCCGTGACCGTATCGGCAGGGGCCTGGGCTACCTGTACGCGGTGAACACTATCGGGGCCGCGCTGGGTTGCGTGGTGACAGGTTTCCTGCTGATCGAGACCTTGGGTGTCTCGGCCTCCCATACCTTGGCGATCGTGCTGAACCTCGCCGTTGGCTGCTTCGCACTGGTCCTGCACCGCACCGCTGCCCCGGCAGTCGCGGAGACCCGGACGCCCAAAGGTTCGCGGCTTCGCGTCAAGTCGTCACGCGACAGCCGTGAACGGCCCCTTGGACGGGGCTCGCAGCGCGCGGCGCGTTCCGGATCGAAACAAGGCTCGGCCGCTGAAGTGTACTCGCCGAAACTCGTCCTGTTGGTTCTTGGCGCGTTCGGGATCTCCGGTGCGGCAGCTCTCGGGTACGAAGTCCTCTGGACTCGTAACCTCGGCGTCGCCTTGCACTCGACGACCTACAGCTTCACCTTGATCCTGGCAGCGTTCCTGTGCGGAATTGGCATAGGGAGCTTCCTCTACGGAAAGTACTGGCAGCGGTCTCGGCGACCGGTCTTCTTGTTCGGAACCATCCAGGCTGCAGTTGGCCTCTACGCATTGGCACTGATTCACTTCTTTCGCGTGATGCCCAACTTGGCTTCGGGAATCATCCAACCCGCGGAGGCCGATTGGGGAATCATGATCGCCCTCCAACTGCTGCTGTGCTTTGCGGTCATGCTAATCCCGACCTTACTGCTGGGCTGCACGTTTCCGCTTGTGAGCCGAATCTGCGTAACCGGGATGGAAGGATTAGGCAGGACGGTTGGCGGCGTCTACGCGGTGAACTGTATCGGCGCGATTGCCGGCTCCTTCCTGGCCGGATTCGTGATCATCCCGACGATCGGGGTGAAGTACGGAATGATGCTCGTGTCAGCCGTCAGTATCGCGGTGGCGCTGGTCTTGCTGGCGCTGGAGCCTGGTGCCGGCCGGGCGGCGAAGCGATCCGTGATGGCCGCGACAGTGGCTCTGGCAGCCATCGGTCTCGCAGCGGGGCACGCGACTGACCTCTACGTTGGCATTGGCGCGTCTGCCGACGCGAGGAAACTCCTCTTTTACAAGGACGGATTGGTAGCCAACGTGCGAGTCGAGCAGACAGAGGACAACGTGCTGCTGATGATCGACAACAAGGTCCAGGCAGGCAGGCTCGGGGCGCGCTCGTCCCAGGGGCTGGGGCACATTCCGATGCTGTTGCACCCCGACCCCCGTAAGGTATTGACGATCGGGATGGGCGCAGGGATGACTGCCGGAGCTGTCGCCAGGCATCCCGTCGAAACGATCTGGATCGTTGACCTGGTCGAGAGCCTTGCGGAAACAGCACCGTACTTCTCCGGGCAGAACCACGACATCCTGAAGGACGAGCGAACGCGTTTCGTGGTCGGGGACGGACGCAATTTCTTGCTGACAACCAGCGAGCGATTCGACGTGATCGTGGCCGACATCTTCTTTCCGGCCGACGCCGGCACAGGAAGCCTGTATTCCCTCGAGCACTACGAGGTCGCCAAGTCTCGGCTCGCCGACCGAGGCGTCGTGGTCCAGTGGGTTCCGCTCTACCAGCTGACCGAGGTGGAGTTCCGAACCATAGCCGCCACGTTCCTAGAAGTGTTCCCCGAGGCGGAACTCTGGCTGGGGGATCCGGACATGATGTACCCGGTGGTCGGCTTGGTCGGCAGGAACGGCTCATCCTTGCTCGAAATCGCTCGCCTGCGCCAACGCCTGCTGGACCAGGCAGTTTCCGACGGGCTCGTCTTCGGAAACGATGAAACCAGCCTGCTCTGCGCGTTCCTGATGCGCGGGCGGGAACTCGCGGAATTCGTTGCCGGTGCACCGTTGAACACCGACGACCGGCCGAGGATCGAGTTCTCGGCTCCACGCAACGACTACACCAACAGGCGGTACGGCTGGGAGACGATCCAGAAGCTGGCCCGCTTGAAGACGAGCGTCGTGCCCCTGCTCAACGTTGAATCCCTCGGTGCCGATGTCAACGACAGCATCCGGCGGATCGAACGCCGCGAAACCGCTATGCGGCACTTGTACCGTGGCACGTTCGCCCTCGGTAACGGCCAGGCCGAAGACGGCTTTCAGGCGTTCCGCGAAGCTCGCTCGCTTGCTCCGGAAGACGCATTCATCGACTTCCATGCATCTGAGAGCATTGGCCGCCTGCATGCAGCCGTGGGAGATCGGGACCGGGCCGCAACGCTGCTCGAGATGGCTGTGAGGCTCCGTCCGGATGAGCCAAGTCCCCGTCTGCTTCTGGCCGACCTATACGCCGAGGACGGTCGCTGGGAACTGGTGGAGGGGCATCTGGTGCAGGTGGTGGAACAGCATTCGGAACACGCTGTGGCACTTGGCCGCCTAGGTGAAGTCTATGCCCTGCAAGGACGATGGGAGGACGCAATTCTCGTCCTGGTGCGGGCGCTGGAAATCCTACCCGTCCCCTCGCCGAGAATCCAGCAATTATATGATCAGGCGCTGGCCCATGCAGGGAGTCGACCTTGAATACGTGGCTACAGGCCATCAGGAGGCGGGACGCTTTGAACTACCCTGCGCGAGCCACAGACCGAAAGGTGGGGTTATGGCCGCTAGGGTAGACGGTCCACGAGGCCTGAGCCCGCACCGAAACGAAGTTGCGGCTCTCGCGTCGCTCACGTCTCCCGGCTTACCCTTGGTCTCCCACACCATGCTGGGCGGGGAGAAAATAATGCATCAGCACCATCGTTGGCTATCCGCGTCCGCGTTCACCGACAACGCTCGGTACGCCGACCACGAGAGTCAGCGCATGGACTGTTGGGCGGGACCGGACGTTCGATGGCGATTCGCTGCCCCGTGCACGCGCCGGTCAAGAGTGTATCCCACCGGGCTCGCCTCGGCAAGGCGAAGCCGTCTAAAGCCCCAGCACGGATTTTACGACTTAGCCAAGACCAGGATCCGCACGTTGGTATTCGCGTTGGCCGCCATGCTGACCGTTCTGAGTGGTTCCGGCATCGCTGACGATTCGCCATGCACTGCTTGTCACGCCAAGCAGGTTGAAGCGTACCTGGAAACCGGCATGGGGCGCTCGTTGAGCCGCTCACACCACCGGCTGGACGCCTCGTTTAGTCACGAATTCTCCGGATCCCGGTTCGTTGTCGAGTCGACAGCAAGAGGAATGCTTCAACGGGTGGAGCGAGACGGTTGGGACTCAGAGAATCGAGTCGAGTTCGTGATCGGATCGGGAAACCATGCCTTCGGTTACTTGGTAGCGCGCGGCAGGCACCTGTTCCAGTCCCCTATTTCCTACTACACGAGACGCGGCCTATGGGATGTCGCTCCGGGATACGAAGACAACGCCCACCCTGAATTCGAACGCCCGGTGACAGCGGAGTGCGTGTGGTGCCACGCTGGGCGGCCCCGGCCGATTCGAGGAACGCTCAACCAGTACGGGAATCCGTCGTTTGACGCGGAAGCAATCTCCTGCGACAGGTGCCACGGGGCGACACGAGAGCATCTTGCCAATCCGTCAGCCGATACGATCCTCAGCCCCTCCGAGCTCCCAGCCCGCGCAAGGGACAGCATTTGTGAGCAGTGCCACCTGAGCGGCGAGGCGCGCATACTGAACCCCAATCGAACGTTCGGGGACTTCCGGCCCGGCATGGAACTCGAAGAGGTGTTCTCGGTCTATCTCTACGAGCAACCCAGCCCGAGTTCGGGCGTACCGGAATTCAAAGTAGTCAGCCATGTCGAGCAACTCGCAGCGAGTCGTTGCGCTCAGGTCAGCGGAGATTCCCTATGGTGTGGCACCTGTCACGACCCACATGGAAAGCCAGATGACGGGTCGGACTACTACCGGCAGAAATGCCAAGGATGCCACACTCCGACAGCCCTGGCACGACATCCCGAACCCCTGCAAGACTGCGTCGGCTGCCACATGCCTTCCCGGCGGGCCTACGACAGCGGCCATAGTGCCTTCACCGACCACAGCATCGCTCGCAATCGAGAAGAACCTTCGCGTGGTGAGACCTTGTGGAAACTGAAGGCGTGGCGCGAACCGCAGGGCTCTCTGGCGCAGAGGAATCTCGGCCTGGCCTATGCTCGCTTGGCAGAACGGAGCCACTCTCCGCAGCAGGAAAGCGAGGCAGCGCTTCGGAATCTCGTTCCGGCGATGAGGGACTTCCCAGAAACCGACGTGGCCATTCCTCATGCCTTGGGCCGCATGTTCCTGCTGCGCGGGAGAACCGAACTCGCGACCGAACTGTTCGAACATGTTGTCAGAGTGGAGCCGAGGAACCCGATCTGGCTTCAGAGCCTAGCCGACGGCCTACATGCCAGCGGCAACTTCAACGGGGCCGTCCAGGCCCTTGAGCGAGCAATCGAGTCAGATCCCTTGGTCGAGTCAAGTTACCGGGTACTGGCACAGATCTACGCAAGCGTCGATGAGCCGGGATTGGCGGCGCAAACCTGGGAGCGATACCTAGAACACACCCCCGACAGCATCTTTGCAAGACAGGCCAAGCAAGCCTTGGAATCCGGTGAACCCCTGACAGCGCCGACCAGTCGCAGACCGGGTGCACCCTAGCAGTCGTTGCAACGCAAATGGCGAGGGACGGGGCTTAGCAAGGGAAGCTAGATCCCGGCCCGCGGTGTCGGGAACCGGATTCAGAGGTGCAAGCTCGACGGGGCCGACTCGCAATACAGCCGAGCTTGGGACAGGTGACTTGCGGGTCGCAGCTCTCGCGGCAATGACAGATTCCTTGCTTCGGGTCCCTCCGATTTCACGGGCGTTGATTCGCGGCCTCTACGTCCCTGTCATTCGATCTCGAAGAGGACGCGTCAAGCCCGAGGGAACGTCCCGGTAATCGCGGAATTGAGTGCACGGGCCGCTCTACTTCGGCTTCGATCGCTCCTGGCGAAAACCGGGTCTTGATCGAGACGTTGCGCGAAACTCTCGTAGATAAGCCCCCAGACGATCTATTGGCCTGAATGCAACGACTGCCATATAGGCCCTATTCGCAACCGACGTCACACACGGATTTGGCGCAGAATTTCCGAAGCTCCTCTTGTCCGCACCCAGTTGCAGGGCCCTACAGGCTCCCACAACCCCAGCGATTCCGCCGCCTCAGGGAGCGGAGCCGGAAGCCGCCCTGTCCGCTCGAGGCAACCTCCGGCACCGCTGATCCTACTTCCCTCGCTAGAAGTTGATCTTCAGGGCGACCTGGCCGCTCCGTGGCGCGTTGCCTTGCCCGCCGACGCTTCCGAAACCGGCCGGATTACTGACATTTCCGGCGGCACCTCCGAAGACGACGCGGTTGAACGCATTGAAGACCTCGAATCGGAACTCGACGTTGAAGTCCTCCGTTGCATAAACGCGTTTCATCAGGCCGAAGTCCTCGTTCAGAATCGGGAAGTTGCGCGAGTTGCCCAGAAAGATCGTGCCATTGCCGAAGTCGAACGGACCCACCTCCTCGAATGCGCCGATGTTCATCGCCTTGTCGGTCGCCGGGTCGAAGTTCCCGCCGCGCATGTCGATATTGCTCGAGAGAATGTTCGGGACTTGCCTGCTCGCGAAGAGCGGCGAGTTGTTGGCCTGCCCGATCTCCGAAGGCGTACCGCCCTGGTAGGAGACGATCGCGTTGAACTGCCATCCCCCGATGATCGCGTTGACGACACCTCCGGCGTTCCCACCGAGTGCCTTCCCCTTTCCGAACGGGAGTTCGAAATTCAACGCCGTCACGAACCGGTGGGGAACGTCGAAGCGCGCCAGAGCCTTTTCGAGACCGCGGTTGTAGTGGTCGCGCGCGGTGCTCCCGAAAAATGCGCCGAGGGCGGAAGACGCGTCGGTCAGGGTCTTCTGCCACGTATATGAGGCCAGGAGCCACAGCCCTTCGTCGAATTCCTTCTCCACCTTCACCTGCAGTGCGTGGTAGGAGGAGTTCCCAACGTTTGCGGACTGCGTGAAATTCAGGCTGGTGAATTGGGGATAGAGCCTCAAGGACTGGTTGAGAGTGCCCTCGAAACTCGGGTAGGGCCGGCCGAATCCCGCTGCGGCGACTTCCGGATGGTCGATCGGCAGGGTCAGGAGGTTCCCCAGTCTCAGGTGTTGCGAGTCCACCTGCATTGGGTTGAAGACTCCGGTCGGAAGACGCGTCGATTTATTGCCGACCCACGCGATATCCAAGAGCCAGGTAGGCGCCAACTGGTACTGGAAGCCCGCGTTGAAGCTCTGGGTGTACATCGGCTGGTTCGCGCCGGTGTTCCAAAGGTCGGCCCTCTGGCCATTGGCGAAAGCGGGGTCCCTGAGCGGGGGACGCTTGAAGTCCTGCGGAAAGCCGTCCTCCCAGTTGAAGCCGGGCGTCACCCCGAGGTCAGAGGAAAAGAATCGGCCTGTCGATGTGAAGCCGGTCGACGGGGCCTTGGCATTGCTGCCGCCCAATCCGCCGGTCGGGAAGTAGCTGACCGCGTACGCTGTGCGGAAGACCAGCTTGTCATTCAGCTTCCAGGCTACGCCCAAGCGAGGGCCTAAGCTGTTGAAGTCGGTCGTGTTGTTGCCGACCAATCGCTTCGTCCCCGTACAGACGTCGCAATCCCCGGCAAATACCAACGCGCCGGGAAAGCCGTCCGCACCGGGATTCGGCAAGTTGGGATCCATGACCGAGTGCTGGTCGTTGACCTCCGTTAGCGGAGTGAAGATGTCCCAGCGCACACCCAGATTCAGGGTTACGTTGGGCAGGACTTTGTAGTCGTCTTGCACGTAAAGAGCCGTGTAGGAATGTCGAGTGCCCGTCCGTGCTCGGATGTTGAAGGAGCCGCTATCCACATCGCCCAGAAGGAAACTGGCCAGGACGTTGCCGGTGCCCGTAACACCCGGCAACGCGGTTTCATTGCGGTTGAACGTGAAGTTGCCGGTGTGCGGCGAAAGCGCAAGATTGTTTTGCAGCTTGCGAACCTCGGCTCCGAACTTGACATTGTGCTTGCCCTTGGTCCAGGACAGGCTGGGACTGTACAGGTAGGTCGTGGAAACCGTGGACAGCCCCCGCTGGTGACGGGCGTAGCTGTTCCAGGGGTCGATTATGATCTCGGGGAACGGGCCGTTATCCGTGCCCCGAATCCCGAGCTGCTCGTTCCACCCCATTCCCTCGGTCTCCTCGTTGACGAGGAGCTGATCCTGGCGACTGATTCCTGCGCCCATGTGGAACAGAATCGTGGGGCTGACAATCCAGTCGTAGTTGATCCGCCCGTTGTTGGCTACCGGGCCGCGCACTCCCTGCCTCGAGTCCGAAACTGGCTGCGGAAGCACCGCGAAGGGTCCGTTGTCAGTGTTCTTTCCGAAGGTGTACATGATGCTGAGACGGTGGGCATCGGCGAGGCTGTGGTCCAGCTTGATCGTGTTGTTGCGGTTGTCGTTGCGCGAGTTTCCCTGGGCGAATATGTTGTTGAACAAGCCGGGCCCGTCGGGATCCGGGACCAAGGCCCAGATCTTGTTGGAGATCGAGCTGTGTAGGCTGGAAGGTATCTCGTTGCCGGGAAACGGATCGCGCTCGAATCCTGTTCCAACTGGTCGGGTCGTTCCCGGATCGTAGATGATTCCTTCCCCTGCTGGAATCAATTCGCTGAAATCACCCCGCTTCATCATTGGCGTCGGAACAGACCCGGATTGGTTGAGCGCTCCTGACCGGTACTTGTACCAATGCCAGTTCATGAAGAAGAAGCTGCGATTCCTGACAATGGGGCCGCCGAAGCTGGCGCCGAACTCGTTCCTGCGCTGAATTGATCGCTTGGGCGCGAAAAAGCCACTCGCGTCCAGTTTGTCGTTGCGCAGGAACTCATACGCGTTCCCGTGGAATTCGTTTGTGCCGGACCGCACCACGAGTCGCTCAACACCGCCACCGCTATTGCCGTATTCGGCAGGGTAATTGTTGGTCAGCAGCGAAAACTCCTGTACTGCCTCGGGAGGCAAGAGAATCACCCGTGGATCGCCGCCCACCTCGGCGGTCGTCATGCTCATCCCGTCCATCTGGATCTCTTTGCTCAGGGTCTGGCTGCCGTTGATGTGGGCATCGAACGTGTTTCCGCTCGTCCCGGGGGCGAGGAAGATGAAGGATTCCACGGCTCTTCCGCTACCGCCAACCACCTGCAAGGGCAACTCCACGAAGGACTTCGGATTCACTTCGGTGCTGACTTCGGTGCTTTCGGTCTTCAGGGTTATGGCCGCAGCCGAAACCGTGACGCTCTCGGTCACGTCACCGACCTCCATCTGCAGGTCGAGGGGCACAATCGCTCCCGCCGCGACGCGGATGTTCTCGCGGACGAACGTCTTGAACCCGCTAAACTCGGCCTGGACCGTATAGGTTCCTGGCCGGATCTGCGGGATCTGGTAAATGCCCGCAGCTGTTGATACTGTTTCCGACACCACTCCGGTGTCTTGGTTGGTCGCCGTCACGGTGACGTCACCGATGGTGGCGCCCGTCGTGTCCGAGACGGTGCCGCGGACCGTTCCGCGTTCGGTTTGTGCGAACGCAACCATCGCCAAGACAAGTAAAGCCGCCCCCAATCGGGCGGCCGAGACTGCTGAATAGACCATGGTTGCCTCCGTGTACAATGACCCCTCGTCGTTTATGCTGACCCCATACAGATCAGCAAAGCCAATCTACTACCAGTTTGCGCTGATGTCAATGCATGATTGACAGCTGGGTGCACGTCAGCGGGCCGGGCCACTTGTTCGAAGGCAACGGCTCAGGTACTGTAGAAGCGTCCACGGCTCACTGCCCAGACGAATTGAGTGCCTAGATTTCGTCGATTGCTAACGCGCTCTCCGAGCTGGCGAGCCCCTGCTTGCCTGCTTACTGCACTGTCGTGCGCGCCGCTGGCAGGCGCCGCGGAATGGTCCGAGCTGGATCTCGAGTTCTTCGAACGCAACATCCGGCCCGTCCTGGCGACGCAGTGCTCCTCGTGCCACAGCGAATCGAACGCGATGTCGGGCCTGAGGCTGGACTCGCGAGAAGCGGTGCTTGAGGGCGGGAATCGGGGTCCTGCAGTCTCAACGGGGCACCCGGACGACAGCCTCCTGATCCAAGCAGTTAGGCACGAGTCGATTCGCATGCCCCTGGGCGGGAAGCTCTCCGACGCGAACATCGCGTCCCTTGAAGAGTGGGTTCGCCGAGGCCTTCCCTGGACGCCGGAAAGGCCGCGAGGCGCCGCGTCCGACGTCTCCCAGCACTACGAGGCGATGCGACGCGAGCACTGGGCATTTCAGCCGGTGGAGGATCCACCCCTTCCAAGTGTGAGCCGGAAGAACTGGAGCGACCACCCTATCGACCGGTTCATTCAAGCCCGCCTCGACGAAGCATCATTGAGACCGAACGGTCAGGCCGGGCGGGCCGCTCTCATCCGTCGCCTGAGCTTTGTCCTGACCGGCCTGCCCCCGAGTACGCGCCAAGTCGCGGAATTCCTGAACGACGGCTCGGCGAACGCCTATGGCAAGGCCGTGGACAACCTCCTCGAGTCGCCGCACTTTGGAGAGCACTGGGCGCGGCACTGGATGGACGTGGTGAGATTCGGTGAAACGCTTGGAAACGACTGGAACTACGAGAACAACGGAGCTTGGCTGTACCGGGACTACATGATTCGAGCGTTGAACGCGGACGTCCCTTACGACCAGCTGGTTCGCGAGCACATCGCCGGGGATCTGCTGGACGAACCCCGGGTCGACGAAGGGGGCTGGGTCAATGAATCCCTGATCGGGACATTCTTCTTCCGGCTGGGCGAGCAGGGCCACGACGACTGCACGATGTTCCGGGAAGTCCGGACCGATGTGGTGGATGACCAGATCGACGCGCTCGGCAAGGCCTTCCAAGGGCTCACGATCTCGTGCGCCCGCTGCCACGACCACAAGCTGGACCCGATCCCGACGGCTGACTACTACGGTCTCTACGGGGTGCTGGACAGTTCGCGCCTGGTGACCCGGACGGTTGACACGCACGATGCCAACAAGGACCTGAAGAACCGGATGCGGAAGATCAAGGAGACCGTCCGCAGGGAGCTGGCCAGCGCCTGGCTGGGCGAAGCGGAGGAACTCGCAAGCCACCTGCTTGCATCGCTTGGTCATTCGGCCGAAACCGGGGCCGATGGCGAATCCGGCCCGGTCCTCGACCCGGAGCGCGGCGAGCGTATTCGCGAACTCGTGGAGAGTCCGGACCTGGGGTTCGACAATCCGCTGCTTCCCTGGTCGGAAGTTGCCCGCGCAAGCGCCGAACGCCCAGGTTTTTCGGTGACGGAATTATGGGAGGGAGTTGCGGAGCGGTACGCCCGCCAGCGACGCTTGCACACCGACTTCAATGCAGAGACCTTCGACACTGTTGCCGACTTCGGGGCCGGGATGATGCCGGGCTGGAATGCCGAGGGCCGAGCCTTCGAATCGCTCAGGGCCCGCGGCGGCGCGTTCTCGATTGCCGCAACCGGTTCCGAAGTCGTGTCGGGGATCTTTCCTGCCGGCATGTTCACGCACTTGCTGTCGGAGAAGCTCAACGGGGCAATTCGCTCCCCGTATCTCCCGAGGGATAGGAAGTTCCTGAGTCTGCGTGTTGTCGGCGGGAACCTGGCGGCCTGGCGCACGGTCCTGGACAACTGCATGCTCAGCGAGCAATACCAAGTCCTCGATCAAGACCGGCTCAGCTGGATCAAGATCCCGCTACGCGACAAGCACGACGAATACCGGATCTACGCGGAGCTCGTGACAAAGCATGACAACCCGCGCCTCCCCGACCGCCCGGATCGGATGAAGGAAATTAGCGATGAGCAGGTGGCAGATCCGCGTTCATTCTTCGGCGTCACGCACGCCGTTCTTCATGACTGCGACGAGTTGCCGAAGGACGAACTCTCCCATCTGGAACGCCTCTTTGAACAAGGGCCTCCCGCCGACCTGGAGGACATGGCCGTTCGATATGCTGGGATCGCGCGCGAGGCGGTCGAATCGTGGGGAAACGGTGACGCAAGCGACGACCAAGCGCGCTGGCTCCAGTGGCTGCTCGAGACCGGATTACTGGCGAACTCCAAGTACCTGACACCGAGACTCCGCGAGTCTGTCGATCTGTACCGAGCCCTTGAGCGGAAACTGCCCCTCCCTCGGGTCATCCAAGGGATGTCCGACATGGAAGAGGGGCAGGACACCCCCATCTTCCGGTCGGGCAACGCCAAAGACCTCGGAGAGACCGTTCCGCGTGGGTTCCTCTCACTGCTCGACGACCTGAGCAATCCCGCTCGGCCCGAAGGAAGCGGTCGGCGCGAAATGGCAGAGGTGATCGCAACCCCTCGCAATCCCCTCACTGCCCGGGTGATGGTGAACCGGATCTGGCACTACCTCTTCGGCCGCGGCTTGGTCACCACGGTCGACAACCTCGGACGATTCGGGGAGCGCCCAACGCATCCCGATCTGCTCGATTACCTCGCTAGCCGGTTCGTTGAGGAGGGCTGGTCGATCAAGAAGACCATCCGGCGGATCGTGCTGTCGCGTGCCTTCCAGCAGGCCAGCCTTGCCCGGGCGGCGGCAAGTGACGCGGATCCAAGCAATGAGCTCTTCCATCGATACCCCGGCCGTCGGCTCGAGGCGGAGTCGATCCGCGATGCCATCCTCGCGGTTTCGGGCAAGCTCGACAGGACTATGTTTGGGCCCAGCATCCATCCCTACCGCGCGAAGCCGAAAGCCTACAGAAAACTCCTGTCTGGCCCCCTCGACGGACGCGGTCGGCGGAGCATTTACCTGAAGGTGACTCGTCACGAAGGAGCGGCATTTCTCGAAGCCCTGGACTTCCCTCCACCGGCGATGGCGAGGGGACGGAGGGATGTCACGAACGTCCCACGCCAAGCGCTCACGATGATGAACGACGGCTTCGTACTCGCGGAAGCGGAATTCTGGGCGCAAGCGCTGATCGCCGAATCCAGCGAGTCGGTTGAAGCCAGGCTCAGAACGATGTACCGATCTGCGCTGGGTCGGCTGCCTACGAATCGCGAACTCAAGCGGATGCAGGCTCTCGTCTCGCGCTTTGGCACGTTGCACGAGGAAAGCCAAGAAGACATGCTGGCCAGTGTCCAGGTCTGGCGCGATGTCGCTCACACCATTTTCAATCTGAAGGAATTCATCTACATTCAATAGCGGAGGCGGAATGAGACCCCAAGGAGCGAATCCGCAGCAGCGACCGTCGGGCACCAGATTGCCCGGCGGACGCACGATTCACGGGCTGTCTCGCCGCGAATTGCTGTCCACAATGTCCACCGGTTTTGGCATGACGGCCCTTTCGGCCTTGATGGCTGATCCGGCGTACGCCGGCTTGGCTGCGACTCCCGGTCCGCACCACACCCCGACAGCCAAGAACGTGGTGTTCCTGTTCATGTCGGGCGGCGTCTCGCACATGGACACGTTCGACCCAAAGCCGAAGCTTGCGGAACTAAACGGTACCAAGGCAACACTCGACAACTACACGGCAGGTCCCAACCGAAAGTGGCTGGGAAGTCCGTGGAAGTTCAAGCAGCACGGCCAGAGCGGGGCTGCGGTTAGCGAACTCTTCCCTCACGTCGCAACCTGCGTAGACGATCTAGCAATCGTGCGATCGATGAAATCTGACTTTCCGCTGCACCCTCGAAGCAACATCAAATTGCATACAGGCCGCAACGTCGGCGGCTATCCCAGCCTAGGATCATGGATCACCTATGGCCTCGGCACAGAAAACCGGGATCTCCCGGGCTACGTGCTGCTTGATGGCGGAGCTGTCCCTCCAGGTGGGGTCGAGAATTTCTCAAGCGGCTTCCTGCCAGCGAGCCACCAGGCCACTTCGGTCGCCGCTGACGGCGTTCCCATCCACAATCTGGCTCCCGCCGACATGGATCTGGTCCAGCGGGCCAAGCTCGACGCGATCATCGAGCAGGATCGCCTGCTCGCGAGGTCGCAGGGAGGCGACGACGCAATCGAGTCGGCGATCCGGAACTACGAACTCGCGTACCGCATGCAATCACTGCTTCCCGACGTGCTGGACCTCAGCCGCGAGAATGCCGAGACCAAGCGGAACTACGGACTCGAGGCGGAAGAAAGGGAGGCAAGGCTCTACGGGACGCAGTGCCTAAGGGCGCGTCGACTGATCGAGGCGGGGGTTCGATTCGTCGAAATCACTTGCGCCGAGGTCTACGGCGGAAACAACGGCACCTGGGACCAGCACACTGACCTAAAGAAGGGGCACGAGGGGAACGCGAGGATTACCGACCGGCCTGTCGCAGCGCTGGTCGGCGACCTGAAGGCCAGAGGGATGCTCGACGAGACGCTGGTGGTCTGGGCCACGGAATTCGGCCGCACGCCGGATACAGGAAACGGGGACGGCCGGGACCATCACGAAACAGGGTTCACGATCTGGTTGGCCGGGGGCGGGGCCCGGAACGGGCTGGTTTACGGCAACACTGACGAGCTGGGCGTGCACGCAGTCGAGGACGTGATGACCGTGCACGATCTTCACGCAACAATTCTGCATTTGGCAGGGCTCGACCACGAGCGGCTGACCTACCGGTTCGGCGGACGGGACATTTCACTGACGGATGTCCACGGGCGCGTGGTGCACGATCTCATCGGATAGTGCCCGGCCGCGCGCACCAATCGGCACCAGGAATGCGTGGAGGCCAATCAAGACTTCAGGAACGCATCGAACACGTATAATCTGGTTGGAGGCTCAGTGGCGCTACGGGCGTTCAAACGCGATTTGCGGCTCTTTCGCATCGCGGGCCTGTCTTGGTGCGGTCTGCTGGGGTTTCTGCCGGCCACCGCTTCGAAGCCCCCTTCGGCCGACGTGGCGATCAATCGGCCGGACGTGGCGTTTGCGTTTCCGCTGAGCGTTCGTGCCGGCCATGCTGCTGACGTCACCTTCCGAGGGAACTACTTGGACGAAGTGCAGGGCATTCGCTGCGACTGCGCGGATCTGAAAACCACCATCCTGTCTGGCAACCCGCTGGAGATCAAGGCGAGGATCGAATCCGGCGCCTCCGCTACTCCCGGTCCTCGGTTCCTGGTCGTGGAGACCCCTAAGGGGCCCTCGAACCGGATCCTGTTCCGCGTGACGGGCTGGCCCAGCATCCTGGAGAGCGAGCCGAACGACAGCTACGCAGAGGCCCAGTCGGTTCCGACACCGGTAATGGTCGAAGGCAAGATCGAGACCGTCCACGACTCAGATATGTTCCGGTTTCGTGCAAGCGCGGGGGAGCGGCTCGCGTTCAACGTTCTCACGGGGCGCAGTAAGGTGCGCGGCCACGTAGTCGCAATCCTGATGACAGCCTCCGGCCGCGTCCTGTCCCGAAATCTCTCCTACTTCGGCACAGACCCCTACCTGGACTACACCTTCGCGGAGAACGGAGACTACATCCTTACCGTCATTCCCAGACGCTTCTCGGATTTCTACACGATCCTCTCCGACGACACTAAGATCAATTGGCAATACGAGCTCGCGATCGGGCGCAGCCCAATCCTGTGGTCCGTGTTCCCCATGGGCGGCAAGCGTGGGGCAACGGTCGAAGTCGAACTCCGGGCCGACTTTCTTCCCCCCGAGGCGGAACCCCAATTCAGCACCAGCAAGTTGAGCGCCTCCATGGAGCCGCTTCCCGATCCCTGCGCCTGCCGTTACAAACTCGCTGTCAACATCGCCGAAGACACTCCTCTGGGGACCCACTACCTGAGCTTCCCAGACCCGTCTGGGACCTTGATGCCAATGGCATTCTCGGTTGGGGACACGCCGGAGTCAGTCGAGCAGGAACCGAACGACGGCCTCCACGAAGGCCAGCGGATCTCCTTGCCTCTCGTCCTGAACGGACGGATCGACCGCCCAGGCGATATCGACGGTATTCTCTTCACGGTGAATCAGTACGACGAACTGGCATTCGAAGTGGACGCCAAGGGCCTCGGCTCGCACATTACGGACCCGAACTTGACCTTGGTCCGTCCCGACGGCGAGCTGATCGATCGCGGCGACGACCGCTGCACGGACTGCGGCCAGTACTTCAATGCCGTGCGCAGGAAAGAGAAGCTGGATTCGAAGTTCTGGCACTATTTCCAGACCGGGAATCCGAACGACGCCGACGCGGCAGGGGACTATGTCCTGCAGCTCCGGGACAATTCCAAGCGTGGTGGCCCGGACCACGCCTATCGCCTGAAGGTGCGCAAGAGGGCGCCGGGATTCCGCATCGGAGTAGTCCAGGAGAGCGTCCGGGGACCGTTGGGAGGCGTAGCAAGGATTCCGGTCACACTACGCTCCCAGGAAGGGTTCAAGGGCATGGTCGATGTCCGTGCGGACGGCTTGCCGCCCGGGATGGTCGCCGAAGCGCTCCAATTGAGGACGGACGACCCGTCGGGCATTCTCGAGATTCGGCACGACGCGGATACGTCACGCCCAGACGGGGCTACAGGATGGGTCCAGGCGCGCCTACGGGTCCACGGGACGGCGAAGATCGGCGACCGGGAAGTGACGCGTCCTGCCGACTTGCCGGCCTTCTACACCGAAGACGGTGCCGGGTACAACGAGGTTCCGCGAGGCGACGTGCTAGTCTCGTTCGTCCAGCCAGCAAGCTTCGCGCTGAACATCGAGGAGCCTTTCCGGGGCTTCCGGATGGATCTCGCCAAGGGCGGAAGAGTTCAGATCCCTGTTTCTGTGGCCCGGGCCGAAGGGTTCGAGGAGGTCCTAGAATTTCAGGCTGTGGAGTTTCCGCCCGGACTGCGGCTCGAAGCTGGCACGGAAGACCACGGCCAGGTGAGCGTGGCCTTGATCGGAGAGCGCTCGATTCTCGAGTCTCGGGCCCACCGAATCGCGCTGCGGGCGACCGCGACCGGAGGCGAGACCGCTGTGACCGAAGTGACACGCGGGTTCACCGTGCAGGTCAACTAGGGTGTCAGGCAAGGTGGAGGCGACGATGGATTTTGCTGCAATGCATTCGCGCCGCTGCCACGGAGGCGAATCTCTGCCTTCGTTCAAGCGCAGCATGGCGATTGTCCTGGGCATGGTAACTGCCGCGATCCTCCTGCAGGCATCGAGTCCGAATGCGTTCGAACCCGAGCGACTGATCATCGAGCCGGACGTGGCGTTCATTCGCGGAGTCGGAGGCACCCACACGTTACTGTTCACCGCGATCGACTCGGAGGGCTCGCGACGCGACGTAACTCCCGGTGTCCAAGTGACTGTCGATGTACCCGATGTGGTTCGAGAGATCTCCCCGGGGACGTTCGAAGCGCGGAAGTTCGGCTTCGCCAAGCTGCGCGCCGTCTATCAGGACCTGCGGGCCGAGGCGGCCGTCATCGTCCAGCCGAGACGGACGTCGCGGGTTGACTTCGCCACGGAAGTGGCGCCAATATTCTCCCAGCGCGGCTGCAACAACGCGAACTGCCACGGGGCGCTCAACGGCCAGAGCGGATTCAAGCTCTCGCTCTTCGGCTACGACCCGGACGCCGACTTCGAGGCTGTCGTGCACCACTCCGACGGACGCCGGATCGACCGGGACCGGCCCGACAAGAGCCTGCTGCTGATGAAGCCTACGTTCGAGATCTCTCACGGAGGCGGACACCTGATCCAGCGTGAGAGCTTCGACTACCAAACGTTGATCGATTGGATCCGCGACGGTGCCCCGAAGCATACGGGAAACGTGGCCCGCCTCCAGCGGATCGACGTGTATCCGACCGAATTCACGGTCCTGGAGGGCCCAGGCGCCACCCAGCAGATCGTCGTCGTCGGCCACTACAGCGACGGCAGCCAACAAGATCTGACGCAAAGGGTTCGCTACTCGACGGAAAAGAATGAAGTTCTTGAGGTCTCCCTGGAGGGAAGGGTCACCGCCAGGTCGGCAGGGGAAGGGACTGTGCTGGTGCGCACGCTGGGACATGTCCAAGCGCTGCGGATGGGCGTGGCTGCAGCGGGACCGTCGGACAGCCAGCCCCTTGAGCCGGCGAATTTCATCGATGAGCTGGTATTCGACAAGCTCGGCCAGCTCAATGTCCCGCACTCGCAGCTGTCGACGGATGCGGAATTCATCCGACGCGTCTACCTGGACACGATCGGCATCGTGCCCACGGCGGCGGAAACGCGCCGCTTCTTGGCCGATCCCTCCGATGATCGCCGGGCAAGGCTGGTGGATGAACTGCTTCGGCGGCCCGAATACGCGGAATTCTGGGCAGTCAAGTGGGGGGACTTGTTCGCCAACTCGGTTCTCACTTCCAGTGACGGCACGGCATACCTGCAGGACTGGCTTCGCCGGGCCTTCGAAGAAAACACGCCGTACGACGAATTCGTCACGCGGATCCTGACTTCGACTGGAAGCACTTGGGAGGTGGGTGCCGTCAATTTCTTCTCGCGCTCGATCGAAGATGTCACGACACTGGCTTCCCAGGCATTCCTTGGCCTCGGCATCGAGTGCGCCCGCTGCCACGACCACCCGTCCGTGCGATGGACGCGCGAGGACTTTCTGTCGATGGCGGCGTTCTTCTCTCAGCTAGCAGGGAAGGGCCGCCGCCCGCCGCCGGTCGAATCAATTCGATACATCGAGTACGACAAGGAATTCCGCCACCCGGAAACCAAGCAGGTCGTGCGCCCGCGGTTCCTGGATGGCTCGGAGCCGCTGATCCGGCCGCTGGAAGACCGGCGGGCCGTGCTGGCCCGATGGATGACGTCCAACGACAATCCGTGGTTCGCGCACGCCACAGTTAACCGCTTTTGGAACCAGTTCATGGGACGTCCTCTGGTCGATCCGGTGGACGACTTCCGGGCAAGCAACCCGGCGACGAACGAAGCGTTGCTTGACCGGCTGGCCGAAGACTTCGTCGAGCACGGGTACGATCTTCACCACTTGATTCGGATGATCGCTAATTCGAAGACCTACCAGCTCTCTTCCGCCCCCGAACCGGGCAACCGGGACGACGAAGTCAATTACTCGCGTTACTACCTAAAGCGGCTCACTGCGGAGCAGTTGATCGATTCGATCGTCCAGATCACCGGCGTTCCGCAGGACTACCTCGGATACTATCCGGGGGTCCGTGCGGTGAACCTAGCCGACCCGGGAGTGCCCTCGGCGTTTCTGGATATGTTCGACCGGCCCAAGAGAGATGCCGCGAAATGCGAGAGGAACGAGAGCGTTTCATTGCGCCAAGCAATGCATCTGCTGGTCGGGGACACCGTGAACGAGAAAATCCGAACGAGCGCGGAGAAAGGGGAGCTGGCGAGCTTGCTTCGAGACGGCAAGTCCGACAACGAGATTGTCGAACACCTCTACTTGGCTGCCCTGTCCCGCCTCCCTGAGCCCAACGAGCGGGACGACTGCCAGACCGTGATCTCCCGTGCCAAGGACCGGTCGACCGGGTTGCAGAACGTCCTGTGGGCACTAGTGAGCACGAATGAGTTCCTATACAATCACTAACGGTCAGGAGGAACGCTTGTGGTCGACCGGGATGCCCGATCCAGCAAATCCCGTACCACGATGATCCACCGAACCACGATGCGAGGACGAGGCTACTACGGCGTCACGCCCCCAGGCATTTGGGGGCGCCGGGAGTTCTTGCGCATGGGTTCGCTGAGCGCGCTCGGCCTCGGGCTTGGCGACTACCTCCGTCTTGGCGCGTCGCAGGCCGAGCGCGTGCCCGACCGGGCATGCATCATGATCGTCCTGGATGGGGGCCCGCCGCAGCACGAGACATTCGACATGAAGCCGGAGGCTCCCTCAGACGTTGCAGGCTTGTTCAAGCCGATCCCCACGAATGTTCCTGGAATCCAGATCTGCGAGCACATGCCGCAGATCGCCCGCCAAGCCGACAAGTTCGCCATCCTACGCTCCGTCTACGGCGACACGGCGATCCACTTCACCGGCGTCTACTACCTGATGACGGGCTTCATGCCGCTCCAGTCGGTGGACTTTCCGAGCCGCGGGGCGGTCGTCGCCAACGAACTGGGGCCCCGCAACGGCTTGCCGCCATACGTGCTCAACGCCACCTTGGACCACGCGGCAGGACCGGGGTTCCTTGGCAGTGCGTATTCTCCGTTCTGGGTGCGGAGCGACCCAAGCTCCCCGGACTTTCGAATCGATGATGTCGAGATCCCGTTGGACATGGACTGGAGCGAGATCTCGGACCGCCGGTGGCTGGTTAAGAGGCTCGATGCGAGATTCAAGGAGCGCGACACCAAGGGGATGTTCGCGGACCGGGAGCGGTTCTTCCAGGAAGCCGAGAGCATCATCCGCTCGCCCGCTGTCAAGTACGCGTTTGACATCGCCAGCGAGCCCGAGCCATTGCGCAACCGCTATGGCCGAACGCCGATCGGGCAGGGATGCTTGCTGGCTCGCCGGCTGGTCGAGGGTGGTGTCCGGTTTGTGACCATCAACGCGGCCAGGGCAATCTGGGATACGCACTCCGACAACTTCAATCGCTGCGAAATGGTCCTTCTGCCCGAGTTTGACGCAGCATTTGCGACCCTAATTGACGACCTGCACCAGCGGGGATTGCTGGAATCGACGCTCGTCGTCGTTTCTGGCGAGTTCGGGCGGACCCCGAAGGTCAATCCAAATGCGGGGCGCGATCACTGGCCGCAGGTGTTCTCCGTGGTACTTGCAGGCGCGGGAATCCAGGGGGGACAGGTTTACGGCTCGTCAGACGCTGTTGGCGGAGAGCCCAAAGACGATCCCGTTTCGATGGAAGACCTGACAGCAACGATCTACGACCGCCTCGGCATCGACCCCGACAAGGAGTACCACACTCCGACGAACCGACCCGTCCGACTGGCGAATCGAGGCAAGCCCATCCGGGCACCGCTTGTGTAAGCGCCAAATACGGCTCTCGAGTCGGGAATGCCCAGTTCGGGACTCGGCGGGTTCACCAGCAAGAAGCGCGAGACGCACCCGGAAATGACCGCCGGCTTGCCGTCGAGACCGCGGCTCGATGAAACCGTCGCGGAAGGCGAGTCGCGGAAGCTCGCAGCGGAGCATTTCGAGAAACTCAGGAGCCTTGTGCAGGGCAGGGTTTGGGACGTGGACTCGTTGGGGACCATGTATCCGATGGCCGTGGGCCGGCCGTTGGAGCCAAACATCGAACAGCGCCAGAAGCCACCGACCGTTTCGTGAACACATCGAGCGCTCTGCTACCGTATCTGCAATTCTGACTGGCGCGAGCGCAACTGCGAAAGCGATCAAGCGGCAGTCGTCCAACGTCGTGTTCATCCCGGCAGAGGCCCGAGGCCGGAGCAATCTGGGTTGTTGCGCGCCAAGGGTCAAGAGACCGCAATATGGCCAAGCTCGACATCCAGGCATGCGTCCGGTTGGAACTGCTGCGGCTCCGCCTGACTGTCTCGCCTCGCTTGTGAGGGGCTGCCGGAATCCGTTGACAGGGGGAGACCGATGAAGCCCCAAGTGCTGCTCGATGGCGGCGCATTCTTGGAAGGCCCGCGCTGGCGGGACGACAGGCTGTGGTTCTCCGACATGCACGGCGGCCAGATCATGACCGTGGACATGGACGGCAACGCTAAGGGGTTCGCCAGCGTGCCCCAGCGGCCGTCCGGCCTGGGCTGGCTGCCCGACGGCCGCATGCTGGCCGTGTCGATGAGCGATCGCAAGGTGCTGCGCATGGAGTCGAGCGGGTTTGTGGAACATGCGGACCTGAGCGGATTGGCACCGTGCGAATGCAACGACATGGTGGTCGACCGCCAAGGCCGCGCTTACGTCGGGCACTTCGGCTTCGACCACTTCTCCCACGCTGGCTTCCAGCCCGCAAGCCTGATCGCCGTCGAGACTGACGGATCCGCTAGGGTAGTCGCCGACGATCTCATGTTTCCGAACGGCACGGTCATTTCCGACGACGGCCGCACGCTCATCGTGGGCGAGAGCTACGGCCGTCGCTTGACGGCCTTCGATATAGAGCGCGACGGCTCCCTCTCGAACCGACGCGTCTGGGCCGATATCGGCATGGCTCCCGATGGCATCTGCCTAGACGCGGAAGGGTGCGTGTGGGTCGCCTCGCCGACCGAACGGGCGTTGGTACGCGTGCGCCACGGCGGGGTCATCACCCGCCGCATCGAGGTCGGCCGCAAAGCGATCGCCTGCATGCTCGGCGGCCCCGACCGCCGGACCTTGTTCGCACTCACATCCGACACGACCCAACCCGAGCGAGCCTTAGAACTGCGCAGCGCCCGTGTCGAAACCATCGCCGTCGATGTTCCCGGGGCGGGCCTGCCTTGACCGAAACGCCGCGACGGGCGGCACGAAACAACCGATGCCAGTGAGCCTTGCGGGAGCCTACCGCCTCGTGGCATGCAAAATCGTTTGGGCGGACGGAAAGGTGGATTTGCCGTATGGCGCGGACCCGGAGGGCCTGCTGGTTTACACCTCGAGCGGGTACGTCACCGGGCATTTGATGCGCCGTGACGTGACCAAGTTCCGCACGGGCGCGCGCCAAGCGTCCGCGGAACAGGCCAAGGAAGCCTTCCTGGGATACCTCGGCTACTACGGAACCTACGCGGTAGACGAAGAAAGCGGCACGGTGACGCACCGCGTGCTGGGGAGCTGGCATCCGAACTGGGTTGGCACCGACCAAGTCCGGCACTTCCGCTTGGAAGGAGCAACGCTGGTGATCGAGACGCCGCCGATCGCGTCCGGGAGCGCTTCGTACCGTACGCGCCTTGTTTGGAGACGATCGGAGACCGCGTAGGAGGCTGCGCCGGGCTGGTGTCTATACTGGTCTTGGCTTTGGAGGTCCCGACGGCTTGCAGCTTCGCTGGCCCGGCGGAGAGGCATCATACGTAGCCATGAAGATCACGTCCTTTCAGACCCAAGTAGCCTGCCCATCGGCTAGTGCCGACCCGGCCATGGAGCCCACCGCGGCGCAAATGGCGAACTTCGTAACGCTTGAGCTGAGGACCGATGACGGGTTGACCGGAATCGGCTATTGCGGCTTCGTTCGGGTCGAGATGCTCAAGGCCCTCCAAGCGACTCTGGACGCGCTGGCGGGCTGGACGCTTGGTGCGGACCCGTCTGCGGTGGAAGCTATCAGCTCGAAACTGCTGATGATGGGCGGCCTTGGAGCACCGGCCGGGATGGTAACCTCTGCTGCCGCCGCGATCGACGTGGCACTGTGGGACATCAAGGGCAAGGCTGCGGGCCAGCCGTTGTTCCGCCTTCTGGGCGGAGAGTCCAACCGCGTTCCCACTTATGCCAGCGGCTACCTCTGGCGCAACTATAGCGGCGATCAGCTAGCCACCACGGCGGCCGAACTCATCGAGAAGGGCTTCCGAGGGATGAAATTCCGGATGGGAGACGAGCCGAGCCTGGAGAACGAAGTCGACCGAATGGATGCGCTGATCTCGGCGGTAAATGACGACACCGACGTGATGGTGGACATCAACCAAGGTTGGACCGTGGACCTCGCGCTCGCAGCAGGCAAGGCGATGGAGGCCTACGAGCTGACCTGGCTCGAGGATCCCATCCACCACCAGGACTATACCGGCCTGGCATACCTTGCAGACAAGCTCTCTCTCCCCATCGCGACCGGCGAATACCACTACGGGGTTCTTCCATTCGGGGAATTGCTGGAACGCCGGGCAGTGGACATTGTGATGGTCGACCTGCTTCGCGCGGGAGGCATCACGCACTGGATGAAGGCGGCACACGCCGCAGAAGCCTTCAACAAGCCGGTGGTGAGCCATCTGGCACCGGAAATCCTAGGCCACTGCATTGCGGCCGCTCCCAACGGCACGATTGCCGAACACATGCCCTGGGCGCTTCCCCTGTTCGAAGAGGTGCCGCAGGTCGCCGCCAGCGACGGAGCCCTCGTCTTGTCGGAAGAGCCTGGGCTGGGACTGCGGTTCGATCAAGAGGCTATTGACCGGATGCAGCCCGAATGACGGAATCTTGCCGTGACGCTCGCAGGGAGTCCTCGAGTGCGGGCAGGGACGGTCGGCCCACACCCGGCAGGCGAGCGCCGCTGTCAGTGGGCCCCTGTCTGCAAGCGACCGCCGCAGCCGTGGTCTTCGCCGCCGCTATCGCGGCTCAAGAGCCGACAGAAGAAGTCAGACCAGAGTCCGACGCCGACTCGGGAACGGAGGAGTCAGAGGCAGCCGCGGGGCGCACGGCATTGAACCTGCTGGGCGAGGTGGATTCCGGCGGGGGCGAAGGCCGGCGGAACGAGAACGTCCGAATCACGTTGATCGACAACAACGTCCTCCGCGAGCTCACCACTCGGATGGGCACCACTGCGATCGTCCCGACCGACGTGCGCATCGATCAGCGCTACTTCGCCGCCGAGTTCGGCCAGCCGCCGAAGCGGCTGCGGCAGGCAGCGCTCGCACCGGTTGCGCGAGCCCACGGCACTCTTCGCTGGATGCATCAGAACAGCGTCACGAGCGCGCGCTCGTTCTTCCAAGCCGGCGGCGTTCGACCGGCACACGACAACTCTTACGGGTTCACGGTCGGCCTGCCGGCCTGGAGTGGCGCGTCGCTCATGCTTGACGGCAGCCAAGTGCGCTCGCGCGGCAACGTAAACGGCAACGTGCTCGTGCCCGCACCGGACGAGCGGACGCCGCTCGCGACGGACCCCGCGCGCCGCGCGTATGTCCAGCGCCTGCTGGACGCCTACCCCAACGAACTACCGAATCGAACCGACATCAACCCGCGCGCGCTGAACACGAACGATATCCAAGCCATCAACAACGACCGCGGCTCGGTCCGTCTGCGCCAAGCCATCCGCGAGGACGACGAGTTGGTCCTGAATTACAGCCACACCGGACAGAACGTTGACGCATTCCAACTAGTGGGCGGCCAGAATCCCGACACCACCACCAAGAACCATGTCGCCGCGGCGACATGGAACCGAACTTGGTCGCCAGCGACGACCACCAGCCTGACGGCAGCGTACGAGCGGGTCGCCAGCCTGCTCGTTCCCGAAGAATCCGCTGTGGGGCCGCTCGTGCTGACCGGTTTCGTGGTCGAATTCCTCGGCCCCAGCTCGAACATACCCATCGACCGGGCCCTGAACCGCTTCACCTACGCCGCGCGGGCCGAGCATCTCGCTGGAAATCACAAATGGACGGCCGGAGCGGAGCTGACCCGCAGGCAGGTCAACGGATCGGAAGCTGAGAGCCACCGCGGGCTGTTCTTCTTCCGCAACGACTTCGGGCGCGACGCAATCACCAACATCCGCCTGGGCACGCCGAGCGTGTACCGCGTTGCCGTCGGCAGCATCCATCGCGGATTCCGCAACTGGGCCATGCAGTACTACGTCGGCGACGAATGGAAGGCCGCCAAGGGGCTGACGTTCAACATCGGGCTGCGCTTCGAACCGGTCACCGCGCCGGCCGAGGTGCAGGGCTTGACTGAAATTCCATACGACTGCGACTGCAACAACTTTGCGCCGAGGTTCGGCTTCGCCTATGATCTGGGCCGCCGCTCCGGGGTGTTGCGGGGATCGTACGGGATCCACTACGGCCAGATCTTCGACGTCACGTACGGGCAGTCGCGCTTCAGTCCGCCGCAGAACCTCAACATCGCGGTGCAAGTCCCGGACCTGGTAGAACCCCTGAGTCGACTCAAGCCCGGCGATCTCAATCCCAACGCACGGTCAACCGTCTTCGGGATGGACCCTGAACTGGCCACTCCGTATTCGCACCAATACGGACTTGACTGGCAGATTCCGCTCGGCGGGGACTGGATCCTGAGCTTGGGCTACGTGGGCAGCCGGACACACAAGCTACTGACGCTGTGGTACACCAATCGCGCCCAGCCGGTGCCCGGAATCCCCCAGACCACGCGCACCGTCAACCAACGACGACCCGACCCACGCTTTTTTGACAACCGGTTGGGCCTGAACGGCTCGAGAGCGTACTTCGACGCGGGAAAAGCCACGCTACGCATCCCCTCTTGGAAAGGACTCACGCTGGACGCCTCGTATTGGTGGAGCAAGGCGATCGACCTCGGGAACGACTTCTCCAATACCGCGTCAGGGCGCTCCGGAAGGCTGGGGCGCAGCCAGTCGGAATTCAATTCGCACGCCGAACTGCGGGCCGTGAGCTCGTTCGACCAGCCCCACGCCATGCTCATCCAATCGCAGTGGCGTGCGCCGGCCCTGCCGGGTGCGCTGCAAGCCGTGCTCGGCGGCTGGCAGCTGAGCGCGGTGGTGCTGGGCAAGTCAGGCACTCCATTCGACGTTATCTCCGGCTCTGACGGAGAGGGTTTCGGGAACGTCGACGGCTCGCCTAGCGACCGTCCGAACCTAGTGGATCCAGCCATCCTAGGCCGCTCGGCGGACGATCCAGACACGTCCGCCGGTCAGTTGCCGAAATCGGCGTTCGAGTTTATCCAGCCACACGACACAGCCGGCAACCTAGGCCGCAACGTGTTCCGGAAGGACGGAATCTTCAACATCAACCTTGCCGCTTCCAAGGAATGGGCACTTCCTGGCGACACTAGCCTGCTATTTCGGGCCGAGAGCCTGAACCTGTTCAACCACCCGCAATTCGCCGAGCCGGGAAAAGAGCTAACGTCACCAAACTTCGGCCAAATCACCAATACGCTCAACGACGGCAGGGCCTTCAAGTTCGCCTTGGAACTGTCCTTCTAGGGGGCGCCCGGGCGGGCGCTGCTGCCGATTTTGGGGCGGGGGGTCTTGCGCTAGCACCCGGACACACAATTACAGGTCAACCGGATCCGGGATATCCTGTTGGCCTTGGACTGGGCAGACGCCCTAGGCGAGTTGTCCGAGCCATTCTACCGGTCGCATCCGCTGAAAGGGGGATCGCAAGGGCCAATGGGCCGTGACTGTGTCACGAATGTGGCGGATCGTGTTCCGCGTCGAGGGCAACGACGCGCTGGATGTTGACCTGACGGAGCATCGGTAGGAGGGCACCATGAGCGAGAGCAAGGACAGCGTAGGGTACGACGCTTGGCTGCGGCGTCACCCGTCGCATCCGGGACGGCATATCTACCACGGCTGCATGGAGGATCCCCTGGGAGAGAGCAGCCTGACAGTCAGTGAGACAGCACACAACCTCGGCGTGTCGCGGGTAGCGCTCTCGCGCGTGCTCAACGGGCGGGCGGGCATCTCGGTGTCGCTTGCCCTGAAGCTGGAAGCGGTAGGCTGGGGCACGGCTGATGTGTGGCTACGGCGCCAAGCCGAGTACGACCTAGCCCAAGAGCGGAATCGCCTAGGACGATGGCCGGGCACGGTGCCCGACCCCGACGATGCCGATCCCATGGCCGAGGCTGCCTGAGGGACTTCCGCACTCCGCTTCCGAGCAGACCAACGTGGCGAGTCCCGACAACCAGTTCATCATGTTTCCGCTGCTCAAGCTGGTGGGGGGGACAACCATACCCATCGGCTTCGCGATGCAGTCGACCCCCGGGCTGATCGCCTTCGTCTCACGGACGAGGAGAGACGCAAGCTGGCAACCCTCGAATCAGCACCGTGTGTCGCGTAACGAAGTGCTGTGGAGGCTCATGTGCAGCCACAAGCGACAGTCCCTGTGACGCAATCAGAATGGGCAACTTCGCACTACTCAGATCCAGGCCTGCAGCGAATGTGATCAAGCGCTTGGGCATCGCGATAGCATGGGGAGGGCTATGCGACTCTGCACGTTTGAACACGCTGGAGCGACCGAGGCGGGAATTCTCAAGGACGGCAAGATCCTGCCGATCAGCCAACTCAACAGCAAGCGAGGGGCAAACTTCCCCCGAACGCTGCTCTCGTTGATCCAGTCCGACGAGGCACGAGCGTTAGGGGCGCTGGCGCAAGGCTTGGAAGCGGAGATCCCGTTGCAGGACGTTCGCCTACGCATCCCGTATGCGAATCCCGGCAAGGTATGGTGCATCGGCCTCAACTACCGCTCCCACGCCGAGGATCTGAGCGAGGTCCAGCCGGAAGAGCCCGGCAGCTTCATGAAACCGTCCTCTTCGTTCTTCGAGCCCGGCGGCGCGATCGAGCTTCCGCCGGAAGATCTGACGTCCGATGTCGACGCCGAGGGCGAGTTGGCATTGGTGTTCGGCAAGCGCTGCCGGGACGTGCCCCTCGAAGAGGTGCCCAGCGTGCTCTTCGGCTATACCACCACTTTGGACATGACCGCGCTAGACATCTTGGCTCGCAACACCCGCTACCTGCAGCGCTCCAAGAGCTTCGACACGTTCTTTTGCTTCGGACCGGTCATCGTCACGGCGGACGAGATCCACGACGTCAATGCGCTCGAAGTCCAGACCATCCACAATTCCGAGGTGTTCTCGCGAGACTTCGTCTCGAACATGCGGCACCGGCCGTTCAATCTAGCAGCCTTCCACTCCCGGGTGATGACGTTCGAGCCAGGAGACATCCTCTCCACGGGCTGCCCGAAGGGCGCGCGGATCAAGCCCGGCGACACCGTGGAGGCCCGCATCGATGGCGTGGGGCAACTGCGCGCACGGGTCACGCGGCGCCAAGCGGCGGGCTAGCGGCCACCAGAGGGAACATCAGTCCGCTAGGGGCCGAACGCTGACCTCGCGGAAGCGCACGATCGACCTCTGGTCGTGGTTCTGCAGGCCGATGTAGCCCGAGTCCGGGCGCGGGCCCCGCTGGGGCTCAAACCACCGCTTACGCTCCGGCACTTCCTGAGTGCCATCGAACTCGTTGACCACCCTGCCGTTGACCGAGACCCGCGTAACCTGCCCGTCAAGCGTGATCTCCATCGTGTTCCACCCATCCTCGCTTGCCGGGAACTCGGTCGCCGGAGAGAGTGAGTAGATGGAGCCGGTGCGGTGAAACTCGTCGGTTCCGTCTTCGATCTGCACCTCGTAGCCCTTATGCACCGCGAACCACGGATCGTGAGGTTGCTCCGGCGCACGGATGAACACTCCGGCATTCGACTTGGGAGACTCCGGCTTGTAGACAACGCGCAGCACGGCATTGCCGATCTTCTTGCCGTCGTAGACCAGCAGCCCCATTCCGCCGGATGTGGTTAGCGCACCGTCTTCGACCGTGAACTCTCCTCGTCCGACGTGACGCCATCCAGTGAGGTCGGTGCCGTTGAATAGCTGCTCGGCTGGTTGTTCAGCCGTGCCGCACGCGATGCACAAGGCCAAGGCAAGCGTTGCGAGAGTCTGTCTCAGCATGGCACTAGGATACCGAGGCCAGTGGCGAACGACCTCATCGATCTTTCCGGCGTATGGACGGCGCTTGGGACAGATCGCACTGGTCGGGCCAACTGCTGGGCTCTTCGCCCCCCGAATCCCCCCAACCCCTTTGAGGAAGTTAGGCCTTGATCGCTTCGATCTGCTTGGTCGCGATGCCAATGGGACGGTCTATCGGAATGCCGGCGCAAGCGAGCAACGTGGTCAGCAGATCCCCTTGATTTCCCTCTGTGTCCGGCAGGAAGCGTCCCGTGTTGATTGAACCGCCCCCGCTTCCAGCGAGAACGAAGGGGAGGTTCTCCCGCGTGTGCTGATTGCCATCCTCGAGGCCGGATCCCCACATCATGATGCAGTTGTCTAGCAACGTGCCGTCGGCTTCGCGCAGGCTGTGCATCTTCTTGACCATGTAAGCGAATTGGGCGATGTTGAATTCGGTGATCCTTGCGACCTTCTCGACCATCTTCGGATCATTGCCGTGATGGGTCTGCGAGTGATGCTGATCGTTG
The DNA here is from genome assembly GCA_009838515.1 of Terriglobia bacterium. Classification (GTDB taxonomy): domain Bacteria; phylum Acidobacteriota; class Terriglobia; order Bryobacterales; family UBA6623; genus VXMF01. The sequence continues at coordinate 76,055 of VXRL01000080.1, read as the reverse complement.
AACCCGAGTTCCGGATAGGACGCGCCGTTGGGTCTGGAGCCGATGTAGGTGCAGACGCGAGTTGTGTCGGTCTGAAACGCCAGCACGTTCAGGTCGCACATCACCTGCATGTACTCGCTACGCTTGTCTCCCTCCGGAATCTTGATCTCGATGGGCGGCGAATCGGTAGCGTGACGTTTGCTCGCGCGGACGCCGGCCTTCTCCAAGGCTGCCTCTTTCTGGCGATACTCGATGGCGGCTATGCGTCGTTCCACGGAGCGGACGCTGTCCAAGTACTCGTCCAGTTTGCGTTGGTCGGTTGTAGGCAACGTCTGCCGCAAGTCCCTCGCGCCGCCCAGCACGATATCCAACAGGCTTCGATCCAAGGCTTTCGCTTGCATCGCATCGCCGCTCTGATCCTGTTTGTGGAACAGGCGATTGAGCACGTTGCGTGGATTGGTCTCGGCAGGGACCACCTGAGTGGGCGAACGATAGCTGCAGTGCGAATAGTACCCCTCGTTCAGCCCTTCCTGGTTTTCCTTCCAGTTCTGGGGCATGGTGGCCAGTTCTAGTGACGGCAGCGTGGTGAAGGCGCCCACGTGGTTGGCGGCAACCTGATCCGCGGAGATCGCGATGTTGATCTCGCTCCGCTTGTCGGGGGCCGGCAAGGTCGCCGTGAGCCAGGTCGACAGTTCGAGCGCGTGCGGCGCTCCGTTGAATGGAGCGATCGGAACGCCGGAGATCCCCTTCATCGTCAGACACTGATCGAGGATGGGCTGCAGGGGCTCGAACGCCGGCGGCGGTGAAGTGAGAAAACTCTCCGCATCGGCGGGCCAGAACTGGTCCATGATCACGCCATGGGGCATGTACATGAATCCGAGGCGCACCGGCGGCTTGTACGCCGTCCCGCCGGCGGTGTCGGCCCAACCCATCGCGTCCATCAGAGGTAGGGCGAGTGAGACGCCCAACCCTTTCAGGCAGGCCCTGCGGTCAATCAGCGCTCTTCTGCTCATTGGAACTCATCTCCTCTTGGATTCGACGATGGGTGAAGGGATAACTGGTGACGACCGCGGTGACGAGCGTCTGCATACGGTAGCCGTCGCCGGCGATTTCATGCATCAACTCATCCACCACGATTTCGTCATAGCCTTCCAACCTTCGGCCTAAGGCGTACGCTAGCAGTTTCTCCGCGAGATTGCGAGCAAGATCGCCGATTCGTCCGGCAATTATGGCGTTCAGCTCTTTGGGGCCCGAGAATCGTTCTCCCCCCGGAAGCTCGCCCGCTGCATCGATCGCCTCGCCATTGTCGTCCCGGTCGCGCCATCGGCCGATGGCGTCGAAGTTCTCCAGGCCGAACCCAATCGGGTCGAGCATTTGATGACAGTTAGCGCAGACGGGGTTCGTGCTGTGTAGCTCGGTGCGCTCACGCAGGGAAAGACTCGCGACTGTCTCCCGGTCCTGTTCCTCCAGTGCCGGAACACTCGGAGGGGCGGCCGGCACATGCTCTCCGAGCACCTGTTCCAGTACCCACACGCCGCGCTTGACCGCGCTGGTGCGGTTGGGGAAGGAGGTCGCCGCGAGAACTCCGGGCATTCCCAAGACTCCCCCGCGATTGCCATCGCTCAGATGGACCCTCCGCATCTCGGATCCCGTGACAGTCTCTTCCAAGCCGTAGATCGAGGCCAGCGTCCCGTTGAGATAGGTGTAGTCGGCATCGACGAAATTGATGACGCTCCGGTTTTCACGCACGATGCTCTCGAAGAACAGGCGGGCTTCGTCGTACATCGCCTCGCGCATTTCGGCGGTCATCTGCGGAAACACCGCAGGATCGAAGACCTGGCTTTCCAAGCCGCCGACTCCAAGCCACTGTGCGCCAAACCCGTCAAACAGAGCGCGGGAGCGGCGATCCTGCAGTAATCGCTTGACCTGCGCTTCGAGAATCTCTGGCTCATGCAGCGACCCGCTATCAGCGAGGGCCGTCAGCTCGTCGTCGGGCATGGTGGCCCACAGCAAGTAAGACAGGCGCGAAGCGAGCTGATAGTCGTCCAGCGGAACGATGCCCGTGCTCGACTCGACTTCTCCGGCCGGAGTGATGAAAAGAAACTGGGGAGAAACGAGGACGGCCTTGAGCATCAAGTGAAGCGACTGCTCGTAACCGAACTCGTTCTGCCTTCCCAGCTCGAACGCTTCCACCAAGACATCTAGCTCCGCCTCGGTTGGAGGCCGGCGATAAGCCTTCCTCGCAAGGGACCGGGCGACTTCTCGCGCCGCTTCTCGAGAGCCTGTCTGCGGCGCAGCAGGTTCGCCGAACAGCCGCGTTTGGACTTCGGTGGGCGGGGCGTCTTCCGGCGCCACGATCCGATCCAACACCCGGTCAGCGATCGCCAGATACTGCTCGAGTTGGAGCGGCGAGAGCGAATTGAGATACCCCTCGCCGCTGACTTCATCCGGCAGTCCGTCGGCTATCCACGGCTCGACGCCGAAGAGATCATGCAGGGTGTTGCCGTATTCGGTCTTGGTCAGCCGCCGGATGACGAAACGCCCGGGATCCTTCTCGCTGAGGTACTTGAGCTTCGCAATCCAATCGGCGAACATCCGCCGATCCGCATCGCTGGGCTGGGGCGCACCTTCCGGCGGCATGTCATGCGCCTTCACCCTGGCGACTGCTCTCTTCCACTGATCGTGAAAGGCGGCGTGACCTGGGGCCTTGAGCGCCGGCGAAAAATTGACCCCCGCTTGCGTGGGCCGCCTGTTCTGGTGGCACTGGATGCAATAGTCCTTGATGAACGGCGTTACGCGATCACCAAAGTAGGCTTCGGAATCGGCCCTCAGCGCTTCATGGTCGGCACCGCCGGTATCGGCCCGCGCCCCGCAAGGCGAGACCAGACCCAAAATCAGGGACAGGCCCAGAAATACAGGCGCTTTCGAAACACCCCGGATCGAGCTGGGAGGGGGCATGCCTCAACAAGACCTCCGATGGCTACTCCGGTTCGTAGAGTCGGCTAGGTCAGCTCTACGGTCTTGTCCGAACTACGGTAGTACGGTATCGAGTATTAGCCGGGATGTCAATCTTGGCATCCCGACGCGGATCGCATTGTTAGCCTGTGAGGGTATGTCCGAACTCACTGCCCTCGCAGCGACGCGGCTTGCGCAACTCGTCAATGGCAGAGAGGTTACCGCCACCGAAGTGGTCGAAGCCCACCTCAAGCGGGCGGACGACCTGAACCGGGAGATCAACGCCATCACGGATCTCCAAGCCGAGAGCGCCTTGGAGCAGGCCTCCCGAACGGACGAGGATGTCCGTCGGGGCGGTCATGCCCGAGGCAGCCTGACGGGCGTTCCGGTCACCATCAAGAGCTCGATTGCTGTCGAAGGCTTCCGCCAAGAGTGCGGAACCAGGCTGCGCTTGGGTGAGGTAGCCAAGGCGGACGCGCCGCTTGTCGCGGGCCTCAAGGGCGAGGGAGCCATAGTCCTCGGCACCACGAACGTGCCCGAGTTCCTGATGGCGTACGAAACGGATAACGCCATCTACGGCAGGACGAGATCCCCGCTGAACATAGACTTCACTCCTGGCGGCTCCAGCGGCGGCTGTTCCGCAGCGGTCGCTGGGCAGATCTCGGCGGGCAGCATCGGCAGCGATGCGGGCGGCTCCGTGCGCGTTCCGGCACATTTCTGCGGCCTGTATGGATTCAAGCCTACACCGGGCATCATCCCCCGATCCGGCCACTGGCCTGCAGTTGCCGGGCCTTCCGTGACCCTGGCGAGTGTCGGGCCGCTGACCCGCACGGCCGAAGACCTGGCCGCGCTTGCGGAGGCAACTTTTATCCCAGAATCGGACGACATCTCGAGCGTGCCGGCCTTCACGCCACGGCAGCCTCGCGATGACGTCGTCCGGGCGTCACGCGTCGGTTGGTTCGCCCACGCCTGGAACACGCCCGTGACGGCGGAGACAAGAGCTGCTGTCGTGACAGCGGTGACGGCGATGCAGGAGCGGGGCTTCAGAACGGAGCGGATCGAGCCCACCGGATTGGAGCGAGCCCCGAGCGTCTGGTGGCTCATGTTCGGCAAGTGCCTAAGAACGCTGATCGAGGGATCCGTGCCCGACGGCTACCGCCTTCACCCACTGTCATACGAGGCGATGGCAACGGACCGCGAGGCTGCGGAGACAACCTACGAAGATCTCCTGCTGGGCTGGGTGGCCCAAGACCAGCTGCGCCACAAGTTCCTGAAGCTGATGGAACGCTACAGGTTCCTCCTCTGTCCCGTGGCAGCAATTCCGGCCTTCCGCCATGGAGAGCGGCGATGGACTATCGATGGCGAGGAAGTCACCTACCCCAATGCCTTCGTCTACAGCCAAGTCGTCAACGTGCTGGGCGCTCCGGCAGCAACGGTCCCGGTTGGCACCACAAGCGACGGCCTATCGATCGGGGTGCAGTTGATCGGCCGTCCCCATGACGACCGTGCGGTCATTCAGGGTGTCCGGGAAGTGGCGGCGGCGCTTGGTCAAGACTGACGAGCGCGAGACGACGCTCAAGCGCGGCCGAGGTAGCTGCCGTCCGCGGTGTTGACGCGGATCGACTCTCCTTCCTTGATGAATTGCGGCACCTGCACGACCAGACCCGTCTCGGTCTTGGCTGGCTTGGTGACGTTAGTGACAGTGGCGCTCTTGATGGCTGGCTCGGTCTCGACGACTTCCAAGTCGACTGCCGAAGGCAGGTCTAGGTTGAACGGCACGCCGTCCATGAACTGCACCCTTACGACGGTGTCGGGAATCATGTAGTTAACTTGGCTGCCGAGTTGCTCCGCCAAGAGTTCAATCTGTTCGTAGTTTTCGGTGTTCATCAGGTGATAGCTGCCACCATCGGCATACAGGTACTGCATCTCCTGCGACTCGAGCATGACCTTAGGCACGAAGTCCTCCGAGGCGAACTTCAATTCCACCATCGCGCCCGAGCGATGGTTGCGCATCTTTGCCTGGACGAATCCCCGCTTGTTGCCCGGCGTCCTGTGCTCGGTCTTGTGGATGGTGCAGATGTCGCCGTTGTAGCGAATCACCATGCCCGGACGCAGTTGCGTGGCTTGTACGTTCAAGTCGTGTCCCCCATACGGCCGTACCGGTGACGCTCCGGCACCCTACCGTGCCATTGTATCGTTGGACCCGGCAGCCCCCGAGCGCCGTTTCCCGAACCGAGCGCCTACTGCACCGATATCTCGAACGGTGCCATGTACATGGCGCCGTCGCTCAGTCTACTGGCGAGACGTTCCAAATCCTCGCCAGCCCGGCTGGCTGCACGGAAGTTTCGCGGCACGAGCAGGCGAGCGGCCGCAGCCGAGAGATCGCCGGACATCAGCGACTCCAGCATGGATCGCCGCTCGGGGTAGGTGACGATCCTGACCGTCTCGTCGGGATCGATCTCGGCAATTTCCTTGACTCGCTCCACTGCGTCCAAATAGCCGCCCAGCGAGTCTACAAGTCCGTTCCGCTCCGCTTGCGCTCCGATCCACACGCGCCCTTCAGCCAACTCGGCGATGGACTCGGCATCGTCGCCGCGGCCTTCGGCGACCCGATTGACGAAGGTCTCATAGATCGAGTCGACGTATCCGCGCAGCTTCTCCCGCTCGGCGCTGGTCATCGGCCCGTAGTCCGATTCGATCGCGGTGAACTTCCCGCGGCTGAGGATCTCCTTGGTAATGCCTAGTTTGTTGTAGAGATCACGTAGATTCAGCCGGATCGTGAAGACACCGATCGAGCCGGTGTAGGTTCCCGGATAGGCCACGATCGGCACGTCGGGCACTGCGGCGATGTAGTAGCCGCCTGAAGCGGCAACATTCGCCATGGAAACGACCATCGGCTTCTCCTGTCCCAAACGGCGCACCGCGTGGAGCATTTGCTCCGATGCGATGGCGTCGCCGCCCGGCGAGTCGATACGCAGGACTACCGCGTCGATGCTCTCGTCCTCGCGAATGGAATCGATCTGCGCTATGAAGTCGGCTGATGCGAGAGTGCCGGACGGACCCCCGAAAGGCGTCGGATTGGAGCGACCGCTATAGATGGTCCCCGAAGCATGCACCATCGCGATCTTTGGGCCACCGGAACGGCGGCTGGCCGACTCCCTGGCATACGTCGAGATCGCGACGCGATCAATCTCCTCAACTTCGACGGCCTCGCTGAGTTCCTCGTAGAATTCGTCCTTGTACAGAACCGCATCGCTCAGGCCGTGCTCGTGAGCCTCCGCTGCCGCGAACGGCCCTTGGTCCATCACAGTCCGCCAGTGCGCCGCATCCTGGCCGCGCCCGGCGGCAATGCCATCGAGTAACTGGCCGTAGAACTCGTCGAGCATCTCGTCCAGCACTTGGCGCCACTCCGGCGATATCCCTTCGCGCGAGTACGGCTCGCCGGCGCTCTTGTATCGGCCGGTGCGGATCACGTCCGCTTCCACCCCCAGTTTGTCCAGCGCTCCCTTAAAGAACATGATTTCCAAACGCAGTCCACTCAGCGAGAGGTAGCTCTCGGGCTGGATCACGATTCGATCCGCAATCGCAGCGATGTAGTAGTCCTCGCGGCCCGCCACTTCCAAGAACGCCCAGACCGGCTTGCCAGACTCCTTGAAAGCATCGATTGCCCAGCGCAGTTCTTGCGCCTTGGCCCAGCCCGCGCGCGATCCATCGCACTGCAGGACCAAGGCCTTGATGCGGTCGTCTTCCGCCGCCCGGCGAATCGCCCGGACGTGATCGAAGAGAGTGGCTCTTCCCGACCGGTCGAAGGCTAGGTAGGCAGACAGGTCCGAGTCGATGTACTCAGGGATGTCCCCGCTGAGCGATATCACGACGGCCGAATCCGACTCGACCTCGGTTGCATCGCTCTGGGAGATAACCAGAGCCAGCAGTAGGACGAAGCTCAGGCCCGCCGCGACTGCCAGCGCGATGCCGACCAGCATCCCCTTGACGAATTGACTCATTGCCGCCTCCGCATGGCTCATTGTACAAACGGCCTGCTTCGGGCATTCCCCCACCGTGCCCGCACGCGCAGCCGGCCACGGTGGTCACCGCGGCGCTCGCATCGGAGCGCCCGCTACCACTCGTTGTAGGGAGTGCCCGCCAGTGATGTCTTGTCCGAGCCGCTGCGCACATCGAAGAGGCCTGACTCGCCGGTCGGGCCGGTCTCGTTGATCAACTCCCAGGTTTCGCGAGAATTGGTGATCGGATCAATCGGAATCTCGCGCAGGTAGCCCTCGTCAACTAGGTCCGCGAGCGATTGGGGCGGCGTTTCCTTGTCGTAGGTGTACTGGTCAATCACCGATCGGATAGTGAGCAAGTTCGAGCGGAGCACGCTTTCTCTCGCCCTGACGATCGCCGAAGAGTAGAACGGAACGGCGATCGACACGATCGTGACGATGATCGTCAGCACGACCATCATCTCCAAGAGAGTAAATCCCGCACGAGACTCGGCGGGAGGAGCCGGTGCATCACCTACCATTCGCTGTACCTCGTGCCATCGAGCGCAATGCCCTGGCTCAGCGAGTAGACGTCAAACACGTTGCGGCCGCTCCAGCTCCGCCCCTCCGGACGGTCCGACACCGAGAGCAGCCCCCATTCGCTCCTCCCAGTCATCGGGTCCACTGGAATCGAGCGCAAGAAGCGGATGGCACGCGGCTCGTCGTCGTCCCGCGCCAGCGGATCCTCGGACATGCTGCCAAATTCGTCTTGCTGGGAGCGATCGCTCCCGAAAGCGCCGCCGCTGCCGATCTGCGACCCGGTCGGGCGTCGCGATCCGATCCCGCCCATGGGATTCGGACGGGTTCCGGGTGACCGCGAGGGTTCCAGGCCGATGCCGGGCATGCCCGAGTTCAGCCCGCCAGGCGGCAATCCGCCGGCCATCGGGCCCACTTCGACGCCTTCGACCAGTTCTTCCAAGCTCGTGGGATAGCCATGGTTGTCGGGGTCTAGTTGGCCTAGCCTGCCTTTGTCCGCCGTGTCCTTGTAGCGGTCGATAGCTACGCGGATCTCGGTCAGCGCCGAGCGCAGGCGGCGCTCCTTTTCTCTCTGGACCTTGACCCGCGCCACGGGCACCGCCATCGTGGAGAGGATCAGCATCAGGCTGAACGCGACGATCAGTTCGATCAGTGTGAGGCCGGCCTCGCCCGAGCGCGGCGCAAGCTGCCGCGCCACTCGTCGCGTCCAGCGGCCGGTCCCTCGCTGCACGTCCGTAGCCCCTATTCGACCGAGATCTCAGCTTCCAGCGGCTCCACATCCAAGGTCCGGTTGGATGCGTCGCGCGGCGCATTCGCGATCACCCGGAGCTCTGCCGCGCCGGGTGCGAGCCCTTCGAACTCCAGCGTGACGAGCACGCCGTCCCCATCAGCGCCGCCCGCGCCGGGAAAGCGCGAAATGTTGACAGCCGCCAGCCCGTTGGCGTGCCTGATACTGCGCGAGAAAATGACGTCGCTGGCATCATCGCCGGCGAGGAACGGCCCCTTTTCGATTCCTATCAGGCGCAACTTCTCCCGATCGTACTGAATGCGCAAGGGCATGCTGGCAAGTTCGACGGCATCCCCGACCAGCAAGGAAAGGGTCACCCGCTGGTCGACCGGAATCACCGCCATCTCCGGCTCCAAGCCCAGCCGTGGCCCCTGGGGGGCCGGCACCTCGGCCGAGACGGGATCTTCGGGACGGCCGGGCTGAGGCTCGGTCGCATCGGGGGTAGGCGCGGCCTGCCCGGGGTCGTCAGTTGGCTGCGGCTCGACCGGCTCCGGTTCAGGTTGGGGCGCGGCAGGGTCCGGTGTCGGCGCTTGCTCGGAGGGAGCTGCGGCAACGTCACCGGGATCCACCCCCAGCGCGGGCTGGCCGTTGCCCTGCTGCTCGTAGCGCAGCTCGAACTTCTGGTCCGTGCCGGAGGCGATCGTCCGCAAGTTGCTCTGCTCGATTCCCGGCATCCGCACGATATGAGGTATGAGAACCAGCAGGATCTCGCTCTCCGAGCGCTGCACGTCTTCATCGCTGAAGAGCTTGCCGATCACCGGAATCTCGCCGAGGAACGGCACGCCAGCCCTGGTCTTGAAGATCTGTGACTGGTTCAGGCCGCCAATGACGCTGGCCTCCCCTTCCTGCACGCGGATGTCGTGCTGGATCGTGCGCTGGCCGATGACAGGCTGCGAGATTCCGCCGATATCGACGAAATCGCGCACATTGGAGATTTCGACTTCGACATGCATCGAGACGTCGCGGTTCGCATGGATCTTGGGAGTCAACGAGACGTTCACGCCGACATCGGTGTAGGTGAACTGGGTGTTCACCAACGGATTGATGCCCACGCCGCCGACTCCGGGCTGGAAGCTGCCGGTGGCGATCGGGATGCGGTCGCCGATGCGCAGGTCCGCCTGGTGGTTGTCAGCGGTGCGCACCCTTGGGGACTGCAGCAACTCCGTTTGAGAATTGCTGAACAACGCCGTGAGCTGGAAGCCGGGCAACACGGTCGACCAACTACCCACGCCGACATCGCCGAAGCGATTCAGAGCGATGCCGCCAGCAGAATCGGCACCGGTGTAGCCGATCGGGAACTGCAAGCCCTTGCCACCCGGCGAGGTCGGCGCTAGGCCGAGCGTGCGCTTGGTGGACTTGCTGGTCTCCAGCACCAGCACGTCGACAACGACCTCGGGCTTGGGCTTGTCCATATCGTGGACGATCTTCTCGGCAATGGCGACCTTGGAACGGCTGCCGCGGATCACGAGGGCGTTCATGGAGGCCACTGTGAACAGGCGCCTCAGATCAGTCACTCCCCGGATCGCGGTCGACACCTCGGCGAGGTCCTGCTGGGTCGAGAGGTTCGTCAGGTAGACTGTCTTGATCACCTCGTCTTCGAATTCCCGCCGCTTGTTGGGGTTGTCGTTGGCCACCATCACCGTGTTGTGCGTGACGGTCTTCCAGAACGCTTTCGCGAGCAGGCCGACGTAGTCCAGAGCCTCCGGCAGGGTGGCATTGCGGATCTCGATCTCGACCTCGCTGTCGGAGAAGTCGGGGTCGAACAGCACGTTGATCCCGGCGAGCTTGCCGATGGTCTCGAAGACAACTTTCGATTGCTCCTTCAGCATCAGATTGATCGGCTCGGTTGAGAGCGGCACGAGATCGGCAGGCGCGGTGATCGACCCCACCATTTGTGCCCGTTCGAACCGGGCCTCTTCAAGCGCACTCTGCCCTACCGCCGGGGGCGCCTCCCCCGTTGCGGCAAGCGCATCTCGCTGCTCGATCAGCTCGATGGTCCTACGCCGCTCTTGCGCGGCGACGCTGGAGGCGGGATCAATGGCGAACGCCCGCTCGAACTCGGTCAGCGCCTCCTCGAGCAGTCCCTGTCGGCGCAGGTCTAGCCCCACGCTCACGTGAGCCTGCCCGGCCACGAAGCGCATCCGGCGCTCGGCCAGCGTAAAGCGGCTATCGCGCGGCGACTCCTGTCTGGCCAGGCTGTACATTTCCAACGCCTTGTCGAAATCGCCCGCCGCCTCCGCCGCGACGCCCCGGCTGTACAGGCCCCTTGCCTTGCGAGAAGCCGCGGCGGCCGCATCGACCGACACGAGCGACACGAGCAGCAGCGCCACCGCGCCCAAGCGGCCCCGGCGTATTGGTGGCATGCTGGAGTATAGGGTCCCGGTGCGCATCGTCAGGCCGCTCTGAAGTAATGACGATGCGGCGGGCCGTAACGTGGAATGTCCAAGCCGAAGCGATCCGGGAGCAACGTCTTCGCGGAAAACCGTCGGGCGCGAAGGCTGTTCACGCTCCAAGAGACTTTCGAGAGCGGCATGGTGCTCACGGGCGCCGAGGTCAAGTCGTGTCGTGCGGGGAAGATCCAGCTCGCCGATGCGTACGCAACCGTGCGCAATGGCGAGCTCTGGCTGCACAACGCCCATATCAGCGCTTACGCTCACGCCACGATCGGCAACGCCGAACCGGTGCGCATGCGCAAGCTACTGATGCACCGCAGGGAAATCGACCGACTGGCGGCCAAGGTTCAACAGAAGGGCCTGACGCTGATCCCGACCAAGGTCTACGCCTCGAACGGACGGATCAAGTGCGAGATCGCCCTCGCCAAGGGCAAGCAGCTCTACGACAAGCGCGACGAGAAGCGCAAGGCGATCGAAAAGGACGAGGCGAGAGAGGCTGTCCGCAACCGCAGAAGGCGGACGTAACCCAGAAGCGGCGACGCTCAGCCGGCGAACGGCTCGGCGAAGACGTAGAACTTGAATTTCGCTACTTGCGATCCCACGCCCCAGCGCGCCACCTTGTAGTCGATCCTGAGGAAGCGCACGTCCGGGTTGGCGTCCAAGTCGAATAGCAACTGCCAGACTCCGGCGTAGAACTTCTGGGGAAATGAGCGCAGCGGCTCCTCGAGCCACTCCTCGCCATCGACGGAGCCCCGCACGCACACGTCGAGGCTCTGCTGCTCCACGATTTCGGTGATGCCCAGCGAAAGCAACGCCCTGCCGCCGCCCGAAGCGATCTCGACCGGCTCTCCAGAGCCGCTCTCTTGCACGGTGGTTTCAGAAAAGAGGAAGCCAGGAAGCATAAGGGCCCGCTCGTGGCGAATGGCCATTCTAGCACTTGCGCAGGGTCGGTCCCAGCGGGAGCGGGCAGCCGCCATTGGCGCTAGATCCCAGAAGTGCGCAAGCTGGCCGATAGCCTGAGAAGTCAGCCATCGCCGACTTCCACGACGGTCGCCCCCGCTCCTCCCTCGTGCTGCTCGGCCTGGTAGTACTTGGTGACATGCACGTGCCGAGCAAACATCTTCCACAGTTCGCGTCGCAAGACGTCCTTGCCAAAGCCGTGCACCACGCGCAGCTTGGATCGGTTGGCCAACACGGCCCGGTCCAAGTACTTGTCCACGTCGGAGAGGGCCTCTTCCGCGGTCTTGCCGATCACGTTGATTTCCGCCGGCAAGCCACCGTCGTGCGCTACGGTCTCGAGGCTGACGCCAGCGGGCAGCCTGGAAGGCCGATCAATCTCCTCGCCTAGCGGGACGACGTCCTCGCCGGCGACCTGCAGCCGCAACGCGCCCGCGAGCACTTCCCAGCGCCCGTTGTCCAAGCGCCGCACGATTTCGCCCGTCGTGCCCATCGACACCAGGCGCACCTTGGCGCCGGGCTCGAATTCCTGCTCGCCACCGGCGAGGGCTTCGGCGGCCCTGCTACCCAGCGCGGCCGCCACCTCAGCGTTGACGGCGCGGCGGAACGCTGCGACGTCTTGCGTGGCCCGCCGCGCCTGAGCACGCTCCCCCTTCCTCGGGACTGCCGGCTGCACCCGCGCGACGGCAGCGTCCAGCGCCGCGCGGAAGCGCTTCTCCAACTTGGCCACCAGCCTTTCGACGCGGGCCTCAGCTTCGGCCTTGAGCTCTTTCTCGCGGGCTGCTGCCTGCTGCTCGAGATGCCTCTTGTGCTGGTTCAACTCTCTGGATCGCTCGCGCGTCTGCCGCACGAGCCGGTCGTATTCCTCGGCTTGCTTGCGCAGTTCGGCAAGGTACTTGGCGGACTGCTCGTGGGCGCGGCCCTTGAGAGCGAGCGCCCTCCGGGCGACTTCCTTCGGCAGGCCGAAACGAGAGGCCATCTCGATTCCGGCAGACTGTCCGGGAATTCCGCTCTGCAGGCGATACGTGACCCGCTGCCGGGCATCGTCGAATCCCATGGCGGCAGTGACGACGCCCGGGGCGCCGGTGCCGAACATCTTCAGCTCGGGCAGGTGCGTCGAGATCGCGACGAAACCGCCGGCTTCCAAGAGCCTCTCTACCACCGCGACCGCCAGCGCCCCGCCGTCCTCAGGGTCTGTCGCGGTGCCGAGCTCGTCGAGCACGACCAGTGTCCGCGGAGACGCGCTCTGCAGGATCCCGGTCAGCTTCGCCACGTGGGCGGAGAACGTGCTGAGGCTCTCGGCGATTGACTGCGCATCCCCGATGTCCGCCAGAATCTGGTCGAACCACGGAAACTCGGCCTCCTCGGCCGGCACTGGAATGCCTGCCTGCGCCATGGCAGAGAGCACTCCCAGGGTCTTGAGCACGACTGTCTTGCCGCCGGCGTTGGGACCGCTGACGATCAAGGCACGGCGCTCCCCGTCCAATTGGAGGCTCATGGGCACCGGACGGCGGTGGTCCCGCGCCATCAGATCCTGCAGCAAGGGGTGCCGCGCCTCGCTGAGAACGATCCGCGCGTCCGAGGAATCGCTGAACTTCGGCAGGCAGCAGGCGAACTCTTGGGCGAATCGCCCCCGCGCAAACACGAAGTCGAGCTCGCCGAGCACTGCCAGCGTCGTCACGATGGCCGCGCGCTCCGCCCGCAGCGCCCCGCTCATCTCGCGCAAGATGCGCAGTATCTCGCGCTGTTCGTCCTCGCGCAGGCGCACTAGGCGGTTGTTCTGAACGATCGTGTCCAGCGGCTCGACGAACGCGGTCTGGCCGGAGCCGCTGGTGCCGTGCACGATGCCATCGACCTGCCCTTTCCACTCGGCCTTTACCGGCACCACGGTGCGACCGTTGCGCATCGTGACGTACCGCTCTTGGAGCATGCCCGAGGCCGAGTGCTTGCGCACGAAGCGATCCAGTGAAGTCTCGACTAGCTGTCGCTGCCGCTCGATATGGCGGCGGAGCTTGGACAGCGCCGTGCTGGCGAGACTAGAGATCTCGTCGTTCGGCAGAATCTTGCCGGACTGCTGCGCAACCAACGGTCTCAGGTCGGGTATTCCCTCGCCTGCCGCGCGCAGGCGCGGTCGCTCCTCTCCAGCCGCCAGCAGCGCGAGCCGAATCCGCTGGGCCGCATCGAGCGCCGACAGAATCGCCCGGATCTCGGAGGCGTCAAGGGAAACGCCGTCGGCCGAGAGTCGCCCGACCGCATCGCCAACGTCCTCGATGCCGCTGAAGCGCGGCAGCGGCGGGACACCGCGTTGGTTTGCCACGCCAGCCGAGCGGAGCCACTCCGCTGCCTCGCCGACGATCGCGAGGTCTTGCTCGGCCAGTTCGGCGGATTCCTTCCTCGGCTCGGCAAGCAGACGCTCCAACCGAGCGGTCCCCAGCGGGCCGGCCGCGTAGCGGCCCAGCAGTTCGACGACCTTGCTGAACTCGAGCGCTTCGTAGGGGTTTGGGAGCATGGCACCTACGTGGAGCGTTCGGGGCCGGTCGCTAGGCCGTGTCCCTTGCGAATCACCGCGGCCGCCCCGGGGGTGAGGTGGAGCGTTGCAAGATCGCGAATCGGAAACCAGCGCGCCTCGTCCGCATCGTCTCCTGCACGCAGCAGACCGCCGGTGGCCTTGCAGATATAGTCCAACACGACGTAATGCGCATCGTCACCAACCGCGCCGGGTCGCGGCAGGCGCTCGTAGACGGCCACGAATTGGCCCACCTCGACGATCAGGCCGGTCTCTTCCAGCAGCTCCCGTGCCACGCCATCGGCGATGGATTCCCCGAGACGCAGCTTGCCACCGGGAATCGACCAAGCGCCCTTGGCGGGATGGGCGCCACGCCGCACTAGCAGTATCTGGTCGTGGTCGAAGACCAAGCCGCCGACTCCCAAGATCGGCCGAATTGCGGCAGCCTGCTCTCGACGGGCATCCATGCCGAATTCGAGTCGTCCGATACCGAGGGGCTAGCGGACGTAGAGGAATTCCTTGAGGTTGAAGATCGAGTGCGCCAGATCGGCCCACTCGGCCGGGCCCGGCCGGTCACCCAGATAGCCGAGGCTGCGATCCAGCTCCAGCGGCGCGGGCGGGCGCCCCAGCGCGCTCAGGAACATGCCTTTGACCCGCCCCGAGAGAGGCTCCGCGCTCTCGGCCAGCTTCTCGCCCCACAGCTGCGCCTGGGAAATCACCAGCGGGCTGTTGAGCATCGTCAAAGACTGGGCGGGCACGTTGGTGACGTCGCGCGTGCCGCGAGTCGAGGACGGCTTCGGCTGGTCGAATACTTCCAGGAAGGGATTGTGCGCATTGCGCCGGATCTCTTGGTAGACGCTACGGCGGCCCTGCCCGTCTAGGGGACCCTTCTCGCGGTCGCCCTTCGTCTTGCCCTTCGCGAACGCGTAGTATACGTTGATCGACGGCCCGGGCGCGCCGGGCTCCAGACGCCCCGATATTGCCAAGAGGCTGTCGCGGATCGCTTCGCCTTCGAGGCGGCGCAGCGGCATGTGCTGCCATAGCGTGTTCCCCGGATCCTCGCTGACCGCGGCTTGCGATGGCGCGCTCTCGGCTTGGTAGGTCGAGGTCAGCGTCAAGCGGCGTATCAGCTGCTTTATGGACCAGCCGTCCTTCACGAACCGGTCGGCAAGGTAGTCAAGCAGTTCGGGATGCGAGGGGGGACTGCCCACGCGCCCGAAGTTATCGACCGTGGACACAAGGCCGTGCCCGAACAGATGCGCCCAGACCCGGTTAACCATGACCCGCGCGGTCAGCGGATTCTGCGCGTCCGCAATCTCTTCCGCGAGCCGCAAGCGCGCGCTGGCCGGGTCGCCGTACGGTTCGCTGCCGAGTGCCTCCAAGAATCTCCGCGGCACCGGGTCGCCGAGGTCCTTGTGGCTGCCGCGCACCAACAAGCGCTGGTCGGGCCCTTCCTCGTCCAGCACGCTTGGAGCTCGCCGATAGATGGGAACGTCTTCCTCAAGCCGCCGGTACTGCTGCACTAGCGCATCAAGGCGCTCGGAGCGGCCCAGAGAGGCGGGCAGCAAGTCCAAGCGGACAAAGGAGTCCAGATAAGCGACCTGCGGCGGTGTGATGGAACCGTCGCGCCACGCTTGAATTGACTTGCGCAGCCGGCTGGCGTAGAGCTCGGCCAACTCCGCGGGTGACGCAGGCGCGGACCCTTCCAGCAGGTAGTTGATGGGAACATCCACCGTCCTCGGCTTCGTCTCGTCGTCATGGAAGGCAACGGCCAGAGCGCCGAAATGGGAGCGCCCGTCGCCTAGCGGCTTTGGTCTCGGATTCTTCCTAGCATCCTCGCGGTCGAGATGGAAGTTGGTCGAGTCCTGCATCGTGGCGAATTCCAGATAGGCACTGAAGCCCTTCCAGTACTTCGTGCTCCACCCTTCCCAGACCGGCTCGTCCTGCTTGGGAGAGTAGCGCTGCCAGTAGATCCCGCTACGTGGCACGGCGTAGTTTTCGACAATCAGCCTTACGACGCTAAAGCCCGAGCCTTGGACGAGAAAGCTGATGAAGTCGGTATCGATCTTGAAGCGCGGCGTTTGCAACACGCCGTTGTGACGCCGCGACAACAGTCCGGAGTAGACCCCTGGAGCGTAGACACCCTCGACGATCCTCTTCCCTTGCGGCACGATGGAGAACTCGCCCGCTGAGCTGGAACCGCCCTCAACGCCAGTGCCGATGCGCTCCCAGCCTGCAAGTTCCCGCCCCGGCTGCCAGATGGCTTGGAAATTCTCTTGGTTGAATCGGTTGCGCGACTCGCTCAGACGGGCCTGCGCTTCCGCCATCCGGCGCCAGCCATCCCGAAACTCCGCGCCGCTGCGACCCACCAGCTCCAGCCAGGGGTAGAGCAGGCTATCTGGATCGCATGCCGTGGCCTCAAGGACAGTCTGGACCACCTGGTCCTCGCCTTGGAGCCGTGCCGGCAGGCGGTCAGCCGCCTGCAGCCAGAGCGCTGCCAGTGCATCCTTGACCTCTGCCTTGCTGGCGCGCAGCGCGTCCATATTCGTGCGCAGCAGGTCCGGCGTGTCTACAGCCCGCTGTACGGGCCGCGCGCTGGCCAAGAGGCCAAACAAAGCGTAGTAGTCTCGCTGGCTAATCGCGTCGAACTTGTGGTCGTGGCACCGCGCGCAGGACACTGTCAGCCCTTGGAACGCCTTGGAGACCACATCGATCTGATTGTCGGTCCACTTCACCCGGTCTTCCCAAGGGTCCACCGGCTGGAATCCGTGCTCGATCATGCGATAGTTGGCCGTGCCGATCAGCGATTCATTCAAGCCTCGTTCGGAGTTTAAGCGCGGCTCAGGCAAGAGGTCGCCGGCAATGTGCTCCCGGATGAGCTGGTCATACGGAACATCGGTGTTCAGCGCCCGGATCAGGTAGTCTCGGTAGCGCCAAGCGTCCGGCAGGTCCGGGTCCCCCTCGCTGCCGTGTGACTCCGTGTAGCGGAAAAGATCCATCCAATGACGGGCCCACCGTTCGCCGAAATGCGGCGACGCCAGGAGCCGTTCCACGACCGCATGAACTGCCCGGGGCGACTCGTCATTCACGAACGCTGCGATTTCGACGGGAGTGGGCGGCAGGCCGGTCAGTGCAAACGAAAGGCGCCGCAGCAGGGTATAGCGGTCAGCCGGAGGGGCTGGGTCCAGACCCGCGCTCTCCAGCTTGGCCAAGATGAACCGGTCGATGGCGGACTGCGACCAGTCCGTGTCCGAGACCGCGGGGGGCGGCTGGGCGCTGACTGGTCGCCACGCCCAGTGCTCCTGCCTCCGCCGCTCCAGGTCGAAGGCTTCGCTGGGGTCGGGCAGGCCCGGAGCTTGTTCATCAGGCCAATGTGCCCCCGCGTCGACCCATGCTGCGAGGTCTGCGATCTTTTCCTCGCTCAGTTGTCCCGTGGGAGGCATCAAGGCCTTGGCCTGACCTCGTACGGCGCGCACCAGCAGGCTGCCAGACGAATCGCCCGGCGCTACGGCCGGACCCGAGTCACCCCCGCGCAACAAGCCCGCCCGGCTGTCTAGCCGCAAGTTGGCGAACACGCTTGGCGCCTTGGCACTGTGGCAGCTGTAGCAGTTCTCCGCTAGCAGCGGCCGGACTCGCTTCTCGAAATGCTCGAGCGCGCCCTCATCCGCAGCTCCCTGCAGCACAGCCGGGCCGAGAAGCGCGAGCCCCAAGAAGAGCGCTTGCACAGCCGTTCCGATACGTCTAGCCAGATCAGCCGTCACGTCAACATTGTAGTTCTAATCCGCATCGCCGGGACCGGCTACGACCGTCTGGTCTGGCTATTTTGCTGCGCGTCTCGAACGATCCTAGTCGATCAACTCCGGCTCCCGGAACCGCAACCGGTCTGCACGCAACCGATGTCGGAGGTTCCGAATACCCAGAAAAGTAGCAACTCCCCGAGAACGCTGCAGCGCCTGCCGGTCGTCAGCGAGCTCATGGGCAGAAGTCTCGATCGCTTCGTAGCAATTGCTGGGCAACCAACCCCGGATGTGACAGTTGCGTTCAGCCGTTGCTGGATTGCCGTGCAAACTCCCTCCTCGCCGATCCGAATCGATGCGCGATCCCTCATCCTGCCCGTGGTTCGTATCCGACGCATACTCGCTGAGGCTGGGTTTCGCCTGGCTAAGACGGTATAGGGCTTTGTGTAATAACAGACACAATGGCAACGAGCCTCGGCATCGATCCAGACCTGTTAGAGAAAGCCCTCGCGATCGGAGGAGAAGGGACCAAGGAGGCGACAGTCAACCGTGCCCTAAGGGAGTTCATCGTTCGCCGGAGCCAAGAGCGGCTGCTCGATTTGTTCGGAACGCTTGAGTGGGGCGGCGACTACGACTACAAGAACGAACGGAGCCGCGAATGAGTCTAGTCGTCGATTCCAGCGTATGGTCCTTGGCATTTCGGAGCGATTCGGACGGCAGGGCCTTGGGCGGTGGGGTAGCACAGGGCTTCCCGCGCTCGTTGCGCGACTCGACCTGATCGCGAATCGCGGACCAGAACGGCGGGCGAGACCCTGCCCTAGCGCCACTCCCGTTGAAGCACCCCTGCTCTGAGAGAATGGAAGATCGGTCGCCGCACCGTGCCAATGGGCTGTCCTGCGCCCACGCCCTAGACCCCCGATGGAAGCCTTACTAGAGCAATTCTTTTCCCAAGTCCATTGGTCGATCCTGCTCGCGAGTGTCGCTGCGAGCCTGTTGGTGCTGGGAAAAGCGGCCGATGTCTTGGTGGATCAAGCGGTCGAACTGTCCGACAGCCTTCACATTCCGCCGATGGTCGTCGGAGCCACCATCGTCAGCCTCGGCACAACCGCGCCGGAGGCGGCAGTTTCGGTCTTGGCGGCAATCGAAGGCTCACCCGGACTGGCGCTTGGAAACTCGGTCGGATCGGTGATCGCCGACACCGGACTGATACTCGGCTTGGCTTGCCTGATCGCACCACTGAAGCTCGACCCGCGGATCGTGAACCGCCAGGGCTGGATTCAAGTCGGGTCCGGCGTGCTGCTCGTAGTCTTGAGCACACCGTGGACACGTTTGGACCAAGTGTTCGATAGCGGTGGCCGGCTGTCCCAAGAGGCTGGCTTCTTTCTGCTCGCCTTGCTCGCTGCCTACCTGTACCTTTCGATACGCTGGGCCGGTCAGCGACGAGCGGAGCACGAGCGCCACGCCAAAGATGGGCATTCCAGGGCTTGGCTGACCGTCCTCAAGCTCGTCGGTGCAATCGCTGGCGTCGTCGTGTCGGCCCAAGTTGTAATTCCCGGAGTGACAGAGGCGGCCACGCGGATGTCCGTGCCTGAGAGCGTGGTCGCCGCCACGTTGGTCGCCTTCGGCACCTCCCTGCCAGAGCTGGTCACGGCCGTGACAGCGGCGCGTCGAGGTCAGGGTGAGCTGGCCGTCGGCAACGTGATCGGCGCCGACATCCTCAACGTGCTCTTTGTGGCCGGGTCGGCTGCGGCCGTGACGCATCAAGGCCTCGATGCAGGCCCTAACTTCTTTACGGTGCTGTACCCGTCGATGCTATTCATACTGATCGTGTTCCGGGTGGGCGTGCTCGCATCGAGGGACGTCCTGCGCCGCGGTTTCGGAGTCGTGCTGCTCGTGGCGTACCTTGCCTACATCGTCGCCGGGTATTACTTCCTGCCCGGGGGTGTGCCCGGACACTAAAGAGCGGCCCAACAGACCGCTTACGGCTTAAGGAGTCCGGCTTCGATCAAGTACTGCCAGACGGTCTCGGTCGATTCCTCCGCCGTCTGCCGGCTCGAATCAACTCGAACCTCCGGAGACTCGGGTGGTTCGTAGGGATCGGATACTCCGGTGAAGTTCTTGATCTCGCCCGCGAGCGCTTTCTTGTAGAGGCCCTTGGCGTCACGCTCGACGAGCGTGTCCAAGGGACAGTCGGCGAAAACCTCCACGAAATCGCCGGCCGCGGCCCTGACTTCGTTGCGGATCGCCCTGTAGGGGGAAATGGCCGCCGCGATCGCGAAGACGCCGTTCCGCGACAGGAGATTGCACACGAACCCGATCCGGCGGATATTGGTGTCGCGGTCTTCCTTGCTGAAACCTAGTCCCTTTGAGAGATTGGTCCTGACTACATCGCCATCCAAGATCTCGACCCGCGCGCCCACGGCACGCAGACGCTTGGCCAGCATATTCGCGACCGTCGACTTGCCCGAACCGGACAGGCCGGTCATCCAGATGGTTGCCCCTTTATACTCCATTTCTCATCATACTCCGAGCGGATCCCCGCACTTCACTTTACGGCGAACGGCTTGCGGGCCGGCAGAACCTCATCCAGCAGCACGTCCACCTCCCGCCGCATTTGGCCGCTCATGCCCAAGTGCATTCCACATTCCTTCTCGACGTCTTTCTCCCACCACCAACGCCCCGCCCGGGGATCTTCGCCGGCCTTGACCTTGCGAGTGCATGGCTGGCATCCAATGCTCGGGTAGCCCTGGGCGTACAGCGGGTGTAGCGGCACGTCGTGCTCGCGCGCGTAGGAGAAGACCTGCTCCTTGGACCAACCGGCCAACGGGGAGAGCTTCACTATTCCGCCGTGCTCTTCGTCGATCGCCACCGGTTCGGTTCGCTCGCGCCCGCCGTCTTGGTCGCGCCTTAGGCCCGTGACCCACGCATCGAGCGTCGCCAAGCGGCGCTGTAACGGCCTCACCTTGCGGATCTCGCAGCACAGCTTGCGCTTGGCCGGGCTCTCGTAAAAGAGGTTCGGCCCGTGCAGCGTAAGCATCGGGCCCAGCTCCTCAGCATCCGGCGGCACCAACTCGATCACGATGCCGTAGCGCCGGCGGATCTGTGAGATCAGCAGGTAGGTCTGCTCGTGCAAGCGACCGGTATCGATGCTAAAGACGTTGATATCGCCGCCGACCAAGCGCGCCGCCATGTCGAGGATCACCGATCCAGACGCTTGGAAGCTGGTGCAAATCGCCAGTCCCGAGCCGAACTCGTCAATCGCCCAGCCCAAGATCTCTTGGGCGGAGGCGTCGTGCGGAGGCCAAGTGAATCTCGACAGCGGGAGTGTCACGCAGATTCTCTCGCGGCAGCGATCAAGATCTCAGCGACCTCCGGGCGGGTGAACTCTATGGGAGGCCGCTTGCCCTCGCGCAGCATCTGGCGGACCGCGCGGCCGGTGAGATGCACGTGATCCTCAGGCGGGCACGGGCACGTCTTTTTCGAGGCCATGCCCCCGCAGACCTTGCAGTAGTGGACAAAGTCGAAGAAGACCGGTTCAACCCCGAGCTCCCCCGGCTGGAACTCGGAAAAGATCTTCTGGGCGTCGAACGGGCCGTAGTAGTCGCCCACGCCGGCGTGGTCCCGCCCGACGATGAAGTGCGTGATGCCGCAGTTCTTGCGCACCTGCGCGTGGAATATCGCCTCGCGCGGGCCGGCGTAGCGCATCCACGCCGGAAAGCCCGCCAGCATCGCGTGTTCGGCCGGGTAGTAGTTGCGCAGCAGCACCTCGTAGCAGGCCAGGCGCACCTCTGCGGGCGTGTCGTCAGCCTTGGTCTCGCCCAAGAGGGGGTGGATCACCAACCCGTCAGCTGTCTCGAGTGCGATCTTGGTGCAGAACTCGTGCGCTCGGTGGATGGGATTGCGCGTCTGGAATCCCACCACGGTCCGCCAGCCCTTCGCCCGCACCAGCGCCGCCGTCTCGCGCGGCGAGATCGGAAGCGAGCCGGGAACGTCGAGCTTCCAGTCCGAGCAGATCTCGGCCGTAGCCGCGATCGAGTATTCCCCCGCCCCGCTCAGCCACTCGACGCCCGGATGCGCCTCGTCCTGCGTGCGGAAGATGCTCGCGGCGTAGAGCTTTTTCTCGACCGGAAAGATCTCCTCGACATGTAGCAGGCCCGCGGGGGCGTCCCCGTCCTTCAGAACCACGCGCTCCGCTCCGCCGATGCGCTCCTTGGTAGCGGCATCGATTGGGAAGATGATTGGAATGCTCCACGGCTCCCCGGTGGTGAGGTGCATGGTCCGGCAGACCGAGCGGGTCTGGGTACTGTTCAGGAACCCTTGGATCGGCTCGTATCCGCCTTCGGCCAGCAGATACAGGTCGCTCAGCTGCCGGAACGTCGCGGCAAGACTCGGTGCGCCAGAGGAAGCCAGCGCGTTCAGTTCTGAGGAAGCAACAGACATTTCTTCCACTATACACGGCTCGAAAATGATATCCTAGTATTCCTATCGACATAGTAGGGATTAGTAGCTGAGGGTACGACGGAACGGGCTGGAACAAGCCGCCGGCTGCAAACCCTACGTGCTGCCGAGATAGCAATCAGCGCCGTGTCGCGCGCTCTCGCTCGCGCAATATCAGATACTCTGCGATCGCAGCGTCAAGGCTGGGCATCTTGGCGATTCCGGCCGCTTCGACCTTTGCGTTCGAAAGCGCCGCGCAACGCGGCCGGCGCGCCTTCCCTTGGAAACGCGTCCGAGCAATCGGTTCTAGCTCGGAAGCGCAGCGTGCCAAGCGCGCGATCTTGCGGGCAAACTCGTACCACGACACAGGTTCGCCGCCCGCTAGGTGATACAAGCCGAACGGGATCTCGCGCTCGATCGCGTCCAGCGTCCGGGCAGCCAACGCCGGGCCGAACGTCGGCGTGGCGATCTGGTCATCCACGATGCGCAGAGGCGCTCCCTCGGCGCACTTGCGCAGCACGAACTCGGCGAAGTTGCCGCGTTTGGTATGCCGTCCCGGCGGGCCGAAGACGCCCGCTACCCTCAGCACGTAGTGAGAAGGGCAATGGACCTCCACGAACGTCTCCCCCATAAGCTTGGAGATTCCGTAGACCGACTGCGGGGCCGCGTCGTCTGCCTCCTTGTACGGGGAGCGCTTTTCGCCGTCAAATACGTAGTCGGTCGAATAATGCACTAGCACCGCGCCAACCTCGCCACAAGCGGCAGCAATGTTGCGCACGGCCAGTGCGTTGACGCGCAGGGCCGTCTCGATGTCGCCTTCGGCCTGGTCGACGTGGTTGTAGGCTGCGGCGTTGATCACGCAGTCCGGTCTGTGACGTGCGATCCGCTGGCGAACTGCGGGCTCGTCAGTAACATCGAGCTGGCTCCGGCGCAGGGCCAGCAGGCGGTGGCCGCGCTTGCGGCACAGCCGCGCCAAGTCCACGCCGAGTTGACCGCCCGCGCCGAACAGGATCGTACGCAAGGCCGCAGTCTAGCAGCCTGCCGGTCAGTCCGGCGGACTCAGCCCTCTCAGCGCGGCCTCCAGCTCAGCCCTCGCTCGCAGCGCTTCCTCGGAGGCGCGGCTGATGGTCAGCGGGGCGACCTCCTCCCTGCCTGCGCTCATGTCGTAGAGCCGTCCGTCGTCGTACAGCTTCCATCGTTGCGTGCGCACCCAGCGTCCCGCGCTGCCCGACGCAAACGCCCACGGGCGCGGCGAAGCGGCGCCGCCCCGCAGGCGATCAGCCAAGCTGACGCCGTCCAGCCCATCAGGCACGGTCCCGCCCGCCAAGTCGACGAAAGTCGGAAACCAGTCGCTGAAGTCGACCAAGTCGTCAACGACCTGCCCGGGCGCGAGCTTGCCAGGCCAGTTTGCGACCAGCGGCACTCGCGTGCCTCCATCGGTGAGTTCGCCTTTGCCGCCCTCGACCGTCTGCCCGTTCCAAACGAGCTTAATGGGCTGCTTGAACATCTTCCCGCCTGCGGCAGTGAAGTAGTACGACTTGGGTGTCCCGTTGTCCGCCGTGAACAGGAAAAGCGTGCGCTCCCGAATACCAAGCTCTTCGACCGCATCGACGAGCCTGCCCACGCGCTCGTCCATGTTCTCGACCATCTTCTTGTAACTGTCATAGTGGCCCTGCGGCCCGAGCGGGGGCGGCGTTCCGACGTCGTCGGTCACGTCGTGCGCCAGCGCCATCGAGTAGAACGCAAAGAACGGCTTGTCGCGGTTGTCGCGCATGAAGTCTACGAGCTGCTCGACATAGACATCCGGCCCATAGCGGTCATTGACGTCAGAGCGCACCCTGCCGTCCTGATAGATCAGCGGCCGGTAGTAGCGCGGCCCCTCGTGCCAGCCGAACAAGGACCAGCGGTCAAAGCCGAGTCGTTTCGGATGGTCTGGCTCGTCGCGAAGCAGAGTCAGCTGCCACTTGCCCGCAATGGCCGTGGCATATCCGAGCCGGCGCATCGCGACGCCAATCGAGGCGCTCTCCAAGTTGCGCGGGAAGGTGCCCCACTGCGGCCGACCCATGCGGTAAGGGTACCGGCCCGTCATGATGGCGATGCGCGAAGGGTGACACACCGGCATGGAATAGCAATGCCGGAAGCGGATGCCGGCCTGGGCCAAGGCATCGAGCCGGGGCGTCTGGTACGACGTTCCTCCGTAGCAGCCCAGCGCTTGGTCCGCAACGTCATCTGCGAGGATGAACACGATGTTCGGCTTGTCAGCCGCAAGCGCACGCGCGGCCAAGACTATGGCGAGCAACGCGAGGGCACACTTGAATCTCGTCATCGGCGCCCATCGTACAGCACCGTGCATCGGTGGCACGGTGGCCAGCCGCGCTGGCGTCTAGAATCAGACTGTGACGCAATCTCTGAACGCTGTAGTCACTGGAGCGACGGGATTCGTGGGGCGGCGGCTCTGCACGCTGCTGACGAAACCGCGGATCCTCACCCGCGCCCCGGAACATGCCCCGCCGGAATTCGCTCAGAGCGCGTGCTTCCGCTGGGACCCGGCCGGCGAACTTCCGCCAGTGGAAGCCTTCCACGGGTGTCATGCCGTGTTTCACCTAGCCGGCGAGCCAGTTGCAGAGGGGCGCTGGACCAAGGCCAAGAAGGCGAACATCCGAGACAGCCGCGTCGACGGAACCAGGCACTTGGTCGAGGCTCTGCGCGAACTCGAGAGCCGGCCGGAAGTCTTGGTGTCGGCTTCCGCGGTCGGGATCTACGGCAGTCGCGGCAACGAAGTCCTCGCCGAGTCCGCGGCGGCGGCAGAGGGCTTCCTTGCCGATGTGTGTCGCGCGTGGGAAACCGAGGCGTGCGCTGCCAAAGATCTGGGCATGCGAGTCGTCACGATTCGGATCGGTCTCGTGCTTGGGGCGCAAGGCGGGGCACTGGCCCGAATGCTCCCTCTGTTCAAGCTGTGCGCCGGGGGCAGGCTCGGTGACGGGCGGCAGTGGATGCCGTGGATCCACGTGGACGACCTTGCTTCCCTGTTCTTGTTTTGCGCCCAATCCGAGACTTTGGCCGGAGCAGTCAACGGCTGTGCTCCGAATCCGGTCACCAACCAACAGTTCACCAAGGCGCTGGCCGGCGCGGTCGGCAGGCCGGCGCCTTTCCCGGCACCGGCATTCGCCCTGCGCCTCGGGCTGGGTGAATTCGCCGAGGTGCTGCTGGCGTCACAGCGGGCTGTGCCGGACAAGGCCCAGAGTGCCGGATTCCAGTTCAAGTACCCGACCATCGAGACTGCCCTGAAAGGGGTCTGATCGGCCGTCTGGCGGGCCGCCGGCTCGCGAGGCGACCTTGGGCAGGCTTGATAGACTGCGGGCGAGACTCTATGGAACTCTCGGGCAAGACAGCGCTAGTTACCGGTGCCAGCAAGGGAATCGGCCGCGGGATCTGCCTCAAGCTTGCGGCCCTGGGTTGCGATGTCGCGGTGAACTACAACAGCGACCCCGCCGGCGCTGAGCAAGTCGCAGACTCTGCCCGGGAGATCGGGAGACGGGCGTTTCCCGTCCAGGCCTCCGTCGCAGAGTCGGACCAAGTTCGTGCCATGTTCGACACAGTGCTGTCCGAATTCGCCGGGCTCGACATTCTCGTCAATAACGCCGGAACACAGGTCTGGGCTCCCCTGCTCGAGCTATCCGAACAGGACTGGGACCGCGTGATCGACACGAACCTCAAGGGGTGCTTTCTCTGCACCCAGTTGGCGGCGCGCGCTATGAAGGAGCGCGGCAGCGGGCGCATCGTCAACATCGGGTCGGGCTGCAACAAGATCGCCTTCCCCAACCTTGTCAGCTACACGGCCAGCAAGGGTGGGATCGAGCAGCTCACCAAGGTGGCTGCGGTCGAACTGGGCGACTACGGCATCACGGTCAACTGCGTGGCACCCGGAGCCATCCTGATCGAGCGCACCGAGCGCGAGGCGACAGACTATGCCGGACAGTGGTCGAAGCTGACACCGATGGGGCGAGTGGGCCATCCACCCGACGTGGCCGAAGCGGTGGCATTCCTCTGCCGCAGCGAGAGCGAGTTCATCACCGGCCAAACGCTGATGGTCGACGGCGGGCTGTTCACCCAGGGGCCCTGGGCCTATTGATCCCGCCTCTATGAATAGTCGCCACCGGAGAGGCTGTGGAGCACTGACTCTTGCCACTCCTGCAAGTGCGCCTCCAAGCGCGCGACTTCTTCGGGGTGGCTATCCGCGAGGTCGTTGCTCTCGGCGGGATCTGCGCGGATGTCAAACAACTCCTTCGTTCCGACTCCGCCGCCGTCTACCACCAGCTTGTAACGGTGGTCGAGAACTGCCCGGGAGCCACTGAAGTCGGCCTCTTCGACGCTTCGGTGATGGAAGTTGCGGAAATTCCGCGTCAGCCGGCCGTCCATGATCTTGACGAGCGGAGTGGTACCTTCTTGCAGCGCCGGGTCGATGTACGGTTCGGCGCCATCCACTTCGTCGGCGTCGAACCTCCAAAAGCAGATCGGCTCCGGCCGTTGCTGCATGGCGCCGTCAATGACGGGCACCAGGCTGAGGCCATCCAGCGGGTGGCCCGGTGGCGACTGGCCGGTGAGTTCGCAAAGCGTGGGCAGGATGTCACTGGTCACGGAGTTGACGGGGCTGCGCATTGGCTCCTGGATTCGTGCAGGCCACTCGATCACGCACGGGACGCGCACTCCGCCTTCGTACACACGACCTTTGTTCGACCGCAGGGGGGACGAAAAGCGGGCCTCCGACGGCGCTCCGTTGTCGCTGCAGTACCACAGCAGCGTGTCGGACCGCAGGTCGGCTTCCCGTAAGTGATCTCTCAGATCTCCGATGGCCCGATCCATCGCAGTGATTTCGGCGTAGCGGGCCTGCAGTATCTTGTCCAAGCGCACCTGCGTACGCAAGCCCGTCTCCATCGAGGTGATCCCAGCCGACTCTTCTTGCAGGCCTTCGGGGAGGTCCGCATACGTTTGGAGGTCGGCGTCCAGACCGCTGTAAGGCTCGTGGGGTGAGCCGAACCAGACGACCACAAAGAAGGGCCGCCCCTCGCTCTTCGCCTTGTCGATGAATTGCTTGGCTGCGTCGATCACGATTTGGGAGCTCTCCCCTTCGTGCTTCTCGGGAGCGGCGCCGTTTCGCGACAGGATCGGGTTCATCTCGAAGAAGTTGTCGTGAGAGAGCCACTCGTCGAACCCGAAGGCACCGGGATTCGTTGGCGAATCGGCCTTCACGGGGCCGAGGTGCCACTTGCCGAAGTGGCCGCAGGCATAGCCGGCTTGGCTCAGGATATGGGCGATGCCGATTTCCTCTGGTCGGATCGACCAGTTCGCACTGAATGTGCCGTAGCGGTTGGGATGCCGACCCGTCATCACGCTGCCGCGTGTCGGCGAGCACACCGGCGCGGCAGAGTAGAAGCGATCAAGGCGCAAACCTGACGCGGCCATTTCGTCGAGGACTGGCGTCTTGACGTGCGAGTGCCCGTTGTAGCCCGTTTCGTGCCAGCCGTGGTCGTCTCCCATTAGCAGCACGATGTTGGGCCGAGCCGGGCCCTCCGTCTGGCCCGGGTCGCCAGACTGGCATGAGGACGCCGCCGACAAGGCGGTTGCGGTGACAAGGAAGTTCCGACGAGTGAGGGCATGTGACATGGTTTCGAGGCGCCCTATGGTCTCACATGGGCAGGCCCGACAAGCCGGTCTAAGTGCGTCGGATCCGGCTTGTTTGTCCCAGACAGGTCGCAGCGGCTGCGCTAGAGTCCGTTCGGGTCCGAACGTCCGGCAGCGACGACCTCAACCCAAGTACGATGCCAGCATCAACCGCACCCCTTGCCGCAAATCCACCTCCGGCTCCCAATTGAGCAGACGTCTCGCCTTGGCGATGTCCGGTTGACGGCGGCTCGGGTCATCTTGGGGCAACTCGAGGTGGGTGATCCCACAGTCGACGCCGGCGATGGTCTGCACAACCTTGGCCAGCTCAAGCACAGTGATCTCGTCCGGGCCCCCGAGGTTTACCGGCGTCGTCTCGTCGCTGGCAGCCAATCGGACGATGCCCTCGACAATGTCAGAGACATAGCAAAAGCTCCGTGTCTGCGAACCGTCACCGAACACCGTCAACGGAACGGCTCGCAACGCTTGGTCCAAGAAAGCAGGCAAGACACGCCCGTCTCCCCGCTTCATGCGGGGACCGTACACATTGAACAGACGAGCGATGCGAGTATCGGTGCCGCGCTCGCGGTGGTAGGCCATCGTGAGGGCTTCTGCGTAGCGCTTGCCCTCGTCGTACACCGAGCGCGGGCCGACCGGATTGACATTGCCCCAATACGTCTCAGGTTGCGGCTGGACGAGAGCGTCGCCATAGGCTTCCGAGGTCGAGGCCTGCAAGAACCTGGCGCGGTTGTGAACGGCCAGTTCAAGCATGTTGCGGGTACCCTCCGAGCAGGCCGCAAGCGTTTCGAGCGGGGCCGCCAGATAGTCGCGCGGGCTCGCCGGGCAGGCGAGGTTGTAAACCACGTCGATCCGGCCATCTGCCTGGAACGGCTCGCGGATGTCATGCCGGACAAAGCGGAATTCCGGACGACCTTGCAGATGGCGCAAGTTCTCCGCCCGGCCGGTGCTGAGGTTGTCGAGCCCGATCACTTCTTGCCCGTCCGCCAGCAAGCGGTCGCAGAGGTGAGAACCGATGAAGCCGGCCGCTCCAGATACTACGACTCGCAAGTTCAGACTGCCCCCGCCTTCATCGTATGCGGGCAGGCACCGGCGGCCGGGAGAGCACCAAGGATCCCATTCCCGGCTGGGACCGGAGGAATCGGGCGGTCAACAGAGATGGTGCGCGAGGGTACCGGCTACTGGAACCCGTCACGGACAACCAAGACTCGCTCGCAAACCGGTCGTCGCGTATGGTAACGTTCCTCGGAAAGGTCTGCTTCGACCTGACAATCTGGCCTCAGCGGCTAGTCACGCAGTAATTCTCGGTCGACGGCGATGGGGGTCAAGCTTGTAGTAGCGGTCACGGACAGTGATTGGTTCGAGATGCTTCGACAGCGTCCCGATCTGTCAGAGGTCAATTTCTGGTCGCCCGCGCCAAGGAACTTCAAGGCGCTCGAACGGGGCGAGCTTTTCCTGTTCAAGTTGCACGCGCCCCACAATTTCATCGTTGGCGGAGGAATCTTCGCCTACTCCAACAAGTTGCCGAGTTCGCTTGCGTGGGACGCGTTTGGAGAAGCTAACGGTGCGCGCTCGTTGCGACAAATGCGGGAGCGTATTGTCAAGTATCGAAAGGACAAAGCAGATCGGCGGGAGGACTTCGCGATTGGTTGCCGGATTCTGACAAAGCCCGCCTTCTTCCCGAAGAGCGAGTGGATTGCCGTGCCGCCGAGCTGGGCACCGAATATCGTGTCGTTCAAGCGATATGACACCGACGAGTCCGAAGGCCGTTGGCTGTGGGAATCCGTCACGGACCGCATCGGCCGACACGGAGTTGCCGACCAAGCAATCCTCTTCGATCGCCATGGCAAGCCGCAGCTGATTCTCCCTCGGCGTGGCCAAGGGGAGTTTCGCCTGCTCGTCACAGACATTTACCGGCGACGGTGCGCTGTGACTCAGGAACGTACGTTGCCGGCCCTTGAAGCGGCTCATATCCGTCCTTACAGCGATGGGGGCGAGCACAAGCCGCAGAATGGTCTCCTGCTGCGGCGCGATATCCACCGGCTCTTTGACACCGGCTATGTGACGATCACGCCCGATCTGAACTTTGAAGTCAGCCCGCGAATTCGCGACGAGTTCGAAAACGGTAGGGACTACTATTCCTTGCACGGCAGACAGATCGCCACTCCTCACCACCCAGACCTACGTCCCGATCCAACCGCGCTCTCATGGCACAACGAGCACTGCTTCTTGTAGGACAAGGCAAGTGACGATCGTTGAGCACACACCGGACACGCTGATGCGCATGGCGGCATTCCAGCATGTCCAGAACCTGCAGCAGGTCTACGGGCACCTGACTGCGAAGGAAATGAAACCAGGCTTCGAATTCGAAGGCGAGCGGATCCCGCTGGTCAATCCGCAACGCGGCATCTTCAAGCCGAAACGGATGCAATTCCTGCTTTCGATCAGAACCGTGTTTCCAAAACCGGGCCGCAAGGTCTGGTACGACGACCAACGCAAGGTCCACGGCCAGATATACGGAAGCAACGAAAACGTCGACTACGCCTTCATGGGAAATGATCCTGATGCGGCCGACAATCGCTGGCTCCGCGAGGCCTTCGAGAACCGCATTCCCGTGATCTATTTCCTCGGCATAGCTCCGGGCCGGTACCAAGCAACTCTGCCGACCTTCATATCAGGCTGGGACGCCAACACACTAAAGGCGAGCCTTGCCTTTGGACTTCCTGCCCGAGAGGGTGTCGTCCATCAAGGCTCGCTGTCGGAGGCAGTCATCGGCGGTTATCCGGAGAGCCCGCTGGAGCGACGCTATGCGCTCCAATCGGTCAAGCGCCGGCTGCATCAGTCATCCTTTCGCGAGGCCATCATCCATGCCTATAACGGTCGCTGCGCAGTTTCGGGAATACCGGAGCCGCTGCTTCTGGACGCCGCGCACATCGTCCCGGATAAGGACGAGAAACTTGGCCAGCCAGTGATCCCGAACGGCCTGCCTCTGTCGAAGATTCACCACGCTGCGTTCGACTCGCACCTCATTGGCATCGACCCGGACTATCGCTTGCATGTCTCCGACCGACTGCTCGACAAGGAAGACGGCCCGCTCTTGGAATCTCTCAAGCACCTCGAGGGCAGCACCATTCATTTGCCTAGCCGACCTACGGACCGGCCAGATCGAGACCGGCTTGCGCTGCGCTTCAAATCTTTCAAGGCAGCTGCTTGATGCCGGAAGCTAACTCGGCGGTTTGGCCGCCCGGGCCTTGACGTAGGCCTCAAGCCCCGCAGTCCGCCCTATATGTCCCGCATGCGTGGTGCGACACACTGTGCCGAAGTAGCCCGTTAGCCCCGTGACACCGGCCCAGCTGCTCGCGGATCTAGGGATTGCGAAGCCAACTCCGCCCAGGCTTCAGACGCATTGGTCCTCGGCCGTAGTCTGGAGGATCTTGGTGGGTCCGGGCACTTGATTCTGCCCTCCGAGAATTAGGCCGCCGTACAATGGGCGCCATGCAACGCAGAAACGCTCTGAAATGGCTGGCAGGTGCGGGTTTCGCGGCGCTTCCAGCAGCCGTGCCCGGCGCTTCAGCCCAGCAGCAGCCCTCAGGGGGCTTGCCCGAACTGAAGATTACCGATGTCAAGGCGATCCTCACGGCGCCCCCGGGGCTGCCCCGCACGGTAATCGTCAAGGTGGAGACCAGCGAGCCCGGCCTGCACGGGTACGGCTGCGCGACGTTCACGCAGCGCGCCAAGGCGGTTGTCACGGCCGTTGACGAATTCCTCCGCCCGTTCCTGAAGGGCAAGAACCCGGACCATATCGAGGACATCTGGCAAACGATGTACGTCAGCTCGTACTGGCGCAACGGGCCGGTGCTGTACAACGCCATGAGCGGAGTCGATCAAGCTCTGTGGGACATCAAGGGCAAGCGGGCGAATATGCCCGTCTACGCGCTGCTGGGCGGCAAGGCCCGCAACGGCGCCGATGTGTACCGCCACGCATCAGGCGCGAACATGCAGGAAGTCGAGGATGCCGCCCGCGCCTACATCGAACAGGGCGTGCGTCACATCCGCATCCAGGTCGGGATCCAAGGAAACGCGAACTATGGCGCGCGCAGCTCGGGAGGCAACCCAGAAGGCTTCCTCGGCGCTCCCTCCGGCGGCCCGCACGCCGAGCGGATGTACGAGCCAACGCCCTACGTGCTGAGCGTGCCCAAGCTCTTCGAGCACATGCGCGTCAATCTCGGCGAGGAGATCGAACTGCTGCACGACGTCCATGAACGCATCAGCAATGCCCAAGCAATGTGGCTGCTGAAACGGGTCGAGGAATATCGACCCTTCTTCATCGAGGATCCGCTGTCACCCGAGCAGATCGGCTATTTCAAACACATGCGCTCCCAAACCACCACGGCCATCGCCATGGGAGAACTATTCAACTCTCCGCATGAGTTCACCGGACTAATCACGGAGCGCTTGATCGACTTCATCCGGGTGCATATCTCGCAGATCGGCGGCCTGACGCCTGCGCGCAAGCTAGCGGCCCTATGCGAATGGTTCGGAGTGCGCACGGCATGGCACGGCCCGGGCGACACTTCCCCGGTCGGCCACCTAGCCAACATTGCGCTCGACGTGAGTTGCTACAACTTCGGGATCCAAGAAGCTCGGACCTGGCCCGAGTCCGTGCATGAAGTCTTCCAAGGGTGCCCGCGCCTCGAGAACGGCTTCTTCTTCCCGAACGAGGCCCCCGGCTGGGGCATGGAGATCAACGAAGAGCTCGCGGCCAAGTACAGCGTCGAATCACGCTATGACACGCCGTTTGATTACTCCTGGGGTACCACGCGCCGCCGCGACGGTTCGATCATCCGCCCGTAGGCGCCGGCTCTCGCGGTGCGCCCCGGGCTTCGCTGCCAAGCGCGGCGGTGATTGCATCCACGTCGTATACACAGCCGTTCCATGTTCCTCCGCTACAGGCCTGTAGCGCAGCCCACAGCCGTGTGTCATCCGGCATGTCCGGATGCGGCGCAAGATCATCTCGAGACTGCCGTTCGGAGAGGACTCTGGCGCCTTCGGCCGCACCGAACTCGCTGCCGCGCTGTCCAACAAGATCCACGCTTCCGCGCAGCCGTCGGCAGTCGATCTCGATGCGCACGATATCGCCCGCGACCAGCTTCCCCAAGGGCCCTCCGGCCAAGGCTTCGGGACCGACGTGCCCGATGCACGCGCCGGTTGAAACACCGGAAAACCGCGCGTCCGTGATGACAGCGATTTCCTTCCCGTACGAGAGGTGCTTGAGAGCCGAAGTGATCTGATAGATCTCTTCCATGCCGGAACCGAGCGGCCCGCAGCAGGCCAGCACCATGACGTCGCCGGGCTGGACAGCTCCGTCCTTGATTGCCTGGGTGGCTTCGGCCTCGCGGATGAACACCTTGGCCGGGCCCTGCTTGCGGTAGACACCGTCGCTGTCGATCACCGCCGGGTCGATCGCGGTGCTCTTGACGACCGAGCCCTCCGGTGCGAGATTCCCCCGGCAGAACGTGATCGTGCTTGTGAGGCCGCGCCGCACAGCGGCGTCCGGCGAAAAGATCACTTCGTCCGGGTCGACGCCGTCCAGTTCCCTCAGGCGCGTGCGGAAGATGTTGCGCCGCTCGCTGCGCTCCCACTCGTCGAGGACCGCTTCCAGGCGCGCGCCGGTGGCCGTCAGCGCGGAAAGATCGAGCAGGCCCAGGGCGCGCAGGTGCAGCATCACCTCCGGCACGCCGCCCGCGAGAAACACGCGAACGGTCGGATGTCCGACCGGACCGTTGGGCAGCACGTCAACCAGACGCACCACCTCCCGGTTGACCTCTGCCCAGTCTTCCACGCTGGGCCGCTCGAGCCCCGCGCAAAAGGCGACCGCCGGAAGATGCAGCAGCAAGTTCGTCGATCCCCCGAAAGCCGCATGCACCACCATCGCGTTGCGCAGGGCACCCGCGGTGAGGACATCACCCACCGCGATTCCGGCCGCGCGCTGTGACATCACGGCCTCGGCGGACTTCCGGGCCGCCTGCTTCCAAACCGATTGCCCGGAAGGCGCCAGGGCGGTGTGGGGCAGCGCCAGTCCGAGCGCTTCGGCCACGACCTGAGCGGTAGCGGCGGTGCCAAGGAACTGGCATCCACCGCCTGGCGTGCCGCACGCCTTGCATCCGAACTCCTGGGCCAGTTCCAGACTCAGCTCCCCGTGCGCGAAGCGCGCTCCGATCGTCTGCACCCTGCCGGCATCCTCGGCCCCGCGCGTCGGCAGCGTCACGCCTCCCGGCACCAGAACGCAGGGCAGGCCCTGCATCGAAGCCAGTGCCATCGTCATTGCGGGCAGGCCCTTGTCGCATGTCGCGACTCCGATGACGCCGCTGCGTGTCGGGAGCGACCGGATCAGGCGCCGGAGCACCTGGGCAGCATCGTTGCGGTAAGGCAGCGAGTCCATCATTCCGGTCGTGCCCTGCGTCCGACCGTCGCAGGGATCGCTGCAGAACCCGGCGAAGGGGATCGCGCCGCGCTGTCGAAGCTCGACGGCCGCCTCCTGCATCAGGAGCCCGACTTCAAAGTGGCCGGTGTGGTAGCCCAACGCGACGGGAGAGCCATCCGGGGCGCGAATGCCGCCCTGGGTGCTCAGGATCAGGTACTCGTCCCGCCCGAGGTGGGCCGGGTTCCACCCCATCCCGGCGTCCTGTGTCCAGCCGAAGATGTCGCCACTTGGCAGCGTGCGGAGCATCTCGGGTGTGAGCGGCAACCTTCCCGCAGGACCCTCGGAATCGGTCCGTATCTCAAAGATCGAGGCATCGTCCGCTGCGAATGTTCCCTGCATCCCCTACCAGTGTGGCTGATTAGGGAATCCGATGACCCAGCAGTACCAGACTTACAGTTCCGGACAGAGTTAGGGATCGCAAGGGCGTCAGGAACTTGTGCGCGCAATGGCTGGTGGCGACGCTTGGAGGCCATTGAGAGCACGACCTACCGCTTGAGGTGAGGTGGATGAGACAAATTGAACCGGCATGCGTTCCTTGATGATCGAGACCCGAACTCAGCCAAGCCATGCGGGCGTCTTCCGGCCCAGTCCGCACGGACCAAGTCCCAGACCCGCGCTGCCCGCCCTACCCGAGTTTGATCCGTTTCAAGTCGATCTTGTCGTCGTCGAACACCCCGAGGCCGAAGTTGGAGGCCAACTCGATGTGCTCGACTTGGGCATTGAGCCACCGGCTGTCCTCGTCGGGCTTCAGTAGGGCGATCGGGGCCCTCCCGACCTCGGCCCGTTTCTTGTCGATCGCCTGCCAGCCGGTCTTGTCGAGCGCGACGGGATCCGTGGCAAAGTACATCGTCTTGTGTTCCCAGGTGTACCGCCCCACGCTACTGCCCGGACCGCCGTGGTATGCGGCCTTCACGCCGTCGAGGATGTGCAGGACCACCCTCTCTCGAATCACCGGCAGGTCCACAACCGCCGGGATGAAGATGCCGCAAGCATTTGCAGTGGTTGTCGCATGGCTGCGACTGACGTTGTTCACCAGGCCATGTGACATGTTCTTGAGGGCAAGGGTCACGCCTGCGGACTGGTGATGCTTCACCACGCAAAGGTTGATGACTTTGTTGACCTCTTTGGTCAAGAACTTGGCGACGTACGACCGCCGGGCGTGAGCGTCACTCAAGTCGTACTCAGGCGCGTAAGCCGGGTGCACCAGTGGCATCTCCATGTAGACGTCCGGATCGTATCCGTCCATATCGAGCTGGATCCTCGGAACGGTGGGCGAACCCGAGGTCCAGCGGACACCCGCCGGCAGCCATTCCACGAATCCGGCCCTCTGGAACTGTTCACCGTAGCGGTCGTAGGCTACGATGTCGCGCCGCGGGATACCGACGTCCTGCAATGCCTGGATGATGGTGTGCAACACTTCCGGGGCGGAGATCACGTGAGGCATCCCGACCGGGTTGAGCTTGATGCCGACGACATCGCCGGGCTGGAAGAACTTTCGCCAAGCGTCGAGCGGAATCTCCGTGCCGGTGAGTTCCCGCATTCCACGATCGATCATCTGCTCGACTGAATCGCCTTGGTAGACGCCAGAGACGATGCTGTTGGGGTGGTGAACCGCCACGACACGCCCCGGATACGGACCCGGAATGCCAAGCTTCCCCTCATTCGAAGCTCCCGATCCCTGTGCGCGGGCCATTCGCGCCGGCAGTGACGCAAAGGTCGCGGCGACGGAGGCTGCGAGGATTTCTCGTCGATCAAATGCCATGGTGTCTCCTCGTTGACACGAGTGCCTGTGCGATACCCCTTGCGCTGCGGTTGAGAGCAGCCGGGATCGTTCGCCAGGTCAGCGCCGGTCTCGATGATAGCGGGTCCAACTCCGACATGGCCGTCCATTCACTCAATGGCTTCGACGGAGGGGTGGGTCGGATGGCCATCGCGCCGGCATGCCCTCAGTGCTCGAGGGCCCGGGAGGTTTCCTCGACACCGGCCAGGAAGTCCCGCAGGCTCCTCTCGTCGGGAAACTCCAACGCCCCTGACCGATAGTACGCAATCTCTTGGCGCCATCGCTCTCGAATCGCCTGCCGGGCAGGACCGACGCGGACGGGCTCTCCGTCACGATGAAAATAGACTGGGTTTGTGTGCGCCTGAACGACGGGTTCCCCCTCAAGGGTTTGAGCGGTGACACGTGCGGCGAGCCAAGAACTCTCGTTCAGTTCCAGCCGAAAGTCGAGTTGCTGGTCCTGCCCTGCCCCATCACCGGTCCTTTGCGCAACGATCTCTCCGTTGCGTACGATCTCGATGCTCTCGATCGGCCGGAAATAGGCAGCTCTGGCGCTCCCCTGGATCTCGCGAGAGCCTTCATCCCATACCGTGACGTCACCCGGGGATTGCCCGTCAACCGAGAATTCGAGCAGGGGGCCGTTCGTCAGCACGACTGCGCCTCGGCGGATCCCGTCTGCCCAGGCGGCGTACGAGGACTGACCCGCTTCGGCTCGCACTAGGGCCCGTTCCGGCCCCAGTAGCGGCAGAGCCCTTGGCCAGGACGCGAATCGCGAGAGATTCGCCGGGAAGTCACTGCCCGCCAGGCCCACGACTCGGAAGCCCGCGTTCAGCAGCTCGTACCATTCGGCGGTCTTCAGCACTCCAAACTGGAACACCTCTACGAAATCGACCGCGTCGTGGACCAAGTTCATCAGGAGCGTCGAGTTGGGCTGGCTGCCGTAGAAGTGCGCAAAACCCGTTAGCGCTCCGAGTCTTCGCCCGTGGGCGAAGAGTACCAGGGGATTGGGAAACGCCTGGACAGAGTTGGCGTATTCCAGCCCGATGCTGAGGGGCTCGATAATTCGGCTCGGACCCAGGAACAGGGTGTGGCCGTAGAAGCGACTGCGCGATTCGTGCCCCGACCGAATCGAGAATCCGTCAGTCCTCGCTTCGGCCTCTTCCCCGAATCCCCATTGCATGGCGGCATGCTGCTGCCGCTGGAGTTCCAGGAAGTTCGCTACCGCGAGGTCTTCGGCCTGCATCCATCGCAGGAAGATCGGGTCGTCCTCCGGGGCGCGCACGAGATGGATGTGGTCGTCCCCTGCGAGCCACTGCTCTTGACGGCCCGGAGCGATTGGATCGAGGTTCAGAGTGATTTCCGAATCCTCGCCGAATTCCAGCGCGAACGACTCCTTGGCCGGCCGGAAGAAGGTGCCGTGATACGCCTCGATCCGGTATCCGTCGGAGGCGGGCAAATTGAAGCTTGCCGTGCCTTCGAGCAGGACGAAATGGGAACTGTCCCGGGCAGTGACTTCCAGCACACGCGAGTCGTCCGCCCGACGCCAGATGCGCTCCCGGTAGAACAGGTCCGGACGCAACGGCAGCATCGTATCGGCCGGACTCAGCCGGAATTCACGGTCTCCCTTGAACAGGTAAACGCGCGCCGGAATCGGCTCGCCCGTATCAGACCGCCGGACAGTCACATGAAGCTGGACCGCGTGGCGAGGGAAGAGGGCTTCGACCTGCTCGGAACAAGAGACGATCGCGGCCAGGCCGGTCGCGCCCAAGAAGCCGACGCGCATGGCAATGGAGCGTCTCACCAGAAGGACCTCACAGATGGCGCGGAGGTAGGCGAGACGCCCGCCGCATCAACGGGAACAGTCATAGGCGCTCGGTCCGGATGCTGGCCGAGCCGTAGAGCTGTCCGGCCTTGATCGTGGCAACGGGACGCAGCATTCGACGGCCTGTCCGCGTTGCTCCGAGAGCGTCTACCAAGCGAAACTTCCCCTC
Organism: Terriglobia bacterium; assembly: GCA_009838515.1. Classification (GTDB taxonomy): domain Bacteria; phylum Acidobacteriota; class Terriglobia; order Bryobacterales; family UBA6623; genus VXMF01. The sequence goes on along the minus strand of VXRL01000080.1, from coordinate 37,856 downwards.
CTCCAGCGAGAAGACAGCGATGTCCGCCTCGGCGCCCTCTCGCAGCGTTCCGAGCTCGTTCAGCCGTCCGAATACCTGCGAGGGATTCAAGGTGACTCTCCGAATGGCCTCCTCCAAGGTCAGGCCTAGGTGCAGGAACTTGGAAACGGTCGTCGCCAAGTCGAACACCGGTCCATGCACGTTGAACTGATGCACGTCGCTGGAAATCGTGCCGGGCAACAATCCCTGCTCCATGGCTGTTTCCGCCGTATCAAAGGAGAAGCTTCCGGCGCCATGGCCGATGTCGAGGTGGATGCCCGAAGCGACGCTCGCGAGGATCTCGTCATGCACCCGGCCATCATCATCGAGGATCCCGCCTTCCCCGCCCCGAAAACTGTGGGTGATCACGTCACCGGGCTTCATGAGTGACAGGATTCTTGGCACCGTCGAATGCGAGCCGCCGATATGGACCATAACCGGCAGTCCGGCCGCATCGGCAGCCTCCCGGGCGCGCCTCAGCACCTCGAGATCGTGGTTCCCCGCTATGTTCCGAGTCAGTCTTACCTTCATTCCCACAATTACGTCCCGATGCCGTTCGATGGTCTTCGCGGCGAGCGCAGCATTGGCGTAGCGCAGGTCAAGCAGCTCGCCCCACGGATTGTCCTGCGACAGCGTTGACTGTCCAACCACCGAGATGTTCAGGAGAGCGAGGATGCGGGTGTCGGCAGTGTTGATGACGTACTTGCGGAGCCCAGGGAACGTGTGGGCTCCCGCTGACCCGGCGTCAATCGCCGTGGTGACACCCTTGGCGATGCAGTTGGGATCCGCTGGGATCCCCAAGGGAGCGACACCGTCATAGACGTGGACGTGGATGTCGATCCAGCCTGGCGTCACGATTCGGCCCGATGCATCGATCACGTGGAGCGCGTCGCTCTCCGGGATCGAATCCGCTATCCGGGCGATCTTCGATCCTGAAACCGCGATGTCACGAGAAACGGATAGTCCTTGGGACGGATCAATCACCCGGCCACCCTTGACGACTAGCGAATAGGGGTAGGATCGGCCCCTGCTCTGCGAGTAAACGACTCGGTTCGAGAGGGAACTGGCGACACCGACGACCAGCGGTCCGAGAGTGCGCCGGACGAATCTTCGGCGAGTGTGCATGGTGACCAACCGTCGCGCGGTTGGATTATAGGATGCTTGTGCCGTCGGCTTCGCAGGGAAGGCTACATGGTCCAAATCCGGACCCGATGACTTCACGGAGGTCACCGCAGCAGAAACCAAGCGGCTTCAGTTCCGTGCCGAGTGCCACAATCTGACGGACGCCCCCAGTTCAAATTCCTTGGGGCCGATTCCAACTCTAGGGCCCGACCGGATTACTATGGCGTGCGGCGAACTCAGACTCCAGCGGACCCACATGTCTTCAGCGTGTCGGCCCTATTCCAGGCTTCTGATGGGAACCAAAGCGAGGGCGACCACGAAAGCCGTCTCGGTCCTCGGTTCTCCCGGTCCCCGATAACAACCAAGAACACCTCACGACGTGCAGCGACGAAGATTCCTCACTGGTATGCCCGTCATCTCGGACACGGTCTTGTCAGCAGCTGGTATCGGTGGTCTAGCGCGCATCAACGAACGGTAGAAATACGGTGTCAGGCGGGCTCCAGCGAGTCTGGGCAGGCCTCCGGTCTGTTCCCTCGGCTAGGGCCGTTCCGTTCGATGGCCCGCCCGAGGCGCCCCGTTTCGGCCGGCTCGGATCGCGGCAGACGCACAAGACTGCGCCTGGGCGACAACATCTCCACAACCGAATCGGGTTACGCTGGAAATCACCGCCATGGCACCCGTGCTCCGCTTCGCAATCTTGCTGCTTGCCATTCCCGTATGGGCGGCACCTCCCAATATTGTCTTCATCATGGTGGACGATCTGGGACCGGAATGGATCTCCAGTTACGGCGGCGAAGGCATCGAGACGCCGAATATCGACAAGCTCGCACAGGGTGGCATGAGCTTTAGCAACGCCTACTCGATGCCGCAGTGCACGCCGACGCGAGTCACGCTGCTGACCGGCCAATACCCGTTCCGCCACGGATGGACGAACCACTGGGACGTGCCGCGGTGGGGAGCGGGCTGCCATTTCGACCCCGAGCACAACATCTCGGTGGCGCGCCTGCTGCGCGAGGCCGGCTATGCGACCGCAATCGCGGGTAAGTGGCAAATCAACGATTTCCGCGTGCAGCCCGACATCCTCGACCGGCACGGCTTCGACGAGTGGTCCGTCTGGACCGGAGGCGAGGGCGGCAATCCCGTCAGCAACGAGCGGTACTGGGACCCGTACGTCTACACCAGCAAGTCGAGCAGCCGGACTTATGAGGGAAAGTTCGGCCCCGACATCTTCAACGACTTCTTGACGGACTTCATCGAGCGTCACCGTGACCGTCCCATGTTCCTCTACTACCCGATGGCACTGACCCACGGTCCGCTCGTGTCGACTCCCCACGAACCGTTCGCCGAGAGCAAGCTCGAAAAGCACAAGGCGATGGTCCGCTACACCGACTACCTCGTCGGCCGACTGGTCAAGGCGCTCGATGACTCCGGCGTCCGCTCCAACACGATCGTGATCTTCACTACCGATAACGGAACGTCCGGCGGGATCCACGGCAGCTTGAACGGCCGCCCGGTGAGGGGCGGCAAGGCCAAGCTGACCGAGAACGGTCCGAGGCAGCCCTTCATCGTGAACGGTCCGGGCATCGTGCCCGCCGGGGTCATGACCGACGCACTGACGGACTTCTCGGATCTGCTGCCCACCTTCTGCGAACTAGCCGGCGCTCCCCTGCCCGGAGGCGCGCCGCTCGACGGCAAATCGATGGCCGGCGTCATTTTGGGCAAGCAGCGCGCGAGCCCGAGAGACTGGATCATGGCAATGGGATTCGGCCCGGCCATCTTGGACGAGCGAGGAGTGCGAGGCCCGCTGGACTACGCTCCGAGAGTCATCCGCGACAAGCGCTACAAGATCCACGTCCACGAGGCAGAAGTCCGGGAGCTATTCGACCTGCATGCCGACCCCGGCGAAGAAACCAACCTGCGCGCTAGCGCCAAGCCCGAACACCGCGAGGCTCTCGCCAGGCTGAGCGCCGTGGTTCGATCCATGCCGGCCAAGGATTCCAGGCCCAGATACGACCCTTTGCCGCCGCGACCGTGGGACAAGACCATCGCAGACATGCGCCGCTAGGGCCGCAGAAGCGACCTGGCGGGCCGGGCCCGCCTTACACTGGATGACTGGGCGTATGCGGGTAATGGCGCTGGACTGGGGCAAGCGGCGCATCGGTATCGCCGTCAGTGACGGCCTCGGCATCGCCGCTCACGGCCTGCGCACGCTGGCCCGCACCACCAACCGCCAAGATCTTGACGCCTTGATCGGCCTGATCCGAGAACGCGACATCGAAACGGTCATCGTCGGCAACCCGCTTCATCTCGACGGCACCAAGAGCGGTTCATCGAGCCGAGCGGCACGGTTCGCTTTCCAGCTGGCCAGGCACGCCGGAGTCCCGGTCGAGATGTGGGACGAGCGGCTGACCAGCTGGGAGGCTGAGAGTATGCTTGGGACGAGTCCGAAGGACCCGGGCGAGATCGACCGCCTTGCGGCCGTGCTTCTTTTGGAGAGCTACCTTGCTGCGAGACAGTCCTAGCGCCGCCGCGGTGCTAGTGGCCACACTGCTGGTCGCCGGCTGCGCCGGCGCCCGCCCCCCCACGGCCAACCCCCCCCATTTAAATCCCCGGGGGGGGGGGGAAGGGGGGGGGGGGCGCACACA
>VXRL01000080.1:0-34061 GCA_009838515.1 Terriglobia bacterium | reverse complement strand
GGCGGTTTGTCTTTTGCCGTCTTCAGCCGCGCGGCTCAGGCCCGCCCCCGCGGGGGGGCTCTGGGCCCCCGGGGGGGGGCGGCGGCGGCGGCGGCCCCGGCACCGAAGGGCCTAGCGACCCATTTGAAGAGCCCGTCGTGGTCGAGATCGGGCGGGGCCTGACATCGATGGAAATCGCCGAAAAGCTCGAAGGGGCTGGTGTCATTGCCTCGAAGTGGGGCTTCCTGTGGGAGCGGCTGTGGGATCGATCCGCAAAACTGATGGCCGGAGAGTATGAGTTCGAGGGCCCGATATCCGCCGCCGAAGCGTTCGAGAAGCTGGCTTCAGGCAGGGTGATCCTCTACCCGCTCACGATTCCCGAGGGCCTGAACCGCTTCGAAATCGCCGAGATCGTGGCCTCCGAGGGCTTGAGCACCAAGGAAGAGTTCATTGCCCTGACAGCGGATCCCGGCCTGGCCAAGGACATCCTTCCTGAAGCGAAGACGTTGGAGGGGCTACTGTTTCCAGAGACCTACAACCTGGCAAAGACATCCACCGTGCATGACCTGCTCGATGCCATGCTTGCCGGATTCCGCGACGCGCTCGCAGCGGCTAGCAGCCAGCGCACGGCGGAGATCTCGGACTGGGATGCGCTGGTGCTGGCTTCGATGATCGAGAAGGAGACCGAGAAACCTGACGAGCGCGGCCTAGTGTCCTCGGTGTTTCACAATCGCTTACAGCGCGGAATGCTAATGCAATGCGATCCCACCATCATTTACGGCCTAATACTCGATGGGCGCTATCGCGGCAAGATCTACCTCTCCGACCTGTCCGATCCGCACGTCTACAACACGTATATTCATGACGGATTGCCGCCGGGGCCGATCGCGAATCCTGGCTTGATGTCGCTCAACGCCGCATTCGCTCCCGACGAGAGCGACTATCTGTTCTTCTGCGCCAAACCCGGCCACGGACAGGGGCATGCTTTCTCGACGAGCTTGCGTGACCACAACCTCGCCGTCCAAGCACTGCGCCGACATGAGCAGTCAATCCGCTGAGGCGGAGCCCTCGCCCAAGCGCCAGTCCGTGCGCGGCGCGGTGCTCGAGTATCTGGCCCAGCGCGAGCCTGCCGTGGTGGGCCGCCGCGAACTGCTCCAGATCCGCAGGCACGTGCTCACCCATGTGAATCGGACCAAGCCGCCGTCTGACCGCTACCTGCTCTCGATCCTGCTCGAGACGAACGTGGAGGTCGACCGTGCGATCGGAGGCTTGCCCGTGGATCTGCGAACGAAGATCCCGGTAAGCGACCTCGCCGGCTGCAAGCGATCATTGGTTGAGCTCGCTCGCCAGTACTGCAGCGCCAGCGATCAGTCGCGGGCAAGCGATGTCCGCCGCGCGGTGCGGCGCACCAAGGACCACCTCGATCTAGCGCTGAGACGGGCCGGTTCCCCGAAAAAGCTGAGCGCGCAACGGGAGGCGTTCCGGTGGCTGACCGCCTGGCTGGAAAATCCCACCGTGTTCGAAGCTTGGGTGGAAGTCCGCGAGCAGTCCCGCGCCCGGCAAGCGGGATCAACGCACGGCGCGTCCGACCCGGCTACAGGAAGTTGAGAGGATCCACATCGACGGTCAGCGCCGTCGCTGGCCATTGCCGCTCCAGCGCGTACGCACGGGCGCTCGCCAGCAAGCGGGCGAGGCCCTTGCGACTCGCGGACTTGACCACGAACTGGAAGCGGTACTCGGTGCGCAACTTGGCGACGGGGGCTGATGCAGGACCGAGCAGCCTCAAGCCTTCTGGGACTGGCTGGAGGTGCTGACCCAGATCGCGGCTCATTTCCAACGCGTCCCGGAGCTTGGGGCTGCGGATCAGCATCAGCGCGATCGACGTGAAGGGCGGGTACCAAAGGTCCCGCCGAAAAGCCGACTCGCGCGCATAGAACCCGTCGTAGTCCTGCCTCGCGGCCAGCTCGACCGCGTAGTGCTCTGGATTAACCGTCTGAATCAACACCTCGCCGGGCTTCTCGCCGCGGCCGGCGCGGCCAGCCACCTGCGTGAGCAACTGAAACGTGCGTTCCGCCGCTCGGAAATCCGGCAGGCCGAGACCGACGTCGGCGTTGACGACGCAGACCAGCGTTACGTTCGGAATGTCGTGGCCCTTCGCGATCATCTGGGTCCCCACCAAGAGATTGCAGTCGCCGTCCTTGAACGAGCCTAGAATCCGCTCGAACGAATTCCGGCCCCGCACCGTGTCGCGGTCCAAGCGAGCGATTCGAGCTTGCGGGAACGCCTGGCGCAGAGCGTCTTCCACTTGCTCCGATCCGCTGCCCTGAAAATCCAGGAAGTCCTTGCCGCATTCCTCGCATACGGACGGCACGGGTTCGCCGTGATCGCAGAAATGGCACAGCAATCGGCGGTCGCGCTTGTGGTAGGTCAGCGTGACCGAGCAGTTGGGACACTGCACCCGCGCACCACACGCGCGGCACAGCACATAGGTCGAATAGCCGCGCCGGTTGAGGAAGATCATGGCCTGCTCGTCGCGCTCCAAGCACGCCCGGACGGCCGCTTGAAGCTCTCGCGAGAACAACTTCGCCCGCCCCACCTGCGCAAACTCGCGCCGCATGTCCACCATGCGGACGGCGGGCAGCGGCCGCTTCAGAATCCGCTCCGGCATGGACAGCAGCCGGTACTTGCCCAGCTCGGCGTTCCTGCGCGTTTCCAGGCCCGGTGTAGCGGAGCCGAGCACCACGACCGCCTCGGCCGCCCGCGCTCTGACGATGGCGACGTCGCGAGCGTTGTAGCGCGGAGCGGACTCGCCCTGCTTGTAGCTGCCGTCATGCTCCTCGTCCACCACCACCAAGCCGAGATCGCGCAACGGAGCAAAGACCGCGCTCCGCGTCCCCAGCACCACGCGGCCCTTCCCAGACTGGATGCGCCGCCACTGGTCGGCTCGCTGGAGGTCGCTCAGGCCGCTATGCAGCACAGCCACCTGGTCGCCGAAACGGCCGAAGAAATTCGAGGCGACCGAGGGAGTCAGCCCGATTTCGGGCACCAGCAGCAATGCAGACCGACCTCGGTTGAGCACCTCTTCGATGGCCCTGAGGTAGACCTCGGTCTTGCCCGAGCCGGTCACTCCATGGAGCAGGAAGGTCTCGAACCGCCCTGCACCGACTGCCAACCGGATCTCGGCCAAGGCGTTCCCTTGGGCCGGATTCAGCTCGAGCCCGGTCGTGGGTCGCCCGGAGTGCAGGGGCGTGTGGACGGCCTCTAGCCGCACCGACCCGGACTTCGAGAGCCTGCGTGCAGTCGGAACCGCGTCAGAGCGCTCGATCGCCAGCGCTCGGATGTCGTGGTAGCCCGGATTGCGCCGCAGATAGTCCAGAAGCCAGCGCTCGGCCGCCCTAGGTCTGGAAGGTGCCGCGTCCGGGTCCCCCAGTTCGACCAACAGGACTGCCCCGCGCGCCATCGTGGGGTCGCGCTCCTCCACGACCTCCTCGACCGCGACCAAGCCGCGGCTGCGGAGGCGCCACACCGCATCGGCACCGCCGGCAAGCTTCCTTGACAGGCCCTGGAGCGTGAGCGGCTTGCGCAGCAGCGCCGCCAGCACCTCTTCGTCGGCTGTGCTAGGCCACAGCCGCGCGCCCAGCTCGGCTTCGCCCTCAGGGGTGATCGAGACCATCTTCTTCGAATGCGTCTCTCCCCCCAGCGGAAGCATCGCCCTGAGGACTTCACCGACCGGAGTGGAGTAGTAATCGGCCACCCACTCGGCCAGTTCGCGCAACTCGGAATTCAGCACCGGGCTGTCATCTAACAGCCTGGCCAAAGGCCGGACTTCAAAGTCTGGGGCGACGCGGTCGACAGACAGCACGACGCCGACATGCTTGCGCCGCCCGAAGGGGACAAGTGCGCGGCATCCGACCAATTCCCGGTCGCGCAGCCCCTCGGGCACCAAGTACGTGAATGTCCGGTCCAGCGGGACTGGGAGGGCGATCTGGCAGTACTCGACCGAGGCCGCGCTCGAGGCCGGCGAGCGCATCAATCCAGGTGCGGTGCGATCAGTTCCGCCCAGATGGCGTAGCCGGCGTCGTTGAGGTGGAGCTCGTCCTCGACAAAGAGGTCCGCGCGAGGTTCGCCGCTGCCCCCCAGCAGCGGGCTTGCCGCATCGACGTACTCGAGCAGGTCATCCTCTTCGCAGACCGCGCGAACACGGGCATTGGCGGCGCGGGCCACATCGATCAGGTGCCATCGCCGGATGCTGGGCTTGATACTGACAAACACGATCTTGGTCTTCGGCAGGGCCTCGCGGACGATCCCCACCAGCTGTCGAAACTCCCGCTCGACCGTCGCGGGGGTCTTGCCGTTGCCAGTGTCGTTATCGCCCTCGTACAGGAAAAGAGTCCGCGGCTTGAGCGGCAGCACGATGCGATCCAAGTAGCGTATGGCATCCGCCATCTGCGAGCCGCCGAAGCCGCGGTTGATCAGGCCGTGCCCGGGAAACGACTTCTCCAGGTCCCAGCGCCGAAAGCTCGAGCTTCCGAGGAAGACGATACCGCCCTCTGGAGGAGGACTCTTGCGGTCGCTCTCTTCGAACGATCGGATCGCGGCCTCCCAGCGATCGGCATTCGCCTGCTGGGTCGCGGACGCCTGGAGTGTGCGGTTCTCACCTGCTTGTGCTGTGCCAGGGGCCGGTAGCGCAAAGGCAAGCACGGCCCAGAAAACGGCGAAGTTCAGGGGTCTGAGTTTCATGGCTCTGTTGCTGCGCTGCCAAGCTTGCGAGGCTCGCGCCCAATCTAGATTACGCCATCGAAACGACGCGCTCCGCGGCGGTGGGGCGACGGGGCCTCGCTCCCGCTCCAGAACGGACCTAGCGGATTGACGGAGGCGCCGCTGTTCGGCTGCAACTTCTGCTGTCATAGACTGAGGTGCTGCCATGCAATCCGGTCAGGCTAGCAAGATCTGGCTCGCCGTAGGCGCGTCGCTGGCGATCTCGGGGGGCTTTGCCATCGTGATGTCCCTGCCCGAGGGTGGTGAAACGCTGTGGCTGGGGGTGGCCTTGGTCGCAGCCGGCTCGCTTGCGCTGCGCCGAGGCCTGGCAGCTGCCGATCAGGGGACTCGGTCGACTCCCCGGCACGAAGCGGCCCCCAGCGCGAGTGCCAGCGGTTCCGATCTCGAGCCAGAACTGCGCACTCCCGGCCCTCGCGACGTGACGCTGACGACTCGAGGCAAGCTGGTGCTCGGCGTTTGGGTGGCGGTCCTGGCAGTGTTCGGCCTGCTCTCGCACCAACATTTCGGGTACCTGCCGGCACCGCCTTCGAAGAAGCTGCTCGACCAAGAAGGGGCCACGGCGTCGGCCACGGTCCACTCACTGGACACCCGCATCCTCGAAAACGGTCGCACGCTGTACTTTCTCGGCTACACCTTTACCGCAGAAGCCGGAGCGCCGATGCGCGTGAACCAGAGCGTCCCGCCGCGGGTGCACGAACGCGTCAGCGAGGGCGACACCACAGAAGTCGTGTACATGCCCTTGAATCCGGAGCATCACTACCTGCCAGAACTCACATCGCCAGTCACTACGGGCATGGTGATGTTTATCGGTGTCGTGCTCCTGCTCGCGGCTGGATTCGCCGAAGCCCAACGCAGATTGCACCGCAGACTGGCGGTGTCCGGCAAGGCGGTGTCAGGATTCACCGCAGACGTTCGCCGCAGAGGCGGCGTGCGGGCGTTCCTAGTGAATTACGACGCAAGCGGCAAGCGGCAGACGCTCAGGACCAGGGAGCGTAACCCCGAGCTGCGCAATGGCCAGACCGTCACCGTGCTCTACGACCCGGCGATTCCGAGCCGAGCGGTGGTTTACCGACACGGCATGTACAAGGCCCGGCGGTGAGTGCTGCGGCCCGACCGCAGCGCGCTAACGTCGCTCCTCGGCGACTCCGGAAAAAACGAGTGTCACGTCGACCCGCCCTCCAACCTCGTCGATATCTATGCTCCACGAGGTCCTCTTTAGCCCCTCAAACATCGCGTCGGCCTTGACGCGGTCCAAGAAATAGGCGGGATACCGCACATCGAAGGGCTGTCCCTGCTGCATGCCCCAGCGCTTGCGCACCGCCGGCTCGGAGAGAATGTCCAGCCCCTGCACGATCAGCCGCGAGAACAGATACTGCTGGCCGGGGCTGATCTCGATGTCCAGGTGAACCAAGCGCTCGTCATGATCGATCCGCTCGTCGAAGCGCGCGTGGGCCTTCATGTAACCCTGGCGCTTCATGCCCTCTCCGATGGCTGCCATCGTGTCGTAGGCCGCCCGAATGTTGGCGACCTGACCCGAACCGATCTGGTTCACCCTTGCCAAACTCTCCGGATCGATCGGAAGCGGCTCGGGCCACGCCAAGTCGCCGAATAGGTAGACTTCGCCCTGCTGCACCTCGACCTCGACCAACAGGCCGGCCGTGTCGGGATCGGGACTGACATCGCACGGGCAGAACTCTACGCTCATGTAACCGCGCTCGGTATACAGCGGGCGAGCGTTGTGATAGAGCAGTTCGAGCAGCCTGGGCTCGGAGTACGGCTCCCCGACCGCCGCCTGGTTGAAGGTCCGCTGCAACTCCAGCGGGTCCACGTCGCCGGTGTCGCGAAACGTGGTGAAGGCGATGTTGCTCGTCTCTCGCTCCGGCCCGACCAGCATCTCGAACCCGCCCCCCGTGGTCGGGACGAGGTCGGCCACGATCTCCGCTTCGCCGCCCTGCTCTACCCACCAGGCCTGCAGCGCATTGACCATCATCCGCACCATGGGACCGCCGGCGGGCACCAAGCCGACGTACAGCGGCAACCTCTCTCGCAGCAGCTCCGCGGGGTCCTCGGCATCCGCGCCGAAGCCCTGGAAGCGGACCCCGTACAGTTCCGCAAGCTCTTGCACCGTAATGGTGAGTCGGTATCCACCATCGAGCGGCTCATAGCGATAGCGCAGCGACTCGAACAGCCCGGTCTCGTTCAGCTTGCGCAGCGCCCGGTCGAAATCGGGCTTGCGCACCAGCTGCCCGGTCTCCAAGCCGGTGACTGCAACCAAGTCGTCGCTGGGGAAGTTGGCGTTGCCCTCGAACTCGACGGCACGCAGCGGAAACGCGGTCTGGCCGGCAAGGCCGGCAGCAGCCAAGACGCACAGCGCGGCCAACCCGCCGAGGCGAGCGTCGCCGGATCTGAGATGCATCCTGCCCATTGCTCACTTAGACAGGGCCTGCCAGCCAGGCGTTACGAGTAGATCGCGTCGATCTGGCTGGCGTATTTTTCGTAAACGTGGCCCCGTCGCACCTTCATGGTCGGCGTGAGCTCCCCGCCTCCGATGGTGAAATCATTCGGAATCAGCGCGATCTTCTTGATCTGCTCGTAGCCGGCCATGTCGCTGCACAGCGATGCCACCTCAGACATCACGTGGGCCTGCACAGCTGCATTCGCGCACAGTTCCTCATTGTTGGCAGCCTTGATGCCGTTGGCCTCCGACCAAGCCTGCAGGGCCTCGAACGCCGGCACCACCAAGGCGCTGGGGAAGTTACGCCGCTCGGCCACGACCACCGCCAGCTCGATCAGGGGGCTGCTTTTTAGGCGCCCCTCGATCGGCGATGGCGCGATGTACTTGCCTCCAGACGTCTTGAACAGATCCTTCTTGCGATCGGTGATGGACAGGTAGCCATCCTCGTCCAGATGGCCGATGTCTCCAGTGTGGAACCAGTCACCCTCCATGACCTCCGCGGTCTGCTGCTCCATCTTGAAGTAGCCCTGCATGATGTTCGGACCGCGCACCAGGATTTCGCCGTCCTCGGCAATGCGCACCTCAACGTTGGGAATGATCGTACCTACCGTGCCGAATCTGAGTGCGTCGATTGGGTTGATGGAGACCAGGGGGGACGTTTCGGTCAGGCCATAGGCCTCGCGGATCGGCAGTCCCAGCGCATAGAAGAACTCGGCCAAGTGTTTCGCCAACGGGGCGGCCCCAGAAACAAAGAAGCGGATCCTGCCGCCCAGCCGGCCACGGAGCTTGGTGAAGACGAGCTTGTCGGCCACGCTGTGCTTGATGCCAAGCAACCCCGGCAGCGGCTTGCCCTGCAAGCGGTACGGCGTCGCGGCCTTGCCCACGCCAACCGCCCAGTGAAACAAGTTACGCCGAACGGCAGGCGCAGCGGCCATGGCCGCCATCACGCGGTCATGGACCTTTTCGAAGAATCTCGGAACGCCGACCGCCATGGTGGGTTTGACTTCGCCCATATTGGCGGCTACAGTGTCCATCGACTCCGCGTACGCCACCGTGACGCCGCCGGAAAAGTAGACATAGTCCGCCAGGCGCTCAGCGATATGGCACAGCGGCAGGAACGACAGGGCCACATCGTCTGCTTCTGTGTCGATCTTCGAGTCACGAATGTTCGTGCAGATATTGGAATGCGACAGCATCACGCCCTTGGGAACACCCGTCGTGCCCGAGGTGTAGATGATGCTCGCCAGATCGCCGGGCTCGACCGCCTCCAACGCTGCTTCGAAGCGCTGCCGGGCCGCGGCGTCGGGGCTGGCCTCGCCGATGAGATCGGCTAAGCTCGACACTCCCTCTTGATCGGTCCTGTCAAAACCGATCACAAGAGCTAGGTTCGGCAGTTGGTCGCGAATCGAGAGAATCTTCTCCAGCTGGTCCTCGGTCGAGCAGAATATCGCCCTAGACTCGGAGTGTTCGAGCAGGTAGCGCACCTGGTCGGCCAACAGCGTCGGATAGATTGGGACGCTGATGATGCCCGCCGTCATCATCGCGAAGTCGGCGACAGCCCACTCCCAACGGTTTTCGGAAATCAGGGCGCACTTGTCGCCCTTCCGCAGACCCGCCGCGGCCAAGGCGGAGTGCAGTTGGATGCAGCGTCGCTCCAGCTCTGCCGAAGAAACGGGCTGGTAGGTGCCCGAATCCTTGGTGAGAATCGCGTCCGCCTTGCCTAATGCGATCACATCTTGAAATAGCCTTGCGATAGTTTCACCCATACCGTCGGTCCTCGTGCGGACGATATTAGCACGCCACCGACGGTCGATTCTTTGGCCGAGACGGGGCATAATGGACCCACTGGGACAAGTCCCGGGATTCTGATGAGCGACTCTGTTCCAAGTTCAGCGGAGAGGTGCGGCGACGATGCCGAGCCAACCCCGGCGGACGAGGCGGCGCGGGTCGCACAAGTCTTGAATCAGTTGCTCGCTGTGTGTCGCGAAGCGTGGGACAGCGACCTTGCCGAGGAGCAGCCGGTCGGCACCTTCCGTGTCGAGGACGGCTGATCGCGGATCCGGTCGAGGCCAGCCGGCGAGCCGATCCGCAGTCAGGCGCTGACTGCGAATGCGAGCGCGACTTCGGACGGCCCGGCCTGATCGATGCGCAGCGGAACAATCTGGGTCGAGTTGTGGCAATAGCAGGCACCGCTGCGTCCCGCGCCGCAGTAGTACACGATCGCCTCGACATGGAGGATCTCGTCCTGGCCGATGTCGAGGGACGTTTCCGCGATTCCGTCCCGAAAGACCGCGGGAAACGCGCGCGCTCCGGCGCGAACGGTCACTCCTGACGACGCCTCGTGGGCGAAAACGCTGTCCGCGGGCAATTCGGCGTCAACCCGAACGGTCACGATCCCAGGCCTGACCGAACGTTCGGGGAGCGTCTTCAACGCCTGTCGCGGAGGCACCAGCCGGGCAGCCTCGCGCAGAGGCCATGGCGCGACGGCTCCAGTCTGGACATCAACCGTGCGCACGGCATGATTGTTCGTGTCGGCGACGTACAGCCTGCCCGCCGCATAGCTCAGGCCGCCTGGCTGGTTAAAGCTCGCCTCGCTGGCAGCCCCGTCGCTGCAGCCAGCCTCCCCGCTACCAGCCACCGTCTTCGCGAGGAGCGTCGGCAGCGCGATGGACTTGATCTTGTTGTTGTAGGTATCGGCGACAAACAGCTTGCCATCCGCATGTGCAACTCCGAGCGGGTGCTGCAGGCGGACTTCTTGTCCCACGCCATCGACGTCTCCGAAGTCGAACAGCCCCTTCCCTACGACCGTGCGAACGTGGCCTCCCCTCGGGTCGAGCGAAACGGCGCGGATCGAGCTGACTTCGCTGTCGGCAACGAACAGGCTCTCGCCGTCTGATGTCAAGCCGCTGGGCTGTGCCAGCGCCGCCGCCATCAAAGGGCCGTCGACGTGATCCTCGCGACCGCTTCCCGCGTGGCTCGCCATGTACCCTCCGTCCAGATCAATGCCAAAGATCTGGTGGTTTCCGGCCATGGCGACGAACAACACGCCGTGCGCGAGATGCAGGTCCCAAGGCGAGTTCAGCCGCCGGCTCTCCAGCGGCCCGGGGCGGCTGTTCCACTCGGTGTCTTGCTGGCCGTCCCCGACGAGAGTCGACACCGCTGGGCCGTCCAAATCGACCACGCGGATGGCGTGGTTGCCGGTATCGGCAACGTACAGCCTTTCGGCACCCAGGGCCATCCCTTGCGGCTGGCAGAAGCGCGCAGCCTCGGCCGTGCCGTCCGCGAACCCCGGCTCGCAGCCGCCGATGACTTGCCGTACGGTTCCGTCCTGCAGCGAGGCGACCACGATCCGATGGTGGTTCGAGTCGGCGATGAACAGCCGGCCGCCGCCCTCGTCGGCGAGGACCTTGCCGGGAAACCACAGGAGCGAATCCGGAACACGGGTGGCCTCGGAGACGTTTTGCAGCGGGCCGCGGCGCAATTCCCCGCCAGCGTCGTAGTGTTGGATCAGCTGCGAGATAACCTTGTCGAAGAGGTCGAACACCTGTTCTCCGGAATGGGTCCCGAAGACCTTGCCGAGGGGATCGATGAGCATGAGCGTGGGCCACGCCCGCACTGCGTACTCCTGCCATACCCGCATTTCGGCGTCGTTCACCACCGGATGGTCGATGCTGTAGCGCAGGATCGCCTCGCGAATCCTGTCCGTGTGCTTCTCGGCATCGAACTTGGCCGAATGGACGCCGATAACGACCACTTCGTCGCGGTACTTGCGCTCCAAGCGCTTAAGGTCCTCGAGCACGTGCATGCAGTTGATGCAGCAATAGGTCCAGAAGTCCAGCAGTACGATCTTGCCGCGCAGCCCTTTGATGGACAGCGGCGTGTCGGTGTTGAGCCATTCCAGCCCGGGCGGGAATTCCGGAGCGTTGACGGTTCCGGGCTCGATCACCTGAGCGCCGCGGCCGGCAGTGTCTGCCATGGGACCATCATGGCAGAGCATTGAGGCACGGTTGCTCGGGAGGCGTCGGACCGGCTCGGCTTCACACGGCGCGCGCCCGTCTGGCGAGGCCCGTGCCAAAATGGACGGCGAGCCGACGGCAAGCTCTGCCCTCAGTTTTTCGGCACGCGCGCGCCAGCGGCCGGCATCGACGAGACCGGTCGGTTTCGGCGGCGAATGCTCCTCTCATGACTCACTCGACGAATCGGATCTGTCTATGGTCGGGACCGCGCAACGTGTCCACGGCCCTGATGTACTCGTTTTCCCAGCGCAGCGACACCACAGTCGTCGACGAGCCCTTGTACGCTCACTTCCTGCGCGTCAGCGGTGCGCAGCATCCTTTGCGCGACGCCTGCCTAGCCGCCCAGGACTCCGATGGCGATCGCGTGGCCCGCGAGTCGATCCTTGGACCGTGGGCCAGCCCCGTGGTGTTCTTCAAACAGATGGCTCACCACTTGGTCGAGCTGGACCTGGACTTCATGCGGAGCACGCGCAACGTGTTCCTCACGCGAGACCCGGAGCAGGTCCTGCCTTCGCTGCTGTTGCGCATTGGGCAGCCGCGCATGCGCGACGCGGGCTTCGCACGGCAGTGCGAACTCATCGAAATGCTGGAGGATTGGGGCCAGCATCCCGCAGTGCTGGATGCCCGCGACCTGCTGACCGACCCGCCAGGCGCTCTGGCGGCGCTCTGCGCGTACCTCGAAATACCGTTCGACGAGGCGATGTTGCGTTGGCCGGACGGGCCCAAGGAATTCGATGGCGCATGGGCGTCGGAATGGTACAGCAGCGCTCACCAAAGCACCGGGTTCCGCCCCTACAGGCCCAAGCCCGGACCATTTCCGGTCGAGCTCCGGCCGCTGTTGGAGGAGTGCCGTCCGTACTATGCCAAGCTGCAAGAGAGAGCCCTTCGGGCCTGACACTTCGTGCCGTCCCTCAGCCTCGTGATCCCGTCCTTCAACGAAGCGCGTCGCCTGCCGACGACGCTGCAAAACGTGTCGCGCTATCTGCGGGGCTCTCCTTTCGACGAATCGGAGGTGATCGTGGTCGACGACGGGTCCAGCGACGGCACGTCGCAGGCCGCGCGCTCGGAGCAGCCGACGCTGGCGGCCAGCGGTGTCGCGCTGCGCGTGTTTCGCAATGATGCCAACCGCGGCAAGGGTTACAGCGTGCGCCGCGGCATGCGCGAGGCGAGCCACGAATGGGTGCTGTCTTGCGACGCCGACGAGTCCGCACCGATCGCGGAAGTGGAAAAGCTCGTCGACGCCGCAAGAGCCGGCGGCCATGCGGTCGCGATCGGCTCGCGGGCGTTGGACCGATCGCTGATCGGGATCCATCAGCCCAAGTACCGCGAGTGCGTGGGCCGCCTGTTCAACCTCAACGTGAGACTGGTAACGGGACTGCGCGTCGCGGACACGCAGTGCGGCTTCAAGCTATTCCTACGACAGGCCGCGCAACGAATCGCGGCCAAGCAGCGGATCGAACGTTTCGGCTTCGACGTGGAGCAGCTCTACATCGCACACAAGCTCGGCTTCTCAATCGCCGAAGTCCCAGTGCGCTGGAACAATCAGCCTGACTCTTCCGTTGGGCTCTGCGACGGGCTGGCAGCCTTCGCCGACGTCTGGAGAGTCAGATGGAACGACCTGAGGGGGGTCTACTCCTGACGCGCCGCGTCAGCTCAGCTCGCCGCTCGGGCCGATGCGCTCGGCGCCCAAGTAGCTGTGCAGCGCTTCGGGTATGACCACGCTGCCATCAGCCTGCTGGTAGTTCTCCAGGATTGCCAGCCAAGTTCGCCCGATGGCTAGGCCGCTTCCGTTGATCGTATGCGCAAACTCGGGCTTCCTGCGACCGCCCTCCGCGCTCCTGAAGCGGATTCGCGCGCGACGGGCTTGGAATGCCTCGAAGTTGCTGCAGGACGAGATTTCCTTGTACTCGCCGAGCCCCGGCAGCCAGACTTCCAGATCGTAGGTCTTGGCCGCGCTGAAGCCCATGTCCCCGCTCGAAAGCAAGACTTTGCGATACGGCAATCCTAGGCGCTGCAAGATGTCTTCGGCATCCGCGGTCAGGCGCTCGAGTTCGCTGTAGCTGGTTTCCGGGCTGGCAAACTTGACCAGTTCGACCTTCTGGAACTGGTGCTGGCGGATAACGCCGCGCACATCCCGGCCATAGGAACCCGCCTCGCTTCGAAAGCACGGCGTGAACGCGGTGAGCGAAATCGGCAGGTCCTCATGGGCAAGCGTCTCGCCGGCGTACAGGTTCGTCAGGGGCACTTCGGCCGTAGGCACCAGCCAGTAGTCAGTGCGCTCGAGCTTGAACAGGTCGTGCGAGAACTTTGGCAGCTGGCCAGTGCCGAACAGGGCGCGAGAATTCGCGATGAAGGGCGGCAAGATCTCGCGATAGCCATGCTCGCCAGTATGCACGTCGAGCATGAAGTTCATCAGGGCGCGCTCGAGCTTGGCTCCAGCGTCGCAATACACTGCGAAGCGCGAGCCGACCAGTTTGGCCGCCCGCTCAAAATCCACGATCCCGAGCTGCACGCCGAGATCCCAATGTGGCTTCGGCTGGAACGCGAACTGGCCGGGCTCGCCCCAGCGGCTGACCTCGCGGTTGGCGGACTCGTCCGCTCCCGCCGGCACGCTCTCGTGGGGAACATTGGGAATCTGGCTCAAGAGCGAGTTCATTGCCTCGTCCAGCTCGTGTACCGAGGCCTCGCACTGGCCGATCTGCACATGCACTTCGCGAGACTGCGCGACCATTGCGGAGGCATCCTCGCCGGCGCGCTTTGCCCTGGCCACGCTGGCGCTGAGTTCGTTGCGCTGCCCCTGCAACGCTTGCATCTCGGTGACCGCGGCGCGCCGTCTGGCGTCGGTCTCGGCGAACTGTTCAAGCACGCCTGAGTCGACTCGATCTGCCAAGCGGGCCTTGGCTTGGTCAAAGTCTTCCCGCAGGTAGGCGCGATCAAGCATGGGACAAAGCGCAAGCCCCGACCAGCGGGACGCGAAGACCAGGGTGAATCAAGAGCCAGTGCGGCGCCCGCGCACCGTTTAGAGCCACTAGTATGACACGCCCGCAATTCGACCCGCCCAAGGCCTCCCGAAGGATCGATTTCGCCCGCGCAGCGCGCCGCCGGGCCACGATGCCGGCGCAAGTCGGAACGGGAAAGCTCAGCCCACCTTCGACGCCGCCGCGGCGATTGGGATGCCCTTGACCGCGTAGGTGCGGCAGTCGTTTCGTGCCTCGGCTCCCAACCGATTCCGGGTTGCCCTTGCTTGATACGATGAGCCTGTGCAGACCTCGACCCGCTCCGGACTTCGCGGCGCCTCGCTCGCAGTCCTCGCCCTCGCGTCAGCGGGCGCGCTTACGCAATTGCCGACCGCCGCGCCGGCGGAATGGGACGGCTCGCAGCCCTTAGACACGGCGATCAACCAAGCGATTGAGGACGGCATTACTCCCGGGGCAGTGGCGTGGATTGAGTCCCGCGGGCAGCTTCTGCACTTTGCCAGCTACGGGGCCAAGAGCGTCGCGCCGCGGCGCGAGCCGATGGAGCTCGACACCATCTTCGATTGCGCATCCCTCTCCAAGGTGATGGTCACGGCCCCGGCGATCATGATGCTGGCGGAAGAGGGCAAAGTCCGTCTCAATGACAACATCCAGGTATATCTGCCTGATTTTCAAGGCCGCACGCGCATCACGGTGCTACAGTTGCTCACCCATTTCTCGGGCCTGCGCCCCACGCTCCCACTCGAATCCGCCTGGCGAGGCTATCAAGCGGGCGTCAATCTCGCGCTGCAGGAGCGGCCGACGATCGCGCCCGACACCAAGTTCGTCTACAGCGATGTGAACTATATTCTCCTGGCGGAAATCGTCCGCAGAATCAGCGGAACAACTCTGGACGAATTCGCGGAAGAACGCATCTTCGAGCCGCTCGGAATGGACGATACCTCTTTCCGCCCTCCGGTCGAACTGCGCTCGCGCATCGCGCCGACCGTGCAGCTGGCGGACGGCAGCTTCCTGCGGGGGATTGTTCACGATCCTACGACACGCAGGATGGCGGGCGTATCGGGACAGGCCGGGGTCTTCTCCACCGCCAAAGATGTCGCCACCTTTGCGCGCATGATGCTGAACGGCGGGGAAGTTGACGGGACGCGGATCTTGAGTCCGTTGAGCGTGTTGCGCATGCGCACCTCGCAGAGCCCTGACGGCAAGGTCGCCCGCGGAATCGGGTGGGATATTGATACACGCTATTCCTCTCCGCGCGGGGACCTGTTCAGCACGGCATCATTCGGACATACCGGCTATACGGGGCCGTCGCTGTGGATCGACCCGGTCAGTCATTCGTTTGTCGTGTTGATGACGAATCGTGTCCATCCGGCCGACAAGACATCCGTGGTCAGACTGCGCAGCCTAGTCGCAACCATCGTCGCGGCGAACCTGAACGTGCGCGGCATCGACCTATCGGCGCGAGCCGACCACACTCGCGACAGAGCTGTTTTTTCGCCCGTAAGGACGGGGCTGGACGTGCTTGTATCCGAGGGCTTCGCACGCTTGAGCGGCAAGAAAATCGGGCTCTTGACAAACCAGACGGGAATCGATCGCCTGCGCCGACGCAACATCGACCTGCTGGCCGCGGCACCACATGTCAGCCTCGAATCGATCTTCGCACCCGAGCACGGACTGGGCGGAGAATTGGACCAGCCGGACATCTCCGACGGCGTCGACCAGCGCAGTGGAGTCGCTGTCCACAGCCTCTATCGCAGCAACCTCAAGCGGCCAACGACGGAACAGTTGCGGGGCCTCGACGCGCTCGTGTTCGATATCCAAGACATCGGCGCGCGCTTCTACACCTACATCACGACACTTGGATACGCCTTGGAGGCCGCGGCCGAAGCGGGCATCGAATTCTACGTGTTGGACCGCCCCAACCCAATCAACGGAACGGACGTCGAGGGACCGCTAAGGGATGACGATTTGGAGTCTTTCGTGGCCTACCACAACATCCCGGTGCGCCACGGCATGACGGTGGGAGAGCTGGCCGGAATGTTCGACGCGGAGAGGAAAATCGGGGCCAAGCTCGAAGTTGTCCGGATGCAGGGCTGGGAGCGCAGCCTGTGGTTTGACGAAACCGGCCTGCCGTGGGTCAACCCTTCGCCGAACATCAGGACACTGGATCAGGCCATCTTGTATCCCGGCATCGCCATGCTAGAGCAGTTGCCGAACTACTCTGTAGGCCGGGGAACCGACACTCCTTTCCAGTTCGTCGGCGCGGACTGGATTGACGGCGTGGCACTGGCAGACGCCATCCGCCAAGCCTCTTTGCCGGGCATAAGGGTGTATGCCCGTCAACAGAAGCCCGCCGCTTCGGTCTTCGGCGGTAAGGCAATTGATGGTGTACAGTTTTCGATCACAGATAGGAACGTCCTGCAGCCAACGCGCCTAGGATTGGTGATAGCCAGCGCGCTGGCCGAGGCTCGCGCCAACAAAGTAGACTTTGAACCGGCCAAGAATTTGGTCGGCAATTTGGAGACCGTAGAGGCCCTAAATAACGGCCAAGACACAGCAGCCATTTGGAGCCGCATTGACCAATCAATCAGCGACTTTCGGACAAGGCGGCGAGCGTTTCTCCTATACTAAGCCCGCCTGTCGGCAAAGCCCGCGCACCGCCAACGGCGGAACCCAAAAGCCCAAGGCCGCGTGGGTTAGGTCCTAACTGGCGCCTCTGGATCCCATGACTTCCTCGATCCAAGCGGGACGGCGGCCGCGACGCTTGCCACGGCTGCGCTCAAGGTTCGCGAGGGCGACGACCGCGTCTTCGACCAATGCTCGATTGCTTTCCAAATAATCGAGAACCTTCTTGGTCTCGCGACTGAGAGGCAGGCCGCTCAGAGCAGCGATGGCCATGCTGTTTTGGTCCAGCTCGGCCTTCAACTCATTGAGGATTTCGTTGATTTCCATTGCGAGATTGTTGCTCCTTCTAGAGTGGAATCCATCCAATCACTCAGATCGACTTGATCAATGGAATCCTTGGATTGGGTAGCTGTGCGTCAATAACGTCGGGCCAAGTAGACCCTCAGACATGTGCTAATCCCACAAATAACAGGAAGTCCAGTGGCTTGTCAAGGATTGATTTGGCACCTCTAGATACGGGCTCAAACTTGGATGCCAGACGGGGGCAAAATTACCAGAATCAATTTCGCCGTGGGACCGGGCAGTGCTCAGTGCAAACCGGCCCGATAGCGGTCGCCTGCCTTGCCATAGTGATGGCGGCCAACGACCAGTGGCCGGGACCGCCAGGACCGCTTTCAGTCTAGGCTGAGCCGTAGGCGAGATCGCATATCGGCACTCCGAGGCCCGAAGCGGCCGGGGTTGCCTGAAGCGGTTCGCAGCTTGGCGGTGACAGCTAGCCCCCCTCTCCGCCCCGAGGGCGCTCGCGGACTGAGAGTGCGCTGATGCGGGCCTGAACGCGCCCGCCGGCGGGACGTTCGAGCCTCCGCACCCCTCGAATCCAGTTGCGCGCAGAGGCCTGGAGCGGCTATACTCCCCCAAAGACGAGCAAGGGCTAGTTTTCCGCTTGATCCGAGCCGTTGCGCCGGCTGCGGAAGTGTGCCATCATTTTCTCTATGCCGTCAGACGATGGCTCCGGAGTTCAAGGAATGATCTTGAAGAAAGTCGCGCACTGCGCGCTCACAACGTGCCTGCTCTTGATGGTGGCCGCGATCGCCATCCCGAATCCGCAGGAGAAGAACTACAAGGACAGGGCCGAATACGATGTGATCACCAAGGTCTACGGCGAGGCCGACCCGGCCGCGAAGCTCGCGCTGCTCGACGAGTGGACCGAGAAATATCCCGAGACGGACTACCACGTGGAGCGTGCGAGCTTCTACCTCGATAGCTACCAAAAGACGGGCCAGACAGCGGAAGCCGTCGAAGCCGCGAAGACGCTATTGACCAAAGTGCCGGACTCGTTTACCGCGCACTACGTGATCACTCTCTCGACCCCGTACCTGGGCAAAGCCGACGGGCAGACGGTAAGCGATGGCATCGATGCCGCCAATGCCGTGCTGAAGCTTGTGGACCAGCAGTTCGCGAACAAGCCCGACACGGTTGCGCAAGAGGCGTGGGACAACGCCAAGCAGCAATCCATAGCATCGTCGCATCTGACCATCGGCTGGGGACGCATGCAACAAAAGGACAACTCGGCCGCGGAAAACGCTTTCCGGGAAGTGCTCTCCATCGATCCGTCGCGCGGCCAGGTGTCCTACTGGCTCGGTCAGGTCATTCTGGCGCAGCAGGATGCAGCGAAGTACGATCTCGCCTTCCTATCGTTTGCGCGCGCCGCGCTATACGACGGCCCGAACTCGATGCCTGCCGAAGGCCGAACGCAGGTCCTGGACTACGTGCAGAACCTGCTGAAGGGCAACTACGGCGACGAGGCCTATGGCCTGTATTGGCCCAAGATCGAGGAAATCGCCAAGGCAACGGCCCTGTCGAGCGAGCGTATTGAGCTGAAGTCTTCCGAGGAACTGCAATTCGAGGCCGACCAGAAGTCCCGCGAAGAGAACCCGATGCTGTGGGTCTTCAAGGATCTCAAGACGCGCCTGCTGGAGCCCGCAGGGGATAGCATTTGGGCTGACCTCAACGGCAAGCTGACCCCGAAGATGCGCCTTTACGTCGTCTCGGCAAGCCCGCCCGAAAGACCGGCGACGATCAACCTCACCAGCGAGCCCGGGGGCAGCACCGAGGTCGTGCTGAACCTAGAGAACCGCCGCCGCTCGGGGCTGCGGACCGGCTCCATGCTGACCATCGATGGCGTTGCCAGCGGTCTGTCCAAGAGCCCGTTCCGTCTCACTCTGACCGACGGGCACACGTTCTAGCCGTTGCGCGGAATCTGGTAGCGGGCCACGGGCCGCTGCCGCCACAAAGCCTTGCCGGGGGCGCGGCGCACCGCGCCCGGTCCCGTCCTAGCCAGACGATAGAGTAAAGCTAGGATCGATGAGGGTAGCGCTCGCGCAACTCAACTTCACCGTTGGGGATCTAGAGGCGAATACTGATCGCATCCTGAGGTGCGCCCGCGCGGCGAACGACCAAGGCGCGGATCTAACTGTATTCCCGGAACTGTCGGTCTGCGGCTACCCGCCGCTCGACCTCGTCACCACGGCTGGCTTCCGCGACGCGAACGAGGCCCAACTGCAGAGGCTGGCGCGGGCATCCGCCAGCTTGGACACAGCTCTGGTCGTGGGCTACTGCGGCGAAGCCGGCGAGTCGGGCAAAGCGGCAAACTGCTTGGCCTGCCTCGACCAAGGCGGTGTCGTCTTCCGCCAGAGCAAGCTACTGCTGCCGACATACGACGTCTTCGACGAGGCGCGTTACTTCCGCGCCGGGGAGCGGACCGCAGTTTGGGAATTCCAAGGGCGGCGGATCGGCCTCACGATCTGCGAGGACGCTTGGAACGACAAGCAATTCTGGGAGCGATCGCGGTATTCGATGGATCCTGTCGAGGAGTTGGCCCGGCAAGGAATCGACCTGCTAGTCAACATTTCCGCATCGCCGTACCACGTCGGCAGGCGCGCATTCCGGCTGGCCATGTTCAAGGCCATGGCAGCTCGCCACCACGTGCCCGCAGCCCTCGTGAACCAAGTCGGCGGCAACGACCAACTGATTTTCGACGGGTCGAGCTTCGCCGTGGACGGGTCCGGGACTCTTCGGGCGCGGGCCTTGTCCTTCGCAGAGGATGTAGTTTGCTGGGAGCCGGGCTCTGCCCGCGAGGCGCCGGACGATACGTGGTCTGGGGAGAGCGCCGGCGGCGATACCGATGCCGTGTACGACGCGCTCGTGCTGGGAACTCGCGATTACGTCAGGAAGTGCGGGTTCAGCAAGGCAATCGTTGGCATGAGCGGCGGGATCGACTCCGCCCTCACGACCGTGATCGCGACCGAGGCACTCGGCGCGAACAACATTACCGGTGTGGCCATGCCGGGACCGTACTCCTCCGAAGGCAGCCTGATCGACGCGCGGAATACGGCAGAGGCTATGGGGATTCAGTTCCTGACAATCGGCATCAATCCGGCATACCAAGCGTTCGAGGCGCAATTGGCGCCCGCTTTCGGGGGCCTAGCCCCGAATATCGCCGAAGAAAACCTACAGGCCCGCCTGCGCGGAACGACCCTGATGGCGTTGTCGAACAAGTTCAACAGTCTAGTGCTCACCACTGGAAACAAGAGCGAACTCGCTGTCGGCTATTGCACGATCTACGGCGACATGTGCGGGGGCTTGGCGGTCATCAGCGACGTGCCCAAGACGCTAGCCTACAAGCTGGCGGAAGTGGCCAATGAGCGGCATCCCGGCGGCATTCCCCAAGCGGTGTTGGACAAGCCGCCATCGGCGGAACTCAGGCCCGATCAAAGGGATTCGGATTCGCTGCCTCCCTACGAGGTGCTGGATCCAATCCTGCGGCTATACGTCGAAGAGTGCCTGTCCGCGCCGGAAATCGCCGAGCGCTTGGGCCATCCACTCGGAATGGTGCGGGAAATCGCCCGCATGGTGGACCGCAACGAATACAAGCGCCAGCAAGCCGCTCCGGGCCTGCGCGTGACATCAAAGGCGTTCGGGATGGGCCGCCGATTCCCGATCGCGCAGCGCCATGTCCGCTAGGCTAAGAGCAGCGATCCTCGCGGTCGCGGGCGAGGGGGATCCATGCCGTTGCTTGCCAAGACGCTAATTCGCGCTGCCTTGTACGCTCTGGGAGCGATCTGCGCCGTGGCCGCGGCGGGCTGGCTGTACCTGTACTGGTCAGGAGCGACGATAGGTCTTTCCGGCTCTGGCCGGGGCTTGGTGCTCGAGCACGTCGACTCCGAGTCGCGCATGGAGGGTCTGGAAGCAGACCGGCGTCTCGACACTGCTTCTCCGGCCGGAGCAGGGGGAGACGCGTCCCAAGCCGCGGCCCCGGTCATGGCAAGGCCGGCCGCCGCGAGCCCCCCCGACACCTCTGCGACGGCGAACTACTGGACCGAGTACCGCGGCCCGGGACGCGCCGGAATTTATGATCAATCGCCAATCAGAACCGACTGGCCGTCCGACGGCCCGCGGGAGCTCTGGCGCGAGCAGATCGGCGGCGGCTACGCCTCGATGGTCGTTGCCGACGGGCTGCTGTTCACGATTGAGCAGCGACGTGATCGCGAAGTCGTGGCGGCCTACAGGATCGAGGACGGCCGCCAAGCTTGGGAGCACTCGTGGAAGTCTCGGTTCAGCGAATCGATGGGAGGCGACGGGCCTCGCGCCACGCCGACCTGGTCAGACGGCAAGATCTACGCGCAGGGCGCAAACGGCGACCTGCTGTGCCTGGCTGCCGGCAATGGGGACGTGCTCTGGCAGCGAAACATCCTGAGGGATGCCAACGCCTCGAACCTGACCTGGGGCATGGCGGCGGCCCCCCTGGTGGTTGACGAAATGGTCATAGCCCTGCCAGGCGGAAGGGGCGGGAAGTCGATCTTCGCCTACGACAAGCTTACGGGCGACGTTCTCTGGTCAAACCTCGACGACAAGGCCGGATACGTCTCCCCGCAGGTGGCGACACTCGCCGGGCGGCGGCAGCTGCTGATCGTGAGTGGAACGCGGGTGCTTGGCGCGTCGTTGGACGACGGCGCCGAGCTCTGGAGCCACCCATGGAAGACGAGCTACGACGCCAATTGCGCTCAGCCTCTCGTGGTGGATGCCAACCATGTGTTCGTCTCGTCCGGCTACGGCCACGGGGCGGCCCTGCTGCAGATCTCGCAGACCGAGAGCGGCCTCTCGGCCGAAGAGGTCTGGTTCAACCTCAACATGAAGAACAAGTTCAACCCGTCAGTGCTGGTTGACGGGGTCGTCTACGGGCTGGACGAGGGGATTCTTGCAGCGGTTGACGTGCGCACCGGCGAGCGTCTTTGGAAGAGCGGCCGCTACCGCTACGGACAACTCCTGTATGCGTCCGGACATCTGGTGATCGTTAGCGAGGACGGAGAGCTGGCCCTGGTGGAGGCCACACCCGCCGAGTACCGAGAACTGGTTCGCTTCGATTCCGTCCAGGGCAAGACCTGGAACGTACCGGCGATGGCGGGCGGCCTGTTGTTCGTTCGCAACCAAACGGAGCTGGTGGCCTACGACCTGCGCTAGCCAGCTGGGCCAGGCAGACGGAACCCCTAGTGAGCGCGGTCGAGCCGATCCCTGTTGCTGTCGTCGGCGCCGGAAATTTCGGGCGCCAGCATGCCCGCGTCTACGCCGCCCTGCCCGAGGCGAACCTCCTCGCCGTTGTCGATCGCGACTTGGCGCGCGCCCGGCGGGTCGCCGACGAGTACGGCGGCAAGGCCTTGTCGGACCCGGCGGCCCTGCCACGCGCAGTGCGAGCCGCGAGCCTCGCGGTGCCGACGCAGCACCATGCTCGCGTTGGGCTGTCGCTATTGGAGCAGGGCGTGGACTTGCTGGTCGAGAAGCCCATCGCCCCGGATGTCGAGTCAGCGGGAGATCTCGTGAAAGCTGCTCAAGAAGCCGACCGTGTCTTGCAGGTCGGGCACTTGGAGCGATTCAACCCGGCCGTCGAGCAAGCAGCGGAAGCAGCCACGCTGCCCCTGTTCTTCGAGATCCACCGCATGAGCCCGTTCAGCCCGCGAAGCCTAGATATTGATGTCGTGCTCGATCTGATGATCCATGACCTTGATATCGTACTCAAGCTGGTCGACTCGCCGGTTCGCGACGTGTCTGCCAGCGGCCTTTCCGTGATTTCCGACACGACCGACATCGCGAACGCGCGCATCCAGTTCGAGAACGGCTGTGTTGCAAACCTGACAGCCAGCAGGGTTTCCACCGAAAAGATTCGCAAGCTGCGCTTCTTCCAACCGCGCGAATACATCTCGCTGGACTACATCAAGCGCGAGGGGGTCCGCATCGGACTTGACAGCTCGGCAGGGCTGCGCATCCTGCCTCTGGCCGCGGACGACGGAGAGCCTCTGCGACGGCAGCTAGAGTCCTTCTTGCGCTGCGTGCGGGATCGCACCCAGCCCCGCGTGACGGGGCAACACGCCCTCGGAGCGCTACAACTCGCACTTAGAATAAGAGAGGCGATCGAAGCGCATTCGCACTTGGTTACAAAGACCTTGGCCGCCGACAGATAATTGCCGGGCCCGGACAAACTCCGACTTCATTTCTTGCTCGAAGAATATTCCGAGAGCTTGGCCGCCCGGGCCTCGGCTGCGCACGGGCCAGCGCTACGGTCCAGCGACCATCCGCTGTACCTGCGGGTCGCCGAATTCGAACGGCGGCTCGCCTGGCAGCGGGAGCACGGTGCAGCGAATCCGCATCGGCTGCGCGCGGGTGGCCCGGCCCCGGAGTTCCTAGCGGAACGCTTCGATCCCAGGCGCCGATATGACGACGCCGGTGGAAGCGGTATATGGCCGCCCGACGCTGGGACCGATCTCCATCTGCAGGTCACATGGGAACGGCGGGGGCTGCGATCGCGCGTCGCGCTGACGAAAGCGGCCGCGGTGGTGCTACATGCGGTCGGCTTGCTGATCTTGGTCGTACCGGGAACGATGCAACTGGATCTCAATGAGCCGGCGGACTGGAACACCGTTCAGATCACTCTGATGGCCCCGTCGCTGGATGACCTGCCGCCACTCGAAACTCAAGTTGGCATAGCCGGCGAGGGCCAGGACGGATTCCGCGGCCTGCCCGCGCCCGCGCCGGATCCGGGTCCCGGACCCGAGGCTGAGCCAGAGCCCACCCCAGAGCCGGAGCCCGAGGACGTCGCCGAGGTGCCCCAGCCGGTCGAGGTCGAGGAACCCGACATTGAACCCGAGAATCCGGCGCTCGAGGAAAAGGAGGAACCGCCAGAACTGGAGCCGCCACCAGCGCGAAGCCCGGACCCGGGAGAGTTTCGCAGGGGCGCTGAGCTCGCGCAGGCCCGCGACCCAAGGCTGTTGCCCATGCCCGCAGCGCCGGCTCGCAAACGGGCCGTCCTGAAGCTTGAAAATCCCCCCGCGCGCATGCCGAGCCGCCAGGGCAGCGCCCAGCTGGGCACGCTGGAACTAACTCCCCGGCCCGGACAGGTCATCTCTGGGGCGATCGAACAGATGAAACGCAGCGGGCCTCCGAGACAAGCAGTAGGCGATGGCATCGGTGGCTCCAATTCCCGGGTGATGCTGCCCAACAGCCCGGCGGAATCGGGCAGCGTCGTAGAACTGCTGAGCGACCCGCGCGGCGTCGACTTCCGGCCCTACTTGACCCAAGTGCTCGCAGCGGTGAGACGGAATTGGTTCGCCGTGATCCCTGAGAGCGCCCGACTAGGCATGAGTCGTGGGCGCACGCTGATCCAGTTCTCGGTCGCACGCAATGGCAGCGTGCCCAAGCTGGTGATCGCCAGGCCTTCAGGAGCACCACCGCTAGATCGCGCGGCCGTCGCCGGTGTGAGCGCTTCAAACCCCTTTCCGCCTCTGCCAAAGGAATACATCGGCGGGGACATTCGCCTGCAATTCACGTTCCTGTACAATATCCGAAATCCTTGAGGCGCACACGCCCGGATTC
This sequence comes from Terriglobia bacterium, assembly GCA_009838515.1. Taxonomy (GTDB): domain Bacteria; phylum Acidobacteriota; class Terriglobia; order Bryobacterales; family UBA6623; genus VXMF01. Next base: position 9,309 of record VXRL01000080.1, on the reverse strand, counting down.
TTGGCCGCGCAGCCAGTGCCCTCGTCGGCCGCATCAGCGTGCGGTCCCCAGAGACAACCATGATCACTACACGCAGGCAGTTCCTCGGAGGCGTGACCGTCGCGGGCGCGATCGGATGCGGCGTTTCGCCGCCCGAACCATGGAACATCGTCTGGATCATCGCCGACGACCTCTCGCCGGATCTTTCCTGCTATGGCAGCGCGGAGGTCAGCACCCCCAACATCGACCGCCTCGCCGCCGAGGGCGCCCGTTTCACCAACGCCTACGTAACGTGCCCGGTTTGCTCGCCGTCGCGGTCCGCGCTCATCACCGGGATGTACCAAACGAGCATCGGAGCGCACGCGCACCGTAGCCATCGCAACGATGGCTACGCGCTGCCCGAGCCTGTGCGGCTGATTACGGACTATTTCCGCGAGGCAGGCTACTACACCGCAAACGACCACCAGAGCGGCCTCGGCGGGCGGAACAAGACCGATTTCAATTTCCAGTACGACAAGCCGTTCGACGGCAGCAACTGGCGTGACCGCGCGGAAGGGCAGCCGTTCTACGCCCAGGTCAACATTTTCGAACCGCACCGGGGCAAGGCGACTGAGCCGTGGGGCTTCGCCGCCGGCATCGACTCGCCGACAGACCCATCGGCCGTAGCGCCTCCGGCGTACTATCCGCAGGGCGAAGTCGCCAAGAAAGACTGGGCGGGATACCTGGACGCCGTGCGCATGCTGGACGAGAAGGTCGGCCGCGTGCTCCACCGTCTGGAGGAGGACGGCATCGCGGATCGGACGGTCGTGATCTTCTTCGGAGACCATGGGCGGCCGATGCCCCGCGACAAGCAATTTCTCTACGACGGCGGTATCCGCGTGCCCTTAGTGATCCGCTGGCCAGGGCAGCTCGAGCCCGGCAGCGTGCGCGACGAACTGGTGAGCAGCATCGACCTGTCGGCGACATCGCTGGCGATCGCCGGCATCGAGGTGCCCTCCCATCTGGAGGGGCGCGTCTTCCTCGGAGAGCACAAGGCGGCATCGCGGGAGTACGTGTTCGCAGCGCGCGATCGCTGCGACGAGACGGTTGATCGCATTCGTGCGGTCCGCGACAAACGCTACAAGTACATCCGCAACTACTATCCCGATCGGCCCTACATGCAGCTGAACCGGTACAAGGAAACCTCGTATCCCATCTGGCGCCAGATGCTCCGGCTGGAGAAGGACGGGCAGCTGAGCGCCAGCGAAAATCCGTTTCTCGCCCGCAGCCGGCCGGAAGAAGAGCTGTACGACACTGAGTCCGATCCGGACGAATTGCACAATCTTGCGGAGTCGCCGGAGCACCAGCAGATCCTCACGCGCATGGCGTCCGCTCTCGACCTGTGGATCCAGCACACCGGCGACATGGGCGAAGAGCCAGAGGATCCGTCTATCGCCGCAGCGTGGGACGAGCGCATGGCGGAGGTGTACACCGAGGCGTATACCACCCTGGAGGACCGAGAGTCCCCTTGGAAGTGAATAACTCCCCGCTGGCGGCTCTGGCCGCTGTCATTTGCCTGATCGCGCTGGCCGGCGGATTCGCCGGGAACGCGGCGCTGCTCGGCATGGCCTCGGTGGCACTGATCGTGGTGCTGTGCCTGCTCGGCCTGCGCTCGCCCGGGCGACCGTCCCGACTCACCCTTGCGGCGGTGCTGGCGTTCGGGATCGGATTCTGCTGCTTGCTGGCGCTTCAGTTCCACCTACACGACCCGACCGGACCGCTGAAGACCATCGGCGGGTTCCCGGCTGGCACGGCGCTGCTCGTTTACGGCATCGCGCCATTGGGACTGATGCTCGGCGTGCTCTACGGCCTGATTTTCGACCGCGAAGTCCTTCCGCCTGACAGGCAGCGCGCGTTCATCGAGCGCTATTCCTCGAAACAGTAGGCGCCCGAGCGACCCATGCCGACCGCCGATTCGCAACTCATCATCACCTGTGTGGTCGTCTATCTGGCGAGTTGCGCGGTGATCGGCGTGTGGGCTATGCGCCGCACCTCTTCGGCGGCTGACTTCTTCCTCGCCGGCAAGTCCCTGGGACCGGTCGTCGTGGTCATGGCCACGATCTCGAGCGTGATGAGCGGGTTTGGCTTCGTCGGCGGCCCCGGCCTAGTCTACGAATCCGGCTCAAGTTCGCTCTGGATGGTGTTCGTATCGGCATTCAGCCTGCCGGTGGTCTTCCTATTGACAGGCAAGCGTTTGCGCCTGCTCGTCGAAGTGCGACCGATCCTGACCTTGCCCGAAGCCATCGCGGCCCGCTATGGCGGCATGTGGCCGCCTCTGGCAATGAGCGCCGCCATCTTCTTGGGCGTCATCGGATACCTCGGCACGCAGATCCTTGCCATCGGCACGGTACTGCAGGCCGTCTTGGGCATCGATCTGCTGGTAGCCCTGAGCATCGGGCTGGGGGTGCTTGCCTTCTACTCCATCGCCGGTGGGATCGTGGCGGGCGTCTACACGGACCTATTCCAAGGCCTGCTGATGCTGGGCGCGGCCATCGCGGTGCTGCTGCAGTGCCTCAAGGTCGGCGGGGGCATGCAGTCCATCAGCCAGACGCTGTGGGCCATGGAACCGGACTACTTCGGCCCTTGGGGCTCGCGTGGCGACATGGCCGCCCTGAGCTGGATGCTGCTCTTCGGGATCGGGGCATCCGGACAGCCTCACGCGGTCACCAAGCTGATGATGCTCAAGGACATTCGGCAGCTGAAATGGAGCGCCCTCGCAACGGGCGCGAGCTACCTCGTGCTGGCGATGCTGTGGATGGGGATCGGGCTGGCCATGCGCACGCTGGTTGCCAGGGGCGATCACCCGGAACTGGAGAATCCCGACCTGGCGGCACCCACGTTCCTGCTCCAGTACACCCCGGAACTGCTGGCGGGCATCGTGTTTGCAGGCCTGCTGGCGGCAATCATGTCTACGGCCGACTCGTTCCTCAACCTAGGCGCGGCCGCGGTCGTGCGCGACATTCCCATCGCGCTCCGCGGCAGGCCATTGGAGCGCGAACTGCTGTGGTCCAGGATCGTGACAGGGGCGCTGCTGGTCGTATCGGCGGTGTTCGCGCTCTACATGGAAAGCCTGATCGCCCTGCTCGGCACGTTTGGCTGGGGGACGTTCGCGGCCGCCATCGTTCCCAGCGTATGCATAGGCATGAACTGGAAGCGGGCCACGGGACAGGCTTGCGTGGCCTCGATCAGTACCAGCATCGCGCTGAATTTCTTTTTGGAGATGTCGGCGCGCCACGGCTACGCGCTTCTGCCACCCGGCTTGGCGGTCGGCGCTGTCGCGCTGCTGGCAGCGACCGTGGTATTCGTCTTGGTCTCGCTGGCGACTCCGCCGCCCCGGCTCAGCCGTGAGATCGACGCGCTGCTTGACGTATAGGAGACTCGCGACCGACCTAGAAATGGCTGAATCCCGTTGGCGGGAGCCGTTGCCGGCCTTGGTTGGTCTGGAGCCAAACGCCCGATCCTTGCTCGACCCTGCCGACCGGGGTCACATCCAGCCCGTTCAACCCAGTGTCTCTGCCCGCACACGTAAACAGCAGTTCGTACTCTTCGCCCGAGACCAGCGCATCAGCTAGCGCCGAACCCGGAAACAGAGGCACTCGGGACGCTTCGATCACGAGCGCGACGCAGCTGGCGTCGGCCAGGCGATTGGCATCGATCGCGAGCCCGTCGCTGAGGTCCAAGGCGGCGGTTGCGGGAAGTTCCCGCAACGACCATCCCAAAGACAGCCTTGAACTCGGCGCACAGTGCCGACGCACTGCGGGATGGTCGAGCGGAGGGGGCGATTCGCCGAGGAGCAGTCTCAGTCCCTGCGCGGACCCACCCAAGCTGCCCGAGACGCAGAGCTGGTCGCCCGGTCGAGCGCCGCTGCGCAACAGGGCGGTTCCCGCAGCGACTTGCCCGATCGCGGTCACCGTAGCGACGAACAGATCGCCGGCGGCGACATCCCCTCCCAGCAACGCCAGGTCAGGGAGATCGAGATCGTCTGCTGCTGCGCGCAGCCCCTGCTGGAATTCCTCGTGCCACTGCGAACGCGCCGCCCAGTCAGGCAGGCAGACAGTTTGCAAGAAGCACTGCGGCCTGCCCCCCATCGCGGCTATGTCGCTGAGTGATCGGACAAGCGCCTTGCGGCCCAGATCCCGCGGCGGATGCCGATCCCGAACAAAGTGGCGGTTCTCGATCAGCTGGTCCGAAGTCACCAGCCAATCGACCGCGCCGTCTGAGACGCGCAGTACACCACAGTCGTCCCCACCGCCGACCGCAACGCGAGAGTTGCCTTGGCCAGCCCAGAGGGCCTCAATCATCCGGATGAGCTGATCTTCCATGGCCTAGCGCGAATCGATTCGCGCTGAATCGCGCATCGCCAAGGCTTTGTTGACCGGCATTGCAACTTGACAACGCCGTCCGCCGTCGTATACCTTGGGCACTTGGGGCCCAAAATCGCGCAATGTCGCTCGTGCGCATCGGTCAGTTCACTGCGCCAGCACTAGGTTCCGCATGCGAGACAAACGATTCCTAGTCATTATTGCCCACCCTAGGCTGGGGCGTCTCGGGCGATTCGAGGTTCCACACTGGGGATTGCAACTAGCCGCTAGCCTTGTTGTAGTCGCGCTGCTGGCAGCCATCGGTCTGGCGGCCGGATACTTCAAGAAGGCGAAAGAGACAGAGCGGCTGCTGTCCCAGAGCGAGGCGCTCCGCGAGGAGTACGAGAGCTTGGTGCTGACCTCGCAAGAGCGCGAGGAACAGCTGGCCTCGCTGAGCGGCTTGGCATTCCAGGTTTCGATCGCCTACGGCATTCAACGCGACGCCTTAGAGGCAGAAGACGCCTTCGGCTCGGATCTAGCCCCGGCCTACTATGCATCGCTGAACCAGTATGACCGGCTTCAGGACGCGCTTGACCGCCCTTCGCTTGCCGGCTCGAATCTGCTGGCGAACAGCACGCCGTCGATCTGGCCAGTCAAGGGCTACATCACGAGCGCATACGGAAGACGCTTGGACCCGTTCCACGGCAAGGGCGTGTTTCACCGCGGGATAGACATTAGCGCGCCCTATGGTTCCCCTGTGCGGGCGACGGCAGATGGATTCGTCTCGATGACGGGCTGGGATGCCGGACTCGGCAAATGTGTGAAGATACTTCACGGCAGGAACGGCTTCAGCACGACCTACGGACATCTCAAGGAATACCTTGTTCGGCCGGGCCAGCCCGTCCAGCGCGGCGACTTGATCGGTTTGGTGGGATCGACCGGGCGCACGACGGGCGCACATGTCCACTACGAAGTGAGTTCCAAGGGTCTGACCGTCAATCCCTACCGCTACCTTAGGAGCAAGCCAAACACATACCCCATTTCTCGCGCCGACTAGCTTCAGCACGAAGTCCGGCACACTAGCCTGGCCAATCTCGTGGCATCGGCCAACGCGCTACTCTTTGCGCTGATGAGAAGGACCCCAACGGGCGTGTTCTTCAGGCGCTGCCCGGCCACCGCATTGCGGAGTTCGGCCCGAGCCCGGAATTGGCGCGGCAGAAAGGGCGCAGTGCGGCACGCGATGCGGCCCCGAAACCCGAGATTCAACCCTGTCGGCTACAATCCAAATTATCGAGGACGTTCTCGTGCCATGACATCCACTGGACGGCAGGCCTGTTTCCGCCGAGGCGGCTCGCCGCAAGCGCCCCGCCCTAGCGGTTCTGGGCGGACGGCAGATTGCCCGCCGGCCCACGATGCTCGCAGCGGCCTGTCCTGACAGGCCGCAATCCGACAATCTTCGCCGATCTAGAGCGGACTGCTTCCTATGGCTTCTTTCAACACCGACATCGAAATTGCGCGTGGAGCAAGGCTTAGACCGATACAAGAGATTGCGGCGAGGCTTGGAGTCCCAAGCAAGCACGTCCTCGCGTTCGGGCGAGACAAGGCAAAGCTGTCCGGGCAGTTCACGGACTCGCTGGGCGGGCGACCGGACGGAAAGCTGATCTTGGTTACCGGGGTGAACCCAACTCCTCCCGGCGAGGGCAAGACCACGACCACAGTCGGCCTGGGCGACGCCCTGAGCCAGTTGGGCAATATGACTGCGATCTGCTTGCGCGAGCCCTCGCTAGGCCCATGTTTCGGGATGAAGGGAGGGGCGACCGGTGGCGGGCGGGCTCAAGTCGTCCCGATGGAGGACATAAATCTCCACTTCACCGGAGACTTTCACGCGATTGCCGCCGCCCACAACTTGCTGGCTGCACTGGTTGACAACAGCATCCATTGGCGTGGCAACGCGGGTATCGACACCCGGCGTGTGGTGTGGCGGCGCGTCCTAGACACAAACGACCGCGCATTGCGCCAAATCGTCAGCTCGCTCGGAGGCGTCCGCAACGGGTTCCCCCGCGAGACCGGGTTCGACATCACAGCCGCCTCCGAGATCATGGCCATCTTGTGCCTGGCAAGCGACCTGCGCGACTTGAGACGGCGGCTCGGCAAGATCATCGTCGGTTACCGACGAGACCGCTCCCCGGTGTTCTGCCGCGACCTCAGCGCTGACGGCGCCATGAGCGTGCTCCTGCGGGACGCGATGCAACCGAATCTCGCGCAGACCATCGAGAACACCCCAGCGTTCATCCATGGCGGCCCGTTCGCAAACATCGCCCACGGCTGCAACTCGGTGATTGCAACCAAGACAGCGCTGAAGCTCGCGGACTACGTAGTCACCGAAGCCGGGTTCGGCGCGGACCTCGGAGCCGAGAAGTTCTTCAACATCAAGTGCCGCGGCGCCGGGTTGAATCCCGAAGCGGCGGTAATCGTCGCCACCGTGCGCGCTCTGAAGTGGAATGGCGGAGCCGGGAAGGATAACCTCGCTGCGGAGAACGCCGCCGCGGTAGAGAAGGGCTGCGCCAATCTAGGTCGACACATCGACAATGTCCGGCAATTCGGGGTGCCGACCGCGGTGGCAATCAACCGATTCGCTACCGACACTGATGACGAGGTCGCCACCATCCAGTCCTACGTAAGAGGCCGTGGCATTGAAGCGATCCCTTGCACGCACTGGGCGGACGGTTCGGCTGGAGCGGAGGCGCTTGCGCGTCACGTCATCGCAATGCTGCGGAAGCGCGACGGCCGATTCGCGCCACTGTATCCAGCAGAAATGCCCCTACTGGAGAAGATGCAGGTCGTGGCGAGGAGAATCTACCACGCTGATGGCATTGAGGCGGGCAAGCGCGTTCGCAGCCAGCTGAGCCGCTGGGATGAGGCTGGCTACTGCAAGCTCCCGGTATGCATGGCCAAGACGCAGTACAGCTTCTCCGCCGATCCCAAGCTGCTGGGTTCGCCGAGCGGGCATTCGGTGCCCGTTCGAGAGGTTCGCCTGTCCTCGGGGGCCGGTTTCGTCGTGGCAATCTGCGGCGAGATCATGACGATGCCCGGGCTCCCTAGGCTGCCCGCCGCGGAATCCATGCGCGTCACCGACGACGGACTCGTGGAAGGCCTGGGCTAGTTCTGCGGCGAGTCTAGCCGGACAAGCAAGGGCCGCTACGGCCGCCCCCCGCTAGGCCTTGGGCGCGTTACACACCCTGCCCAGACCGAGAGCGCGCCAGTGCCACGTGCGCTCCCGCTCGCGCTCGCAGCGATGCGGCCGCGCTGCCCCGGTTCAGTGATATCTCCACATATCCGGAACTACCCAAGATCAGGAACAGCTCCCCCTCGGGAGCATCGGCATACGAATCGGCTCGCGAGCCAACTATCCTTCCGCCAATCTCCAGCCCTGCGCCGGCGGCTAGGTCCTCCTGACGAAAGCTAGTCACGATGTTGCCGAACCGGTCCACGTGGAGCACGGCCCCGATGCCGGCAGCGACAGCGACCGGCGGAAGCCGGACCGGCTCGGCCATGCTGGGGCCGACATCCTCGAACTTCAGGCCAGCGGCCAGTCTAGCCGCGACCGGGGCGAACAGGTCGCGCCCGTGGAACGTGCGGCTGATCGCCCGCAGCCCGTGCCGGGTTTCTACCCGGCGGATGCTGGACGTCCCGACCGACTCCAAGACCTGCGACAGCACTCCGTTGTCCGGTGCAACGAAAAAGTGCCGGCCCGCAGCAGCCGCTATGGGCGCCCGCGACGATCCGACTCCGGGATCCACGACCACCACGTGGACAGTAGCGTCGGGATAGCTCCGCCACGCCTGCGCGATCGCGAATGCGCCCTCGGCAATGTCGAAGCTCGGCACATCGTGGGTGATGTCGAAGACCTGCACGCCCGGAGCGAGGCTGGCAACCACGCCCTTCATGGCCCCGACATAGTGGTCGCGGTAGCCAAAGTCGGTTGTTAGCGTCAGCACACCGGGCAACATTCGGGACATTCTCGCTCTCCCAGCCCGACTATCAGACGGTCCGTCCCCATTGCGTGGCCGCGGAGCGGCGCGCCGCTCGCGCCGCAAGTGCCCGGTGCGCCAGCATCAGGGACCCGGGAACCAGGATAGAAGCCGCAAACGCCATCAAGAACGTGTTGACGTCGCGGACGTAGGCCCCGACACTCGCATAGACCGCCGCAATCGCGAGATTCGACATGCCGACACAACCGAAGAAGCGCAGGAGCGGCATGCTAGCCACCCCCGCGATCACAACGGAGCCCTCGGCCAGAACCGGCACGGCCCGTGACGCGATCAGGAAAAGACCGCCCCAACGGCCATGAGCGCGGGCCGCGCGCTGAAGCTCGGATTCGCCCACTATGCGGGTGGCAACCCTCCTGCCAGCCCAGCGGCCGACGCCGTAGCCGGCGAGCGCCCCGGATTGCATTCCGACCCAAGTGGCGGCCATGCCCGGCACCAGACCCAACAATAGCCCCGAAGCTGTCGCCACCAAGCTCGAGGGGACGGGCACGAACAGGTCGGACGCAAGCAGCAACACGACGGCCACGCCGATCGACAGCCGACCTGCGGAGCCTTGCAGCAACGCTTCGGAGAGACGCGCGATGCTCTCCTCGAACAGCAAGAAAGGCACCAAGACCAGCGCGAGGACGATTCCTGTGAAGAGGCCCCAGCGAAGCACTGCGCCCAGCATCCTAAGAGTCTAGCGACATGGCGTTTCGTACTATTCCGACTCGAACGCGACCGAATTGCTCTCGTGCCCGCCCACAGCGATCTTGACAGTGTGATCGCCGGCTTCGAGATCTGCCGGCAGGTCCAGCGTGACCACATAGACGCCCGCTTCCGAAGATGCAAGCGCGCTCATGGTGACCGTGACGGTCTCTTCGTCCACCCACGCTTCCGTTTCTGCAACTACCCTCTGCCTGGGCCTGGAGAGCCCAGCCCCCCCATGTCGCCAAGTACAG
>VXRL01000049.1 GCA_009838515.1 Terriglobia bacterium | reverse complement strand
GCGATGAGGCGCGAGCAGGGACTGCTGATCGGCGTCGGCATGCAGATGCTGAGTCATGCGGACAACCTGCGCATGATTGGGTCGGATGACCGGTTTTTCTCGCGCTGGAGCGGTCAGCAGGCGCGCGAGCTGCATGCGCGCCGGATTCATTCCGAGCTGGGCTCTGTAAATACCGCTCTTCCGGGATTGATCGCCACACTTCGCAGCGCGGCGATCCTAGGCGTGGGGGGCGGGCTTGTGATGGCCGGGGAAATGACGTTGGGGACGTTCGTTGGGTTCTACATCTTGGCAGAGATGTTCTTGGCTCCCGTCGGGCGCTTCTTGGAGTTCGCCGACAAGCGCCAAGCGATAGAGGCCGATCTGCAGCGACTCGAGGACATCACCAAGACCGCCGAGGATCCCGTATTCAGCCGCCGTAGTCAGGAATCGGAGTCAATCCCCACGTTCAACGGTCGGCTCCAACTTGCAGGCCAGCTCGAACTGCGAAACGTCACGTTCGGTTTCAACAAGAGCCGACCCGCTCTAATGTCGGGCCTCAACCTCGTGATCAAGCCGGGGCAGCGAGTTGCCGTGGTCGGTCCCAGCGGTTCCGGCAAGTCGACCTTGGCACGCCTGGCGGCGGGTGTCTATCAGCCTTGGTCGGGAGAAATCCTGTTCGATGGCCATCCGCGTGATGAGATTCCCGACGGTGTATTGCGGGAGTCCGTCTCCGTGGTGGATCAGGAAAGCGTGCTCTTTTCTGCATCGCTGCGCGACAACATCACCTTGTGGAACCCAGCCGTTCCGGATGAAGTTATCTTCGCGGCGACGCGGGATGCCTGTATCCATGACGAAATCCTGCTCAGGCCGAACGGATATTCGACCCTCGTCGAGGAAGGCGGCGCGAATTTCAGCGGCGGCCAGCGGCAACGTCTGGAAATCGCCCGCGCGCTAGTGGGCAATCCGACGGTGCTGATCCTGGACGAGGCGACCAGCGCCCTCGATGCCGCGACAGAGGAAGGTGTCGATGAGGCCTTGCGGCGTCGCGGGGTCAGTTGCCTGATCGTGGCGCACCGGCTGAGCACCGTGCGGGACTGCGACGAGATTATCGTGCTGGACAAGGGTGTCGAAGTGCAACGCGGCACGCACGACGAGCTGATTGCGGACCGGGATGGCACCTATTACAAGCTAGTCAGGGCAGCTTGATGCAGGAAACGAGCCCGGGATTCACATCACTAGCCGAACTTGCGGCCCGCTCCGGTACATCCGTGCCCTGCGCAGGCAACCTGCCGGTGAAGCTCGACGACCCGGACAGCGCCTGGTTCATTGATCAGGGCGCCGTCAATCTGTTCCTGGTCGAATTCAAGGACGGCGTGGAGCAGGCAGCCCCGCAGCATCTGATGCGCCGTGAATCAGGCCAATTGCTGCCGGGCGTCGCACCGGACCACGGTGGTGCCAACGAAGACACTACGCTCAGCGTGGTTGCCAAGGGCTCGCCGGGTACCCGCCTGAAGCGTCTGCCAACACCGTCGCTGTCCGAGGTCTATCCGGTGGAACTGGCGGCACAGGCGGATACTTGGCTGACCGAATTCGCTAACTCGCTTGCGCGTCTTGCAAGCCACTTTCCGCGTCCGACTGCACTGGCCGAACCAGGCCTGACGCAGACTCTGGCGCCTTGTACGCTATCCGCCCGGCGCGGCGTGGTGTGGGTGTCCGAGCCCCCGCGCGGCACAAGCCTGTTCATGGGGCTTGTCGACCGGGCGGAAGATGCCGAGACCGGCGGCCCGCACGAGGCCTTGATACCGCTGACTCGGACAAGCTGGCTCACCGTGTTCGACAACGTGACAATTTCGGGCAAGTCGACTGAAACCCTGGCGCAGCAGGGCACACTGCTGCCGGCGCTCGCCTCCTTTCACTCGGTCGCCTTCGCCCTAGAGCGCGTGAACCGCAGACTGGCGGTGGTCGACTATGCGAATCTCGAACGCGCGCGGACGGTCAGCCGCCGCATGGCCGAAAGGGCGGCGCGGCAGCGGCTGATCAACATTCATGACCTTCCGATCGACCGAGATGCCAGGGTCGAAGACACGGCTCTGGCGGATGCCCTGCAAATCATCGGCGGCCATGAAGGAATCGATTTCCAGATTCCAGTGCGGTCGGGCCCTTCCGATTCTCCGGTCGGTCTCGTGGACGTGCTTGTTGCATCAGGGGTACGCGCCCGGCGCGTGCGATTGACGTCCGAGCACAGATGGTGGCGCAGCGATAGCAACGCGATGCTGGCGTTCCGCGCCGAGGACGGCCAGCCAGTAGCGCTGCTGCCGAGAGTGTTCGGCAGCTACCGGGAAATCGACCCAGCCAGCAAGCGTAGTGTCCGGATAACAGCCGACCGCGCCAGAGCGCTGGGGGAGAGTGCCTGGATGTTCTATCGGCCGCTGCCGTCGGGGGACGTGAAGCCGGCAGACCTGCTGAGAATCGCTCTGCATGGATCTGCCGGGGAACTGGCGCGCTTGGTGTTCGCTGGGCTTCCGGGCGGCCTGATCAAACTGCTGCCGGCACTGGCGCTTGGATTCGTCGCGAATCAAGTGACGGCGGGCGGAAGCGCTGGAGCGCTCTATGCCATTGCCGTGGCGCTGGCGGGATTCGGCCTGCTCGGAGCATTGCTGCACCTGCTTCAGAGTACGGCGATGATGCGGCTTGAGGGACGTTCCGCGTCGCGGGTCGAAGCAGCCTTCTGGGACCGCCTAATGCGCCTTCCGCCAAGCATCCTGCATCGCCGTCCCGCGGGCGAACTGGCTATGGCCGGAATGACATTCCAGAATCTTCGCGATGGCGTGCAGGGAGTCGTCGCCGATAGCCTGCTGTCAATCGTTTTTCTGCTTCCGGCTCTTGGCGTCGTCTTCTTATTTGATGCCGCTCTCGGGGCCATCGCCCTAGTCTTCAGCCTGGCTTCTCTGCTAGTCACCGTAGTTCTTGGGCTGCGTCAAATCTCACCGTATGGGCGGATGATCAGCGCAGCGCGTCGCGTGGCGGGCCAGCTGTTCCAGATCATTGGTGGTATCGCCAAGTTACGTGTGGAAAACGCGGAAGGGTCGGCTTTCGCGATCTGGGCGCGGGACTATCGCGAACAGAAACGCGCGGAGCTCGAACTGGGCGCGCTGGAGGGACATTCGCGGGCGTTCGGTGCCGCGCTTCCCTTTATTGCCGGTGGCGTGCTGCTCTTCGCGACCGTCGAGGTTAGTGGGAGGAATATCCCGGTCGGCGATTTTCTCGTCGTTTACACCGTCTTCATCGCTTTCCAAACCGCCATCGCGCGGCTAGGCGAGTCCTTTGGGGCCGTTGCCGCCATGCTGCCGGCCTTCGACCAAATGCGCCCGTTGCTCGCTGCAGTTCCTGAAAGCGAAGTCGAAGGACAGGTTGTTGAGAATCTGGGCGGCGACCTACGGTTCGGCCGTATTTACTTCCGTTA
>VXRL01000088.1:26219-31575 GCA_009838515.1 Terriglobia bacterium | reverse complement strand
CCGCGCCCGCCCCGACGTGGAAGTCGGTAACGCACCACTTCTCAGTGGGAGCGCACGAGGGCTACGTGATCGTCGCGCTGGAGCACGCCCGCCCGATCCACATCGATATCCGCATGGCCAAGGCCGGCGGCCCGTTGCGCGGGCTCCTGGACGCGCTGGCCACCAGCATTAGCCTGGGACTGGAGAACGGGACGCCGCTGGCGAAATACACCGACGCCTTTGCCCTCGCGCGCTTCGAGCCGTCCGGCTACAGCTCGAACCGGAACATCGGCTACGCCCATAGCGTGGTGGACTACGTCGCCCGCTGGCTCCGGGCGCGCTTCCTAGCCCTCGACCCCGGCCCCGAGCCCGCCGCCGCGGCTGGAGCCTCGGCCGAGGGCGAAACGTGCAGCGTCTGCCGCGCACCCCGCACCTGGACGGCCGGCAACGCCTGCCCGGATTGCGGCCACGTCGACTGATCGCCAGCCGCACGGGCTATGATCTTTGCAGCATGCGCCAGACGCCACCGCCACGGATAGAGCCGCGGGGCCGCCGCGACCTGCGCCCGCTCGCCGAGATGGCGCTCGCGGCGGCGGCCCTTCTCTTCGGTGCCGCGTTCTTCGCCCGCGCCATCGCCGCCGAGTCCGCGAGACATGATTCCACCGGCAGCCTGATCGAGGCGTGGCGAACCACAGGGGAGATCCTCAACCTTGCCGCTGCCGGCGCGGTCCTGTTCGCCCTAGTGGCGTGGCTGACGTCGTCGCTGGCTGAGCGCCGCCGCCGCCAAGAGGATCCATACAGCCCCCCGCCGCCACCGCTCAGATAATCAGCCCCCAATACGGGGAGACCGAAAACACGGCCCCCGCGAGCGCCGCCAAGCCCCTCGCGTAACTGCGCCCCCCCGACCATCGGACGACCCAGCACGCAACGTATCCCGACATCCACGCCCCGAAAGCGATGCCCACGCTGAAGTGCGCGGTCTTGGCCATTAGCGCCCAGAAGGCGCCCCAAACGATCACTGCCAGCAGCGTGCGCATCCCCAGGTGAGACGCGCCCGCCAGCGATCCGGTTGCGCCGCGGCACGATCTATTGCCCGGGAACACTCCGGGCAGGAAGCAATACCCGGCGACGGTGTAGGCGGCATGCGCCCCGAGCAGCACGAGCCCGAAGCCCCGCACCAAGCCTATAGTCGGCCCGCTGTCGATCGACAACCGCTCCGACAGCGGGACCGCGCCGTCAGAGCGCCCTCCGGAAGGCGCTCTGACTTCACATAGCGCGCCGGCGCGGATAGCCTTGCAATATGAGCCGCCTCCTCGATCCGACGGCCCGCCGCCCGGGCTGGGCGCCGCCCCCGGTGCCCTGCGAGGACTGCGGGGCCCTGCTCGAGCCCGTAGCCGACGACGGCTACAGCCACGCCCCGCGCGTCTGCCGCAGCTGCCAGAACAAGCGCTACGAGGCGAAGATCGCCGGGACCCCCGAGGGCGCGCGCCGGAAGCGTCGCAAGACGCTGCACTCGAAGAAGCGCCGCCTGGAGCTGCGCATCGAGCGCGACCAGGCGGCGCTTGCCGCAGTCCTGCTCGAGCTGGGCGCGCAAGCGGCCCGGGAGGCCCGGACATGAGACTCCTGATCGAACTCACGTACGGCCGCTGCCGCTGCCGGACCTGCCGCATGGACCGGATCGAATGGTACTGGTCCATGGCCATGGCCGCGCCGGGATCCTTCGGGATCCGCTTCGCGCCCTGGCCCCCGATCTGCCGGCACCCCGATCCTGTCCAGGCCTGCAGCGCATGCGGCTGCTGGGACTACGATGCTTGCGTCGACGAGGACGAGGAGCCCTGCCACTGGGCCGAGCCGGACCTCTGCTCGGCCTGCGCCCGCCGCGGCTCGACCGCGCCGGTGCCGCTGTCCCCGATGGAGGATCACGCCCACCCGGCGTAGATTGGCCGCAAAAGTGATCCCGCAAACCTGCCGTTCCTAGCCGCGCGGGTGATCCGCCGAATCGCCAAGGGCGCGCGCGGCCATCCAGGCAACGCCCCGCTCGCCATCGTGATCTTGTTCGGGTTCCTAGCCGGCCTGGAGCGCTCCGCCGCCCGCGGGGTTGCCGGAGCCTTGGCCATGCTGGCCGTGTTCGGTTTCGTCTGGCTGCTGGGCGCGTACGAGCGAGGCCGCCCGGACGAGCCCCTCCCGCTCGCATGAACCCGAGAATCCTTCGCAGGGTCTTCCGTCTAGGTGGTCGCCGCGCTCATCGCGCGGAACCCAGCCCGCCTGCGGTTGGGCCGCCGGTCCCAGACCCGCCGCCCCTCCGCCCACCTGGCGAAGAGGAGGAACGAAACCCATGCCTAAGACGAATCCCCTGAAGGATGCCCTGCTCGCTGGCGCGGGCCCGCAGCCCCGCGCGGAAGGCCTCGGCCTGCCGGCCCCGCCGCACAATAGATCAATCAATGACGAGGTACTGCGTATTCTTCGCTTTCTTGGGGAGGCGGTCGTAGTCCCGCTGCGAAAGGCTGACACTCGCCGTCACCACATCGGCACTTGGCGCGTGTCGCTTGAGCCGCCAGACACGGTAGCGGTGGTATGCCGTACCCCCAACGAAGCCGAGAATGAACGACAGAACCTCCTCTGCAAGGAATCCGACCAACGCTTCCACCATTTTGGCTGTGGCGACCTCCCCCTTGCTAGCTCCCACCCAGCCTCAGCGCGACGCGCAACCGCAACAGTCCTTCACGCTCTGGACGCGTACTCAGCCAAAGAGCCGCCGAAGCCAATCCACGAAGTGTTTCGCGGGTTGTGCATTCGCGTCCAGGTCTCCAGCTAGAATTGCTTGACCCATCTTCCGCGGCTCTTTTCGCGCCGCAAGCCAAGCATGAATCTTGGCTCGCTGGGCCTTCCGGTTCGTGAACTTTCGCGCGTTCCCGGTAATCTTGGCGACGTAGGCCGCCGCTAAGGGCAAGACGGGATCGCAGCCGGGAATCAGCTCCTGGATGAAATCTTCGAGCTGGCCCTTCGTGCCATTGTCAGGCATCAACCATATGCCGACCCGAGGCCGGGCATCAGTGCCGCTGATGATTGTCCCATTCGAAGCCATTCGGGCCGGCGGTGTGTATCCAGCCACTCGCAGTTGATACGTCACTGCGTCCCACCGGCCGCTCGGGTTGTCGTTCGCGTCCAGCAGAATCCCGAGAGCAACCCTGCCCGGAACTTTAGATTCCGGACTAATTGCAGGTACGAGATTCGGAAAGCCTTTCTTATCGAGGATGCCGAATTCTTCCCCGTAATTATGATGCTCGCAGAGCCGCTTAACGACATGCTCATCGTCGACACCCTCCACGAGGAGGATCTTGGGATCTGCTCGCTCGCCGGCCACGGATCTACCTCACCTCGATGGCCTGTTCGGCAACGGTCTGAAGTTCTTCTTCCGTATACTCGACAGCCCGAAGGCGATCGCCTTCGCCATCCAGGCGGACGTAAGAGCCATCGATGTGCTCGGCCTCAGCTGCGGCCCGCGCAAAACCCGCCACACAATCGCTGCTATGGGTGGTTGCGAGGACCTGTACGTTGTACTCATGCGCCGCGCGCAAGACCATGCGCCAAAAGGCGTGCTCTAGGGAATGGTGAATTCCGTTCTCTGCCTCGTCGATCATCAGAAAACCACCTCGACTGTTGGCTAGGGCCAAGCCCGCGGCGAACAGCCGAGTGGCTCCGTCGCCAAGGCTCTTCAAGGGGACAGGATCGGCATAACCCCGCACCTTGGCAACGATGCGACGACTATGCCCGCGAAAGCCTGATCCCTCGTCTCCAACTACGGCGATCCTTTCAATGTCGCTGCTCGCTAGACGCAATGCTTGCAGAGAAAGATCTTCCTCTTCGGTGAGGGCGACGCTGTCCCAGAACCGAGCGAGTGTCGAATTGTCGGCAATTCCCGGCCCCAAGGACTCGCAGTTGAGAGTCCCCCACTGCTCATACTCGAAAAGGCCGTGCCTGCGGCTGCGAGTGTAGTGACGCCGCAGCTCCGCTGCGCGCGGATCGCGCTCGACAGGCATAGCGGGGAACGAAATCTCCCCCCCTTTGAACCTGACTCTAAGGAATTGCCAGTCCCCTACCATCGAGATCTCGGCGAACAACTCCTGCTGACGATCCGCCAAGGCTTCCCACGGACACAACTGCATTACAAGTTCAGCCGGCTCAGAAATCGGCCCTATCTCGACAGTCGGCTCCTGCGCGGCGGCCCGACCGTGAAAAAGTGCGGTGTAGTCCCGGTATCTGGCCCCGAGGTGATCCTCGTCGAACACGCGCGGAGTTTCCTCACGCTGACCTAGAATTTCGTCCAAGGCGCGCGGATGGGCCCGCGCCGCATACACACGGACCGCCTCGAGGATGGTGGTCTTGCCGATCCCGTTGCGCCCGCCAAGAAGGGTCACGCGGCCCAATCGCCTGATCGAGAGGTGCTGAATTCCCCGGAAATTCCGGATCGATAGGTCCGGAAGGTGCGGGCCGTTAGTTCGTTTGTCGGGCATTTCGATCCCACTACCAGTCTAGCGACCACCGAACGAGCACCTCTCTGCGGAGCGCCGTTGCGGCCATGCTAGGCCTTAAGGGCGCCAGCCGAGGAACCCCGCGCGCGACCCTATGGCTCGACACTCACCGCGAAAAGGATCGCTTCCGCTAAGCTCAGGGCCATGGCGACCGAAGCGCCCGGATCGTGCATGCCTAGAGCTCGTTGATGTCGGGACAGACCGAGGTCCACCAGATGAACCCCAGCCCATGAGCTCATTGCGGCGGCCACGATGCGGGAACGACCGCTCGGCGCTGGTTAGCTGGAACGCTGACGTCCCGAAAGCCTTGAGATATGGGCGATGGCGAACTCCACGCGCGCAGCCGCCGACTCGAACGACTCTTCGAGTTCTGGGAAGTCATTGACGTGAACAGCTTGGCTTAAGAGTTCAAGAACTTCGAGTGCAGAGCAGAGCTCGTGTTTCACGAACGTCCGATAACCCTTGTTCTGGATCGACCGGCAGAGCCACTCGATCTTGGTGGAGCGGGTAGGGCGGCCGTTGCGGTCCAGCTGGCGTTTCCGGTCTTGCACCCATGGCAAGACGAACTCGTCGGGCGCGACGGTGTGAAGCATGCCTAGCAGAAGTTTTCGAAATGAGGCGGCCGCCTGCGTTAACCAATCCGGACCCCGCTCCTCAGCGCGCAGCCTCGCACCACGGAACTGGTTCGCGAATGCCGGTTCAAATACAGCCAGCGTTAGCTCCAGGGATGCACTTCGCCAGCCGCGGTCGTGGGGCTTGATCAGCTTCGGTTGCGGCGCTATGGCCAGCGCAGGCACGGAGGGCACGGCGGGCTCGGGAATCTTGAGATCCAGCAGCTCGGCCAG
>VXRL01000088.1:0-26119 GCA_009838515.1 Terriglobia bacterium | reverse complement strand
GGGAATCTTGAGATCCAGCAGCTCGGCCAGGTTCAGCTTGGGCGGCGCCGGCAGGGACGGCTGTCTAGATCCATCCATCGCAGAATTCTCCATCACAGCGATCCAATCGGCGCAAGTTGTTTCAAGATACCGCCGATGCGCCGCCGCAAGCCTAGGTAACCTATGCCGGAGTCCATGGCCCGGCCCGGGTGAAGCGATGCTGTGCACCTCTAGTATAGCGCATCCACCGCCAAACCGATCCGTCTCGTGACACCCTGGCACCCCCCCGGAATCGCCGGGACGCGATCAAGCGCCGCCACAAATCGTGCCCGGCCCGGCCAAGCCCGATTGCGTCGCGCGGGCCTGCCTCCTAGGGTGGGAGGAAATGGCGAACTACACAGCGACAGACCTTGTCGAGATGGGGTCGTTGCCGCCCAGCGCACTGGAGGCCTGCGCCAAATGTGCGGTCGAGCGTCGGAACGTTCTTGTGACCGGCATAGCCGGCTCCGGCAAGACAACGCTGCTCAGAGCACTCGCGGGCCTGCTCCCCAAGGTTGAACCCGTGCTTGTCCTCGACGACGGCGAGGGGCTCGACTTGGCCGGCCCAAGCCGGGAGCGGGTCTCACTCAGCCGGGGCGATACCGCGGACTCGCCTCGCCAAGCCGTGGCGCGCTCAATTCGAGCAGGGCCCCGACGGCTGGTGATTGGAAACGTATGCCCGCCCGAGGCCGGAGAGATCCTGCGCGCCCTCGTCAGTGGCCGCCACGATGGCAGCCTGCTCGCGACGAGTGCCGGTTCGGCCGAGAAGGCACTCCGCCAGTTGGCGACATGGAGCCTTGGCGACGGCTTTTCTTGGGACCAGGCCTGTCGTGGAATCTCCGCGGGGATTCATCTTGTGGTTGGTGTCGCGCGGGAGCCTGACGGCTTTCACCGCGTGGCCGAGGTAGCCCACGTTGCGCCGGCGGGAGACGGCTGGAAGCTACGGCCCGCCTGAGCGGGCCGTAGCGGCAGGCTCGTCGACGCTCGTCCTGTGATCGCGATCGCGCCCGCGGGCGTGTAACCATACGACGCAAGGCGTCGCCTTGCGTCGTATGGCAATGCGTAATCTCACTTTCCGCATCAGCGACGAAGACCAGCACGATCTCGACGCGATCACCAAGGCGATGGCAGAGGCTTCCGGCGTGAACCTGAAGCCGAGCGACATCTTGCGGATGCTGATTCGC
The DNA here is from genome assembly GCA_009838515.1 of Terriglobia bacterium. Lineage (GTDB taxonomy): Bacteria > Acidobacteriota > Terriglobia > Bryobacterales > UBA6623 > VXMF01. The sequence continues at coordinate 24,917 of VXRL01000088.1, read as the reverse complement.
GAGGAATTTCGAAGACGCCAAGCATATGGCCCTCACCGACTCCGCGACATCGTCTGCCGGCGCACCGCCGATGGCGGGGCCCTCGTAACCGGAATCAGACAGGACTGGGTGCTGCACTCCCCAACGGGATTCGAATGGGGCTACCTCGGCGGCGGGCCTGCGGACCTTGCTCTCAACATACTGCTGTTCGCGACAGGAGATCGCGATTTCGCCCGCCAGCACTACATGCGCTACCGCAATGAAGTGGTCGGTTGGATCCCAAAGGAGGGAGGCGAGTTGGGAGCCGCGGAGGTCCTTGAGTGGGTCGCGCGATTCCGGGAAGACGACCGAGCCACAAACGCCGTGTCGCGACGCGCGGCCATCGGTCCGGAACAAACTTAACCGCCTCGAGTCCTTGGCGACGCTGGCAGCAGGCCTAGCTGCCACGTCGAGCCGGCGGCGAACCAATTGCGCTGTCGCGAAACCGATCCTTTCTCGGACGTCCGGCCAAGCGCGCCCTGGAGAGCGCCGCGGACCCGCTGCGGCCTTGAAAAAGGGCTGGTAGAAGCGTGTTGGTAACATGTCGAGCAGGAGTTGATTTAGCGGAATGCGCATCGGCTACGCCCGAGTGTCCACAACGGAGCAAGATCCGGACTACCAGCTGAAAGCCCTCGAGGCCAGCGGCTGCGAGCGGCTCTTCATCGACCGGTGCAGCTCGCGGAAGAAGCACCGGCCCCACCGGGAGGCTGCTTTCGAGTACTTGCGCCGCGGGGATTCGTTGGTGGTTTGGAAGTTTGACCGGCTCGCGCGATCCACCACCGAGATGCTGGCGCTGGCCGAGCTGCTGTCCGAGCGCGGCTGCGAGCTGGTGTCGCTGACCGAGCAGATCGATACCGCCTCCGCCCACGGCAAGGCTGTGTTCGCGGTGCTGGCCGCCATGGCCCAGTTCGAGCGCGACCTGATCAGCGAGCGGACGAAGGAGTCCTATCGCGCCAAGAAGGCAAAGGGTCAGACCTGGGGTCGGCCCTCGGCGTTCAAAGACCCCGAGGCCGTGAGCACGGCCAAGGCCCTGCTGGCGGACGGGTCGCTGACCAAGCCCCAGATCGCAGCCCAACTCGGGATCTGCGTCAGCACCCTGTACCGCTGGTTCCCGGGTGGCGACCCGAACGCGTTCGACGGCACGTACCAGAGGAGGAAGGCCGCGTGACCGTCCGCGAGGCATGCGACGCCTACCTCCGCGAGCTCGAGGCACGGAACACCCGCAAGTCCACGCGGGAGAGCTACCGGTCGCTATTCAAACAGCTGGCGGCGTTCGCCCGCGACGAAGGGCTCGAGACGCTGGGGGACATCGACCGCGCGGCAGCCCGCCGCTGGCGCGAGAGCTGGACATGGGCGCCCAAGACGCAGCAGCGGATCATCGCGCAGCTGAAGGCGTTCTTCGGGTTCGCCGTGTCCGAGGGTTGGACCTCGGTGTCGCCGGTGGCGGGGATCCGCCCTCCGAAGCTGGACGCGGCGCCGACGCTGCCGCTGAGCGTGGACGAGATGCGCCGCTTGCTGGCGGCCAGCGCAGCGCTGCCCAAGGAACAGGCGCTATTCCTGCTGATGCGCTACTCCGGGCTGGCGATCCGCGACGCCGCGACGCTCGGACGGGACTCACTCAGGCCGACGGGGGACCTGGTGCTGCGCCGCGCCAAAACCGGGGAGCTGGTCTGCGTGGCGCTGCCAGACGCGGTCCTCGCCGCGCTCGACGTCGCCGCCCCGGGCCGCCCGCACTTCTTCTGGACCGGCCGGTCGGAGCCCCCCACGGCCGCCAAGCTCTGGCGCAGACGCCTCGGTGCCGTCGCGGCTGCAGCGCGGGTCGAGGGCTTCCACCCGCACCGGCTCAGGGACACGTTCGCCGTGGAGCTGCTGCTGGCAGGAGTCCAAATCGAAGACGTCTCGACACTGCTCGGCCACAGCAGCGTCACCACCACGGAGCGCCACTACGCGCCGTGGAACCTCGCCCGCGCCGACCGCCTCGGGCGCATCGTGAGGAAAGCCCACCGCCGGGACCCGCTCCTGGCGGAATTCACACCAAAGAAGCCCGCGGGGAGCGCACACCACGCGCCCCCCGCGGAGGCTAGCCTGGCAACAAGCAGCGTTCCCAAGCCAACCCGGCGTGCTTATGCATAGGATACCACATTTAGTAGTTAGAATGACCTCAACTTGACCAGGCGCAAGGAACTGCTCACGATCGTCGCTTATGCAACGCCTCTGCTGGCATTGCTGGCGGTGTGCTTTTGGCTCACATCCTTGGATTTCGGAGACTTTCGGCCGGAGAATTCCACGGTCACCTATGTTCTGTGGGCCCTGTCCACGTGCGTCGTCTTGGGCGCCGTCGCCCTCGGATTCCTGCTCTTCCGCAATCTGCTCAAGCTCTACATCGAGCGCCGCGGCAACGTCGTGGGATCGCAGTTGAAAACCAAGCTTGTTATCGGCGTGCTCACTCTGAGCATCCTGCCGATCGCGGCCCATGTCGTCTACTCGCTCCAGTTGTTGAACCGAAACTTCGACAAGTGGTTCTCCCAGCCCACCATCGGGGTCTTCCAGAGCGCGCAGAGCCTCATGGAGGCCACCTCGGCAGAAATGCTCGCGGATCTGGAGCGAGGTGCACAGCGCGCCGCCGAGGCGGTTGCGCGCGGCTTGGCCCGAGAGGAGCTAGCACTGCAGGCCTTGCTCCAAGATGCCGGCGCAGACTACGTGGGCATCCGCAGCGACGGCGAGGAAACCACACAAGCCACAGTCGATTCCGTCGGAGAGCCCCCGCCTGTTCTGGCGCGGATGCTGGACGAGAATTCCGCCGCCGAGCAATCCGGCGTGGCCGAGGGATGGCTCTACGCCGCCGTGCCCATCCGCGCGGCAGAAGCGGGCTCGGCGACGCTGCTGGTGGGGCGCAAGATCCCGGCGTCGATCCTGCAAGACCAAGCCTTTGTGGAAGCTCAGGTAACCCAGTGGAAGCATCTCGAAGCGGCGCGGCCAGTGGTCTGGCGCACCTACGTGTACATGCTGGCGCTGATCACGATCTTCACGCTGTTCATCGCAGTCTGGCTGGCACAGTTCGCGTCCAGGCAGATCACGCGCCCGGTCAAGGCCCTACTCGCCGCCACGGGCGAGCTGGCTGGCGGACACCTTGACTACCGCGTCCAGACAGCAGCTATCGATGAGTTGGGCTCCTTGGTCGAGTCGTTCAACCGCATGGGGCAGGCCGTTCAGGCCAAGACCGGACAGCTGGAGCGTAGCAACCGCGACCTCGCCCGGGCCAACGCCGAGATCGACGAACGCCGCCAGCTGATCGACGCCATCCTCGAGAGCATCACTCCCGGAGTGATCTCGGTCGACGAGAACGGCAAGATTCTCAAGTACAACGAATCGGCGCGGTCCTTCGCCGGCAGGCAACCGCTGTCATCGCTGGACTCCGTCGTCGAAGTCCTGGACGAGCCGCAGCAGTCCGCGTTCGAGCACATGTTCGGCAGCGCGCGCCGGACCGGCGTCGCGACCCGGGAGTTCGAGGTCAAGCGCGGCGGAGAGCCGCGGCACCTCAGCGTCACGGTCTCATCGCTGGACTCCGGCCAGACGCAGTCGGGCTTCGTTGTCGTCTTCGAGGACAACACCGAGCTGGTGCGCGCCCAGCGCTCTGAAGCATGGCAGGAAGTGGCGCGACGCCTGGCCCACGAAATCAAGAACCCCCTCACCCCAGTGGCACTGGCGGCAGGCAGGATCGAGGTCCAATTGGACCGCTACGCGGAAGCTGAGACCGATGGGGAGAGGGCAACGATTCGCAATACATTGGAGCACCTGACCCACACTATCGACCGCGAAGTGCGGTCCCTGAACACCCTGGTCTCGAGTTTCTCGGACGTGGCCCGATTCCCGACGATTCGCCCGGAAACCAACGATATCAACGCGGTCGTGCGAGACGCGGTCAGCGTGTTTGACGGGCGGCTGCCGGGCATCGACCTAAGGCTGATCACTGATCCCGAAGTCGCGCAGGCCGAGATCGATCCGCCGGCGTTCAAGCGGGCGCTCGTCAACCTGATCGACAACGCCGCCGACGTGCTCCAAGAGAGCTGGGTCAAGGAGATTGTCGTTACCACCCAAGGGCGCCCCGATTCGGACACCGTGGAGGTGATCGTGGCCGATTCCGGTCCAGGCATCTCTGAAGAAAACAAGGAGCGCCTGTTCCTGCCGTACTTCTCCACCAAGAATCGGGGTAGTGGCCTAGGCCTGCCGATCGTGCGCAGCGTCGTGGAGGAACACGGAGGCTCCATTCGAGTCGAGGACAACCAGCCCGCCGGAACACGCTTCGTGATCGAACTGCCCGCTGTCACGAAGGAGCCGGCGAAGCTGCGGGAGGCCCTCGCATGAGCGCACCTGGACGTGTCTTGGTCGTGGACGACGAAGACGGCATCCGCGAGATGCTGACAGGCGTGCTTGATGACGAGGGCTACGCGGTCGAAGTGGCCGACAGCGGGGAGCGCTGCCTGGAGATGCTCTCGACCGGGGCATACGCCGTGGTGTTGCTCGACATCTGGCTGCCCGGGATTGACGGCTTGGAGACGCTGGAACGGATCCGGGACGCCGACATGGCCCGAAAGCCAGTGGTGGTGATGATCTCCGGCCACGGCAGTGTCGAAAGCGCGGTTCGGGCAACCAAGCTCGGAGCGCACGACTTTCTCGAAAAGCCCCTCTCGGTGGCCAAGGTCTCCGTGGCCGTCCGCAACGCCGTGGAGCATCGCAACCTGCTCTCCGAGAATTCCTCGCTGCGGGCCGAGATCAGCCACAGGTACCGCATCCTCGGTGATAGCGTCCCCATGAAGGCCGTGAGGCAGCAGATCGAGCTGATGGCCCCGACCAACGGTCGGGTGCTGATCTTCGGCGAGAGCGGCACCGGCAAGGAACTGGTGGCCCATGCCATCCACGCCCGCAGCCAGCGCTCTTCGGCCAGGTTTGTCGAGGTCAATTGCGCGACCATCCCGGAAGATCTGATTGAGAGCGAGCTGTTCGGGCACGTCAAGGGCGCCTTCCCGGGCGCGCTCGCGGCCAAGGCCGGGAAGTTCCACTTGGCAGACGGCGGCACTCTGTTTCTCGACGAGGTGGGCGACATGAGCCTGAAGACCCAGGCCAAGGTGCTGAGTGTGATCGAGGAGCAGCGCTTCGACCCAGTCGGGTCGGGCCAGACGGTGCAGGTAGACGCCCGCGTGATCGCCGCCACAAACAAGAACCTAGAGGATGAGATTGCGAACGGAAACTTCCGGGAAGACCTCTTTTATCGGCTCAACGTCGTGCCATTCCACGTGCCTCCGCTCAGGGACCGCGCCGAGGACATCCCGGTGCTGGCCGAAGCCTTCTTGAACGAGTTTTCGCGCTCCTACGGCCGCAAGCCGAAGCGCCTGCTGCCGTCGGCTCTGCAGGCTCTTTCCGCCCACGCCTGGCCCGGGAACGTCCGTGAGCTGCGCAACCTGATGGAGCGGATCGCAATCCTGCACGACCGCGAGGACGTCGGCGCGGCCGACTTCCCCAGCTCAAACCGCCGACACCAAGCAAGACAGCCAGCCTCCCTGGGGTTCGCCAGCCTCAAAGAAGCCCGCACCGCGTACGAGCGCGACTATGTCGAGCGCACGCTGGCAGCGATGGATGGCAACGTCACGCGTGCGGCGGAAGCGCTAGGAATGGAGCGCAGCAACCTGCACCGAAAGATGCGCGCCCTCGGCATCCGTCCCGAGACACTGGCGGACTAGCCACAGTTCCGAGCGCCCATTGGCGTCCGAGGCGCTGTGTGAGAATTAAAGCCTTGAGCCGCCCAGCGCCGACGCCACCGATTTCCGCATGCTAGAGAACGAGAGGCCCGGCGGGACTGGGACAGCCCCGGACAAGGCCGAACAGTCCCTCTGGCGCGCGGTTCCCGACGCGATTCGCGGCTCCCGCGAAGACTACACCCGCATCCCCTTGCCGCGGGCCATCGTCCTGTTGGCGATCCCGATGATGCTCGAGCTTGTCATGGAGTCGACGTTCGGGCTCGTCGACATCTACTTCGTGGGCAAGCTCGGCCCGCCAGCCATCGCAGCCGTGGGGCTGACCGGATCCGTGATCATCATGGTCTTCGCGATCGTCATGGGGCTGTCCATGGGCACCACGGCGACCGTGGCGCGCAGAATCGGCGAGGGCGACCCAGAAGCGGCTGGATTGGCCGCGTGGCAAGCGATTCCCGCGGGGATCATGGGTGCAGCGCCCGTGAGCTTGGCGGGCTACTTGCTAGCTCCCGCTCTGCTGCGCTGGATGGGCGCGAGCCCCGACATTGAAGCGGGCTACCGATACACTGCCGTACTTTTTGCCGGCTCGGTGACGATCTTCCTGCTATTCCTCAACAACGCGATCTTTCGGGGATCCGGTGATGCGGTCACCGCGATGCGAGCTCTCTGGCTGGCCAATCTTCTGAACATCGCGCTCGATCCGCTGCTCATTTTCGGCATCGGGCCGTTTCCCGAGCTTGGGCTGGCAGGCGCGGCTCTAGCCACCACGCTGGGCCGGGGCATAGGAGTCGTCTACCAGCTAGCGGTGCTGTTCGGCGGGCGCCACGAGATCTCGATCTCGCGCGCATCGATGCGCTGGGACGGTCCGGTGTTCTGGAGCCTACTACGGATCTCCGTCACGGGCATGGTGCAGTTCTTCATCGCGACAGCAGCCTGGCTGGGGCTGACGCGCATCATCGCCTTGTTCGGAGGGACCGTGCTGGCAGGCTACACCCTGGCGCTCCGCCTAATTCACGTGGCGATCCTGCCGTCATGGGGTGTCAGCAATGCAACGGCAACGCTGGTTGGCCAGAACCTCGGCGCCAAGCGCCCGGAGCGGGCCGAACGGGCTGTGATCTTAACCGGTTTCGTCAACTTCGCCATGCTGAGTGTGATCAGCCTGGCGTTCTGGCAATTCGCCGAGCCCCTTGTGAAAGTCTTCACCTCTGACGCCGAGGTCGTCAGCAATGGAGTGCAAAGCCTGAAGATCCTCAGCGCAGGCTATATCTTTGGCGGCTTCTCGATGGTATTCGGCCAGGCGTTCAACGGCGCCGGCGACACCGCCACGCCCGCTTGGGTGAACTTCCTTTGCTACTGGTGTTGGCAGCTTCCGCTAGGCTACGCCCTGGCGAAGCCGTTCGGCTTGGGCGTGATCGGGGTGTACGGTGCCGTCGTTATTTCCGGCGCCACCTGGTCTGTCATCGGCTACATCTTGTTCCGCCGCGGCAGTTGGAAGACGCACAAGGTCTAGACATATTCCCGAGCCCTGCCCCATGCGATTGAAACTCGCGCTGACAGCCTTGCTAGGCGCATGCACGATTGACGCTGCCGGAGGCAGCGATCTGCAATGGACAGAACTACCTCTGCCCCCAACGCCCGGCCTTGCCCGAGGAGCGTTCGTGGCAGAAGTCGGCGGACGCCTAGTCGTAGCCGGCGGAGGCTTGGAGGACGGCGTACCGGCGAATAGCGACGCATGGATTCTGGACGCCGCCGAGGCTGCCTGGCGTGAGACTACACCCTTGCCGGAACCTGCCTCGTTCGGGGCGGTGGCCGTCGGTGGCGCATCAGCGTTCTTCATAGGCGGTTCAGGACCGGGCGGCAGGGCCGATCGGGAAGCCGCCTTCCGCGTCACTCTCGATGGCGCAGAGCTAGGGTACGACCCACTGCCCGATCTTCCGGCTCGCGCTCCAAACAGTAGCGCCGCTGTGCTTGACGGGGTGCTATACGTTGTCTCCGCGGCTTCCGCGGACACGGAGGCCAGCCAATCCGCAGCCTTGTGGATGTTGGACCTAGCCGCGGAGGATCCAGAGTGGCTGACCGGGCCCGCGCCGCCCGGAAACGTCCGCGGATCTCCCGTGCTAGCGGCGCAGGATGGAGCATTGTTCTTGTTCGAGGGCGCGTCACTGGGACAGCAGGCCGGCTTCCAGGGCCGGCGGCAAGCACGCCGCTACACCGCTGGATCGGGATGGAATGCGATTGCGGACCCACCGAGCCCGGCGTTGTCGAGTGCCGCGCTGCCGGTCGGTCCCGCTCATCTCACTGTGCGCACCGCTGCCGGGAGCGGCACCGGTATTTCGGCATACCACTCTGTCACCGACACGTGGGTCGACCTAGGGGTTCTCCCGGAACGGCTCACCAGCGAGAGCGCTGCAACGTGGGGGGACAGTCTGGTCTTCGCCGGCCACGACACAGCCGTAGCGAGCCCCAGGGGCCGGATCCTCTCGGCCAGAATCCAGCCGCCGTCGTCTGGCTTCTCGATCATCGACTACATCACGCTGATCGCCTACTTCGGCATGCTCGTAATGATGGGCCTGTATTTCGCGCGCCAGGGGTCCAGCACTGAGGACTTCTTCCTCGCCGGCAGACGCATGCCCTGGTGGGCGACCGGCCTGTCGATTTTCGGCACGCAGCTGTCATCGATCAGCTTCATGGCCGTACCCGCCAAGGTCTACTCCACCGATTGGGTCTACTTCTTGCTCCAAATGACCATCATCATGGTCGCTTTCCCTGTGGTGTTCTTCTATCTGCCACACTTCCGGCGGGCGAAGATGACCAGCGCCTACGAGTACCTAGAGAAGCGTTTCAACCTCCCCGTCCGCATGTACGCGAGCGTTTCGTTCGTCCTTTACCAGCTGGGCCGGATGGCGATCGTGCTGTTCCTGCCAGCCATCGCCCTCTCCACCGTGACAGGGATCGGCGTTTACACCTGCATCGTTCTGATGGGCGTGCTAGCGACCCTGTACACCGTCATGGGAGGCATCAAGGCCGTGATCTGGACGGACGTGGTCCAGGTGTTCGTGCTGTACGGCGGTGCACTGCTAAGCCTAGTGATCCTGCTCTTCAAGACCGACGGCGGACTCGCGGCCATCGTGTCTGCGGGCGTCGACTACGACAAGTTCCACATGTTCAACTGGACATGGGACTGGACCACAACCGCGGTTTGGGTCGTGATCGTCGGCAACTTTTTCCTCAATCTCGTGCCCTACACCTCCGATCAAGCGGTGGTGCAGCGCTACTTCACGACCAAGGACGAGAAGGCGGCCGCCAAGTCGATCTGGACGAATGCGGCGCTGTTGCTGCCTTCCACGCTGACGCTGTTCATGCTGGGCACGGGCCTGTGGGCGTTCTACCGCTCCAACCCGGAGTTGCTCAACCCTGCCCTGCCGACCGACTCCATCTTCCCGCTGTTCATCGCTCAGCAGCTTCCGGTGGGGATCGCGGGCCTGCTCATCGCTGCCGTGTTCGCGGCCTCGATGTCGACGCTGGACAGCAGCCTTAACAGTGTTTCGGCTGCTTTGGTCACGGACTTCTACGTGCGCTTCAGGCCGTCTGCCCCCGATTCGAGAAGGCTATTGCTAGCTCGCTTGCTCACGGCCGGTCTGGGCGTGCTGGCGACGGCTACCTCGATCGCTCTGGCCACGTTCGACATCGGCTCGCTGTGGGACACGTTTCAAGGCATGATGGGCCTGCTCGGGGGAGGCCTCGCCGGGCTGTTCGCGCTGGGCATCTTCTTCCGCAGCGCGAACGGCGCTGGAGCGATGACCGGCGCTGTGGCAAGCGTGTTCATCCTGTACTGGGTCCAGCAGCACACCGATCTGCACTTCTTCCTCTACGGCGCGGTAGGAATCTTGAGTTGCGTCCTCATCGCGCTTGCGACCAGCCCGTTCTATCGGCCTTCAAGAGCATGAGGCGGGACCCATCAATGAGCCTGCCGGACTCCCGAGGGGTAGGCGAAACAGCACTGCGGGCCGAGTGATTCAAGCGCCAAGCTAGGTCTGGCGGCATCACCTGCAACGGGCAGGCTCGTAGCGAGCCGGCAGCCAACGATTAACCAGCCCGGCCAGACTGAGAGGTCACCGGGCCATCGTAGCGCCAGCTCAACCAAACCAGAGTCAACCCCGTGCGATCTCTCGCACAGCGCGAATGCTGGCTCGCTCTCGCCGCTGCCGTGCTGGCAGGGGCGAGACCGACCGCATTCCGAGTCTCAGCAGATCCCATGCAGCAGCAACAGAACGCTACCAGTACCGCGGCAGCCTGCAACCATCGTGTGCCGTCGTGGTGTATTATTGGTGTATGGCACGCACCAACGTGGACATCGACGACGAAGCTTGTGCAGCGGTCATGAGACAGTACTGCCTGGCAACCAAGCGGGAAGCCATCAATTTCGCCTTACGCTCGCTTGCATCGGAGCCGTTCAGCCTCGATGAAGCCCGCCAAATGCGCGGAGCCGGTTGGGACGGCGATCTCGACAAAATGCGCGGGCGCATAGATGATCCTCGTTGACACTTCCGCTTGGGTGGAGTACCTCCGCGACACCCGATCGCCGACATGTATTCGAGTCGGAGAGTTGCTGGGCGCTGACATCGCGACATGCGAAATCGTTCGCATGGAAGTTCTAGCGGGAGCGCGCGACGAGCGGCACCGGCGCGATCTCCGACGACTCATCGCACGCGCCGCACTCGTTCCGATGCGGCCCGAAGACTACGATCAGGCGGCCGCGATCTATGGGCTGTGCCGCAGTCGCGGCGAGACCGTCCGCGTTCTCATCGATTGCCTTATCGGTGCGCTCGCGATCCGAGCCGACCTGCCAGTCCTCCACTGCGATTCCGACTTTGACGCGCTTGCGCGGCACACGCCCTTGCGTGTCGAGCGGGTCCCGTTGGCACTTGACTAAGGCCTCGGCCCGCCTCGATCAAGCATGCGTTCGCAACCGGTCGATCTCACTTCCTTGGTGGATCACTTCGGGTCTGCGACTAGCGGGAGTTCAATGCGAGCCGTCGTGAGGGTCGCAGGAGCTTCCGCTAGGGTAGTGCGTTGGCGCCTAGGCGCGGCACGACGGGGACCGATTCACCGCCCTCCCGTCCATCTGTACCCTAGTCCAAGGCCCGGACATGCAAGCGCTTCTTCGATGGACCCTAATCCTCGGGTGTCTGCTGGTGGCCCTGGCGATGGTTCCCCTCGCCTGGGCTTGGTGGATCGCCAGGGGCGACCCCGACGTTCGGGTCGACCAGCATCGCGACTACTTGGCGGGGCTGAGCGGCGATGCTGCCCTGACGGCTCCCAACATCGTGTTGGTGTTCGCTGACGATCTCGGTTACGGAGACATCGCGAGCTACGGTTCGAAGGCCATTCGGACGCCGCATCTGGATGCTCTCGCTAGTGACGGTGTCAGCCTTTCCAGCTTCTACTCTGCGAGCCCCGTCTGTACTCCTTCACGGTTCAGTTGCCTGACAGGTCGCTATCCCACTCGTGGATTCATGCATTCGGTCTTCTTCCCGTCAGGAACTCCGATGGGCCTTGCCGTGAACACGTTCACGTTCCCTCACGGCATACGCGGTATTCCGCCGGACGAGGTCACCGTCGCAGAGGCGCTGCGAGCCGGAGGCTACCAGACTGGCATGTTCGGCAAGTGGCATCTTGGTGACCGCAGCCCCCATCTCCCGACCGAGAAGGGCTTCGATTACTTCTTTGGCAGCTACTACTCCAACGACATGAAGCCCTACGCCATGTACCGCAATGACGACGTGGCGATCGAGGCGCCGGTCGACCAGGCGCAGCTGACCCAGACGCTGACCGAAGAGGTCCTCCGCTTCATTGACCGCGCTTCTGGACGGCCGTTCTTCGTCTACTACGCATCTCCTTTCCCTCATGTCCCGGTCCATTCCAGCGAACGATTCGCGGGTCGGTCTGAAGCCGGCTCCTACGGCGACTGCGTGGAAGAGCTGGACTGGAGCGTGGGCGAAATCCGCGCGAGACTGGCGGAGCGGAGCCTGCTCGAGGACACGCTGTTCGTGTTCACCAGCGACAACGGTCCCTGGCACGAGGGTTCTCCCGGCGCGCATCGAGGCAGGAAAGCCAACAGCTTCGACGGAGGCCAGATCGTGCCCTTCATCGCATCCTGGCCGGGGACCATTCCAGGCTCCCGTGTGAACGATGCCCCGGCCATGAACATCGACCTATTCCCGACATTCCTCGGAGCGGCAGGGCTGCCCACACCCAGCGATCGAATCGTCGACGGCGTGGATCTCTTGCCCCTACTGAGGGGCGCGGTGGAGGGTGTTCCCGAAAGGCCGCTTTTTTTCGTCCGAGGCGGGGAGTTTGCCGGGGTCCGGGGTCCGGGCGACCTCAAGTACATTGGCAGACACCGCAGCGAGAACAGTGCCTACTGGATCGCCAAGCACGGGCCGTTCCTGTTCGATCTCAGCATGGACCCGTCCGAGTCCTATGACGTGTCCGCACGCTTCCCTCGCGAGCGAGCGGAGCTCAAACGGGCGGTCCGAGACATGAACGAGGCAAGCGACAGCAACCCCCGAGGTTGGCTCAGACTCCGGTGACAGCTGCCGTCCGCGGGTAATGTCGGCATTCGTTGCCAGTCGGAACACCGCGGCGATCGACGTGGATGGAGACTTGTGTAAGCACCTCGGCAACTCCGTTGTAAGCAACTAGGAAGAAAAGGTTTATCGCATCGACATCATCGCAGATACTGCCGATTGACCGAGCGAGCGAAGTGCGGCTCACCGGTCTCTCTCCAAAGTGCCTGGCTGTCGTCAGACAGCCTAGATCTCATCATGTTCCAGAGCGCGGCGTCCTTCAAACGGTCCCCACATCGTGCGCCTCTCGAAGTCCTTGTGCTCGCGGTAGACGGCAGGATCGTATTCCGGGTTTACCTTTGGGAATCGAGCTCCCACTTCTTCTAGGTAGCGCCTCATCCCGTCATACATCTTCTTGTGTGTCTGCGGATGCCGCCTTGCGATGTTCGTCACTTCGCCGATGTCGGCTGACACATCGAACAGCATCGGAATTTCCGGTCGACCGTAAAAGTGGATGACCTTGAACGCACCGGAGATCATGGCGGAATGGGGCATACTATTCCGATAGTGCGGATAGTGAAAGTAGAGATTGCGATTCAGGAAGGCCTCGTTCGGTTCCTTCCCAGCCATGTAACCCGCAAGGCTGACGCCGTCAATTTCTTGCAGTCCTTCCGGGTCACCCCCGGCCCAGTCAACAAAGGTTGGCAAGAAGTCATAGTTGACCACGTTACCTGCAAACACGGTGCCTGACTTGACGTCCGGCCCCCTGACGATCATCGGAACCCGGAGACCTCCGTCCCACAACCACCATTTCCTAGCGTGCAGCGGCTGCTTCAAGCTCGGCTCGAGTTGCAGCTCCTCGTGTCGGTAGCCGTTGTCACCGACGACGATGACATAAGTGTTGCCGTCAATCCCCAGTTCCGTGATCTTGTCCAGCACGGCGCCAATCCGACCGTCCAAGTCCTCGCCCATCCCGAGCCAGATCGCGGGATCATCCCGCCGGTTGACCGTTTCAGGATCTTTGTTGTTCTCTTCGTACCAAGCCTGCACCAGAGGGTGCTTCACATACTTGTTGCGAGTTTCATGCAGGCACTCTCGACCTGCATGCATGGCGTAGTGGGAGATTTGAAGATAGAAGGGCTTGTCTGATTTGACCTGCTCCTGCATAAACCCGATCGCCTTTTCGGTAATGCTGAACATCAATTTAGGGTCCGTTACGACCGCTGGCATTCGCCTCATCCCAGCCTGAGTGTTGCCGGGATTATTGTTCGTATCGCCATCATGCAATACGTAGCCCTCCTTTCCGGGATCTCCCGTCATATGCCACTTACCAACATGAGCGCTGGCATAGCCCAGCGGCTTGAGCGCCTCGGCAATGGTGACCGCGCCTTCGTCGAGCTCTAAGTCGGACACGTTCGGAATCAAGGGGTATCGCCGATACTCCCGCTTCGTGTCATAGTAGGGTTCCTTCGACCCGAGGTAGACCGTGAAGCCGCTGCGGGGAGCCGATTGCCCCGTCTGCAGGGAGACGCGGGCAGGCGAACACTGCGGTGAACCATAGGCATTGCGAAACGTCATTCCCTGACTAGCCAGCCTCTCCAGATTCGGCATCTGCAGTGCAGGCATGCGGGAATTGTCCATGGAAGCGTCCATGGGAACGGGTGTTCCGTTCCAAGCCCAGTCATCTATGTAGAACAGGACGATGTTCGGCCTTTGTGAGGCAGATGCGCTGGATGAAGCCACGGCTCCACACAGAATCGCTAGGGCGATCCACAGCGGGAAGCTCAGAAACACCTTCATGGGGGAAATCATGCGCAGACCTGGCGACTCGGCCGACTCCACGGTCCCTCTCTGCGATGTGCGTGGCGCACTCTTCGCGAGAGGTTGGAATCCCCGCCGAAGCCTGACAGCCGGCGTGAGGGCCTGGGCCGCGCAGTCGACCGGAAGCTGAGCACCATTGGCGGCTTACGGAAAGTCCATGGCTACCGCAGCCCGAATACGAACATGGCGTTGCCGGACGTGACGGCCAAGTACTGCTTGCCCTGGGCCGTGAACGTGATCGGCGAGCAAGCGATCTTTCCTCCCAAGTTAAGAGAGAGCAGCTTCTTGCCGGTGAACGAGTCCAGCACCAGCATGTAGCCGTCCATCGTGCCGGTAATGAGGATGTCCCCGGCCGTTGAGAGAATTCCGCTCTCGCCGACGCCGGTCATCTTGAACTCCCACTCCAGGTCGCCCGTGTCGGGCGAGAGAGCCCGGATCGCGCCGTGCCCCTGCTGTTCGTCCTCGTCCTTCATCGTGTTCGGCCACACGCCTTGCGGCAGGCTGCCCACGTAGCGATTGCCCCGCGTATACAGCGGGTCGCCCTTGTGATAGATGCTTGAGTACTCCCAGGACGAAACGTAGAAGAGGCCAGTCTTCTCACTGTACGCCGGCGAATACCAGTTGGTGCCGCCCTGCACGGCCGGCCAAACACGCACGCCTTCGCGCGTCGGAGACGCCTCCGGGATCTTGATGGGTCGACCGTTCTCGTCCAGCCCCTTGGCCCAGGTCACCTTGACGAAGTTCTTGCCGTGCAGGAACTCTCCCGTGGCGCGATCGAGAACGTAGAAGAAGCCGTTGCGGTTGGCCCACAGCATCAACTTGCGCGGCTTGCCTTCCCACTCTCGGTCCACCAGCACGGGGACCTGCACTGCGTCCCAGTCCCACTCGTCGTGCGGTGTGAACTGGAAGTACCATTCCAACTCGCCCGTGTCGGGATTCAATGCCACTACCGAGTCCGAGTACAGATTGTCGCCCGGGCGCACATCGCCGTTCCAGTCCGGCGCCGGATTGCCCACGCCCCAATAGGTCAGGTTCAGTTCAGGATCGTACGACCCCGTCAGCCAGATGGACCCGCCGCCGCGCTTCCATGAATCCCCGGACCACGTCTCGTGGCCCGGCTCGCCAGGGCCGGGAATCGTGTTGAAGCGCCACAATTCGTCGCCGTTCTTCGGATCGAGCGCCGCGATGAAGCCGCGGATCCCGTATTCGCCGCCCGCAGACCCGACAATCAGCTTGTCCTTGACCACTAGCGGGGCGTGCGTGAGCGAATATCCTCCCGACGGGTCGACGATCTGCTTGGAGAAGATTACCGCGCCGGTCTTGGCGTCCAACGCGACGAGCTTGCCGTCGATCGTGCCCATGTACAGGGTCTCGCCCAAGATCGCGAGGCCGCGGTTGATCCGTCCGCAGCAGACGTTGACCGTCTCCGTCAAGACATGGGTGTATTGCCAGAACTTGCGGCCCGTGACCGCGTCGAGCGCTACCACGTCATTGGGCATCTGCACGTTGTAGATCACGCCGTCGACCGCGAGCGCAGTCGATTCGAACTTCTCCAGCGACCTGGCCTGGAAGACCCACTTCAGCTCGAGATCGCCGGCGTTCTCGCGGTTGATCTCGTCGAGCGGGGAGTGGTGCCGGCTGTCGTAGGTACGGTTGTAGGTCAACCAGTTACCTGGCTCCTCTTCGGCTCGCAAAATGCGCTCGTAGGTCACCTGCGCCCCGAGGGGGGCGGTCAGCAACAGCGCACAGACGGCGATTCCTAGGTGGCTACTGCGACGCATCATTCGGATCCCCCAAGCGCAGGCTCGCCAGATAGGCGATCAAATTCTCCAAGTCGTCGCCCTGAATCTTGCCCTCGAAGGAAGGCATGCCCGAAGTGCGGTCGACCTCAAACTCCGCCAAGTCCGCCTTGTGCACAGAAAGCAGGGTGCCGGATGCATCGATCAGCTGCACTGAGAACGTGTCCTCGTTCAGCCTCAAGCCTGTGATCGGCTTGCCGTCGCTGGACTTGGCCCGCACCATCCAGTGCTGCGGCAACACCGATTCGTTCGGATTCAGCACCGACGCCTGCAAGTGCCCCATGGAGCGAATGCCGATATCGGTCAGGTCCGGACCCAGGCGACCGCCCTCGCCGCGGATGCGGTGGCAGCCGCTGCAGCCGTTGGCAGCGTACACGGCACTGCCCTTGTCCGGGTCTCCGGTCGCTTGCTCGGCCGCCTTGCCCTCGCTGAGGGAGCGCACGAACGCAACCAGCTGCCACATCTGCCTGCCGTTGAAGAAGATTCCCGGCATCTCTGTGCCTGGGATGCCTACCGAGATGGTGTTGTAGAGGCCCCGATCCGAAGAGCCGTGGCGAAAACGCCCGCTTGTCAACCCGACGCCCCGGCCGCCTTCGCCCTCGAGGCCATGGCAGACCGCGCAATGGGATCGATACAACCGTCCGCCAGCTTCGACGTCGCTGTCGGAAGTGAACGGGTTTCTCTCGGTGTCGTCTGCGTGCTGGGCAACCAACGGAACGACCGCCAGCGCGGCGGCCAGGGCGCAGCCGATGATTCGAAATCTCAAAACCTTCCTCCCCTCTGCCGAACCTCGACAGTTCGCAGCTATTCTAGCGAAAACCTAGTCGCAGCCGAATCGCTTAGCTTGCGGCCTCTCACCCTACTGGTTCCACAGCCGCAGGCACACAAGGGTGTCCTTGTCGCGGGCGAACAGCAGTCCGCTGGCAACCGCTGGGAAAGCCCGAGTCTCGCGGCCTAGGATCTGCGCCCTGGACAACACCTCGAACTTCTCGCGGGAGGCGGCGGCCAGCAGCAGCTCGCCCGATTCGAGCAGCAGCAGCAACCTGTCTCCGACCCGGATGACCGAACCCGCCGGCATGCGCTCGCTAGACCAAAGCACGTCTCCGGTGACCAGATCGGCAGCGCGAAACGACTGGCCGTACTCCTGCCTGCCATGGAAGCCGAACAGCGTGCTGCCGGATCGAACACAGCTCGAGTAGTGATTGTCAATCACGTCCTCGCCGGACCACAGCACTTCCATCTCGCCCTCGCGCAGCCGCGTCGCGATCGCGCCGGTGCCGTAGGAAGCGGAAAGGAACACGATGTCTCCGAGCACTATCGGGGCAGCGGCGTTCACTGAGGCGCGGCTCCGCGATCGCCAGCGCCGCTGGTAGACGACCTGGCCAGTCTCCGGCTCCAGCGCTACCAGGCCCTCCCGCGTGAAGAAGATCGCGAGGAGCGCGCCGTCGATGCGCGCCGCCACCGGCGACGAGTAACTGGCGTCGTCATCCGTGGCGGCCCAAACAGTTGCCCCTGAGCCGGCATCGAAAGCGACGATGCCGGAGCCGTCCGGGCCGCCGATGTTGGCGATCACCCTGCCGTCGAGCACAAGCGGCGTCGACGCCGCTCCGAAGAAACCCTTGCGCACACCGAACTCAGCGTGCGTGTCAACGCTCCATTGCTTCGCGCCGGTTTCCAAGTCCAAGCAATGCAGCACGCCCGCCGCTCCGAAGGTAAAGACACGCCCATCCGCGATCACCGGAGTGGCCCGCGGGCCGTTCTCGAACCCGAAATCGTCCTTGTAGGTGGTCTCGTAGGCGAACTTCCACAGGCTGTTTCCATCGGCGGCCCGGAGGGCTTCGACGACTTCGTTGCTGCCCTGACGATGGAACAGCAGCAGCCACTCACCCGCTACGGTAGGACCGCTGAAGCCCGATCCGACCGTACGATCCCAAATCAACTGCGGGCCACCGGAAGGAAACTGCGGCAGCGACTCGCGCACCGGCACGACCCCGTCCCGGTTCGGCCCGCGGAACTGCGGCCAGTCCTGCCCCCAGCCGACTGCAGATGCGGCGATCAACGCTAGCGCTGCCAGGGTCCGGGTCGACGCCAGGCGACCGGCAGGTCGGTTGACGCGCAAACGCGCGACCGGGCCCGAACCAGCCGACTTGTGACGATGAACTTGCCCCACGCTAGATTCCAGCCCAGCGCTTGGTTTGCTCGCCCCGCATTCCGAGCAGGTCCAGCAAGCGTCCTACTTGCTGATCGACAAGGTCGTCGACCGTCTCAGGCAGCGTGTAGAACGCCGGCATCGGCGGGGCGATGATCGCTCCCATTTCAGATAGCGCGGCCATGTTCCGAAGGTGTCCGAGGTGCAATGGGGTCTCCCGCACCGCCAACACCAGCCTGCGTCTTTCCTTCAGGGCCACGTCGGCGGCCCTGGTGAGGAGGTTGGAAGTCAAGCCCCCGGCGATCGCTGACATGGTCTGGATCGAGCAAGGCACCACTGCCATGGCATCGAAGAGAAACGATCCGCTGGCGATCGAGGCGCCGATCCGGTCCACCGGATGGAGTTCTTCGACCAGGGGGCGCAGATCTCCCAGCAGCCGCCCGGTCTCTTGATGCAGCGTCTTCTCTGCGGGGCGGGTCACGATCAGGTGCGTCGCGACGCCCTCGATCGCCGCTAGGCGTTCGAGCAGCCTGACCCCATAGATGGCCCCGCTGGCTCCGCTGATTCCAATCACGATCTGCCGCACGGCCGATTCCTACATCATGGTGCCAGATACCGCGTTGCCGCGTGTGCCATGGCCTTTCGCCAGCATACGGGCGCGCAATCCGGCCCGTACGGTTCGGCCCGGCCGTTTGACATGCCACTCTAATAAGAGCAAGGAATGGATCGGGGGAGCCTTCCCTGGGCTTTTCGACTCCCCAGGCGCCCCGCAAGCAGTCCATCCATCGGCCCAAAGTCGCATGCAGACTTCTCCCAGCGCGGCCTCTCAAGCACCTGCCGCCCGTCACTTGATCCTGTACGACGGAAGCTGCGGATTCTGCCGAAACGCCGTGCATTCTGTCGCGCGGCTGGATCCGGCGAGAGCGTTCCAGTTCGCCGCGCTCGACAGTGACCTAGCTGGCGAGCTGCTCGCCGGGCGAAGAATCGCGCCGAGCGAGGCAGGCACGATGTACGTGCTTCCCGACTGGCGGCGCAACGGCCAGTCTGTCCTCGACCGCGCGGCGGCGGTCCTGTTCATCGCCCGCGGGCTGGCTTGGCCATGGAAGGGCTTCGCTGCGTTGGGAATTCTGCCGCGACGGTTCTTGGACCGCTGCTACGATGCCGTCGCCCACAACCGCCACCGTCTTGCCCGGGACGCGAACGCCTGCGCAATGCCCGACGCGGCCGTCCGAGAACGCTTCCTTCCGTAGGCCGGCAGGGCGGGCTATCGCGCCGGGAACAAAGCGCTCTCGCTGGTGCGGCTGGGCGCGCATCGGCTCCGGGGCGATGCGCACATGACGGTGTGGCGGGCCCTGCGCAGCCGCAATCGCCAAGGCTCAACGATCGTCGATCGGCCGGCGGCTAGACCCGCCCGTCGTTTGCGTCGCGCAGCCACCGCCCTGAATCGGGTATGTTGTTACGGAAACCCGGCGACCGTGCCGGGTCCTCAGGAATAAAGGATGTTCCAAACACGAATCACAGAAATGTTCGGGATCAGGTACCCGATTATCCAAGGCGGGCTGATGTGGCTGGCCCGAGCCGAACTCGCGGCTGCCGTGGCCGAAGCCGGTGGCATCGGATTCATGACGGCGCTCTCGCACGACAGTCCTGAGAAGCTCCGCGACGAGATTCGGAAGGTTCGCGGCCTGACCGACAAGCCCTTCGGCATCAACCTGACGTTCTTACCGTCCCTGCGTCCGCCCGACTTTCCGGCCTACGTCCAGACCTGCATCGACGAGGGGGTCCGCTTCATCGAGACCGCAGGGCGCAATCCGGAAGCGTTCATGCCGATGATGAACGAGGCAGGGATCAAGGTCATCCACAAATGCACCTCGGTGCGGCATGCCATCAAGGCCGAGAAGATCGGTTGCGCGGCGGTCAGCATCGACGGCTTTGAATGCGCCGGACATCCGGGCGAGGACGATGTCACGTCCTTGATCCTGATCCCGCTGGCCCGCGACAACCTGAGCATCCCCGTGGTGTCGTCGGGGGGCTTCGGCGACGGACGCGGGCTGGTTGCATCGCTGGCTCTGGGGGCCGACGGCATGAACATGGGAACCCGCTTCGTTGCGACCGTCGAATGTCCCATTCACGACGCGGTCAAGCATGCATTGGTCAATGCCAGCGAACGGGACACCCGACTGCTCATGCGCACTCTGCGCAATACGGCCCGCTATCTGGCTAACGAAAACGCCGAGAAGGTGCTCGAGATCGAGGCCACCGGGAACGCCACCATCGGAGACATCAAGCAGTTCATGTCGGGGCTCGAGGGCAAGAAGATGATTGAGACGGGGGACCTCAGCCAAGGCGTTTTCTCGGCCGGCCAAGTCGTCGGAATGATCCGCGATGTACCCACCGTGCAGCAGTTGTTTGATCGGATTGTCGGCGAAGCGACCGAGTTGATGACCAGCCGCCTGCCTATGATGGCCGGACAGGCAGCGCTCGCAGCCTGAATCGTGCGCCCGGGCGACACCGCTGTTAGTCGCAGGAGAGTGCTCCCGAGCACTCCATGATCCCGGCGGGCAGTTGTGAGAATCACAGCTACGATCATCACCCGCGACGAGCAGGACAACATCGCCCGAGCGATCCGGTCGGTCGGGTTCTGCGACGAGATCTTGGTGGTTGACTCGGGCTCAACGGACCGGACCGTAGCGATCGCCAAGGCCATGGGCGCTACCGTCATCTGCAAGGACTGGCCTGGCTACGCTGCGCAGAAGAACTTCGCGGCGGGGCAAGCCCGACACGACTGGATTCTCTCGCTAGACGCTGACGAGGCCGTGACGTCGAGGCTAGCGACCAGCATCCAGCTGCTGACGCCTGCCTCCGTGAGCTGTTCTGGCTACGATTTCCCGCGCATGGCGCGCTACTGCGGACGCTGGATCCGCCATTCGGGCTGGTATCCGGACCGCAAGATCCGCCTCTACGACAGGACCAAGGGACGCTGGGTGGGCGAATACGTGCATGAGTCCGTTCAGGTCGACGGCGAGCGTGGCCACCTGGAGGGGGACCTGTTGCACTACACCTGCGACTCGATCGAGGCCCACCGCGCGAATCTTGAACGCTACACGGACTTGGCAGCCCGCGAGCTCCACGAGTCCGGCAGACGGGTGGGAGCCCTGCGTCCGCTGCTCGCGCCGGTCCATTCGTTCGTCAAGGCTTACCTGTTGCAGTTCGGATTCCTCGACGGCCGCGCCGGGATCGCGATCGCGCGCATGGCCGCCCGGTACGTCTACCTGAAATACTCCAAGGCGCGCGTTCTGGCGCGCCGTTAGGCAACGAACGGAATGCGCATTCTCCACCTCGACACGGGACGGGAAATGCGCGGCGGCCAGCATCAGGCGCTGCTCTTGCACGAGTCCCTCGCCCAGCGAGATTGCGAGCAGACGCTGCTGGCCGGCCCCGCGATCCGGTCGAACCACGGCTTTGAAGCCATAACTTTGTCCTCCATCCGGCGCCACTCCGCCAGGTGCGACCTGATTCACGCGCACGATGCCCGCGCGCACACACTGGCCCTGATCCATGGGCGCACCAAGCCAGTGGTGGTGGCGCGGCGCGTGGCGTTCCCCATCGGCCGAGGACCGGCGTCGCACTGGAAGTACCGAAAGGCCGCTCACTTCATCGCCATCTCCCGGCACGTGGCAGACGCGCTCGCCGCCGGAGGCGTCCCACCGGAAAAGGTCAGCGTCGTGTACGACGCTGCGCCCGATGAGGAGATCTTTCGCCCATACACCCCGAGCGGCGCACCTGAGCGGCAAGCGGGGCGCGACGGCTTCGTCGTTGTGACGCCGAGCTCGGACGACCCGCTGAAGGGAGGGGACCTCGCCGTCGCGGCTTGCCTCAGATCCGGCGCCGAATTGATCGTTTCCGACAATCTGGCAAGGGACGTCCCATCGGCGGATCTGCTGCTCTACGTTTCGAAGTCCGAGGGGCTGGGATCGGCCATCCTAGTCGCGATGCTGGCCGGTCTGCCCGTTGTCGCGAGCAACGTGGGCGGGATCCCGGAAGCAGTCGAGAATGGAGTCACCGGGGTGCTGACGGAAAATGACGCCACTTCCATCGCCGAAGCGATCTGCAGGGTGCGCGCAGACCGCGGCATGCGCGAACGCATGTCGAAGGCGGCTCTTGAGAAAGTTAAAGTTAAATTCAATCGCAATCGAATGGCTGAACAGACCGCACGAGTGTACTCCCAGGTGCTAGGGCTCCCGATGGCTCCGCACGACGAAGGTCTAGCATGACGGCGCTCGCCTTCCTGCTGGGCATGGCGGTCGGAAGCTTTCTCAACGTCTGCATCCACCGCTGGCCACGAGGCGAGTCGGTCGTCGCGCCCCGCTCGCGCTGCCCGGCCTGTGGCCGTCAGATCGCATGGCGCGACAACATTCCGGTATTGAGCTACATCCTGCTGCGCGGACGCTGCCGCAGCTGCGGAGCCGCCGTCCCGCCGCGCTATCTCGTCGTCGAACTCGCGACTGCAAGTCTATTTGCACTGATAGTGCTCGAGTTAGGGGCGGGTCTGGCCGCTTTCAAAGTCGCGCTGCTGGCGGCGATGCTGACGATCTTGTTCTTCACCGACCTGGAGCACTTCGTCTTGCCCGATCAAGTCACCCTGCCAGGCTTGCTTGCCGGCGTCGCGTTCAGCCCGTTCGTGCCCCTGCGGGCCGGCATAGCCCAAGCCGGCTGCGAGCTGTTGGGCCTGCACCCTGCCCCGTGGGCGGTCTCGCTGCTGGAGTCCTTGGCAAGCGCCCTGATCTTCGGAGGGATCCTGTACTTGACGGGAGAGATCTTCTACCGGCTTCGCGGCGTGGAGGGTCTCGGCTTCGGCGATGTCAAGCTGGTAGCCATGCTGGCGGCGTTCCAGGGGAGCTCGGAGGCCCTGCTGGTGTTGCTTGCCTCCTGTCTGCTGGCGACTCTGTACGGCACCGCCGCGGTCCTCTCCGGTCGCCGGCGGTGGCGCTCGCCATTGCCGCTGGGAAGCTATCTGGCGTGCGCGGGAATCGCAGCCATTTTCTGCGCAGACGATATCCTGAACCGATACTGGGATCTGGTGCTGGAATGAAACTGAAGACGATTGCCGAAGCGCTGGACTGCCGAATCGAAGGCGATCCCGACTTGGAGATCTCGGGCGTGGCCGGCCTAGATCAGGCCGGCCCGGGCGAGCTCACCTTCCTCTCGAATCCGCGCTACGCGGCGCTCGCCACGCAGACTAGAGCCTCGGCACTGTTGGCTGCGGCCCCGGTCGAGGGTCTCGAGATCGCGCTGTTGCTCTCGGCGGACCCGTATCTGGCCTTTGCTCGTGCTCTGGAACTCTTCCACCCTCGGCAGCCTACCAAGCCTGCGACCCACCCGACTGCAGTAATCGACTCGTCCGCCCAGGTCGGCCCTGAAGCGGCGATCGGCCCCCACGTGGTCATCGAACGCAACGTGCGGATCGGGTCGCGGGCCGTGCTTCATCCCCATACTGTCATTGAAGAGGGCAGTCAGATCGGTGACGACTTTATCGCCCACTGCGGCGTCACCGTCTGTCATGGCACCCAGGTGGGTGACCGGGTAACACTACACCAGCGGGTCACAGTAGGCTCGGACGGATTCGGGTTCGCCCGTCGGCCCGACGGCAGTCACAAGAAGATCGTGCAGACGGGCCACGTAGTCATCGAGGATGACGTTGAGATCCAAGCAGGGTCTTGCGTGGACCGTGCGGCCGTGGGAGAGACCCGCATCGGGCGGGGAGCAATCATCGACAACTTGGTGCAGATAGGCCATGCAGCCAAGATCGGCGCCAACACCATCGTGTGCGCCCAGGTCGGCATCGCGGGCAGCACCTCTATCGGAGCAAACTGCGTCCTTGCCGGGCAGGTGGGAGTGATCAACCACCTCAAGATCGGTGACGGTGTCGTGATCACCGCCCAATCCGGAGTCGGACACGATGTGCCGGACCACGCCATGGTGTCTGGCTCGCCCGCGTTCGACAACCGCAAGTGGCTAAGGTCAACAGCGGTCTACGCGAGGCTCCCGGAACTGGACCGGGAGTTGCGCAAGCTGCGCAAGCAGGTGGACCGGCGCGATAGCGACACCTGAGGCCGATGCGGGCCGAGCCGCGCGAGCTGTCAGTGCCGCCTGGCGCACCCCCCTGGCGGCGACTGGCTGCCTTGACGGCTGCCAGATCACCTCCGCAAGGCCCCTACAGAATCCGCGCCGCGGCCCGGCGTCCTCTGTAGCAGCTCGACAGCTGGCACTCCCCGAACTTGCCTGGCTGGGGCGACGACGGCCCGATGCCCCCGCGGCGAGAGCATGGACGCTAGCACCGGATCCACGCTCGCCAGCGCGGGCCCGGCTAGATCCAGACCCAACCGCCGCCACGCTGAGCAGGCCAACGACCACCAAGGCAAGTTTGAGCACCCTGTCTGTGTCCTGCACCGGCATGGGCAGGTCGTCGTCTCCGACCATCGCGCTGCGCACGAAGTGCGCGACGCGATCGTCGGCACTAGACATCTCGGCGTTGATGACATCCAGAATCGCCATGTATATGAAGGTACCCGCGGCCAAGGCGTTGAAACTCCCCTCCACCAGCACCGCAGTCGGACCCTCGAGAAGTCCGGATGCGATCGTGCATAGCACAGTCCCCAATGGCGTCATCGAGGCAAAGATTGCAAGCACAGTCCACAGCTGTCTCCGTTCGGCGCCCGTGGCAGCCACGCCGACTACGAAGGAGAACCCAGCCGAGTGCGGATTCCGGCGAAAATGAACGCTCAATCCGAAGGAAAATGAACGCCCGTTC
>VXRL01000034.1 GCA_009838515.1 Terriglobia bacterium | reverse complement strand
TTGTTTCTGCGCCATCCCCCATCATATCCCCTTTGCGGGTTGTTTGCGTCATTATATAATAATAGCCAGCTGTTGCTCGGCCGCGACCGCCAGGTCGCGCATCGACTTCGATGCCCCTATCTGCGAGCATTCCGGGCGGTGAGTACACTAGATGGGAGTGGAGCGCTGATGCAGTATCAAGGAACCGAACGAGTCGAGTGGAAGCGCTTACACCTCGCCGATCTGGTATGCCCCACCCTGAAAACTGGCCCCCATAGAAGCGGCGGTCTATAGTCAAGCCATGCAAAACACGCACTCAGCCGTCAACCAACGGCGAGGGGGTGCGAGTAGTTACAAGAAGGGAAGATGATGGCGACCCCGACTGTGCAGGAAATCATCGAAGCGGCATTAGCGAAAGCAGCCGAAATGAATTCGCAAGAGACGGACGGCGATTGGCTTGAAGTCGTCACCGTTGAGTCCGCTCCCTACATCAAGGAATGGGACGTCGCTGAGTGCTGGCATTGGGACGAGTGGCCGGACAGGGAGACGCACTTCCCGAACACCACTAGGCAGGATGTGGGAATTGATGCCGTGGCTAGGCGCCGCAGCGACGGGAAACACATCGCCATCCAGTGCAAGTCGCGCCAGCTCGACGAAGAGGGACGCGGCGACTCGATAAAAAGCGACGAGGTGGCTAGATTCGCGGCCGCGTCCGCTTCAGACTTCTGGGCCGAACGCTGGATTGTCACCAATGGCGCCAACCCGCTTGCCAGCGGCGCGGCCCAGTCGGCGTCGATGCACACGGAGCCCCTCAAGCTCGTCAACATCACCAGCGACCTTCAGCAGCAGCGGCAGGCGAACGCCGCAGCCAAGGAATCCGAACAGGGGCTGCCGGACGCTGAGGGGAATGAAAGCTTGCAAAGCAAGTCCCGCATGCAGGAGGAAGCCGTCGCCAGCAGCGCGCGCATCCTCCGGGAACAGGAAGGCTCGCAAAGCGGCGGTCTGCCGCTGGGGGAGGCCCGCGGCAGAATCATCCTGCCCTGCGGCACGGGCAAGACGCGCATATCGCTGCGCATCATCGAGGAGCTCACGCCAGCGGGTGGGTTGTCCATCGTGCTCTGTCCATCGATTGCGCTCGTCGGCCAGATCCGGCGCGAATACCTGCAAAACGCCAGCGCCCCGTTGGATGTGCTGGCGGTCTGCTCGGACGCCACGGCGGGCTACGACCCAAAGAAGGAGGGCAGCCGCAACGCCACGCTGGACCCGACCGTTGACAACAGCAATGTCAGCGCCTCCGAAGTCAAGGGCAAGGTGACCACCGACGCTGGCGAAATCGCCGACTGGATGCGCCAAGGCACTTCCGGCAACGGCATCAAGGTCCTTATCGGCACCTACCAAAGCAGCGCCAGGGTGTCGGAGGCCCTGCTGAACGCGAAGGTCACAGCCCACGTGATGATCGCCGACGAAGCCCACAGGACCGCAGGACTGAAGCGCAGGAACTCGAAGACCGCTGCAGCCAGCCAGGAGGAGAAGAAGCTGCGCGACTTCACCGTCTGCCATGACAACGCCAGGTTCCCCGTCACCTACCGCGTCTATCAGACCGCCACGCCCCGCATCTACGACGGCAAGCGGCCCACCGGCAACCCGAACTGGATCGTGCGCTCGATGGACGACGAGACCACCTTCGGCGTGGAGCTGTACCGCAAGAGCTATCTCGAGGCCGTCCGCAACCGCTGGCTGTCCGACTACCGCATCATCGCCTTGGGCATCAACGACCCCGAGGCGTTCAGGACGGCGAACGAGCTGGCCAAGGCGACCAAAAGCACAGGGCGCGGACAGCTGACCACCACGGACTACCTAAGGGGCCTAGCCTTCGCGCTGACCATGGGCGGCGGCACCCAAGGCGACAAGGTGGACGTCAAGTCGTGCATCGCCTTCATGAACACGGTGGACAAGTCCCGCAACATGGCGGCGGACCTGCAGACCGGCAAGGTCAAGCAGTGGGTCTCGCGCTGGCTCGGCGAGAACGCGGATGGCAGGGCCGCAGCCAACTACAGCTTGGAACACTTGGACGCTTCCAGCAACGCTGCGGCCCGCGAAACCGCGAAGGGCCGGCTGGCTGCGGCTGATTCGGCGCATCCGCACGGCATCATCAACGTGGGCATATTCGGCGAGGGCACCGATTCGCCGTCATTGAGCGCGGTGGCTTTCCTAGAGGCACGCAAGAGCCCGATAGACGTGGTGCAGGCTGTCGGCCGCGCAATGCGCACCGCCCCCGGCAAGGAACTCGGCTACATCGTCTGCCCCATTCTGGTTCCGCCCAGCGCCGACCCGGAGAAATGGCTGAGCACCAGCGCCCCCGAGGAGGGATGGCAGGAATTGGGGCAGATACTGCTAGCCTTGCGCGCCCACGACCGGCGCATTGAAGAGAATCTTGAGGAGCTGCTGCAGCTGTACATTCCCAAGCCGCCGCCGGTGGAGCGCACCTTGGTGGCGGTCGCCAGGGGTGAGGGCAGGCGCATCCAATACGGCGAAGTCGAGGGGCCGCCCGGTGCCGCGCAGGAGGCGGTCGAGAAGGTATTGGCGGGCAATTCCAGCGGCGAAGCGGGCATAAGGCGCCTTGACGAACAGATCGCCTTCGGCGGCGCTTCAGGCGGCGAGCTGGAGGTGCGCCAGCCATCCGATGACTGGGAGCGCACCGCCATCGGCGAGCCCGTGGAGATGACTCAGGTCCTCACGGCGAAAAGGAACGATGACGGAACGGATGAACTGCGCACGGATGCAGTGGCCCGGGACAAGCCGAAGGCGGGCGCGGCGCGGGGCATCGTCAACATCCAGAAAACCAAGGCCAAAGCCCGCAAGATGATCAACACCGGCGAGGGCGGCATCCGCGTACGGCGGGACGGTCAGCGCCAGACGCAAAAGACCGCCAAGGAGCGCGCGGAGGAGCAGGGCCAGCTGATGCTTAAGCTGAGCGGGCTCGAGGACCACGGCAGCGCCATCAGGATGAACCTGCTGTCAAAGTCGGGCCTTAGCGACAACCGGGTGCTGCGCGATCTGAACATTCTGGAATCGAGCGTGTCCGAGGCGGCTCACCATATGCGGGCGGATGGATTGCAGCCCCCGCTGAACAAGCACTTCCAACTCGACCGTCTAAAGGAAACCGACAAGAAGCAAGCCGACGGCTGCACCATCGCCGCGCTGCTGATGATGAACGCCGCCATGCTGCACCAGCGCATCAGCAACGGCGGCTGGCTTTCGGGCATCAGCGACCTCTCACTCATCAAGAACCAGGCCGACGTCGTGCGGACGATCAGCCGCGAATGGGAGCGCATCATGCGCCACGACTTCCGCCCGGTGCTCGAACCGGCCTTGGAAGCGATTTACGCGGTCGAGACGACCGGCAAGACCGCTGGCCTGGAGCGCGCCCTGCATCATCTTGCGGCCGAAGCCGAGCGCATCGCCGAGACCTACGCGGACATGGGCGCCGACCATGCCGGCCC
>VXRL01000018.1:31994-34714 GCA_009838515.1 Terriglobia bacterium | reverse complement strand
GGCTCCGCCCGCGGGGCGGGGGCGGCCGCCCCACCCCCCGCGCCCCCCCCGCCGGGGGGCGGCGCCCGGGCAGCACGGGCGCCGGCATGATGACCGGCGTGCGCGGCGGCTGCAGGCGCCGTTCGACGCTCTTGGTCGCACGAACCTCGACGCGAAACCCCTCGATCATTCGGCTAGCCGACACATAGTTCCCCAGATTGAATCCGGCCAAGCGAATTGGCTTTCCGCTGACGAAGCGCGACATCCGCATGCCGCCATCGGTGGCGTCCTCGACGCGCTCCCCGGTCGCCACGAGGTCTAGGTTGGAGGGATAGCGGAAAGTCAGTTCGAAGTCGCTGTAGTCCCACCCGGTGTGCGGGTACCAGTTGCCGCGATCCCCGACGTAGTAGACGCCCGATCCGGCATCGGACACGACCTTGCCCGCGTATTCGAATTCGATCGGATAGCGGCCGGAGTTCGCAAGCCAGTCCGGCAACAGCACCACCGCGAGGGAGTCGTCGGCGCTGCGGCGATGCCGAGGCACTGCTTGGGACTGCTGCAGGAATTCGACCGGCTCGCCAGCGATCCTGACCGCGCTCAACGCGAGCTTGTCCGAAATTTCGAAGCTCAGCGCGCGGGCAGCCGGGTCGTGGAGGGCCAGTTTCGCCTCGGCCTTGACCTGCATGTGGAGGTCGGCGCCCAGTCGCGCGGCAATGCGGTAGTCCTCTAGGCGGGCGGGCTGTGGCGGAGCCTGATTGAGTCCCGAGCGTACGGAGCGGCCTTCGAAGCGGCACCAGACTTCGTAGTACTCGCGGCCCTGCGAGCGCACCATCTGCCCCGCCACCACCTGTTCTGGCAGGGTGTGGTCCACCACAACGTCGAAGCGGCCGAGCGTTGTGCCACGGATCACGGCGACAAAGAATCCGGCAGCGGCCGATTGCGCCGAGTACAGGTCCGTGAGCACCCGCAGGGCCGATCCTTCGAGCAGGTTGCGCAGGACGACGGACCATCTCGGCGCTATGCGCGCGCCCGCCTCGGCATCGAGGCTGTGCGCAGCCGATCGCTCAATCGCCTCCTCGAGAGCTTCCGGCGTGTCGTCGGTGAAGAACATCATGGCGTTGCGGAATTTCTCGTTGAGAATCGTCTCGTCGAGGAACCGCGCCATCGATTGACGTTCGGACGGCAGCGGAGGGATCAGCAAGACCTCGCCGACATCGGTCTGCGTGGTAGCTAGGAACAGCGCCGCAACCGTCCTCCCCAGCACGGGCTTGGCGAAGATCAGATGCCCATCTGTGAGGTAAAGCTTGACGTCCTCACGCTCCAAGAAGACGTCGCGCACGCGGTAGCAGCGCTCCGGGTCCAATTCGAGGGAGCGGATCTTGCGCAGGTCCGCGGCACCGTCGGCCGCGCCCAACGCCAAGGCCGCCGAAATGGTCGCTGTGACTAGGCGCAGAAGCATCAGCCGACCCAAGTCGCATTGTAAAGCCGGGGACAAGACTCGCGCCGCTGCAACCCTGCCCCGCCCCCGCCCGTCTGACCTGACAGGAGGCGGAGCGAGAGCCGCCCGGACCGAGGACCACGATGAAACTCAGATTCTCCAAGACCTGTTTCGCAACCGCAGTCCTGCTGCTAGCAGCGGGCCTGTGCCCAGCGGAGGTGGGCCAGCCCGTGCCAGAAAGCAAGCGCCAGCCCAAGAACGACAAGGAGGATGTCACCAAGATCGGCGACCGCGGCGTTGGCAAGGCGGTCAATTTCTACAGCCTCGAAAAGGAGATCCAACTCGGCAAGCAGCTGGCCGCCGATGTCGAGAGGAACGCCAAGATCGTCGATGATCCTGTGATCGCCGAGTACGTCAACCGCATCGGTCAGAACATCGTCAACAACTCCGACGCCAAGGTGCCGTTCACGATCAAGGTGATCGATTCCGACGAGGTCAACGCATTCGCGCTGCCCGGGGGGTACTTCTTCGTCAACACCGGCTTGATCGAACTGGCGCGGAGCGAAGCCGAGCTGGCAGGCGTGATGGCGCACGAGATCGCGCACGTCGCGGCGCGCCACGGCACTCGCAGCGCGACGCGGGCACAACTGGTCCAGTACGCCAGCATTCCGCTGCTGTTTATCGGCGGCTGGGCGGGTTACGGCATCCAGCAGGCTGCCAACTTCGCCATTCCCATGACGATGCTGAAATTCTCGCGGGAGTTCGAGCACCAAGCCGATTTCCTCGGAGTCCAGTATCTGTACAAGGCGGGGTATGACCCGGCCGCGATGGTGCAGTTCTTCGAGCGGCTCAAGGCGATGCAGAAGCGGAACAAGAACGCGATCGCTAAGGCGTTCAGCTCGCACCCGCTCACGAAGAGCCGCATCAAGGAGGTGCAGAAGGCGATCGACCAGTTGTTGCCGGAACAGCCGGAATACGCGGTCAGCAGCAGCGAGTTCGATGACGTCAAGGAACGCCTGGCAAAGCTGCATGCACGGCGCAAGCCGGCTGAGCGGGATCCCGACCGGCCGACGCTGCGTCGCAGCGCGAGCGACGAGCCGATTCTGCCATCCGATATCGAAAACGACCCGGCAAGCGATCAGGACGAGCGTCCCAAGCTCAAGCGCCGGTCGGTATCTTGATCCGTTGCGAATGCGGGCCCGGGGGGGGGGGGGGCGGCGGCCCCCCCCCCGCCCCACCCCCGCCGCGGGGGGGGGGCGCGGGGCGCCCAAGCCGTTGGGCCGCCCCCCCGGGGTGTAGGCCA
>VXRL01000018.1:7397-31984 GCA_009838515.1 Terriglobia bacterium | reverse complement strand
ACCCACAACCCCCCGGCACCCCATCCCCCCGAGCGCCCCACGCTCAAGCCCGGGGGGGTAGCTTTCACCCTTGCGAATGCGGGCCCGGGGCGCGGCTAGGCGGTGCCGCGCCCCGGGCACAAGGCCGTCGGCGGGCGCGGAGCGAGGGCGGACCTAGCGTTGGCGCAGCCACTCGGTTGTGTCGCCAAGCGCCTCGCCGAAGCGATCCAAGGCCAAGTCGATCTCGGACTCGCTGACAATCAGCGGGGGCGAGAAAGCGATAGCGTCCCCGAGGGCACGCAGGATCACGCCACGCTCCAAGGCCCGCTCCATGCAGTGCATCCCGACCCCTAGTGCCGGGTCGAAGGGCTGCTTGGTCGACTTGTCCCGCACCAGTTCCACGGCCGCCATCAGGCCGACGCCGCGAATCTCCCCGACCAGCGGATGGCCGGCGTACCGGTCCCGGAGGCCCTGCTGCAGCCTTGGGGCAAGCCGGCGCACGCGGCCGACCACATCGATTTCCTCGTAGATCTTGAGGCACTCCAGCGCCACTGCCGCGCTGACAGGATGGCCGCTGTATGTGAAGCCGTGTGCGAACGTCCCGATCTCGTCGCTGCCTTGCCGCAGCACGTCATAGACCCGCTGGTTGACAACCACGGCCGAGATCGGCGCATACGCTGAGGAGAGCTGCTTGGCGGTCGTGAAGATGTCGGGCTCGATGCCAAACGTCTGCGACCCCCACAGGTTTCCCGTCCGCCCGAAACCGCAGATCACCTCGTCGGCAACGAACAGCATCTCGTACTTGCCGGTGACTCGCTGGATCTTCTCGAAGTATCCGACCGGGGGCAGCAGCACGCCACCCGCACCCATCACAGGCTCGGCGATCATCGCGGCGACGGTTTCGGGCCCTTCGGCGAGAATCTGTTGGTCCAACTCGCTCGCGAGGCGGGAAGCGTAGGCTTCCTCGGATTCACCGGAACGAGCGCCGCGATAGTAGTGCGGGCGTGACGCGTGGATGACATTCGGGATCGGCAGGTCGAACTTGCGGTGATTGCGGAAGATGCCGGTCAGGCTCGCGGCGGCGACGGTGGAGCCATGAAAGCCGTCGCGGCGGGAAATGATCTTCTTTTTCTCGGGCCGCCCGAGCGCGTTGCTGAAGAACCAGACGATCTTGACCACGGTGTCAGCCGCCTCCGAGCCGGAATTGGCGAAGAAGACCTTCGACATCGGTACCGGTGCCAGCGCCAGAATGCGCTCGGCCAGTTCAATCGCCGGAGAGTGGCTGCGCGAGCCGAATAGGTGCATGAAGGGAAGCGTCTTGAACTGTCTGGCCGCAGCCTCGGCCAAGCGTGGCTCGTTGAATCCCAGGGACGCGCACCACAGCCCCGACGCCGCCTCCAAGTAGGCCTTTCCGCCTTCGTCGTAGACCCAGACCCCGTCGCCCTTCGTGATGACCAAGGCACCCTCACGCTCGTGACTGGCCGGATTGGTGAATGGATGCAGGATGCTTGCAACGTCCCGGTTCATGCTGGGTTCAGGCATCTCTTGCGAGTGTAGCGCGTGCGCTAAGACCGCATACGTGGTCCAGACTTTAGGTGCCGTGGGCCGCTTTCAGTCCGAGCCGGCAATGCACAGAGTCAATCGCCCTGCCGGCTTCCAGCAGTCGCAGGGGCCGAAGGCGTCGGCCGTTGGGCTACGCTTATGAAACCGGCAATCAGTAGCGCGGGCTGACCCGCGACAGGACCTCTGGGACGGTCGGGGTGCTGTGTTCAGTCCCGGTGGAGGTCGCGTGAATATTGCTGCGTCGGAGCTTGGGCTGTCTTGGAGGGCCGGAATCGGATCGGGCGCTTAGCGGAGATCTCCCTGGCGTTCCTACGCCTGGGATTGATCGCATTCGGCGGGCCGGCAGCCCACTTGGCCCTGCTGGAGGATGAGTTCGTCTCGAGGCGCGGCTGGCTGTCTAGGCAGCGCTTCCTTGACTTGATGGGTGCGACGAACCTTATCCCGGGCCCCAATTCGACCGAGATGACGATGCATCTCGGCTATGAACGCGCAGGTGCGCTGGGATTGTTCGTGGCGGGTACATCCTTCGTCTTGCCGGCTGCTCTGCTCACAGGAATGCTCGCTTGGTGCTATCTCCAATTCGGGACTCTTCCCGGGGCCGCCCCAGTGCTTGCGAGCATTCGGCCTGCGGTCTTGGTCGTCATCTTGGGGGCAATCTGGAAGCTCGGCCGAAAGGCTGTCGGGGACTGGCGGCTGGGGGCCATCGCGGGCGGCGTCGCCGCGCTGGCTTGGCTAGGCCTTGGCGAGGTGCCCGCGCTAGTGGTCGGCGGCATAGTGGGCATGTTGTGCCTGCGCATTCCACACCTGTTGAGCTCAGCGATCCTAGTCGTGGCGGCGCTCGGCGTCTCGAGCCGCACGCTGTTGGCAGCGGGCGGAGAGTCTGCGGATCTTGCGAAGCTCGGGCTGTTCTTCGTCAAGGTCGGTTCTGTGCTCTACGGATCCGGCTACGTTCTGATCGCGTTCCTAGAGGGCGGTCTGATCGATGACTACGGCTGGGTGACGCGCCAACAGCTCCTCGATGCAGTAGCCGCCGGCCAGTTCACGCCCGGGCCGGTGCTCACGACGGCGACGTTTCTCGGCTTCCTGATTGGCGGCCCTGCTGGCGCCGCAATCGCGACGCTAGGCATTTTTCTGCCAGCATTCGTGTTCGCGTGGATCTTGAATCCCTTGGTGCGCCGTCTTCGCCAGTCTCCGACAAGCGCTGCCTTCCTGAACGCGGTCAACGCGTCCGCAGTCGGGCTGATGGTCGTGGTGGCGGCTGACCTCGGCCTGGCAACCATATCGTCTGGCTTCGCGATCGCCATCGCAGCGGCAGCAGCGATCGCTCTGTTTGTCGGGCGGTGGCCGGCAGCGTGGGTGGTCGTCGGGGCCGCGCTGCTCGGCTGGGCATCGATGGCCGCTGGCTGGGCCTGAGCGCGGCTCGCACGGGGCGCGCCGGGGCGCTACGTGGACTCGCCAGCCCGCTCAAGCACGGCCAGCGCCTCCCGGACCATCGGGTAGTCCTCTAGCGAGCCCTGCACCGAGTACACACCTCCGCCGTGCTCCTCGAACCGGCGCAACACTGTCTTGGCCTCCTCGACCTCGGCCGCAGAAGGCGAATACGCTCCGTTGATCGCCGGCAGTTGCGCCGGGTGAATTGCGGCCTGCCCGGTGAAGCCGAGCTGGCGGCCACGTGTCGCCGCGCGCCGCACCGCAGCCAGATCTTCGTACTGCATCGGCGGGGAATCGAACACTTGTTTCCGCATGGCGCGGGCTGCGTTGACCACGCTGCTGCGCGCGAAAGTCACTTCCGGTTCGCCCTCGGTGCGCCTGATCCTGGACTCGACGCAGTAATCCTCGGCGCCGAACAGTAGCGCTTTGACTCGATCCGAACACGACGCGAGCTCGGCGGCGCGCAACACGCCCAGCGGGGACTCGATGAGCGGCACGATGATGCCGAGCCCGGGCAATCCCTCGGCGGCCAGATCCACATCGCCCACCGACTCGCACTTGGGAATCACGACTCCGTCCGGTTGACTCCGGCGCAGCGCCGCGCAGTCCTCGGCGAACCACGCTGAGGTGGGCGAATTGGGTCGCACCAGCACGGGACGACCCTCGCCGCGGATGCTCGGCAAAGCTCGCTGCGTCACAGATCGAGCGTCTGGCTTGTTGGCCTCGGCAACGGCGTCTTCCCAGTCGATCAGGATCAGGTCAGCGGGCAGGCTGGCCGACCGGGACAGCTTTTTCGCGCTGTCGCCGGGAACGAAGAGAATGCTCCGGATGCGGGATAGTTCAGTCACAGCCGCCTTCCATACATAATGGGCTGTGCAGGTGCAGGCATGCCAGCACCTTGCAGCGTAGAGGAGAGCGGGCGCGATGCCGTACGGGCGATACTTCGATGAATTTGAGGTCGGGCAAGTGTTCAACCACTGGCCGGGCAGGACCATTTCGGAGGCAGACGATACGTGGTTCTCGCTCTTGACCATGAACCAGCACCCTGTCCATATCGACGCCAACTATGCCGCCGGCACACAGCACGGCCAGCGCTTGGTAGTCGGTCCGCTAGTCTTCAGCATCGTGGTGGGCATGAGCGTCGCAGATGTCAGCGGCAAAGCCATAGCAAACCTCGACTACAGCGAGGTCAAGCACGTGGGACCGGTATTCCACGGAGACACGATCTACGCGCAGAGCCGCATCGTCGGCCTGCGCGAATCCAAGTCCAAACCCGACCGCGGCTTGGTGTTCGTGGAGAGCCGCGGCTTCAACCAACGGGACGAAACGGTCCTGACCCTCAAGCGGACCGTGCTGGTTCCGAAGAGCGGGAAAGCGCGGCCATGAGCGTCGGCCTGAACGAAGAGCAGCAGCAGATCCGCGATGCGGTCGGCGAGATCTGCTCCGACTATCCCGGCGAGTACTGGCGGAACCTCGACGAGACCCAGGGATACCCGACTGAATTCGTCAATGCCCTCACCGACGGCGGCTGGCTAGCCGCCCTCATCCCGGAACGCTACGGCGGCAGCGGCCTCGGGATCCTCGAGGCCAGCCTGATCATGGAGGCGATCAACGCCTCCGGGGGCAACGCCGCGGCCTGCCACGCCCAGATGTACATCATGGACGTGATCACTCGCAGGGGCACAGAGGCACAGAGGCGGCGCTACCTGCCCGAACTCGCCGCCGGGCGCCTGCGCCTGCAAGCGTTCGGCGTGACCGAGCCCACGACCGGGTCGGACACGACCCAGACGCAGACCCGGGCGGAGCGCCGCGGAGAGCGCTATGTGGTGCACGGGCAGAAGGTCTTCACGTCCCGGATCGAGCACTCGGACCTGATGCTGCTGCTGGTGCGGACCACGCCCGCGGACCAAGTGGACAAGAAGACGCGCGGCCTGTCCATCTTACTGGTCGACCTTGAACAAGCGGCGGGACGAGGGATCGAAGTCCGCCCGTTGCGCACCATGCTCAACCACCACACCTGCGAGGTCTTCCTCGATGGCCTGGAAGTGCCTGCAGAGAACCTGATCGGCGAGGAGGGCGAGGGCTTCAGGGCGTTGCTCGACGGTCTCAACGCCGAGCGCATCCTGATCGCCGCCGAGTGCATCGGCGATGGCGACTGGTTCATGGAAAAGGGCTGCTCCTATGCCCGCGAGCGGGTCGTGTTCGGGCGGCCGATCGGACAGAACCAAGGCGTGCAGTTCCCTCTGGCAAGGGCACACGCGCACATTCGCGCCGCGGACTTGATGCGCTACCAAGCGGCCGAACTCTACGACGCAGGCCGGCCCTGCGGGCCGCAGGCGAACATGGCCAAGCTCTTGGCCGCCGACGCGTCTTGGGAGGCCGCCAATGCCTGTTTGCAGACGCATGGCGGGTTCGGTTTCGCGGCGGACTACGATGTCGAGCGCAAATTCCGCGAAACGCGCCTCTACCAAGTGGCCCCGATCTCGACGAACCTGATCCTGAGCTACGTGGCGGAGAGAGTGCTGGGCCTGCCGCGGTCCTATTGAAGCGCATCGGCGAAGGCCTCTTCCAAGCGTGCCAGCGCCTCGTCTTGTCGGGCTGCGACGTGAATTCGCAGCGCACGGCGGCCCAGTCCCGTCAGGACGCTGAAGTCTCCCAGCGCTTGGGCCGCTTCGACCACGCCGAAGCTGAGCCCGCGTCCCGAAACGGGGATGTCGTTCCCAGGGTCGCAGCCGATCTGGAAGAAGACTCCGTTATCCGCACCGCCCTTGTGCAGCTGCCCGGTGGAGTGCAGGAACCTCGGCCCAAATCCCACGCAGGTCGCGACGCCGGAAGCGGGACGGACAGCGTCGCGGATGCTCCGAAGGGCAGCCTGGGCGTCAGCGTTGCGGTTCAGGTAGGCGAGCAACGCGATGTAATCCCCTTCTCCCGCAGATCTCATGTGCGCGCCCAGCACGGCGGCCACGCCGCCGCTCCCGGAACTCCGCAATAGGCGCCGGGCGTGATCGGGGGCGGCGAACAGCCGGATGCCAGACTCCTCCAGGAACGGCTCTGCAGCAGGGAGCGAACCCTCGGCCTCATACATCGAGGTCAGCGCGCGCGCAGCGACCTTGGCGGACTCAACGTCGGGCTGGTCAAAGGGGTTAATGCCCAGCACAGCCCCGGCAGCGGCCGTCGCCACCTCCCAGCGAAAGAACTCCTGCCCGAGATCCTCCAATTGTCGGATTCCGATCCGGACGACGGGATGGCCTAGCTTCGCCAAGGCTCCCAAGGTCTGGCAGGGAGCCTGATCGATGTCAGAGTCCAACGCGACGCTAACGAACATGCGATCGGAAGCGTAGCTCGACGGCTCGCCCAGCGCCTCGCCTTCCACCGGCACGATGCCCTTCCCCGACTTGCCGGTCGACTCGGCGACGAGCTGTTCGATCCATGCACCCAGCGATGACACCCCGGGGGAGGTCACGAACGTGAGCTTGTCGCGACCGGCCAGCGCCGCGGCGCCTAGCACGAGCCCGAGACGGACGCCCGGATTCTCGCCTGGCGGCACGCCAGGGCCGCAAGCCGCGCGCATCGCTTGCGCGCCGAGAAGCAGTCTGTCCACGTCGAGTCCCATGACCGCCGCAGGAACCATGCCGAAGTGCGACAGGGCCGAATACCGCCCGCCGACGGACGGCAGGCCGTGAAAGACACCTCCGAAGCCAAGCTTGCGGGCCTTCGATTCCAAGCCCGATCCGGGATCTGTGATGGCCACGAACTGCGAGGCCGCGCGCGCCGGGCCAACGGCCGCGGCGAGACGGTCCAGGAAATGCTGCGTCAGCAAGGCGGTCTCCAGCGTCGATCCGGACTTGCTCGCGGACAAGAACAGTGTCGATTCGAGATCGATGGCAGCCTCGCAGTCGGCGATCTGCCCCGGGTCGGTGGAATCGAGGATCGCGAAGTCCGGGAAACAGTCCTGCACGCCGAAGCACAGCCGCAGGACCTCCGGGCACAGGCTGGATCCGCCCATGCCCAGCAGCAGCGCGTGGCTGTAGCGGCCCCGCACCTCTTCGGCAAGTCCCCGCAGGTGCGCGCTGTCCGCGGCGACCCCGAGCCAGCCCAGCCAATTCGCTTCCCCCGACGATGTCCACAAGCGCTCGTCGCCGTCCCACAATCGGCGCGAGTTCCCGTCGGCAACCCAACCTGCCGCGAGTCGCCCCACACCCTCGCTCAAGGGCTGGGGGAGATCTTCGAGCTGGGAATTCACGGCAGCCAAGGGGAGCCTACTAGGCGGGCGGGTGCGCGAGACGCGCCGGTGCAGGGCGGCCAGAGGCCCGTTCGCGTTGTGTTCCGGCGAGGGACGATCCGCCGGTGAACGGGCCATGCCCGGCCTTACCGTAATCGTACCAGCGGCGCTCGGTGCCGACCGGCTAGGTCCGCCTGCGCTGACCGGGACTCAGCCGAATACGATAATGGGGCTAGATGCTCCGTCACGACTGGACCCTAGACGAGATTCGGCAAGTGCACCAGCTGCCGCTTCCGGATTTGCTTTACAGGGCCCAGACCGTCCACCGCGCCTACCACGACCCGCAAGCGGTGCAGGGCTGCGCCCTGCTGAGCATCAAGACCGGCCACTGCCCGGAGGACTGCGCCTACTGCCCGCAGTCAGCCCGCTATGACACCGGGCTAGAGGCTCAGGGCCTGCTCAGCGTCGACGAGACGCTGGACAAGGCGCGCTCTGCGAAGGCGGGCGGCGCCACTCGCTTCTGCATGGGAGCCGCGTGGCGCGAGGCCCCCGAGGGTGACGAGTTCGAGCGCGTCGTCGAGATGGTGCGCGGCGTCCGCGGACTCGGCATGGAAGCCTGCTGCACGTTGGGAATGCTCACCCAGCGGCAGGCGGACCGCCTCGCCGAAGCGGGCCTGACGGCTTACAACCACAACCTCGACACCAGCCCTGAATTCTACGGAGAGATCATCACCACGCGCAGCTACCAAGAACGGCTCGACACTCTCGAGCGTGTGCGGCGCAGCGGCGTCACGGTTTGCTGCGGCGGGATCATTGGCATGGGCGAGAGCGTCGACGACCGCCTGGGCCTGCTGTTGCAGCTAGCGCGCCAGGATCCCCACCCAGAGAGCGTGCCGATTAACAGCTTGGTCAGCGTGGCGGGCACCCCTCTAGGCGGGCGGGCGCCTGTTGGCGCGCTCGACTTCGCGCGCGTGATCGCGACCGCCCGCATCGCGATGCCCGCATCCATCGTGCGCCTGTCGGCAGGCCGCATGGAACTGTCCGAAGAGGGGCAAGCCCTTTGCTTCCTGGCTGGCGCGAACTCAGTGTTCCTTGGCGAGCAGCTCTTAACAACGCCGAACCCCGAGGCGAGCGACGACGCAAAGCTGCTCGAGAAGATGGGGATGCGCCTATGCGAGGATCCCCTGACCGCAGCTGTTCCGCCGCAGAGCTAGCTTGTCGCCCGAGGAACTGTAGCGGACAGTCGCGGCGACCATGGTGAGCACCAATCGGGCCCTCGAACAGCGGGTGCGGGCGCAGCTCGCAGCGTTGCAGGACCAATGCCTGCTGCGCTCGCTGGAGGAACCGGCCGGGCTCGACCTGTGCTCCAACGACTATCTGGGGCTCGCGCGTCATCCGCGCATGCGCCGCAGGCTGGCCGAAGCTGTCCGGTCGCTTGGGGTCGGCTCCACAGGATCCCGCCTGCTGCGCGGGCACAG
The DNA here is from genome assembly GCA_009838515.1 of Terriglobia bacterium. Taxonomy (GTDB): domain Bacteria; phylum Acidobacteriota; class Terriglobia; order Bryobacterales; family UBA6623; genus VXMF01. Next base: position 23,311 of record VXRL01000018.1, on the reverse strand, counting down.
GGCCGCATTCAAAGCGGTCGAGGAGCGGTTCGCTCGACTGAAGGGCACTCCGGCAGCGCTCTATCTGGGTAGCGGCTGGGCCGCGAACCTGGGCGTGCTCTCCACCTTTCCTACGAGCGAAGACGTGATCTTCTCGGACGAGCTAAACCATGCCAGCCTGATCGACGGGATGCGCCTGTCGCGGGCGCGCCACGTCGTCTATCCCCATTGCGACTGCGACGCACTGTCGCGACTGCTCGAGTCCGAGCCGTGCTCCGGCCAGCGGTTCGTTGTCACCGAGTCGCTCTTCAGCATGGACGGCGACATCGCTCCCTTGCAACAGCTTGGCGAGTTGCAGGCCGCGCACGGTTTCGCGTTGGTCGTCGACGAGGCCCATGCCGTGGGGGTCTACGGCCGACACGGCAGCGGATTGATCGAAGAGATCGGCTGCGGCGACGGCGTGTTCCTGTCGATCAACTCCGCTGGCAAGGCCTTGGGCGTCAGCGGGGCGTTCGTATGCGGCCCGAGTTGGGCAATCCAGCTCTTGGTCCAGAGCGCCCGACCGTTCGTCTTCTCTACCGCGCCGCCGCCAGCCTTGGCAGAAGCCATCGACGAGGCCCTGGACCTGCTGCAAGACGAACCGGAGCGCCGTGTCCGAGTGCTGGAACTCGGAACGTCGCTGCGGGAAGCGCTGGACCTAGCCCCTTCGAATGCGCCGATCGTGCCGCTGATTGTCGGGCCCAGCGCGGCCACGGTCCAGGCGGCGGCCTCCTTGCGGGCCGAGGGCTACGACGTGCGCGCGATCCGGCCGCCGACCGTGCCGGCTGGCACGGCCCGTCTGCGGGTCTCGCTCAATGCAGACCTGAGCCGCGCAGAATTGGCTGGCGTGGCTGGCAGCCTCAAGCGAGCGCTTGAACGGGGGACGTGATGCGGGGAGTCTTCGTTACGGGCACGGATACGGGGGTCGGCAAGACCGTGGTTTCCGCGCTGCTGGTCTCGGCGCTGCGGCGAAGCGCCAAGGTCGGGTACTGGAAGCCGGTCCAGACGGGGATCGAAGAGGACGACGACACGGCCGAAGTGCGGCGGCTGGCCGCTTGCGACGCCGCGGAAATCGCGGACGTGGGCGTTCGGCTGCCCCGCCCGCTTTCTCCCCACCTGTCAGCTCGACTGGCCGGGCAGAGCATCGAAATGGCTGCCTTGCTGCGCACCGCAGAGGGCTTGCCGGACGATCGCTACTGGGTCGTCGAGGGAGCCGGCGGCTTGCTGGTGCCGCTGAACGAGAGCGCCATGATGGCCGACCTGATGCGAGCGCTCTCCCTTCCGGCGGTCATCGCCGCGAGGTCGGGCTTGGGCACCATCAATCACACGTCGCTGACGGTGTCCGAGTTGGCGCGACGGTCTATCGACGTAGCCGGCGTGGTCATGGTAGGCGAACCCAACGCGGAGAACCGCCGTGCGATCGAGCGCTACAGTGGTGCCCCCGTGCTCGCGGAAGTTCCGGTCCTGCCAGACCTCGGCGCAGATGCGATTGACGCGATTGCAGCCGACGCCGCTCCGGTCCTTGCGGGCCTGCTCTGAAACGGCGTCTGCTGTCCCGCATCGCCGAAGTCGCAGAGGCACGAACCTCGCGTACGGAAGATCGGGTCGAGAGCGGCATAGCTGGCCCGTCAGCCAGCGTATGATGAGAGCTTGCCATGTTCGGTTCGTCCTCATCCATCAAGCTGGACAAATCCCTGTTTGAGCGCGTCAAGCGCTGCGCGGACGCCGCAGGCTACTCCTCCCCCGAGGAGTTCGTGGTGCACGTGATCGAGAAAGAGCTTGCCCAGATCGAGGAGGGTGCCTCGGACGAGGAGATCATGAGCAAGCTGCAGGGCTTGGGCTATATCGACTAGGCCCGAGACCGGCCTTTTCGCTGCACCCCTCGACGCGACCCGTAAAGTGCTCCTACGTGCCGCAGTTTCGATTCTCGCGAAGATTTTCGGCGCGTTCAATCCGCTCGTCGGTCTCGCATTCTGCTCGGTCTTGCTGGGCATCGGAATGCTGTGGGTGGTGGGCAAGACGTCCAACCAACGGGCGATCGAACGAGCCAAGAAGCGCATGCAAGCCTGCCTGCTGGAAATGCGCCTGTACTCAGACGAGCCGCGGCTGCTGTTCCGGGCGCAAGGCAACTTGCTGCTCAACAACGCCCGCTATCTCGGCCATATGCTGCGGCCCGCGCTCGTGCTGGGCCTGCCAATGCTCGTACTCTTTGCTCATTTCGACTCGGTCTACGGTCACCGTCCCCTCCGAGTCGGGGAATCGGCGCTGTTCACGGTGAACACGACGCTGCCCAGCCAAGACCTCACGCTGACAGCCAGCGGCGCACTGGAGGTCGACAGCGTCGCTGTTGGATCTGCTGCTTCCCGCCAAGTGTTCTGGCGCTTGCGCGCCGTGCAGGAGGGCAGCGGCCAAGTCTTGCTCGAGACCCCGCACGGCTCCGTCGAGATGGCGGCCCTCGTTGGAGCTGGGACGCACTACGTCGCCGGCAGCCGCAGTGGACCGTTTTGGCACAACTTCCTGTTCTCCCCGGGAGAAGCCAGCTTTTCTCTACCGTCCGTGGATCGGCTGAGCATCAACTATCCCCCGCGCAACATCGGACTCGGAGCACTGGAGACGCATTGGGTGGTCTGGTTCTTGGTGATCTCGATCCTGGCGGCCTATCTGCTCAGGGGGCGCTTCGGTGTCGTGCTCTAGCAGCGCCGGCGGCTCGTCCGGCATGCCCCGCACCGGCGGTGGGTTGAGCGGGCCCTGACCGGGTCGGTACACTGCCACTTCCAAAGCGCGCGCCAGCCCCGCTTCCCGCCATGGCCAGAAACAGTCCACCGCATGTCTTGTGTGTCGGCATGGGCTTCCTCGACACGCGCCTGTGCGTCGAGCGGTTCCCGCCCAAAAAGCATCGCGAGAACGCCAGCAAGCGTTGGGACGCCTTGGGAGGGCCTGCATCGGTTGGCGGCGTGGCAGTGGTGCGGCTGGGGGGAACGGCCTCGTTCTGGAGCCGCCGGGGCGACGATCTCGCCGGCGAGCGCATCGAGCAGCTGCTGTCCGAAGCCGGGGTCGAGACTTCGGGCTATCGCAAGTTCCCTGGAACGACGCCAACCTGCGAAGTGTTCATAGAGCCCGGCGGCGAGCGCTACTTGTTTCCCTATCTAGGTGACGGAATGCCGGCGGGGGCAGACTGGATTCCGGACTCGGCGATCGAGCGCGCGGACGCCGTGTTGATCGACGGGCGCTGGCCCGAGGGCGGGATGCGGGTTGCGACCCGCGCCCGCGAGCGAGGCATTCCGTGCGTCCATGACCTGGACCAAGACCGTCCCGAAATTTGGGAGATCGCCAAAGTAGCCACGCATGTCATCGCCGACGAAGACTTGGCGCTGAATTGCGGCGGCGTGGAAGCGGTGCTGCGGCGAATCGAGGGATTCGGTGCATGGGCCGCCGTAACCTTGGGCGAGCGCGGCGTGGCCCATGGCGGCGGGCGGATGCCGCCGGTCCCGGTGACGGTGACCGACAGCACGGGCGCAGGCGATGTGTTCCACGGCGCCTTCGCACTCGCGATGGCCCAGGGCCGGAGCGAACGCCACGCCATGCGATTCGGCTGCATTGCGGGCGCCTTGCTGTGCAAGCTCGGGCGAGTGCCGTACCTGGTGGAGGTAGCGGAACTGCTGGACGACGGCTCGCCGTAACGGCTGCCTAGTTCACCGGGAGCAGAGCCTCGTTGCTCGCGACGCCGTTGAATTCCACGCGCAGGGTATGCTCGCCCGGAGCTACCGTGAGAGGCACTTGGACGGTCACCAAGTACAGCCCGGCCAGTTCGGGATCGAGACCGGAGTAGACGACGGTCCCCTGCTGGTCGCCGATCCAGACGGTCGGCATGGTCACCGTCTCGTTGGAGAAGCCGCCCGCCGAGCCTGTCCTCGGCGGCATTGCGACCGGGCCGTTTCCAGTCATCGCTAGGTTGACGACACCACCCCTAGCAGCGGGAGATTCGGCCGTCACCGCTGAACTGTCCGGGTGCAAGGCCAGCGCATACGAACGCCCTCCGGACTCGTAGTGGAAGATGCCCGGCCCGAGTTCAGCAAGCTCGAAAACGAAGTGTTCCGACGGATTCCCGTTGCGGACCTTGAGATAGGCGCGTGAAGCACCTGCCGCCTCCCAAGGCACTTGGACCGTCACGGTGTCGGGAGTGATCGAATAGATCGGGCCGGCCACGCTGAACTCTCGCTGCAAGCCGTCGAACGAGACCGTGGCGCCCTTGCGCGTGATCGGCAACGGCCTGACCTGCGGGGAGGGCCACTCGCCTGACGGGTGGGCCGCGAGATCAGAGCCGCTGATCGTCGCCATCGAGCCGGCGACGACTCCGGCCTCCTCGTCGAGAGTTGCGCTGTTGGCGATCGAGACGATTTGAGGCCTCGTCTCTACGGCTTCGTATTCGAATGGGATCTCCAGATCGCCGATTCGCGCGGTGACTACTTGCGCGCCCGGATCGCCGGTGTATCGCACGCTGGCGTGGATCAGGCCGGTGGGGCCAGACCTAGGGGACCGACTCACCACGGACATCGACGGATCGGAAGCAACGAACTCGACATCCCTGCCAGCGACAGGCACTCCGTACTGATCCAGCACGCGCGCCAGGACCGACTCTCTTGCCGCCTCGCCGGCGATCCCGGTGGCAAGGTGCCCGCGGAGTCGAGTGGCGTTCGCCGGCTCGTTGTCGCCGACGAGGTACAGGTAGGGGATGGAGAGTTCGCCCAGCCCGCTCAGGCTGGTCAGACGCAACAGGCCCTCGTACGAACCGCCCGGGGGACGAGTCCCTTCCAAGCGAACCTCGATGCTCTCGGTCTGCCCCGCAGCCAGCGGGAACGTGTGGGCGCTCCGGCCGTTGATCGTCAAACGGGCATCCGCGCTAGCCTGGCTCGGCTCGACCCTGAGCAGGAAGGACTGTGGGCCACGCCAGCGATTGGAAATCACAACCTGCCGCCGGATCGGGAACGAGACATCCCGCACGGAGCCAAACGCGATGGAAGGAGGTACCGCCGTGGCGTTGGGGCGCAGCGCCCCGGATAGGTTCAGCACGCCCGCGCCTGCAGCCGACACGCGTTCCCGTTCCCCGTTCTCCTGCAGCACGGGGCTGGCTGTGTTGATCAACGCAGAAGCCACCTGCCGCGCCGTCAGCGCGGGAAACGCCTGCCATACAAGCGCGGCAGATCCCGAAACGACCGGAGCCGCGAAACTGGTCCCGCTGACCTCGCGAAAACCGCTCGAGGCGAAGAGGACGCCCTCGTCGTTATAGCGCGGCGCGGCCGTGTACACGGATTGCCCCGGCGCGACCAGATCGGGCTTCGGCTGCAGCGCCAGGTTCGGTCCGCGAGAGCTCTGCGGCGCCACGAACGCCCAGTCGCGCTCGGTGTCGATCAGAGCGGGATCGAGTGTGAGCGAAGCCGTCGGGTCGGCCAACAGCTCCCGAATCTCCTCGCCAGCGCTCCTGCCCACCAAGAACGCCGGGATATCGGTGCGTTCAAGCAGTCCCATGGTGAGCAAGTCGTCCCCCTCGTGGTTGATGACCAGCACGCCGCTCGCACCCGCCGCGTCAGCGTGCTCTACCTTGTCCCGGAAGAAGCAGGTGCCGCGTTCGATCACTGCGATGCGCCCAGCGAGCGCCTGCGGCACATAGGGATCGCAGCCCAGCGGGTTGTCCAAGTCGGACGTGGGCACGGCGGGCGCAGTCAGCGGCCCGTCCGCTTCTGGCCCAGTGCCGGATTCGGCGACGAACTCGTGGCTGCCGACGCGGACGGTGACATGGCGCGACGAGGAGTTGCCGGTGCCCCCGACAGTGATCACCGAAGGGGTGTTGGCGGGTGACAGGAGCGTGTTCAGGGCGGGCACGGTGTGCGAGCCGCGCAAGCCATAGTTTCCGGCCGCAGCCACGACTACGCGTCCGAAGTCATGCACGGCGCTATGCGCCGCCATCGAAATCGCGTTGCAGGGCGCGCTCGACGAACTCCTGTTGCAATCGCGGCCGGTGGCGTCCCACGGGTAGAACTCTGGATTGCCAAGGCTCAGATTGAGAATGTCCATCCCGTCGGCCACGGCGTCGTCGATCGCGGCGATCACGACATGATCCGCGGTGTAGAAGTTCAGCCCGGGAGAGCCAAAGACCTTGTACACTCCCAAGCGCGCCTTGGGGGCTATACCCATGGCCGCTCCGAGCGGAGTCCGGACGCGCCGCCCTGCCGCGATCATCGCAACGGCGGTGCCGTGGCCGCTCAAATCGTTGGGCGAGGGGTCGTCGGGAGTGGAGCTGGCGGGATCGCGCGAAACCAGCGACTCGATGTAGCTGCGCACGACAATCACCTTGGAGTTCGCCAAGTGTAGGTAGTGCGGATCTCCTAGCGGGTAGCCGTCGAGCGAGGGGAGGCTGGGATCGCTGAAGGCTTCGTGGTCAAAATCCAGTCCGGAGTCGATGATGGCGATTTTCATGCCCTCGCCGAACAACTGGTGGCCCACCGGACGCACGTATGCGGTGGATGCATGCACGATCTTCGCCACCGACCTGAGCATCGGCTGGTATCTCCGCCCCCGCACTACGACGCGTACGCCGGGCAGGTCTGTGATCTCCCTTGCCTGCTCCGGTGTCGCCCGCACGAACACCGCGTTGAGGACATTGCTCACCGATCCCAACACCTTGATGCCGCGTGCTTCGATCGCTGTCTTGACGGGATCTTGGCGGCGTGCCACGGCACGGCGCATCAGGCTGACACTCGCTGCGGACCGCGGCTCCAGAGTTTGGGAGCGTTCGGACTTCGATTCCCGCAACCGCTCGCCAACCGACGGCGCGTCCAGAATGACCGTGTACTCGGTCGGCACGTCCGGCGCTGGCAACGACTGGGCTTGAGCCGAAGGCGGAGTTGCGCCCGCCAGCGCCAACAAAGCCATCACGCTCAGGCAGAGTCGCGTGCTCCGGCGGAATCCTAGCGCCCCGAGCTCCGAGCCGGTTCGAATCGGACTGCAGTTGGACATGGACGCTAGGCAGAACTGCTCGGGCTGACAAGCCCGGAACCTCGGACCGACCGACTATGCGATGCTATACGATCGCTCTGCGGCCGTCGCGGTCGACCGGTCCCCCTAGGGTTTAGTTAACACCATGAATGCGACTCTGCTTCGCTGCTCGATCATTGCCGCCCTCGGCGGCTTGCTCTTCGGCTTCGACACGGCTGTCATTTCCGGCACGACGGAGCAGCTCCGGGAAGTCTTCGGACTCGAGGGGGTCGGACTCGGCTTCACGGTAGCGAGCGCCCTGATCGGCACGATCTTGGGAGCCCTGTTCGCCGGTCACCCGGCGGACCGGATCGGACGCCGCAGCACCCTGGTGTGGATCGCGATCCTCTACTTCGTTTCTGCGGTCGGCAGCGCCCTTGCGTGGGATTGGATTTCGTTTCTGGTCTTCCGCTGGCTGGGCGGCCTCGGCGTCGGGGCTTGATCGGTTTGCGCCCCCATGGACATAGCCGAAATCTCGCCCCCGCGCTTACGCGGCCGACTCGTGGCGATCACTCAGTTCAACATCGTGCTGGGGATCCTGCTGGCCTACCTGTCGAACTATGGCGTGGCCCAGATGCAGTATGGAGCGATCGAGTGGCGCGTCATGTTCGGGATCGAGGCGCTGCCCGCCGTGATCTTTCTCGTGCTGATGTTCGGCACGCCGCGCAGCCCGCGCTGGCTGGTCGCCCAGGGATCCAGCGACGCCGCCGCCCTGGTGCTGGAAATGGTCGGAGCCGAGGACGTGCAGCGAGAGCTGAGCGAGATCGAGGAATCGCTCGCGGAGACAGCGCAAAACGTCAAGGAGCCTCTGCTGCAGCGCAAGTACAGCAGGCCGGTCAAGTTGGCCGTGGCGATCGCAACATTCAATCAACTGTCGGGCATCAACGCACTGATGTACTATGCGCCCCACATCTTCCGCATGGCCGGCGCGGGCACGGATTCGTCGCTCGCCCAAGCCGTCGCCGTGGGCTGCACCAACCTCGTTTTCACGTTGATCGCGCTACTGGTGATCGACAAGATCGGCCGCCGCAAGATCATGGTTGTCGGATCGATCGGCTACATCGTGAGCCTGGCGGCGACTGCAGCGGCATTCTACCGCTACGGCACGGACTTCACCGACACAGGCGGCACCGTGGTGCTGGTCAGCCTGATGGTTTTCATCGCGTCACACGCTTTCGGTCAGGGCTCTGTGATCTGGGTCTACCTCAGCGAGATCTTCCCCAATCGCGTGCGCGCACAGGGGCAGGCGCTGGGCAGCTTCACACACTGGGTCTTCGCGGCGGCGATCTCTTGGACGTTCCCCGTAATTGCCGACATCTCCGGTGGGCACACGTTCGCCTTCTACTCGAGCATGATGGTCCTGCAGCTGCTGTGGGTGCTGAAGGTGATGCCCGAGACCAAGGGAGTGCCGTTGGAGGAAATCCAAAAGCGCATGAGCGCGGCGTGAGTGCGAACGACACCGAGCCAGCTCACGGCACCCGAAGGGTGCAGCTGCGGCCACTGTCGCTAACGGCGTGATCGAGACCTAGCGACTGCGAATTCGCGAACCGGTATGCCCGTCGCACGGCCGGGGACCCACGATTGGTATCGCCGCCTGTCGTGGACTAGAGCGCTCAGAGGCTAGAGCATCTTCCACTGCTCGTATACCGAGCACCGGTCAATACGACAGCAGGCATGATCTGAAGGTGCCGGTCGATCGTATCTGCGATCAGCTTAGGCAGGATTCGCACGTTGTTGGCGTTGCTGATCATGCAGATTATGAATGATGATCATTCAGCTAGTGAATGATTATCAAGACGCAAGCGCTCCATGACCAGATCGATTCCCTCATATCAAGCTCGTGCTTTCAATCGCAACGCCTTGGGAATCCAAGTCTCCGGCTTGATCGAGTCATCGCAGAACCCGGAGACGCATCGATTAGTCATCGGTCGAACCGACGGGGAGCGCATGATCGGCTACGTAACAACCGTCAGTCTTTCGGGCGACAGGCAAGAGCTGCAAAGCGCAACGATCTTGCACCGATTCGACGCGCCGGGACTGGGTTGGAGCGATCAGTGGGCAATCAGACATCCCGTTGCCACCTAGAGGGCCCGTCGGCGCGCTTCCAAGTGCTCACGGCAACGCAGAATCACGCCAGAGTTCTGGCCGAGACTGCCTCGGAACACCCGGATATTTGCGGCGATCTTGCCCATGCCTTGCACACCACCGTGATGACGCGCGAGCGCAGCCGCCAGTAGAATTCGCAGTAGGGATACCAATGCGCGTCGTTTTCCGTTCCTGAATGTCATTGATCCGCTCAACGGCTCGGTAGATGATTAGTAACGGCCCGTACAGCAATCTGACTAGGAACGTTTACGGACGTTGGCCTGTGTCGACCGCATCCTGTGGGGGTCGCGCTCAAGCGGCTCACAGCCAGCGGAGATCCCCACCCCGATGTTTCTGTTCGCGAACGACAATCGCCCGAGACTGGCGGAACTGATCCTGGCTGGGTACTTTGCCTACACAGCCGCGCTCTCGCTCCTGCTCCCTCTGGCCCCGTCGATCCGGCTCCAAGTGATCGGCGCCAGCCTAGCAGCCCTTGCGACATTGCACTACCTAGGCCGGTTTCCCGCACGCTTCGTGCCGGAGATGCTGCGCACGACGCTACTGCTGCCGGGCGTGCTGCTGGCCTACCAGCAGATAGGTCTTTTTGCCCAGCCGCAATCCTCCCACTCGCTGGAACGGAGCTGGGTCTACTGGGATCGCCTGCTCCTTGCCGACTGGGGCTTGACCCAAGCGATCGACTCCACGGGACCGTTGCTGCCCGGCGCCTTGGAGCTGCTGTACCTAATGACCTATGCGGTAGCGCCGGCCGCCCTAGCGATCCTAGCTACTGCGGGGCGACTTGATCGCTCGGACCGGTTACTCGCGTGTTTCGCGGCATCGGCAGTTTCGGCCTACGCGCTCTACCCCTTCTTCCCCTCCGAACCGCCGCGCACGATCTTCCCGGGCGAGCTGTCCAGCAGCATCGACACCGTCTTCCGCCAAGTCAACTGGTGGATCTTGGGAAAGGCCGGGATCCACACGAGCGTGTTTCCGAGCGGGCACGTGGCTTCAGCATTCGGCGCCGGAATCGGACTGCTCCTGGCCCTCCCAGAGAGAAAGGTCTACGGTATCGCCATGACCTTTGTCGGGGCAGGCATCGCCCTTGCCACCGTGTACGGGCGCTACCACTATGCGGTGGACGCGCTAGCGGGCTTGCTCGTGGCTTGCCTCGCCTCTCTGGTCTGCTGGGCGCTATTCCGCAGGCGGGACCGACGGGCCAAAGCGTGACCGGACAGCCTGAGCGCTAGCCAGTCTCGGTTCCCGACAAGGCCGCCGCATCCAATTCCAGTACCTGCCCGCGCGGCACCTGCGCCCGCAGCTCGATTTCTCCATAGCGCACCACAAAGGGCTTGCCTAGGCTTGACAGGATACGAGCCCGGACGAGCTGCGTCTCGCGCCACTCCAGATCCACACTGAATCCGCCCCGAGCTCGCAATCCCTCGACCTTGCCGCTAGCAAGCGCGCTTGGCAGCGCGGGCAGCAAGTGCAGGAAACCGCTCTCTCCGGACTGCACCGATCTGACTTGCAGCGGCTTGCCGTGCGGATCGTGGCTTTGCAGCAGCATTTCGGCGATGCCAGCAGTCGCGCCAAAATTGCCGTCAATCTGGAACGGAGGGTGGGCGTCGAACAGGTTCGGGTACAGGCCGCCCCGCCGACCGTCCAATCTGCGGGCCGTCCTGTCCGGCACCGGCGCCAACAGTCCTCTCAGGATCTTGAAGGCGTGGTCACCGTCCAGCAAGCGAGCCCAGAAGTTGACCTTCCAGCCCATCGACCAGCCGGTCGCTCCGTCGCCGCGCAACTCCAGCGACTTTCGCGCCGCGGCAAATAGATCCGGCGTTCCGAAGGGCGTGATTTCGACGCCCGGGTGGAGACCGAACAGGTGCGAGACGTGACGGTGCTTGTTGGCGGGATCGTCGATGTCTTCCAACCACTCCTGCAACTGCCCCAGGCGGCCGATCCGATTCGGAGCGATACGTTCCCGCACTCGCCGCAGTTCATCGCTGAAGTCCGGGTCCGCGCCCAGAATCGCCGCCGCCGAAATCGTGTTGCCCAGCAGGTTGCGGATGATCTGATGGTCCATGCTGGGACCCATCACGAGCCCTCCGTTCTCAGGGGAGTTGCTAGGACCGGAAATCAGCCACTTGCCGTCCGGCGACTCAACCAACGCGTCCACGAAAAACTCTGACGCGCCCTTCATCAAGGGATACGCGGTCGTGCGCAGAAACTCCTCGTCGCCACCATACAGGTAGTGCTGCCAGAGATCTTGGCAAAGCCAAGCCCCGCCGGTCGGCCAGATGCCGTGGTTGGAGTGGTTGATCGGCGCAGTGCCTCGCCACAGGTCGAAGTTGTGGTGCAGCACCCATCCCCTCGCGCGGTAGTGTTCGCGCGCCGTTTCCGCGCCCGACAGCGCGATCTCCCGCAAGGCCGCGAAAAGCGGCTCGTGCATCTCGGGGAGGCCGGTCAATTCGGCCGGCCAGTAGTTCATCTCGGTATTGATGTTGACCGTGTACTTGCTGTCCCAAGGCGGCTGGTCCGAGTCGTTCCAAAGGCCCTGCAGGTTGGCCGGCTGGCAGCGCCCCCGGCTGGAAGCGATGAGCAGGTAGCGGCCGTATTGGAACAGCAGAGTCACAAGCTGTGGGTCCGGCCGCGAGGCGAACCGCTCAATGCGCACGTCGGTTGGTTCGAGAGCCGCCTCGGTCTTGCCCAGATCAAGTCGCACGCGCTGGAACAGCTGGCGGTGGCTGCTCGAGTTCTCGTCGCGCAATTCTGTGCCCGACATGGCTGCCGCCTTGGCCAGAACTGCCGCGTTACGCTCGGACGGATCGCCGCCGACGTCCCGGAAGTTCACAAAGTTCGTAGCTCCCGCGAGCAGCAGCGTTGCCTCGCTGGCGCCTTCGACGCGCAAGCGCTCGCCCGAATCGGAGACCGTGCCGTCTGTGCGCACCGCGAGGCGCGCTTCGAATCGAATCGCGCCGCCTTCGACCTGTCCCAGCAAGCGCAACACACCGTCCGCGTCCGTGCTGAGTTGGGCGGGATGGGACGTGCGGTAGCGGACGGCAAACGACAAGTTACCGTCTCCGCTGGCCGAGAGACGGACTGCGATCACCTGCCTAGGGAAACTCGCGAATACTTCCTGGGTATGGCGGATCGTGCCGGCCGAGAACTCGACCCGCGCGACCGCGTTCTCGATGTCGAGAGAGCGGCGGTAGCCGGTCACGCCGGCCTCGTCAACGCCGCTTCGCTCGATCAGCAGGTCCCCGAATGACTGGTACGCCTTCTGGCGCAGCGGAACGCTCATGAAGCGATCCATCGCGAGTTCCTCAGCCTCGGCTTGCCTGCCCTCGGACAGCAGAGATCGAATCCGGCCCAGCCAGCGGTGCGAGCTTGGATTGGCGTAGCTGCGCGGCTCCCCTTGCCAAACCGTGTCTTCGTTGAACTGGATGCGCTCGACGGCCGTGCCACCGAAGACCATGGCCCCGAGGCGTCCGTTGCCCACGGGCAGCGCCTCGACCCAGCGCTCGGCAGGCCGGGCGTACCAAAGCTCCAGTGCGGGGACCGTCGGCTCGCTGTCGCATGCTGAGAGCCCCGCTCCGGCGGCAAGCGATGCCAAGAACTCTCGACGGTCAGGCTGGAACGGCATTCCGATAGTGTATGCCCGTGCCCAGGCCGCACGGCTATACTCAGGGGCTAACCGTGCAACGACTCTGGCCTATTGCGTCACTCGTGAGCCTAGCTCTGTTGGCGGCACCGGGCTTAGCCCAGAGCCTTCCACCCGGTCACATCGATCCCGCGCCCATCCTCGACGCCGCTGCCGCCGCTATGGGCGTGGATCAGCTCCGTTGCGTCAGCTTCGCGGGCGAAGGCTACGCAGGGATGGTCGGGCAGAACATGACGCAAAACACCGACTGGCCGCGCGGGGAACCGCTGCAGGACTATTCGCGCCTGATCGACTACGAAAGCGGCAGCTCGGTCGAGCGGTTTTCGCGCAAGCCCGGCCTCAACCCGGCTTCGTGGAAGTACGGTCCCGGCTGGCTGGGCGGGACGCCCCTGCAGCGGCACGAAGTCCAGACATTTGCGGTGAGCGGCGAGCACGCGTGGCACGCCGATGGGTCGCAAGAAGCGGTGGCAGCTCCGCAAAGCGCCGAAATCTGGCAGCTCGACATCTGGATGACCCCGCACGGCTTCGTCAAGGCGGCGCGCATGCCTGGTGCCGAACCCACTGCCATCTGGCGCTGGGAACTTGGCGAGAGCGGGCGGGACGGTGCCACGACGGGCGGCATTGCCAAAGTGGTGGTGGTCTCGGCAACCGTTCTGGGCAAGTACCGCGTCAACGCCACGGTCCGCGCAGGAAACCTCGTCCAGCGGGTCCAGACGCGGGTGGCGCACCCGGTCCTTGGCGACATGAACTACGAGCACGAGTATACCCAGTGGCAGGATCTGGGCAACGGCATCCTCTTCCCGGCAGGCTGGCACCGCCACGATGGCTGGGACGACGAGCGTAAGGTCCCGGTCATCACGGGCGGGCACAACAGTTTCGGCGGCAGCTTCCCCGACATGAGCGCCAATGCCTGCGAGCCGACGGAAATCCCGCAGCAGGTCCGCCGAGCGACCGTTCCCGAGGAACGCGTGGCGCCCGCCGAAATCGCGGAGGGCGTCTGGCTGCTTGGCGGCGGCACGCACAACAGCGTGGCCATCGAATTCGCCAACTTCGTCGCGGTGATCGAGGCGCCGCTTGACGAGCGGCGCTCGCTGGCGGTAATCGACAAGATTACCGAGCTGGTCCCTGACAAGCCGATTCGCTATCTCGTCAACACCCACGACCACTACGACCACCTGGGTGGCCTGAGGACCTATCTGCACGTAGGCGCGACCATCCTCACGCACCAGCGCAACCGCATGTTCTACGAGGCCGAGCTGCTGAACTACGTGCCGCGCATGCTTGAGCCGGACATGGTCTCGCTGTACCCGCCAACGGAGATTTCAGAGGGCTACACGATGGAGGACATCGACGAGAAATACATCCTCGGCGACGGACGGCGGTACCTCGAGATCTACTACGTGCAGGGCCTGGGAATCCACGTGGAAGGCATGCTGATGGCGTACCTTCCGCGAGAGCGAATCCTGGTCGAAGCGGATCTGTACGATCCCGGCCTGTTGCCTGCCAGCCAGGCCAGGCCCACCGCCGCGGAGCGCGCCCTGCTCAACAACGCCAAGCAGAACGAGCTCGAGCCGGCGCTGGTCGCCCCGATTCACGGCGATGCCGTGACGTGGGAAGCCTTTCTGCGCGAAACCCGCCAAGGCCCTTGAGCCTCGACTCGCGTCACGCGATCAGTTCGGGAATCAGCTGGCCCCCCACTTGCGAGAGCTGCTTGAACCGCCCCCCGTGAAAGTAGGTCAGGCGGTTGTCGTCAAGGCCCATCAAGCGCAGCCACGTCACGTGCAGGTCCTTCAAGGGGTGGACCACCTCGACCGCACGGTTACCTAGTTCGTCGGTGGCACCCACCACCGAGCCGGCGGGAGTGCCGCCTCCAGCCATTAGGACCACCATCGCGTCAGCGTTGTGCCCGCGCCCGTTCGGGTCCACGCCGCCGCGCCGGTTGTTGTCCGGGGTCCTGCCGAATTCGCCCGAGCAGACCACAAGCGTCTCGTCCAGCATGCCGCGCTGCCTGAGATCACGGATCAGCGCGGCGATCGGCTTGTCGACGCTCTCGATGCGAGCCGCATGGTTGCGCTCGAGGAAGTCATGGCTGTCCCAGCCGCCGGAGAAGATCTGCACGAAGCGCACGCCCTGCTCGACCAAGCGCCGGGCTAGCAAGCACTGGCGCCCGAAGGCCCGCGACGCCTCTGCGTTCAGTCCGTAGGCTTCCCTCGTAGCTTCCGGCTCGCGGCTGAGGTCGACCATTTCGGGGACCTCGGCCTGCATGCGATAGGCGAGTTCGTAGCTCTCCATGCGGGCCGCTAGCTCGTCGTGCGAGGGGCGACGCTCCGCATGCCTCCGATTCATGTCCGCGAGCAGGTCCAGGCCCTGGCGCTGCTGCTGGCGGGTCTTCCAATCGGGCGGCTCCAAGTCCAGCAGCGGCGATCCGCTGGAGCGCAGCAGCGTGCCTTGGTAGTGGGCCGGCAGGAAGCCGTTCGACCAGTTTCCGGCCCCGCCCTGAGGGAATGCCAGCTCGGTCATGACGACGTAGCCGGGCACGTTCTGGTTGAGGCTGCCCAGCCCGTAGGTCACCCATGCGCCCACGCCGGGGTCCGCCCCCAGCGTGCTGCCGGTGTTCAGGTGGAAGAGTGCATCGGGGTGATTCACCGATTGGGCCTGACACCCCCGGTAAACGCACAGCTCGTCCGCTACCTCCGGATGTGCCATGTGCACGAAGCGGTCGCACATCTCGATGCCGGCTTTGCCAACCTTGCGAAATCCGAACGGGCTGCCGACGTAGTAGGTCTTGGCGGTGACCTCGACGAGAACTTGGTTCGGATCGCGCACCGACTCTGACAGATGCAACTCGCGCAGCTTGGGCTTCGGATCGAACGTGTCCATGTGCCCTGGCCCGCCCTCGAGGACCAGGAAGATGCAGGCCTTGGCATTGGCCGGAAGCATCGGGGCCTTCGGGGCCAAGGGCCCCGCCACCGGCGTGGACTCCCCGGCGAGCAGGTTGGTGAACGCCAGCGAACCCGCGGATGCCCCGAGGCCGAAAAGCAGTTCCCGCCGGCCCATTTGCACCTGGTCCAGACGATCTGGCGCTGCGGCGAAGCCGCGCCGGAGGTCTGTTGAGCTATTA
>VXRL01000018.1:0-7387 GCA_009838515.1 Terriglobia bacterium | reverse complement strand
TGTTGTCTCACCCCCTCCAACCCGGGGTCTCCCCCGGCGCCAAAAGCTTTGCCCCCCCGCCCATTTTCCACGGGCCCCCCCGTTTCTGGCGCTGCGGCGAAGCCGCGCCGGAGGTCTGTTGCGCTAGTAGACATACGCGAACTCATTGCTATTGAACAGCAACAGGCAGAAATCGGCAAGCGCCCGTGTCGCAGGGCCGACTTCCCATGCCTGGGTGTCGGCTTGGTAGTCCTCGTAGATGGGCAGCCACTCCTCGTACTCGAACGGCGCGCCGGTGAACTCCTCGACTAGCGAGCGAGTGATGCGGGTCGGGTACGGGACCTCAAGCGGAGAACTCGTACGATGGTGCGCTTCCATGGCAGCCACGTATTCGGCGAACTTGGCGCTCATTCCGGGCTCGGGCGCACGCGAGAACGCCAGATGGTAGGCGCGTTCGACTCTGCTTGCCGAGCCTGCCTCTTCCCGCTCCAAACGCATGGCGAGCGCGATCGAGCGCTTGGTCATGTAGTCGGAGTTCAACATCGTGAGCGCCTGCGGACTGACCGCAGAAGCATCCCTGCGCTCGCACGAATCGTTCGGGCTCGGCTGGTTGAACACTTCCATCAGGGGGTCGGCCTGGCCGCGGACGCGGTAGGCATAGACAGAACGCCGGTTGCGCTCGGCCGGCTTGGGCGATGGCTGATAGGCCGGAGCGATTGAAAACTGGATCATGCGCGGCTGCAACGCGACCTCCAAGTTGATCTCGGGCATGGCCGGCACGCCACCCAACTCTGGATTGAGTTCCCCCGATACCCGTAGCACGGCATCTCGCAACTCCTCGGCGGAAAGCCGACGCGGCGCAAAATAGGCCAGCAAGCGATTGTGCGGATCCTTGCTCCGTACCTGCTCGATGTCGGCCCGCTCGGAAGTCTGCTGATATGCCTGCGAGGTCATGATGGCGCGATGGAGGCGCTTGATGGACCAGCCGTTCTCGACAAAGTCCGCGGCAAGCCAGTCCAGCAAGGCGGGATGCGACGGCTCTCCCCCCAGCCCGCCAAGGTTGTTGGGCGTCGCGACCAGCCCCTTGCCAAAGTGATACGCCCAGACCCGATTGACTATGGATCGGGCGGTAAGCGGGTTGCGGGCATCGACGATCCATTCGGCCAAGGCCAGCCGGCGACCGGCCAAGGAGGTTGGCAGATCGAACGGGCTCTCAGCTGGTGCGGCCTTGGCTGCCAGTTGTGTTGCGCTTAGCACGCCGGGGCTCACGGCTTCGCCCGGAGCATGCACCGAGCCGCCTTCAAAGATCGTGGAATTGGGCCGCCAGTCAGCTTCTAGCTTGGCGGGCACGCGCAGTTTGCGGCCGTTCCCAGGGATGTAGTCGGGTCCGTTGAACACCGTTTGTGCCATCGGTTCGTAGCGTTCCAGGCGGCGGGTCCAGATCCACTCGTCCTGCCTGCGCACTTTCAGGCGGCCCTCGTCAGCCGACGTGAGCCCGTGATGGCGCGGGGGCTTGGCCGCGTCGGGGAGCTTGTTCCTCTCGCCAGGCGGCACGTATTCTAAGCCGCGCTCCTCGAACCAATCCCGGGCAGCGCTCTCGGCCTTGGCATCCAGCTCCTGCTTGCGCTCGGTCGCGAAATCTCGCAGCTGCGTAACGAGCTGCCGCCCCGCCTCAAACCTCGCCAGGTTCTCTTCGGGCAGAAACCCGGCGGGGCGCTCGGCCATCTGAGTCCCGGCAAAGGCAGCATATACGCGGTAATAGTCGCGAATCGGAATGGGATCCACCTTGTGGTCGTGACACTTCGCGCAGCGGAGCGGCATCGACAAGAAGGTCTGGCCGACGCTGTGCACCACATCGTCGAGGTATGCCTGCCGGGCCATTTTCTTCGGCACCATCGCCGAGCCCCACGGGCCCATGCGCAAGAATCCCGTCGCCACGAGCATTTCCGGATCGCCTCCGGGCAACTCGTCACCCGCAAGCTGTTCAATCACGAATCGGTTGTAAGGCTTGTCGGCGTTGAACGAGCGCACGACGTAGTCTCGATAGCGCCAAGAGTTGGACCTCTCGTAATCATTCGAATTCCCAGCCGTGTCAGCGTAGCGGGCAACATCGAGCCAGTGGCGTCCCCATTGCTCGCCGTAATGGGGGCTTGCCAGCAAACTGTCGACCAACCGCTCCCAAGCACCTGGCTTGGTGTCGGACAGGAATGCCCGAGCCTGCTCGGGGGTGGGCGGCAGGCCAGTCAAATCGAAGACGGCGCGGCGCAGCAGATCGCGCTTGTCCGCTTGAGTTGCAGGCTCGAGTCCCGCGTCTGCCAATCGGGCGACGTGAAAGGCATCGATCGGATTCGCAACCGTAGCCTCAGGCACCGGCGGTTTGCGGACCGGGCGAAACGCCCAGACGTCTTCTGGCTTGTAGAGCCGCTCCGTCCAGTCCTCAGATTGCCCGCCGCTCGTTGCCATCCTCACTCCGGTGGCGGATGTGTCGCTTCCAGACACTATCTCGCGCACCCTCTCGTCGCCGGGCCACGGTGCTCCGAGAGCAATCCAGTCACGCACGTGCTCTATCTGGACTGGGCTGAGCTGATCGGTCTCCTTCGGCGGCATGACCAAGGTTGAGCCCTTGCCCGACAGCGCCAAGTAGAGCGGGCTAGAGTCTGGCTCGCCCGGCACGATCGCCGGGCGGCCCGACTGGCCGCCGCGCCGGGCAGACGCCCGGGTGGTCAAGTCTAAGCCCCCCATCAACGCGCCTGGGGCCTGACCGTGGCAGGCCAGGCACTTCGAGGCCAGCAGCGGCTTGATCTCAAGGGCGAACAGCCGCTCCGCGTCGTCAACGGCGCCAAGCGGCAGTGCGCCAGCTAGAACGACGCAAGATGACAGAAACGCCGAGACTCTGATCATGACTGATTCGGGCCGCCCTTGCCCGGCTGCGTCCCATTCTAGCCCGGCCGCTGCAAGATTACGCACAAGATGGTCCACCGCAGGACCTCCCGAACGCGCAGAAGAGCAACTCTCTGCAGAGGATCGGCCGCGACCCGAACTGGGCGCGCCCTGCGAAGGACGGCCTCGGCCGCTTCGCTGGCTGATTCGGGGGCTGCTGTATCATGGATGCACTACCGAATGCGCCCGTAGCTCAGCCGGATAGAGCGCTTGCCTCCGGAGCAAGAGGCCGCAGGTTCGAATCCTGCCGGGCGTACCATTTGCCGAGGCATCTCAACTATCTTCCACTTGCGGCTCGGCGGCGAATGACGACAGCTATTCTTGCGTAGTACATGAACGAAGTGACAGCCAACACAACGAACGGCACTAAGGGGATCGGACGCATCCAGCGCGTTAAGCTGCGTGAGGTGTGGGGTCACGAAGCTCTCGACTTTACGACTTGGTTAGAGGAGAACATTGACGTCTTAGCCGATGCTACGGGCCTACAGCTCAGCGCAGTCGAACGGGAGCAGTCTGTTGGTGCCTTCAGTGTTGACCTTATTGCCCAAGACCAAGACGGCCGTGCGGTTGTGATCGAGAACCAACTGAAGAAGAGTGATCATGACCACCTCGGGAAACTTCTCACATACCTTGTAGGACTCCAGGCACCGCAAGCCGTTTGGATAGTGGCAGATCCTCGCCCCGAGCATGTACGAGTAATTGCTTGGCTGAACGAGAGTTCGTCTGCAGATTTTTACCTGCTTAAGCTCGAAGCCATTCAGATCGGGAATTCCGAACGGGCTCCGCTCCTCACTCAGATTGTAGGGCCGAGCGAGGAAACTCGTGCGATAGGGGAGACGAAGACAATCTTGGTTGAGCGACAACGACTGCGCCTTAGATTCTTCGAAGGATTGCTCGAGCACGCGAAGTCAAAGACTCAGCTGCACGCCAATATCAGCCCTTCCATACACGGTTGGGTCGGGGCAGGGTCAGGGATCGCCGGACTTACCTTCAACTACGTGATTCGAGAGCGTGAGGCTCGGGTCGAGTTGTATATCGACACGCCGGACGGCGAAAAAAACCAGAGCATTTTTGAAACGTTCTCCGCTAAGAAGGAGCAGATCGAAGTGGCATTCAGTGGGCCGCTGGAGTGGGACACAAAGGAAGGACGACGGGCTTGCCGGATTCAGAAGACCTTCGCGACCGGTGGGTACCGGGATGAAGACAAGTGGGAAGCCGTGTACGCAGTATTGGCGGAGGGGATGGTGAAGCTCGAATCGGCCTTCAGGACGCACCTCAAGAGGATCAAGAGTTTGTAGGTTTATTTCGTCTATGTGGTGCAGCTGTACCGATTGAATCAAAGCCTCCACAATCTCAAGAGCTGCAGTGGCCGCATGGTGCGACGGCACCCCGTCGCTGCCAATCGGTTGCAACCTGCCCGCGACCTTTCGCTAGGGTCACGTGGATTCTGACAGCTCACGGGATACAGAGTGGCAATGGTAGCCACTTGACGGACCAGAAAAGGGACCGGAATTGTATTCGGAACACCAAAACGGGTATCGAAGCTTGAGTGCGCTCCCCTACCGGGACTCGGCCTTACTCGATTTGTCGGACGCGACGCGCAGTGCTCGCAACGGCGGTCTTCCTGTCTCTACGTACGGCTACAACCCAGTGCCATTTCCGCAACAACCGCCCGCGGCGTGGCGGCTGCGCCGGCAACAAGCTGGGGCTGACCCCGGAATCACCGGTTGTACTGCGGCGTGGGCCCTCGTAACGCACCCCAAATCTCGTCGCA
Source organism: Terriglobia bacterium (assembly GCA_009838515.1). Taxonomy (GTDB): domain Bacteria; phylum Acidobacteriota; class Terriglobia; order Bryobacterales; family UBA6623; genus VXMF01. The sequence goes on along the minus strand of VXRL01000018.1, from coordinate 2,694 downwards.
CGCCCGGAGCGCGTCATCGGGTAACGGCCCCGCCTGCGACGCCTCGATGTTCTGCTCGAGGTGGGCGAACTTCGATGCGCCGAGGATCACGCAGTGAGCTCCCTCCCGATGGCAAAGCCAGCGCAGCGCCATCTCCGCCAGCGCTATTCCCAAGCCGTCGGCAACGCGCCTGAGAGCCTCAACTGCCTGGAAGTACTCCTGGTGCCAGAACCGCTTCAGGTACCGCTCGTTGCCATCGAAACGCGTGCCGGGCAACGGTCCCCGCTCCAGCGACTGCTTGCCGCTCAGCAGTCCGCCTGCCAACGGGTTGTAACAGACATTGGTGACGTTGTACCGCCGCGTGCATGCCAGGTATTCCTGCTCGATGCCGCGGGCCAGCGCGTTGTACATCGGCTGCGCCACCGTCGGCACTTGAAACTCCAGATTCTCGGAGATCTCGGCCATCTCCGCCATTTGCCAAGCAGCGTAGTTGGAGGTGCCGATCCGGCGGACCTTCCCCGCCGCGACCAGCTCGTTCATTGCCCTGATCGTCTCGTAGATATCGACGGAACGGTCCGGCTGGTGCAGGTAGTAGATGTCGATATAGTCCGTCCCCAAGCGCTTGAGGCTGTCCTCGACAGCACGAAAGATGGCCTCGCGGCTCAGCCCTCCGTATGCGTCCTCCCCCGCCCCCATGTTCCCTCGGACCTTCGTCGCGAGCACGATCTGCGAGCGGCGCGCCCCGAGGATCCGGCCGGTGATCTCTTCAGAGAGCCCGGCGTTGTAGACGTTCGCCGTGTCGATGAAGTTGACTCCCCGGTCGAGCGCGAAGTCGACCATCCGGGCAGCTTCCGCCTCCGAGACCTGCGAACCGAAGGTCATGGTGCCGAGGCAGACCCTCGAGACCTCCGTATCTGTCGCTGAAACCAAGACCCGTTGCATTAGCACCCCCTATGTCGCCTTACAAGGCCGGACAAGCCGCCACGCCTTACTCGGTCAGCGCCGGGCCGGGTTCACGAATGCGCCGTTAGCAGCCACATCCCAAACCGCCAGCCGGGCCCATTTCCAATCAGGTGCCGACAGTTTCCAATGGTAGGTCTCCCGGTGGAACTCGGAAGTGTCCGATAGGTCGATGATCTCGCGCTTCGTGCCGTGGCCATCCCCCCACACGACTTCTGCAAACTGCAGTGGAAACGTCGCCCGCACCTCCACCGCGATCTCGATTTCGGATTCGCTGCCGCCGATCTCCCACGTCGGGAGCAAGACCTCGCCCGTGGTGACGAAGAACTCGCCCCGTCGCAATGGAGCGAGCAGCTCGCCGTAGCGTTCGAAACTTGGAAGACGGTCCAGCTTGAGATAGTTGACGTTCATGTGGGCGTAGACCTCGTGCGTGTGGTCGAACTGGAACACATCCACCTCTCCCAGCAGGCGCTTGTCCATGTCCCAGTTGTGCAGGTCGTCTAGCAGCCTGAGGGTGCGCTCGCCAAGGCGCGGCGAAGAGAAGTCCGTGGGCATGGCTTTCCAGCCAGCGCCGAAGTAGAGCGGGTCACGGAAGTGCTCCGTGTCGAGAATCACGTCCGGATACCCTGTGGACCCCTTGGTGCGGGCATGGGTCTGGTACATCCAGCCATCCTCAATGCGCACCAGCTCGAGCATTTCCCGGGCATCCGCGGTGCTGTAGACGGTGCCATACCGCTTGTGTTTGGATACGAACGCGCCGCCCTCCGGGCGGTTCATCCACCAATAGACCGGCTTGGGAAAGACCAGGCCCCAGTGGCCCCCGAGGTGAACATTGGCCTCCTCGGAGGGGATCAGCAGGAAATCCTTGCCTGACTGCGCCTTGCAAGCCTCGAAGAAGCTCGCCAGCTCTCTTAGGCGCAGCTCTGTGAGGTCCCGCGGGTGCCCGTCACCGTGGAAGTCCATGATGATCACAGCGTTGACGCCCATTTCGCTCAGCACAGTCTTGAAGGGCGGGGTCCAGTCCATCCCCTTTTCCAGCGCTTGCACCGTGTAGGCGAGGTGGAAGTGCGAAGCCAGCGTCTTGAATCCGTCCAGTTCCGGGAACCTGTCGCGGTTGGTATAGCGCAGGGCATCCTCCAGAAGCGATTCCGGCTCCGAGGCGCCCACAAGCAAGAACAACGACATCGCCTGACGGCTTCCGGGCGGTGCATTGGCCCACGGATAGAATTGCCAGTTGGTGTCGCGGATCTGGCGGATGCCGAGCGACACGCGCCCGCGCCACGAGCGATGCCAGTTGTGCGACAGGTTCGATGTGAAGTCGCGGGGGATGAAGAACTGATGCGGCGCGGGAAACGCGACTACGCTGCCCTGCCCGGCTGTCGTTGACAGGGCGCGGTAACGGACCTTGAAGGGCACGCGCTCGGGCTGCAAGCCATTGGCCGATTCGCTCCGAAGCTGGCCTTCGGTGTCGTAGAAGGCCAGCGGCGTGACCATGTTGCGCCCGGGCTGGACCTGGCGCTCGCCGCTGAATTCGATCCCTGCGTCATAGATGTAGGCAACGTTCTCTTGGCTCGTGACGGCGACAGCCTGCTGTTGGATCAAGCGGGAGCCGGCGAAGAACGTGTAGACCAGCGATCCTTCGAACGGTCCCGCAGTGAAGCCGCTACAATGCACGCGGACCCGATTGCCCGCCGTCTCGACACGCAGCGACTCCAGTGCCAATTCGCCGAAGAAGGCCGCCGTACCCTGCGGGTG
>VXRL01000039.1:20156-34956 GCA_009838515.1 Terriglobia bacterium | reverse complement strand
AAGGGATTCAGCAAGGGGTACCGCTTTGACCTCAACTACACCCTGTCCGAATCCAGGGACTTGACGTCGGTCGGCACGCGACGCAGCCAGGGAGAGCGGTTCGGCCAGATCCCGGGCGACACTTACTGGTCCGCGTTCAGTGTCATCAACTCTTGGGACCGGGAGGCGCAAAGAGCGTTCTCCGACTTTGACATGCGGCACCAGTTCAACGCCAACTGGGTGGCGGAACTGCCGTTCGGAAGGGGCAAGCCGTACCTAGCCGACATGGGCCCGGCCGGCCAGGCGCTGCTTGGCGGCTGGCAGGTCAGCGGCCTGGGGCGCTACACGTCGGGCATGCCGCTCAGCATCCTGAACGGTCTCGCCTGGCCGACCTGCTACTGCTACCAGCACTTCGCCGAGCCCATCGGGCCGATACCGGCGCAGACCAACACGGCAAGCGCGTCGCTGATCGGAGGCGGCACGGGGCCGAACGTCTTCAGCAACCCCGCCGCTGCTCTGTCGTCGTTCCGGCAGGTCGTGGTCGGCGGAGTCGGGCAGCGCAACAATCTGCGCGGCCACGGGATCTTCTCGATTGACATGGCCGTCGGCAAGCGCTTCCAGATGCCCCTAGAAGGGCACAGCCTGCAATTCCGAGCCGAGGCGTTCAACCTGACGAACAGCGTGCGGTTCAACGCGGACGCGTGGGAGACGCTGTCGTATACCTTCACCGGGAGCTTCGGAAACTACTCCAGGGTGCTGATTCCGCCCCGGGTCCTGCAGTTCGGATTGCGGTACGAGTTCTAGGCTCGGCCGGTCGCTGCGGTTCGGGGGCGGAGTGCCTCGGTGTGGCCAACGAGCCGCGCTCCGCGGACCGCGAGATATTCCGGGCAAGCTCCGAATCTCAACTCCGAAGTCGCCCTGGCGGAGCGCGTCCTGATGCGCGCCCGGCCGCTGGTCGCAGCCGGCGACGAAGACTGGGCAATTCCGGCGCGAACGAGCTAATTGTGGGGCCGCGCGCGGCGGCCACGACGACACCGCATAAGCGCCGCCGGCCGCTTCCAGGCGGCCCTGAAGGGCTTTAGTCGCCCGCCGCCGCCCCAGCCGCGGCCGCGGAGAAATCCTTCCTGCCAAAGAGCCAGCGCAAGCCGTGCCGGACATCCTCCACGATCATGTAAAGCGACGGCATCAGCACCAGCGTCACACCTGTTGCGAAAAGCACGCCGGATGCCAGCGCCACCGCCATCGGAATCAGGAACTGCGCTTGCAGGCTCGATTCGAGCATGAGCGGAGTGACCCCGGCGGCGGTGGTCAGCGAGGTCAGAATGATCGGCCGGAAGCGAGCCTCGCCGGCCAGTTGCACGGCCTGGGCGAGGTTTCCGGTCTTGCGGCTGTACGAGCCGATGAAGGACGCCAGCACCAACCCGTCGTTGACCACCACCCCCGCCAGCGCCACCATGCCGCACATGGACAGGAAGCTGACTTGAAGTCCCAACAGCCAGTGTCCCCAGATCGCGCCCACCATGCCGAAGGGCACCGAGCTGAGGATGATGAACGGACGGACGTAGCTCTTGAGCGGAATCGCCAGCATTGCGTACATGACGAACAGCGCTGCTGCGAAGCCTTGGAACAGGCCGTCCATGGACTCGGCGAATTGGACCTCTTCGCCTTCGAACGAATAGGTGAGGCCGGGATAGCGCTCAACCAGCGCCGGCAGGAAGTCGGCCTCCAGTGCATCAACCAGGATCTCGCTGGAGGTGACATCCTCGTCGATGTCGGCTTGGACGTTGATCGCTCTGCGCCGGTCGACTCGCGTGATCGCGGCCGCGCCGCGGCCCATGGTGGCAACGGCCGCCGTCGAGAAGGGCACTTCGTCCCCGGTCAGGGTGCGCACGCGCATGCGCTCGAGGCTCTCAAGCGAGCGGCGATCCTGTGCCGGGTAGCGCACCATCACGCGGACGTCGTCCCGGCCTCGCTGGATCCTCTGCGATTCCTCGCCGTGAAAGGCTTGGCGCACTTGCCTGCCCAGGGCTTGCAGCGTAAAGCCCAGGTTCGCTCCTTCCTCGGTCAGTGCGAGCTGGATCTCGGGCTTGCCCCCGCGGTAGGTATCGGTGACGTCGACCACGCCCGGGTAGCCGGCCAGGTGGGCGCTTGTCAGGTCGACGATCTCCACCAGCGTGTCGGTGTCGGGATAGCTGTATTGCAGATCAATCGCCTTGCCGCCCCCGATCAGGTCGTGGTTGATCGACAATTCGACCGCGCCGGGAATCTGTCCGACCTTGTCCCGCCAGCGGCTCGCCACCTCCGCGGCGGAGATCAGCCGATCCTCCGCCTTCACCAATTCAAGGTTGACCTCGCCCAAGTATTCGCCCAAGGTGCGCCGCGCGCCGGCTGCCGGGCCGGCCTGCATCTGCCGAAAGGGCTGCTCTCCGACCGAGCTGACGATGTGTCTGATCTGATCCTGGCCCAGCTCGGCCGCTATCTCGCTCCTCACAGCCATGGCACCCTCCCGGATGCGATCCAAGGCCTCGCTGGTGACCTCGGCCGGCGAATCTTGCGGCATGGCCAGATAGGCGACCACGTTGTCCGCGTCCACCGCGGGCAGGAGGACGAAGAGGATCTTCCCCGCGCCGACCAGGCCCACGGTTAGCAGCACCGTGAAGAGCCCGATCGACGCAGTTGCATAGCGCCATCGCACGGCCTTGCGGATCACGGGCCGGTAGACTGCCCGGATGAACCAATCGAGGGAGCCGGAGAAGGCTCCGAAGAAGGCATCGGAGCCGCGCTGGAAGGCATTCTTGGCGGCGTGCGGCGACGCAGGCTTGGAATGGGACAGGTGCCGCGGAAGGATCAGATTGGACTCTACCAGCGAGAAGAACAGGGTGGGCAGGACGACCAGCGGGAAAACGACCATGAACTTGCCCATCACGCCTGGCACCCACAGCATCGGCGCGAACGCTGCCATGGTGGTCAGCACGCCGAACGTGACAGGTACCAGCACTTGAAGCGTTCCGCGCACGGCGGCGCTGGTCCGCTTGCCGGTGCGAACTTGCATGGTATGGATGTTCTCGCCCACCACGATGGCGTCATCCACCACGATGCCCAGCACCAGGATGAATGAGAACAGCGAGATCATGCTGATCGACACGTCGAACAGCCCCATGCAGGCGATCGCGCCCAGGAACGAGACCGGAATGCCGAGAGTGACCCAGAACGCAAGGCGCAGGCGGAGAAACAGGGCCAACACGACGAAGACCAGCACCAGTCCGGATAGGCCGTTCTTGACCAGCAGGTTGATGCGGCTTTCGAGCAGCGCCGAGGTGTCCTGCCAAGTGTCGATGATGATGCCTTCAGGCATCGTCTGCGCTGCGCGCGCCACGTAGTCGTTGACCGCTTTCGCGACGGCGATCGCGCCTTGGTCGCCGACGCGAAAGACCAGCACCTCAACCTTGGGCAGGCCGTCGAGCGTTCCGGCGACGGTTATGTCCTCGAACCCATCTACGACGGTCGCGACATCGCTGAGCAGGATGCTGGTGCCGTCGGGGCGAGTCAGCAGGGGCAGCCGAGCGTACTCGTCACCGGAGTAGGCTTGCCCCTCGGTGCGCAGCAGCACCTCGCCCACCTCGGTCTTGACCGATCCGCCGGGCAGGTCGACCGAGTACCGGCGCACCGCGTTGGCGATGTCGTCGAATGTCAGCCCCAAGCGCCGCAACGCCTCTTCGGACACCTCGATCGAGATCTCGTACGGCGGCGCATTGAACAGCTCGGCCTGCGAGATTTCAGGCAGCGCGATCAGTTCGTCTCGGACCCTCTCGCCGAGCCTCTTCAGCATGGCGAGCTCGGCGTTGCCCGCAATGGCCACGTTGATGACTTGATAGCGCGCCGAGACTTCGCTGATGACCGGCTTCTCTACATCTTGGGGAAACGTGTCGATCGCGTCGACTTTGGTCTTGACGTCGGTAAGGATTTCGCGCACGTCGTATTCGGGCTGGACCTCGATCGTGACGGATCCGCGGCCTTCCGTCGCCCGGGAGGTGATCTTCTTGATTCCTTCGAGATCTTGGATCGCCTCTTCCACCCGAACGCAGATCGCCTCTTCCACCTCCTCGGGAGCTGCGCCGCGATATTCAGCGGTTACCGAGACGGCATCGAGCGAGAATGCGGGAAAGACCTCTTGCCTGAGATTTCCCACACTGAGCAGGCCAGCCGCTGCGATGACGACCAGCAGCAGGTTCGCGACAACGCCGTTGCGGGCGAACCAATAGATGACGCCCCTCATGAACCGCTCGTCGAGCCCTCGTCCGCGACGCGGACCCTCATGCCGTCCACGGCGGCCTCTAGCGGGGAGGTGCAGACCCGCTCTCCGGGTTCAAGCCCGTCGCGGATCAACACGGTCTCGCGCTCGCTCCGGAATACGTCGATCGTCCGGAAGCGCAACGTGCCGTCGTCTTGCACGACGTACACGGTCTCCTCGCCGCGCAGCACCGAGCGCGGCAAGCGCACCATGTTGCGCACGCGCTTGCCTTGGATCTCTGCGCGGACGAACATGCCCACCGCCAGCGGCGGGCGCGCGGAACCGCGCTCCCGCCCGTACGGATCCTTCACCTGCGCAATGGCATTGATCATACGCGTGCGTGCGTCGATCTCACCCTCGGTCCGCACGATGCGTCCGTCCCACGCGTAGTCTGCGCCCCCGAAACGCGCCGTCAGGCGCACTCTCGGTCCGGACGGGGCAGAGCCCGCGTCCTGAAATCCCAGAGGCAGGTTGCAGTACTGCAGCTCTGCGTTGGGGATGGGCAGCCGCACCTCGGCCACGTCAACCGGGTAGACCTGCCCGAGGTTCATGCCGCGCTGCACGAACTGGCCGAGATCGACCTGCTTGGACCGCACCCGGCCGGCGAAGGGCGCCCGCAGCGCCGTGCGCTCCAAGTTGTCCCGGGCCTGTTCGAGCACCGCTTCGGCCGCGACGAGACTGGCCTTCGCTTCGGCGATCTGCGGCTCGCGGAACAGCAGCGGGGACGGCTCGCCCTCGCCCGCCTCCTCCCACTCGCTCTTGGCGACTTCGGCTTGTTGCTGCTCCAGTGCCAGCCTCAGCTTGCCCTGCTCTACGGCGGCCAGGGCTTGCGTGATCGCCAGTTCGTAGTCGCGAGGGTCTACCTGCAGCAGCACCTCGTCCTTGGCGAAGAATCCCCCCGGAACGAGCGCCGGCGATATCTCGACGACCTTGCCGGAGACCTCGGGAATCAGCTGTGCCTCCGAACGCGGCGCGACCGTGCCTTCGGTGGCCACGATCAGCGTCATTGACGCCGGCTCGGCCGGGATCACGCGCACGAGCGGCGGCTCGACGACCAACGGCTGGGGCGTGGGTTCTTCGTACGAATCGATCAGAGCCTTGGCAAGCAGGCCCCCCAGCGCGAGAATGGCGACGGGCAGGATGCCCATCAGGGCTGTTCGTGGATTAATCATCGGCTTGTCCGTCAGGGTGTTGGTTGCGCGGACGCCGGGTCAGTCATGCCAGGGTTGCCGTCAAAGCCGCCCCCCAGCGCGAGATGGAGATCCACGCGGTTGTCGATTTGCGTGCGCTGCAGCCCGAGCATCACGCTCTCGTTCTCCAAGGCCGCCCGTCGCAGATTGAGCACCGAGAAGACCTCTCCCAAGGCTGCTCCGTAGCGCCGCTCGGCGAGCTTGACCGCAGTGCGCGTCTTGGCATGGGACTCGCGCAGCGAGGTTTCTTGGTCGCGCAGCGCCTCTTCCGCCGCCAAGGCGGTCTCGATCTCCCGGTAGGCTGTCCAGACGCGCGCTTGGTAGAGCGCTTCCTGCTCGATCGCCCGCTCTTGGGTGATCCTTACGTTGGCCTTGAGGCGGCCGCGGTTGAAGATTGGCTGGGCTAGGCCGAGGGCGTAGTTCCAGACTTGCAGGTTGGGATTGACCAGGTCTGCCAAGGTGTTGCTCGAGGTTCCGAGGGCCGAAGTCAGCACGAAGCTCGGGCGCAAGGTTGCCCGGGCCTGCACGATCCGGGCGTCGGCAGCCAGCAGGGCTTGTTCGGCAGCGATCAGGTCGGGGCGGCGGTGGACGAGTTCTGACGGCAGTCCGGCCGGCACCTGTTCCGGCAAGGCAGCCAGTTCGGCTGTGACGGAGAGTTCGCCGGCCGGGTATTGGCAAGTCAGTGTCTCGGTCTGGCGCACGAAGGCGTCGCGCGCCTGTCGGCGCTGCCTCAGTGTCGAGCGGGCTCGGGCGACGTCGGCTTCAGCGAGCCGCACGTCGGTGAGCGATCCGGTGCCGGCCTCGAAGCGGACCTGCCTGCGCTCGACGATAGTCTCCAGATTGGCCAGCACCTGCTCGGCGATGACGATCTGGCGCTGGGCCTCGACCGCCGCGAACCAAGCCTTCGCCACCTGCGCGCTCAGGGACAGGCGGGCGCCGAGCAGTTCCGCCTCGCGCATGCGGGTGTTCGCCTCGGCAGCGAGCTTGTCAGCCGCGACGCGGTTCCAGATGTCAGCCTCCCAAGCGACGTTGAACGAGAGTCCGGCATTGCTGAACGTGTTGCTCAGCACGCGGTCGGCGAGGCCCGGAAATGGCAGTCCGACAAAATTCTGCCGCTGGCGTATGCGGTTGATCCCGAGGCTCAGTTCGGGCCTGTCGGCCGCGCCGGCGATCACTCGGTCCTCGGCCGCCGCCCGGATCCTCGCCGACGCCGCTTGCAGGTCCTCGCTGCATGCCAGGGCTCGCTCGATGGCTGCGTCCAGTCCCGGGTCGCCGAAGTACGCCCACCACTTTGCGGAGGCGGCCGGGGCGGTCGTCTCGGCCGCGTGCCACTGGTCCGGCACCGGCACCCGCAGGTCGTGCACGGGGATCGGCACGGGCTTGGAGCATGCGCCCAGCGCCACCCCGACGGCCACGATCAGGTGCGGAGCGCGCATCATTGGGCGACCTCCGCATGGGCGCGAAGTCCCGCGACCGCACCCGCGGGGAACTGGGCTGCGCGCGCGCTTCGCATTCCGGCGGCCACGAATCGCACCATGGCGTCCAGCGTGGCCTTGTCGCTGTCGCTGGCTTTGGGACCAAGTTTCGGCAAGCAGGTCCTCGTGGGATTGAGCAAGGTGTGCACCAGCACGCCGATCGCGAAGTGAATCCGCAGGCCAACCTCCTCCTCGGCGAGCTCGGGCAGGGCCCGCCGGAACGCCTCGTGGAAGCGGGACAGTACCTGCGAGAATTCCTCGCGGAACGCCGACTCCAGATATTCCGCCGGCTCGGAGTAGAACCGGGCGCAGAGGCGCATGAAGTCGTCCCCGCGCTGGGGGTCTCGCGCCAGTCGCAGGGCGGGCGCGAAGAGAGCCGTGAGCAACTCCTCAAGGGACGGCCGCCCGCTTTCCTGATACGCGTCCAGTAGCCGGATGCGCTCCCGATTGACGGGCCGGATGCGCCGAGCGAAGACCGCCTTGGCGACTTCCTCCTTGGAGCCGAAATGGTAGTGCGCCGCGGCGATGTTCACGCCCGCCGCTGCCGTTAGCGAGCGCAGCGATACGCCGTCCACGCCCTTCTCGCTGAAGAGCCTCTCGGCGGTGTCAAGGATCAATTCCTTGGTTTCCTTTGCGTTCGGCATGGATTCAATCAAACGTTTGAATTAATTCTACCGTCAGGCCGCCGCGCCTGTCAAGCGCCTCCGCTAGGCTGCAGGGATCACTGCCAGCTCAGCGGACCGCCTCAGCTCCCGGGCTGATCGTGGTGGACTTGCCAATTCACGCCGAACCTGTCGGTGAGAGATCCGAAATAGGCGCCCCAGAACGTGTCCTGCAAGGGCATCGTCACCGATCCGCCGTCCGATAGCTTCGCGAACGTGCTGTCGGCCTCTTCCCGGCTGGCCGCGTGGAGAGTGATGGAAAAGTTGTTGCCGATCACGGCGGGCGGCCCGAAAGGCGGGGCGGTATCGCTGCCCATCAGGACGCTGGAGCCGACCGGCAACGAGACATGCATGATGCGATCCAGATATTGCTCGGACACGCCCATGTCCGGCGGACCGTCCCGGAACGTCTGGACTATCTGGAATTCGCTCCCGAGGGCCGCGCGATAGAACTCGAAGGCCTCGCGGCAGTTGCCGTCGAACTTGAGATAGGTGTCGAGCTTCATGGTTGTTTCCATGGTCGCATGAACCGCTCTCGCTCCCTGCGCGGGCCGCGGGCGTCACGCCGACTGTCGCCGGGAAGCAAGTCGGCTCGCGACCGGCCCGAGCGCGTTCCGGCATCGAGCCTGAGAGGCGCGCTGACCCGCCCCGTCTGTCGAGCGCTCCATTCCAGCGGCTGTGCGCCGGGTTCCCTGCCATCGTTTGCATTGACGGCAGGCTCGCGGCCGTCCCAGACCCCTTCTCCAGGAATCAGGCTATGCGTGTGCGGCGCAGCGGCGGAGCATCACTCCGCGCGCGCATCCGCCCTGTCCTGCGCCCGGGCGCCGCTGAGAGCGTTCACGATCGAATAGTTGCCCTCGTGGCATGCGTACTCGTAGATCTGATAGTCGGTCAGGCGCGGCATGGACCGCACGGCGCTCCAAGGCTGCGTATAGGTTGCAGGATCGTCGATCGCGAATTCGTTGAGGATCGTGTCTTCGGCGACCCGCGTGAAGCGTTCCACCGCTCGCAGACCCTTCGACGACGGGAACCGATGTTCCGTCTTGTCGCTGAAGTTGCCAGTCTCCACCACCAGCGTGTCGCCCTCCCAGCGACCGCGTGAATCCCCGTTCCACTGGCGAATGCGTTCGTCGAGGCGCGGCCGCCCGTCGAGCGGGATGATGCGTACGTCGTGGATGTTCTCTACCAGGATCGCCACGTAGTCCGGCGTCTGGACGATCAAATAGGTGTTGTTGTAGCCGGTGGACACCGGCGGTACGCCGTGGTAGGTGATGCAACGGGTCCAGGCCTTGAAGTTGAGCCACGAGTCCGGCCGCCCGCTAAAGCGCTGCGACTTGGCCTTGACCCGCGCCTTTCCATCCGGCGTTAGCGGGGGCAGGCGTCCGTTCGGCGGATCGACGATCAGCGACGTCCGCGAGCTTGGGTCCACGCGCCCCTTGTCGAACCAGTGCGCGTTGTAGGAACCGATCACTCCGGGAACATGCGGGCGCTCGGCATGGGCCGCCTCGTTGCGGGCGCTGGCCTCTTCCGGGCTAAAGAACTCCCTGTCGCGAAACTGGCCCGGCCGCTCGAGCGGCGTGAGCGAGGCGTAGGACCAAGTGCCGCGCAGGTCCGGGTCACCCCACGCAGTGCGCGGCAGCTCCCATGCCTCTCGGCTTCCCTGATCTCCGGCTGCCGGCGCCGCCTCGGCCGCAGCGGACTGAGCGCCCAGGGGCGGCGCCGCCAGCCAAGCCGCCAGTACGGGCAGCAACAAGGCGCGGTGTGCGGCGGAGCGAAGGCTACTCATGTGATCCTGCCTGATTGCATCCAGAGTTTCGCACCAGCGGAGGCGAGTTTGCAAGCGCTTGAAGGCAACCGGGCGAGATCGAACTGTCCCGCGGACCCGCTGGCGCGCTGCCGAAGCCGCGACGGCTGATCGACCGGCCCAGCGATGCTACGCGGCCGGAGGCGGGGGAGGGGCCGCCCTGCTGTTGCGGCTGCCCGCGGTCCCGCTGTCGTCGCGGGGCCCGATCACCAGCACGAATTCGCCCTTTTGTGACGGCCGGTCCGACAGCGCCTCGAGAACGCAGGCAGCCGGCCCGCGCAGGACTTCCTCGTGCAGCTTCGTCAGCTCCCGAGCAATGGCGATCCTGCGGGAGCCCCCCAGCAGCTCGCACGTGTCGGTCACCGCCGCGAGGATGCGATGCGGCGCTTCGTAGAAGACGGTCGAGCTGTCGGACTGTTCTAGCGATCGGATCGCCGCCCGGCGCCTAGCGCTCTTCGCTGGCAGAAAGCCCTTGAACGCGAAGTCGTGAGAGGGCAGTCCCGAGACGGACAGCGCTGCGACGGCGGCGCTCGGACCAGGAACGGGCACTACCCGGACCCCGCGATCGATGGCGGCCCGAACTACCCGAAAACCCGGATCCGCGATCAGGGGCGTTCCCGCGTCGCTGACCAGCGCGATGGATTCGCCGCCCGCCGCGCGTTCGGCCAGTTCGGTCGCGCGCCGGGCCTCGTTGTGATCGTGGCAGCTGACCAGCGGCTTGCTGATCTGGAAGTGCTGCAACAGGCGGCCAGTCCGGCGCGTGTCCTCGCAGGCGATGAGGCTGACTTCGCCTAGGATCCGCAACGCGCGCAGCGTAATGTCTTCTAGGTTGCCGAGCGGCGTGGCTACCAAGTAGATCACGCCTGCTGCGGCAGTTCCCCCGCCCTGCTGTGCGTCGCGATCGCTCACGGCCTTGCGGACAGCGTGTGGGAGAAGAGCCACTTCAACATCTCGGGCTCAGGGTCGCAGCGGTCGCTGGCGAACTTGGTGCTGCCATTGTCGCCGCCCGCAATCATCTTTGTTGCCACGCTATGGGCATCCCCAACCCAGGTCGTCAGCTTCATGTTGCCGCCGAGCCGCGTCATCGTGGCGAACAGCTTTTCTGCGCGTTCGTACGGGGCAACCGTGTCGCCATCCCCGTGAAACGCCCAGATCGGCACGTCCTTGATCAGGGACGCGTCGATAAACTCCTCGTCTTGGCCGCGACCAGTCCCTGCCGAGGGGGCCGCCGCGGCGAAGTAGCCGGGATCGATCTGCAGCAGGACAAACGATCCGTGCCCGCCCATCGAATGCCCCAGCAGGTAAACCCTGTCTAGATCGGCGGAAGGCAGCTCGGCGACGATCTCCTTGATCTGCTCCAAGTGCGCGGCGTCCCAAAGTTGAGTCGACTGCGGGGCAAGCACATAGCTCGGGTATTGCTTCCGCCTCGCCTTGTCGGCTAGGAGCCTGTTCCAGCCTCGCAGCTGTCTGCGGTTATCGGTGCCTCTGCCGCCGCCGCCGTGCAACGACACGATGACCGGATAGAGTTTGCCGTCGTCGAACGCAATCGGCCGCATGAGGCGGTACGGCATCTCTTCGCCAGCATGAGGCTCGTAGCTGTCAATCCAAGCCGCCGCGCTAGAGTCCTCTGGCTGCTGCGCGCTCGCTAGCGAACCGCTAGCTGCGAGAGAGACGGCTACCGCAGCCAAGAAAAGTCGGATCAGAGTCTGATTGTGCATGTGGGTCTCCTAGGCGCGCTTGCGCCAATGATACGCTTTGTCGGGACCGTTGACAGTACCTATATGGGACCCATATGGCGGGTGGCTGCGGTGAGTGCCGGCGCTGCCGAGACGCCCAACGGCATCTCCGCCGCGCGGCATCTCCGGCCGGCCCATGACGGATCGGAGCGTCATTCGCCTCCTGCCGTTGAGCTGAAACGAATCCGCGGCGGAAGATCCGGCTCCGCTCGCGATCTCGGACGGTCCCGGTCCTTGCCCTACCCTTCGAATCCGCCGGCCTGCTCGAACGCATGGCCGAGGTTCAGCATCGTCTGTTCTTGGAAGTGGTTGGTCAGGATCTGCAGGCCGACCGGCAGCCCTTCCGGGGTGTTGCCGCAAGGCACGCTCATCCCGGCGATGCCTGCCAGGCTGCCCGTGATGGTATAGATATCCGACAGGTACATTTGCAGCGGGTCGCTGGTCTTCTCGCCGAGCTTGAATGCGGGAAACGGTGACACGGGCGTGACGATCGCGTCGACTGCCTCGAACGCCTCAGCGAAATCCCGCGCGATCAGTGCGCGAACTTCCTGTGCCTTGCGGTAGTAGGCGTCGTAGTATCCGGAACTCAGCACATACGTGCCCAGAATGATCCGGCGCGTCACCTCCGGACCAAAGGCCTCGGCCCGGGAGTTGCGGTACATGTCGCGGAGTGTGCCGGAGCTTTCGGAACGGCGCGAGTACCGCACGCCGTCGTAGCGCGCCAGGTTGGAACTTGCCTCCGCCGTGCAGATCAGGTAATAGCTCGCGATGGCGTAGGGCGTGTGGGGCAGGCTGATCTCGACAGGCTCGCAGCCGAGGCCTCGCAGCAGGTCCACGCCGGCCTGCACCTTGGCTCCGACCGCGTTCTCGAGGCCCTCGCCGTAGTATTCCTTCGGAATTCCGATCTTCAGCCCCCGCACCTGTGCGTCCAGCTCGCCTGCGTAATCGGGTACCGGTGCGCTGGCCGCCGTCGAGTCTAGGGGGTCCGGGCCGGCGACGGTCCCGAGCAGCAGGGCCGAGTCCTTGACTGTTCGAGAAAACGGACCGATGTGGTCCAGCGAGCTTGCGAACGCTACCAAGCCGTAGCGCGACACCCGGCCGTAGGTGGGCATGATGCCCACGGCTCCGCAGAACGATGCCGGCTGGCGGATCGAACCGCCGGTGTCGGAGCCGAGCGAGATCGGCGTGTAGCCGCCCGCGACAGCGGCGGCCGACCCGCCGCTCGACCCGCCCGGGACCCGATCCGGGGCCGCAGGATTGCGCACGGGGAAGAATGCCGAGTTCTCGTTCGACGAGCCCATCGCGAACTCGTCGCAGTTCGTCTTGCCGACAATCACGGCCCCGGCTCGTTCTACCCGCTCTACCGCGGTGGCATCGTACGGTGCCACGAAGTGCTCCAACGCGCGCGACGCACAGGTGGTCTTCTCGCCCCGTGTCATGATCACGTCCTTGACTGCGAGCGGCACGCCTGCCAGGGGACCGATCTCCTCGCCGGCTGCAAGCTCGGCGTCAACCCGGCACGCGGCTGCCAGAGCCCGTTCTGGGGTGAGGCCGAGGTACACCCCCGAGGAGGGGTTCCCGGCTTCGGCCACGCGCAGGGCCTCTTGCGCCAGCTCGCGCGCGCTGAAGCGCTTTGCCCGCAGCCCGGCCTGGATCAAGTCGACGGTGAGTTGCTTGAAGTCGTCCATCTCGGCCCTCAGCGCTCGATCACCCGCGGCACCTTGAAGTGGCCCTCTCCCGGCAGGGGAGCGCTCTGCAAGGCGGTCTGTTGGTCGAAGCTCCGGCCTCGTTCGTCCGTCCGCAGCTGCGCGGCGTTGCCTTCATGCAGGACTTGGGCCATCGGCTCGACTCCGCTGGTGTCCAGCTCGTTGAGCTGGTCGACGTACGACAGGATCTCTTCCAGATCCTGGGTGTAGCGCTCGATATCGGTTGCGCTGAGGCGCAAGTTGGCCAGCGCGGCGATGTGTTGGACTCCTTCCGGTGTGATCTTCATGACTTGCGTCGGCGCCTCGCTGGACCCTTCGGCGGGCGCCGGGCGATTGGCCTGCGCGGGCGCTCGGGCTCTTCGGGCGCCTCCAGTTGGAACTCGATCCGGGTCACTGCCCGGGATCCCATCTCCTGCTGGAGTAGCGAAACGATCTGGCCCCGCATCGGTTCGAACTCTTCCAGCCAGGCCGCGTCCGAGACCTGCACGAACAGAGTTGGGGGCCGGACTCGGAGCGGGTCGGAGTGGCTAGCCAGCAGCGGACCGACCGCCTCGGGCCAGTAGGCCCTGATCAAGTCCAGCTGCCAGCGGACGGTGTCGGGCGTGCCTTGGAACAATCGGGGAAGGATGCTCTTGGCCTGCTCCATCCGCGCCTGCTAGGCCATTCTATCGCAGCTCTTGACGCGCCGCCTCTAGGGCCGCAGGACCCCGAGCTGATCCTGCACGCCCGGCGGCTTCCGTATAATGGAAGGGCCAGCCGGGCGGAACCCTCGTTTCCGCTTGGCCGTTCGCCATGAAACTGCATTCTTGGAGTCAGGTTGCGTCGGAGGATCTCAGCGCGACCGTCACGCGTCGCGTCATCCACAGCGAGCGCATGACCACCGCGCGGATCCAACTGAAGAAGGGTGCCGTGGTGCCGCGTCACAGCCACGAGAACGAGCAGATCAGCCACGTCCTCGAGGGATCGGTGCTGTTCCAGTTCGATGATCGCGAGATCACGGCCAGGGCCGGAGACTTGGTGGAGATCGCTTCTCACGAGCCTCACCGCGTGGAAGCCCTGGAAGATTCGCTGGCGATGGACGTCTTCCAGCCCGCGCGGCAGGACTGGATCCAGGGCGACGATGGCTACCTCAGGAATCCCTCAGGTTCCTGATCGCGTAATTCAGTAAGGACTGCGAAAACTCAGCGCCCCTGCCGCCTCAGTCGCGGCCGCATAGATCGCGCGGCGATTGCAACAACGAAGCTATGGACTTGGGAATTCAGGATCGGGTGGCGGTCGTCACCGCCGCCAGCCGCGGCATGGGTAAGGCGATCGCGGAAGCGCTAGCGGCCGAGGGCTGCAAGCTGGCCATCTGTTCGCGTGATCCCGACGCGATCGCCGCCGCCGCCGAGGCGATCCGCCGCGGGCACGGGACGGCGGTCTTCCACAAGGCGGTAGACGTGAGCGACATCGATGCCCTGCGGGCCTTCGTAGCCGAGGCGCGGGGGGCCATGGGGCCGGTCAGCATTGCAGTCGCCAATGCCGGCGGGCCGCCCGGCGGCCGCTTCGAGGATTTCGACGCCGAGGACTGGCAGGCCGCCTTTCGCCTTAATTTCCTCAGCACTTGGGCTCTGATCGAGTCCGTCTTGCCCGACATGCGGGCCCAGCGCTGGGGGCGGGTGGTCTCGCTGACTTCGACTTCGGTGCGGCAGCCGATCGAGGGCTTGATCCTTTCGAACGGAGTGCGCGCCAGCGTGGTCGGCATGCTCAAGACCCTTGCCGCCGAATACGGATCCGAGAACATCCTGTTCAACAACGCGGGCCCGGGATTGATCGCCACCGACCGCCTGCTCAGTCTCGCGCAGCGGCGGGCGGAGGGGGCGCGGGGGGGGCGCCGCCCCGGTCTTAGGGCGCGGGGCGCGCTGACGCCCCCGCGGGGCGGGGGCGGCCCGCGAAATATAGGAGCCGCGGGGGCGGG
>VXRL01000039.1:0-20146 GCA_009838515.1 Terriglobia bacterium | reverse complement strand
TTCTGTCCGCCCGCCCTCGCGCTGCTCGTGTCGCGCCCGCGGGGGGGTCGCCGGGGCTTCGTCGGCGCGCCTCGAGATGATCGAGCGGCTCGCGAGCCAGACGGCGCTGCGCAGGGTCGGCCAGCCGGAAGAGTTCGCCGCCGTGGTGGCGTTCCTGTGCTCTGAGCAGGCGAGCTACGTCACAGGTTCGTCCTTGATGATCGACGGCGGGCTGGTGAAGGCGGTCTGAAGCGGGGCGGGATGAGCGCGGAGCGATTCAAGGTGCGGGCCTCAGCTGCGTTGACGGGCGCATTGGCGCTGGCGATCGCCTCGGCGCCCGGGCAGGGCCCGGTTCCGGTCCAGATCAGCGCCGGCGGGCCGCAGTGGGTGGACAACCACGGTGCGCGGCTGATCATTGGCCAGACGAGCTTCACTCGCCAGGACCCGATCTCCAGCCGCGAGGTGCTCGGGGCGGCGCAGGGCGTTGCTTACGCGGCCAACCGGCTCTTCGTGGCCGATGGCAACCGGCTCGGTGCCCGCCCGGTCAACAACCGCATCCTGATTTACAACAACGTCGCCGGTTTCGTGCCGGAGCCCGACGTGCTGCTCCCCCAAGACTCGCTCTGCCCGGCCTGCGTCGGACTCCCGGACATCGTGCTCGGTCAGCCCGACTTCGACACCACCGCGTCTTCGGACCTGCCGGACGTGGCCGGCCTCAACAATCCCTCCGCCGTGCACAGCGATGGCGTCGTCTTGGCGGTCGCTGACACCAACAACAACCGTGTCCTGATTTGGAACCCGATCCCGGCCGTCAGCGGCGCGCCCCCGGACGTCGTGCTCGGCCAGGCCGATTTCAGCGGTTTTTCTCCCGAAACCTCGGCCAGCGGCATGCGCGGGCCACAGGGCGTTTGGCTAGATGGCGGGCGCCTGTTCGTGGCCGACACCCAGAACAGCCGGGTCCTGATCTGGAACACGATGCCGACCTCGAACGGCCAGGCGCCGGATCTCGTGCTGGGCCAGCCTGACCTGGACACGCGCCACGAGGCCGACCTGACCAAGGGCGTCTACGAGCCGGACGACAAGCACCTGCTCGACCCGGTGAGCGTGACAGTCTCGCGGGGGCGCGTGCTCGTCGCCGACCTGGGCTTCAACCGGATCATGATCTACAACGCGGTACCGACGCAGAGCTTCGCCAGCGCGGACGTGGTGATCGGGCAGCCCGACTTCAATTCCAGCGAGCCCAACAACGCCGTGGCGCTCTGCGATCCGATCGGGCCGCTGGACGACGACGGAAGTCGCAGCGAGAACGAGACGCCCCCCACCAACGTGCCGCTGCTGATCCCGCTGCCGCCCCAGCGCCCGGAGCTGGATCCCGACGAGGCGCGCTACCCGCGGCGATGCGCTGGAACGCTGACCTTCCCGCGCTTCGCGCTGGTAGTTGACGAGCGTCTGTTCGTAGCCGATGCGGGCAACGACCGGATCCTGGTCTACAACCAGGTCCCGACAGCGCACGGCGCCAAGGCCGACCTGGTCATTGGCCAGCCGAACTTCGTGCAGCTCACCGAGTCCGAGGGACCGGGCAGCATCCGCTCGCCGGCGTCGATGGCCTATGACGGCCAGAATCTGTTCGTCGCCGATCCCTTCACGCGCCGCATTTTGGTCTTCACTGCGGGCGAGGACATGATCGATCTCAACGGCATTCGCAACTCCGCGGCCGTCAGTATCCGCAGCCGCGGGCACCTGGAGTTCGACCAGAACCTGCCGGTGGACATTTCCGACACGCCGGAGGACGAGTCCAGGCAGCCGCCTGTGCTTCCAGGCGGCGAGGAGATCAAGATCACCCTGGACGGCACGGAGCTTTTCTACACGACTGTCGAGGGCGAAACGGCCGAGGATGTCCGCGACAAGGTGGTGAGCATCATCAACAGCGACCCGGACCTGGCGGTGACGGCAGCGCCCGGGCTGGGCGTGGGCCGCCATGCCACGGGCGAGATCCGCTTCGGCGGTGAGGCGCGCCCCGGCGACGAGGTGACTCTGGACATCAATGGCCGCGAGTACTCCTACATCGTGCCCGAGGGAGACGTCCCGGAACGATTTGTCGACCGCCTGAACTACTTGGTGGATAACGCCGACGATCCCGAGGTGATCGTCGAGCGCCGCATCGACCAGATCGAGACACTCGAGATCGTCCATCGGGAGGTCGGTCCGATCGGCAACAGCCTGCCGTTCTCGATCAGCATCACGCCCGGTTCGCCCACCACGGCCGAGGTGACCGGCCCCACGCTTTCGCGCGGCACGGTCAGCTATCGCGCGAACATGCTGGCCAAGCGCGAGGGTCCGACCGGCAACTGGATCAGCGTGGAGGTGCGCAACGCCGGCAGCGAGCTGCAGACCAGCACCTCGGGATCCCGGCTGACCGGGGGATCGGACGCCCGGGACATGCCGCCCGGGACGATCGGTTCGATCTTCGGCAGAGACTTGGCGAGCGAGACCACCGGCGTCTGGGAGCGCACCTCGCTGCCGGCCGGGTCCGACCAGGCCCTGCCGACCGAGCTCGCCGGCGTGCAGGTGCTCGCCAACGGCCGTCTGTCGCCACTGCTGATGGTGTCGCCGACGCAGATCAACTTCCAGATCCCGTGGGAGCTCGAGGGCACGGGCCACAGCTTTTACGTGCGCCGCACCATGCCTGACGGCAGCGTGCGCGTCTCGGCCGCCAAGGCGACGCAGGCCGTGCGTGCCGGGCCGGGATTGTTCGCAATCGACGGCTCGGAGCCGCGCCGCGGCATCGCCGTCCACGCAACTGGTGTTGCGGAGGGCTCGATTGCTGTGACCGTGCCGGACCGGCCGCGCGACGACGATCCGAACAACGACGACACCGAGAACCGCCAGCTGACCCAAGAGGGCGCGGACGGCCGAATCGTGATCAATGGCCGCGAGTACTACTACCGCTCGCCAGGGGACGAGAGCCCCGAGACCATGCGCGACAAGTTCATCGAGCTGATCAACGCGGGCGATGGTGATCCGGACGTGATCGCCGAGGCGGGCACGCGAAGCTTCTTCTCCGCCCGCGCCGACCTGGAGTTCGAGGGCGAGCCCAAGGCGGGCGACACGGTTACTGTGACGGTGCGGGACCGCAGCTACAGCTATACGCTCACCGAGCAGGACGTCGCAGATCCGGAAACCGCGCTCCTAATCATGCGCAACATCCTGGTGCGATCGATCAATTCCGGCGTCGGGGATCCGGAAGTGACGTCGCGCGTGCTGCAGGAAGTGGGATCGGTGAAGTTGCAGATCGTGGCGCGCTCGCTCGGCGTCGACGGCAACGAGATTCCGTACAGCCACGAGGTAGTCTCCGATGGCGGCATCGAGGTCACCACGAACCGCGAGAACGGCTTCTTGGAAGATGGCAACACGCCGCCCGTCGTAGTCATCAAGGCCCGGGAAGCGGGCAAGCAGGGCAACGCGATCACCTACGCGGCGCAGGGCACGGAGGTGCCGCCCGACGATCCGACCACCCCGGACACGAACGAGCGCACGGAGGCCGAGGTCTTCTTGACGCTGTCGGCGCGAGGCTCGCACCTGTGCTGCGGCAACGAGCCGATGTCACTGATCACCGAGGACAACCCGCTGGTGCCGGGCGAGGAGATCATCGTCTTCGCCACCGGGCTCGGCTTGACCGACAATCAAGACGCGATCACGACCGGCCAGCCGACCCCCGCGGGGACCTTGGCCAAAGTGCCGCTGGTGGCGGACGATTTCGTCTCGTCGCAGTTCGGCGGACGCACGGCCCAGGTCGAGTTCGTCGGATTGATGGAGGGCGCGGTCGGGGTCTACCAGGTCAACCTGCTAACCAACACGGACTTGGCCGACAATCCGGCTACGCCGCTGTGGATCGCCCAGCAGTTGTTCATCAGCAACGTGATCACGCTGCCGGTGAAGAACCTCGTCCCGCGTCCGCCACCGCTTTTCTAGCCGCCAAAGCGATGGCTCTTCCGTGCTCGAACGGAAGACGACATGCTCAGTCCAGCCCGGGCTGCCACCGCCATGCTCGATTGACGGAGCTGAATCGAGCGGGCTCGCGGAAATCGCGGTGAGTCCCGGATCTGGGACGGATCCATGGCTCCGTCTCGC
The DNA here is from genome assembly GCA_009838515.1 of Terriglobia bacterium. Lineage (GTDB taxonomy): Bacteria > Acidobacteriota > Terriglobia > Bryobacterales > UBA6623 > VXMF01. The sequence goes on along the minus strand of VXRL01000039.1, from coordinate 16,036 downwards.
GGTCAGAAAACAAACCGCAGGCCGAGCTGACCCTGGAACTGACCGCTGGGCACGGCTCCCCGCGCCTGGTTGGCGCTGGAGGAGCGCTGGTTGCCATTGAAGTTCACGAGGTTGGCCCGGTTGCCAACGTTGTACATCTCCCACATCACGTCCGCCCGCATGCCCTCGTTGATGACGAACTTCTTCGTCAGCCGCAGGTCCCACCGGAAGAAGTTCGCGCCACGGCCGGCCCAGGCGCCGACTCCAGCCGGACGGTCGTTGCGCAGGAAGTCGAAGTTGTCGTCGTCGCCGGTCGTGATGTCGTAAGGCGGCGCGCTGTTGGCCGTTAGGATCGACGACAGCTGCACGCCGCGGGGAAGCCGGTAAATGAAGTTGCCCGTGAAACGGTGCCGCACGTCGTTCTCGGTCGGGCCGAAATTGGCCTCGCCGTGCTTGATGTGGGGTGAGGTCCAGTCGAAGCCTTTCGCCGAGCCTAGCGTGTAGCCGGCCAGGAAGCCGAAGTCCCGCGTGAACCGCTTCTCGAGCCGGAAACTCGAGCTGTTGATATGCAGCCGGTTGGTGAAGTCGGCGACTTGGATCCGCAGACAGCCCGCCCTGTTTGAGCCAAGGTTGGCTGGCGTTGCCGGCAGCCCCAGCTGCGCAACGATCTGGCGGGCGAACGGGCACACCCGTCCCGACGGCGACGTGGCCCCTGGCAGCGGCGCGTTCGGCTCCCAGGAGGTCGCCAGGCCGGATCCCCAGTCGTAGTTCAGGCCCAGTACGTGCACGAAGTCGACCGACACGGCCAGGTCCTGCTTGATCCCGTACTGGACGCCCGCGTGGGTCTGTTGGGTGTAGGGCGTGTTCATCCGCGGCGAAGGCGCGTCGGGGGTTCCACCGACGCCGGCGCCCCCCGGCAACAGCGACGTTGCGATCCGCTTCGGGAAGTTCCGCCGGATGATCGCGTCCTGCGCCGCGTTCGAGGCGTCTAGCTGCGTTCCCGAAGTCAACAGCCCGTTGTAGCTCAGGACCCGTCCGCGGAGCGTGCTCGTGTTAATCCGGTCATGGAAGACGCCATAGCTGGCCCGGATCACCGCGTGACCGTTGCCGGTCACATCCCAGGAGAAACCGAAGCGCGGCGAGAGGTCGAGGTTGTCCTCCACGCCCGGACGCCAGTCCGTGACCGGCAAGGGGCCAAGTTCGCCCAGCGCCACTGCCACCCAGACATCCTGCGGCCGGTCGCGCGAGAAACCCGGCTGTTCGAAAGCGTCCGGCCCGCCGATCGACGCCACGCCGTCCACATCGAGGTAGGTCCGCTTGTCCCAGCGCAGCCCCATGTTGATCGTGAAGCGCGGCGTCACCCGCCACGCGTCGTTGACGAACGCGGCGTAGGAGGCCACGTCGCGGCGCATGCTGATGAACCTCGGCTCCGTTGAAGTGCCGTTCTCGAACGGGAGGTTGAAGTTCGCCGTGTAGCGGTCCGGCAGCGTCGCCGTATCGGATGCGAACCGGTAGACGCCTTGGAAATTCACGTTCGCGTCGGCCGTAGCCAGGATCCGGTTCGATTCTCCGCCCCACTTGAACGAGTGGTCGCCGCTCTCCCAGCTCATCGTGTCGGAGACGATCCAGTTCCCCTGGACCCGGCCCTGCGGGACGTTGCCCGCCGCGCCGAGGTCGACCGAGGGAAAATCCAGTGTCGGCAGGAACCGTCCGCTCGCACTGGCCTGCAAGTCCCGGAACAGCCGCTGGATCGAGCGGTTCGCCCGAAATTCGTTCACGATTCTGGTGCCGATGAGCGAGGTCAGGCTCGCCGTTGCGTAATACGAGCTGCGCACATCGTCGAAGCCGTTGTCGGCTCCGTTGGCCTGGCCGGTTTGCTTGTTGGTGAACTCCCTGTCGTCGTATAGGTACATGATGTTCAACGTGTGCCTCGGATGCAGGTTGAACGTGAACTTGCCCAACGCGTTCCGCTCGTCCACCAACCGCGGCAGCGCGCTGGACGTGTCGTAGCCAGCGTGCAGGGAATCCACGAACGCCTTCACCGAATCTGGAATCGTCACTTGCGAGCTGTTCTCGTCGGTGCGGCGTTCGATCGATCCGAAGTAGAACGCCTTCTGCCGCACGAACGGGCCGCCCACCGTGAAGCCGTACTGCTGCGTCTGGAACGGCGGCGGGTTGGCATCCGGCACTGCTTCGCCTCGGACCACTTGGAAGGGATCCCTGTCGAAGGCGTCGTCGCGGATGAAGTAAAAACCGCTGCCGTGGATGTCGTTGCCTCCCGACTTGACCACAACATTGATCGCCCCCGAGCCGGTCCGGCCGAACTCGGCCGAATAGCCCGAAGACAACACCTGGAACTCTTGGATTGCTTCCTGCCCCAATCGCGTCCGGGTCGCCTCGGAAATGTTCGAACCGCCCATCGTTACTTCGTCGTTGAAATCCACGCCTTCCAGCCACACCGACTTGTTCCGTTCGTCCATGCCGTAGAAGCTGACCGAGTCGCTGTTGCCACTGCGGGCCGAACTCTGGTCCACTGTCACGCCCGGCGAGAGCAGCATCAGGTCCATGAAGTCGCGGCTCTTGCTCGGCAGTTCCTGCACTCGCTGGTTGGCCACCACTACCTGGACCGTGTTCTCCGTCGGCTGCACGAGCGGCACGGCCCCCGTTACCGTGATCGACTCGGTGATCGGCCCCACATCCAACTCGAAATCGACTTTCGTCGTGCCGCCCACGGCTAGCATCACCGACGGCCGCGTCACGGTCCCAAAGCCGGGAAACTCCACCGTCACGGAATAGCTGGACGGCGGCAGTCCCGAGAACCGGAACGCCCCCGTTTCGTTAGTCAACGCTTCCCGGGTCGCGCCGGTCGCGTTGTTGCTCACGCTCACGGTCGCTCCCGGCAGGAACGCGCCCGATAGGTCCGCTACGTCGCCCAGTATCGATCCCGAGGTGGACTGCGCAGTTGCCGGAGGCATTGCCAACGGGACAACGCACAACATCGCGGCCATGCATATCCGCTGTCCCGGTCTATTCAACTCCAGAGGCCCGCGCAAGAATCATCATAGATTCCGACGATCCGCGTAGACCGCCACGGGGACCGGCTGTCGAAGATCGCCTTTTCGCACTGCTGCTGGGCGTGTCCCGGATCGCCCGCGAAGTCTAGCCCAGTCCTGGTCCGAGAGGGTCGCCTTCATCGTGAAAGCGGCTCTGTTCGCGGGCTCGAATGCAGACTTGTCGGTGCTTGAGGGGCGGACCTAGAAGCGAACGCGAACTCCGCCTAGATGTGCCAATCGATGCGATCGCGGTTGAATCGAGTGCGCACCGTGCGGGTGCCTTCGCGCGGCTCGGCCTTGTCCCGCGCCCAGTCTTGGAAGGCTTCTTCCAGTTCGTCGACGACCGCCTCGTGATCAGACGAAAGATCGGTCGATTCCGCAGGGTCTTTGTCCACGTCGTACAGGCGCGTCAGGCCTCCGGCCAGCAGTAGCTTCCAGGAACCGCTCCGCACGGCGGCATTCGGGCCCGACCGCCAGACCAAGTGCTCGTGAGGCGCTCCGGCCGCCGCCCCCTCTAGGAATGGCAGCAGATCCACGCCGTCGAGCGCCTGCAGGCCGGCGGTGCCGGCGCCGGCGGCCGCCAGCGCCGTGGGCACGATATCCAGGGAGCTGACCGGATGCTCGAATCGCATGCCGGCGCCGAGCCGCCCGGGCCATTGCAAAACGTATGGCACGCGGATGCCGCCCTCGTACAAATTGCGCTTGTGCCCGGTCAGAGGGTGGTTGCGCCTGCGGTCGACATCGCTTTGCTCGGCCGCGCCGTTGTCGCTGATGAAGATCACCAGGGTGTTCTCCTCCAGGCCGTGCTCGCGCAACTTGGCCAGCACGGCCCCGACCCAGTCGTCCAGCGCGCTGATCATCGCGGCATAGATCCGCGCCGTCTCGTTCTCGATCTCGGGAAAGCGGCTGTAGTACTTGTCGATCGTCTGGATCGGGCCGTGCGGGGCGTGGAACGCAAGGTATAGGAAGAACGGCTCGTCTTTGTGAGCCTCGACGAACTCAACCCCCGCGCGTCCCAGCCGGTCCGTCAGGTACTCCTCGAAGGGGAGAGGATCCCTGCCAAGGAACAATGAGCGCGGCCGCCCGGATCCGTCTGCCTGGCCATCGTCCTCGTGGCCGGGCGCGATCTTGGCGTTCGGCCAATCCGGATCGACAAAGCGCGAGCCGGACGGCATGCCGAGGAAGTAGTCGAAGCCGCGGTCCAGCGGGTGATACCCGTCGGCCATGCCAAGCTGCCACTTGCCCACCGCCCCGGTGGCGTAGCCGGCCTGCTTCAAGGCTGTTGCGAGCGACGTCTCGCTCTGGGGCAGCGACTTGCGAGGGGCGTTGACGGGCGGCACGGTCTGGGAGTTGAGTTCCTTGCCCCAGCGCTGCTGGTAGCGCCCGGTGATCAGAGCCGGCCGGGAAGGGTTGCAAACCGGCGCCGTGACGTAGCCCGATGTGAAGCCGACGCCGTTGGCCGCGATGGAATCGATGTTCGGAGTCGGGATGTCGCCGCCGTACCACGAAACGCTGCCGTAGCCGAGGTCATCGGCGAACAACACGACGATGTTGGGAGGCGGCTCCGGCGCAGCGGCCTCGGGGGGCGCGCAGCCCCACGCCGAGAGCGCCGCCACCAGCGCTGCTGAGACGACTGCGGTCGTTTCGGCGCTGCGTTGCTTGAGCACGGCTGAGCCATGGTAGCGCACGCCGCCCACGCCCGCCGCAGGATTCGGCGATTGGAGCGAGTTGTGCGGCCGAATGGGCAATCACCCAGCGGATCGTCGTCCCAAGAGGAGCTCGCTCCACTGCATGAAGGCGGTCGGAGACGGTACACTTGCGGGTGCGGGCGCGCCGCGGCGTTGAGCTTGTTCCCTGACGTGAGGGATCGGTGCGCCGGATGCCATATCTGAAGGGGAGCGGTCGGAAATGACAATGCGCTCGGTAGCGGCACTTCTACTTGCCTGTGCGGTCGGTCCGGCCGCCGAGCGCGTCGAGTTCAACCGCGATGTGCGGCCGATTCTGTCGGAGAACTGTTTCGCATGCCACGGCCCAGATCGCAATGCCAGGCAGGCCGATCTGCGCCTGGACAGACGCGAGGTCGCCATGGCGCGAGGAGTGCTCCAGCCGGGCGACGCTTCGGCCAGTCGGCTGGTTCAGAGAATCCACCAAGAGAATCTGGCTCTGGTGATGCCCCCGGTGGCGACGGACAAGAAGCTCACCAGCGAGCAAAAGCAAATCCTTTCAGAATGGATCGCCCAAGGCGCGGAATACCAAGAACATTGGGCGTACCTGAAGCCGAAGCGGCCCGCCTCCCCGCCGGGGCCGGCCGGAATCGACCACCTCGTCAACCTCCGGCTCGAGGAGCGCGGCTTGCGGCCCGTCGAGGAGGCCGGGCGGCGGACGCTGGCCAGGCGGCTCAGTTTCGACCTCACCGGCCTGCCGCCCGAGCCATCCTTGGTGGACGCCTTCGTGGGCGACGCGGCGCCCGGTGCGTACGAGCGGCTGCTGGACACCTTGCTCGATTCCCCGCACTACGGCGAGCGGATGGCAGTCCACTGGCTGGACTTGGTGCGCTACGCGGACACGGTCGGCTATCACGGCGACACGGCCGTGAGCGTGTATCCGTTCCGCGACTATATCGTGCGCTCGTTCAACCAGAACAAGCCGTTCGATGAGATGACGCTGGAGCAGCTTGCGGGAGATCTGCTGGAAGAGCCCACGCCGTGGCAGCTCGTCGCCAGCGGGTACAACCGCCTCAGCCGCATGACCAACGAGGGGGGCTCGCAGGCCAAGGAGTACCTCGCCAAGTACGCCTCCGACAGGGTGCGCAACATCTCCACCGTCTGGCTGGGGTCGACCCTGGGCTGCGCCGAGTGCCACGACCACAAGTTCGACCCGTTCTTGGCCAAGGACTTCTACTCAATGGCGGCCTTCTTCGCTGACATCGAGGAAGAGGGTGTGTTCTCGGGCAACGGCAACTGGGGATCGAGCGTCCGCGTGCTGGTGCCGGACGCCCGCCGCGAGATGGACCGGGTCGAGCAGCGGCTGGCAGAGCTGAAACCTGCCGGCGGCCCTTCCCGTGACGTCTCGCAGCGAGCCTTGGGAGAGTTTGCCGGCTATCTCCGCGAGGATCTCTTGCGCTGGAGGGTTCTCGATCCCGACCGTGTATGGTCGGATTGCGCACACCCCGATTTCGACCAGTGCGGGCGGTTCGCGCTACGGGAGGAGGCGGACGGCGTCGTGCGCGTCGCGCTCTCGGGCGAGAAGAAGCCCAGCAAGTCCATTCACCGCGCCGAGATCGCCCTCTCGCCGGGGATGTTGACCGCGGTGGCCTTGGAGCTGTACCCGACCGGAGACTACAGCTCCTTCTACTTGAGCGAATTCGAAGTGCGGCTGCTCGGGCGCGAGGGCTGGCCCGTGAGGATCTCGCTTGCCGGCTTGGTCCCGGACCGCGAAGAACGGGGCTCGATGCTGCGCGACACGCTGGACGACAACTATCACACCGGCTGGAGCGGCAAGTGGTCAGACGACTCTTCCCGGACCGCCATGTTCGTGTTCGAAGCGCCGCTGCAGACGCGGGCCGGCGAGCGCTTGCAGATCACGTTGATCGGATATGAACAGGGCGGGCTGGGCCTGCCGTCGCGGTTTCGCCTGCTAGCGACGGATTCGGCCTTCCCCGAATTGCCCGCGACGGGGAGCCTGCGCTCGGCGGTGCTGGCTGACGGGGAGCGCGACGACGCGCAGCGCACGGCCCTGCTGGAGGCCTATAGGGGCTTCGGCGCGTTTCGGCCGGACTGGCGGGAGATCCGCGCCTTGGAGCGCCGCAAGAAGGTGTTGCTGGACGGCGCTGGCGAGTCGCTCGTGGCCAAGGCCGTCGAGGATCCGCGCCCGATGCGGATCCTTCCGCGCGGCAACTGGATGGACGATTCCGGCGAGGCGGTCGGGCCGCAGGTGCCGCAGTTCATGGGCCCGGTCGCCTCGGACGGCCGGCGTCTGAACCGCCTGGACCTGGCTCGCTGGGTGACGGATCCCGACAATCCGCTCACGGCCCGCGTGTTTGTCAACCGCCTGTGGAAGATGTTCTTCGGCACGGGCCTGTCGAAGGTTCTGGACGACCTTGGCTCGCAGGGCGAGCCGCCCGCCAACCAAGATCTGCTGGACTGGCTGGCCGTCGAGTTCGTGGAGAGCGGCTGGGACGTGCGCCACATCGTCAAGACGATGCTGCTCTCCGACGCCTATCGGCGTTCGAGCGAGCCCTCCGACGAGCTCCTCGCCGAGGATCCGTACAACCGCCTGCACGGGCGCCAGACCATGTCTCGGCTCGATGCTGAGTTCGTGCGGGACAACGCCCTCGCCGTGAGCGGCCTGCTCAACCGAGCCATGGGCGGTCCCAGCGTCAAGCCGTACCAGCCGGAGGGGTACTACAAGGAGCTCAATTTCCCCAAGCGCGTGTACGAGGCGGACTTCAACTCCAACCAGTTCCGACGCGGCCTGTACACCCACTGGCAACGGCAGTACGTGCATCCCGCGCTGATGGCCTTCGACGCGCCGGCGCGCGAGGAGTGCGCCGCCGAGCGCGGCGTCTCCAACACGCCGCTGCAGTCGCTGGTGCTGCTCAACGACCCCAGCTACGTAGAAGCTGCCCGGGCGTTCGCGGCCAGAATCGTGCGCGACGGCGGCAGGAGCGCCGCCAGGCGGATCGATTTCGCCTTTCGAGAGGCCTTCTCCCGGCCGCCTCTGGCGGCGGAGCGCGCTGTCCTGCTTGGCCTGCTGGAGCGGCACCGCAAGCAGTTCCGGGCGGACCCCGATAGCGCCGAGCAGCTGCTCGCGACCGGCATCTCGCGACTTCCCGCCGGAGTCTCCGCGCCGGAGCTGGCGGCGTGGACGAGCGTGGCGCGGGCGCTTTACAACAAGCACGAGTTCTTGATGCGGTACTGAATGATGACCACGTTGAAACCAGCCTTCGATTTCCAGCAGACTCGCCGGGCGTTTCTCGGCCGCGCCTCGATGGGCCTCGGCTCGGTCGCCTTGGCGTCTCTGCTCAAGCCCGACCTGCTCGGGATCGAGCCGGGCCTGGGCGGGTTCCCGAACGCCCCGGCCAAGGTCAAGCGGGTGATCTTCCTGTGCATGGCCGGAGGGCCCGCGCACCTCGAACTGCTCGACTACAAGCCGGAACTAGCCAAGCGCAGCGGCGAGCCGATGCCGGAGTCGTTCACCAAGGGCCAGCAGATCGCCCAGCTGCAGGGCAAGGAGCTGCGCATCCTCGGCCCGCAGCATCCCTTCAAGCACTACGGCCGGAGCGGCCAGCACATGACCTCGCTGCTGCCCCAAATCGGCAGCATCGCCGATGACATCTGCATCGTGCGCTCGATGCAGACCGAGCAGATCAATCACGACACCGCGCACACCTTCATGAACACCGGATTCCGGCTGCCCGGCCGGCCGAGCATGGGGTCGTGGCTGCTGTACGGGCTCGGCAGCGAGTCGGAGGACCTGCCCGGCTTTGTCGTGCTGACCTCGGAGGGCGGATCGCAGAGCCAGCCGATCGCGGCCCGGCAGTGGAACAGCGGCTTCTTGCCGAGCATCTACCAAGGGGTGAAATTCAACTCGACCGGCGATCCGGTCAACTATGTGCGCAATCCGGCCGGTGTCAGCCGCGAGATGCAGGGCGGCTTGATCGATGCCGTGAGCGAGTTGAACGCAGTGCAGCAGGGCTGGACCAGGGACCCGGAGATCGCCACGCGGATCGCCCAGTACGAGCTGGCCTTCCAAATGCAGATGAGCGTGCCCGACCTAGTGGATTTCTCGAACGAGCCCCAGCACATCCTGGACATGTACGGCACGCAGGGCGGGGACGGCACGTTCAATGCCAACTGCTTGCTGGCGCGGCGCATGGCCGAGCGCGGCGTGCGCTTCATCCACCTGTACCACCGGGGCTGGGACCACCACAACGAGATCAAGACGCTGTTGCCCAAGAGCTGCGGCTATGTCGACCAGGGCACGGCGGCGCTGGTGAAGGACTTGAAGCAGCGGGGCATGTTCGACGATACCCTGATCGTGTGGTGCGGCGAGTTCGGCCGCACGCCGATGTCGCAGGGAACGAATCCCGACCTGATCGGGCGCGACCACCACATCAAGGGCTTCTCGATGTGGATGGCGGGCGGCGGCATCAAGGGCGGCCACAGCTACGGCGCCACGGACGAGCTGGGCTACAACGCGGTCGAGAACGTGGTGCACGTGCACGACCTTCACGCCACGATGCTGCATCTGTTCGGCATAGACCACACCAAGCTCACTTACCGCTTCCAAGGGCGGAACTTCCGGCTTACCGACGTCCACGGCAGCGTCGTGCAGGACATCCTCACATAGCCACGCGGCAGCCTTGCCCGGCGGCTTCGCCCGGCCCCCGGCTTTCTAGACGACAGGCGCCGAGCCAGCGCGACGCGAGCCGCGCGCCGGCCGACTCGAGAATGATCCGCCCCGCTCGGAACCGACAATCGGCCGCCCGGTGAGCTGACAATCGGCCGCCCGGTGAGCTGACAATCGGCCGATATCCTTCCTGACGATCCGCCGGATCCGGGCGAATCGAATTCGCGGCGTCCGACCTTGAGTTGGAGCGGACGCCAAGGGCCGCTCGAATCTGGCGCCTCACGTGTCGCGACGCTCTGCGCTTAGTTGGTCTCGATTAGATTTCTCAACAGAGTGCATATTATTTGATATATATACACTCAACTTTTTTTAGCGAATCCCTTGACATACGTGTCGGCACGTGTATACTGAGCATGAAAGCGATGCTTTCAGCAAGAAAGGAGACAACATGCACATGCTTCAACACAGACCGTTCAACCCTTGGAGGCCCGCCTTCCGGCTGTTGGGCGCGTCCGCCGGTCCGGCCAACTGGCTGCCGGCGTTCGACATCGCCGAGACCGACGGCGCGGTCGTTCTGCGCGGCGACCTTCCCGGCATCCCTCAGGAGGACATCGAGGTGCGCATCGAGGACGACGTCTTGACCGTTCGCGGCGAGCGCAAGCGCGCTGAGAAGGCCGACGGTGTGGCTCGCAGCGAGCGCGCATTCGGCAGGTTCGAACGCGCATTCCGCCTGGCGGACAGCATTGATGCCGACGGCGTCAAGGCGTCCTTCGCAAACGGCGTGCTCGAGCTGACCCTGCCCAAGCGCGAGCCGGTGGACACCAGCCGCCTGATTCCAATCAACTGATCCGAAGCCACAAGGCGGGGCGGGCACGGGTGCTATCCCGGCCTGCCCCGCGGCGCGAGCCAAGAGCAACGAGCCAGGTCCGAGAGAGGGAGCGAGCCATGATTCCATTCGAGCGGTTCACCCAGAAAGCCCAGGAAGCCGTCCGGCAGACACAACTGCTTGCTGCAGAGGCCAATCACCAGACTCTGCAGCCCGCGCACCTGCTTGCGGCGCTTGTGGCGGAAGAGAACGGCATCGTTCAGGCCGTCTTGGCCAAGCTCGGCATCTCCGCCGCCGACACCGCCGCCAAGCTGCGACCGGTCCTGGACGCGATACCCGCGGTCCGCGGCGTCGCCGGCGGGACGCACCTAGACCAGTCGCTTCAGGCAGTCTTCGCGCAAGCAGAGAAGGAGTCGCGCCAGTTCAAAGACGACTACGTCTCCACCGAGCATCTGCTGCTGGCCGTCAGCGTCCAGAAGCGCGACCCCGCAGGCAAGCTGCTGGGAGAACTGGGGGCGACGCACGAGGCCATTCTCCAAGCGCTGGCCTCCATCCGCGGGACCCAGCGCGTCAGCGACCAGAACCCCGAGGACAAGTACCAAGCTCTCGAGCGCTACGCCCTCGACCTTACCGAGCAAGCCGGGCAGGGCAAGCTCGACCCGGTCATCGGGCGCGACGAGGAGATCCGCAGGGTGATCCAAGTGCTCTCGCGCCGGACCAAGAACAATCCCGTCCTCATCGGCGAACCCGGCGTGGGCAAGACCGCCATCGCGGAAGGCCTGGCCCAGCGGATCGTCAATGGCGACGTGCCCGAATCGCTCAAGAACAAGCGCCTGGTGGCGCTGGACCTGCCGTCCATGGTGGCCGGCACGAAGTTTCGGGGCGAGTTCGAGGAGCGCCTCAAGGCCGTGTTGCGCGAGATCGAAGACGCGAACGGCGCCGTCGTGTGCTTCATCGACGAGCTGCACACGCTCGTTGGCGCGGGCGCCGTCGAGGGCTCCATGGACGCGGCCAACATGCTCAAGCCCGCGCTCGCCCGCGGGCAGCTGCGCTGCGTCGGGGCGACCACCCTGAACGAGTACCGCCGGCACATCGAGAGGGACGCCGCCCTTGAGCGCCGGTTCCAGACCGTGTTGGTCGACCAGCCTTCGGTCGAGGACACCATCGCGATCTTGCGGGGGCTGAAGGAAACCTACGAAATCCACCACTCGGTGCGGTACCGAGACGCCGCGCTGGTGGCCGCCGCGACACTGTCGGATCGGTACATCAGCGACCGCTTCCTGCCGGACAAGGCGATCGACTTGGTCGACGAGGCCGGCGCGACCCTCCGGATGCAGGTCGACTCCGTGCCGGTGGAGGTGGACCGCATGGAGCGCAAGGTGGTCCAGTTCGAGATCGAGCGCCAGGCGCTCCAGAAGGACGGCGACCAAGCTTCGGCCGACCGCTTGGCGGCCGTCCAGAGCCAGCTGGAAGAGCTGCGCGCCGAGTCTTCGCTGCTGCGCCATCAATGGCAGCGTGAGAAGGAGCAGATCAACGAGGTCAAGCGGCTCAAGGAGGAGATCGAGCGGCTGCGCAACGCGCAGGAAGCCGCCGCCCGCGAAGGCAACCTCGCCGCCGCATCCGAGATCCGCTACGGCCAGCTGGTCAGGGCGGAACGGGAGTTGGATCGGGCGACTGCCGAGCTCGAGTCGCAACGCGGCGACAGCGCGCTCTCCCAGGGAGAGGTGGTCGAGGAGGATATCGCCCGCATCGTCGCCAAGTGGACTGGCATTCCTGTGGCCAAGATGCTGCAGGGGGAATTGGAAAAGCTTGTTCACATGGACGAGGCGCTGCGGGCCAAGGTCATCGGGCAAGACAGCGCTGTCAGCTCGGTGTCGAACGCTGTGCGCCGCAGCCGCGCCGGATTGAGCGACCCGGATCGCCCGATCGGAACCTTCGTCTTCTTGGGCCCGACCGGCGTGGGCAAGACCGAACTGGCGCGGGCGCTCGCGGAGTTCCTGTTCGATTCGCGCAAGGCGATGGTCCGCGTGGACATGTCGGAGTACATGGAGAAGCACTCCGTCGCTCGCATGATCGGCGCCCCGCCGGGCTACGTGGGCCACGACGAGGGGGGCCAGCTGACCGAGCACGTGCGCCGCTCGCCGTACTCGGTCGTGCTGCTCGATGAGATCGAGAAGGCGCACCCGGACGTGTTCAATGTCTTGCTGCAGGTGCTGGAGGACGGCCGTCTCACCGATGGCAAGGGCCGCACCGTGAGCTTCGCCAACACGGTCATCGTCATGACCTCCAATGTCGGCTCCCAGGACATCCTCGGCAGCGGCACCATCGGCTTCTCGCTGACCGACCGGGGCGGAGGGGATCACGGCGGCATGCGCCGCGGCCTCCTCGACGAGCTGGGGCGGACGTTCCGTCCCGAGTTCCTCAACCGGGTCGACGACATCATCGTCTTCAACAACCTGCGAAAGGAACATCTCAACACGATCGTCGACTTGCAGCTTGCGAGGTTGGCGGCGTTGCTCGCCGACAAGCGCTTGGCTCTCGAGGTCAGCGCGGCGGCCAAGCAGCTGCTGGTCAGCCAGGGCTACGACCAGCAGTTCGGCGCCAGGCCGATGAAGCGGGCCATCCAGAGGCTCATTCAGGATCCGCTGGCCTTGGCCGTGCTCGAGGGGCGCTTCGGCGAAGGGGACACCGTGAGCGTGGAACGAGACGGCGACGCGATGCGCTTCGCCCTGGTTCCCGCCTTGGAAGCCCGGGCCTCCTGATGCCGCCAGCGTAGTGCGCGAGACGGCCCGCGACCGCGGCGTGCCAGCGCTTGTTCGCTGATACCATGGCGGTTTGCGGGATTCGATCTGGAACCGGACCCTTCCGGCGAAGTCCCGCGTCGCGCTGCTGTCGTCGGACCCGTTGCCCTCGACTGCCGATGTCGCCATCATAGGCGCCGGCCTCGTGGGCCTCTGCGCCGCGCTGTCGCTCAGTCGCCGGGGAGTCCGCCGCCTCGTGATCATCGACCGCACCTGCGTGTGTGGCGAATCGACCGGTTCTAGCGCGGGCGGGCTGTGGCCGGCGCACGAGTGCCTCAGCTTTGCCAGCCCCGAGATCGTCCGGAGAGCGGCGTCCCAGCACGCCGGGCTGCGCGAGCAGTTTCCGTGCGACTACATCTCCAGCGGATTGCTGGAACTGCTGGCCGACGAAGACGCGGCTGTGGCCGCAGAACGGGTGGACCGGACTCGCGCGGCGGGATTCGAGGCCGAGCTTCTTGCCGGCGCGGACCTCGCGGAGCTAGAGCCGAGGCTGCGCCATCATGGTCCGGCGTTGCACTTTCCCGGCGACGGTTCGATCCACCCCCTGAAGCTCGCTTGCGGCATCGCCGCGTGGTTGCGCCGCCGCGGCGCTCGCGTGTGCTTGGACGAGGAAGTTCGAGAGGTGTCTTCCGGCGGGCCGGTCATCACGACCAGCACAGGCCGGATCAGCGTCGGCAAGGTTGTGTTCGCAGCCGGAGCTTGGACGCCGCTGCTGACACGGACGCTGGGGTGGAGTCCGCCGATCCGGCCGTTGCGCGGAACCTTGCTCGCAACGGACGGGCAGCCCGCAGGTACCCTCCGAAGCATCGTCGTCGGGAGGCAGTTCTACTATTGGCAACTCGCCAGCGGGCCGCTGGCGGGGGGCGGCTCCGAGGAGGATGCAGGGTTCTGCGAGGACCTGGACGACGTGGTCGTCGGAGCGATCCGGCGGGAGTGGGAAGAGCTGTTCCCCCCTTTGCGCCGGGTGGCATTTACGAGCGGCTGGACTGGCCTGCGGCCGCACTGCGCCGACATGCACCCTGCCATCGGCCCGGTGCCCGGCCAACCCGGCATGTTCGTCTCGGCGGGCCACTTTCGCAAGGGCATTCTGCTGGCGCCGCTGAGCGGAGAGCTGCTCGCGGACCAACTGTTGGAAGGCGCTAGCCCGGAGTGGGCTCGGGCGTTCCGGCCGGATCGCTTCCCGGCCGGTGTCGTTGGCTGCTAGAGGTCGCGCAGTGCGAAGCCGGCCTAGCCCGCGGCGGCGAACCGCCCTGCCACGGCGTTCCAATCGATGACGTTGTAGAACGCTGCGATGTAGTCGGGCCTGCGGTTCTGGTAGTTCAGGTAGTAGGCGTGCTCCCACACATCGATGCCGAGGATGGGCGTGCGGCCATCCATCAGGGGCGTGTCTTGGTTGGGGGTCGATTCGACGACCAAGCCGCCGCCATCCATGCTCAGCCAGGCCCAGCCGCTTCCGAACCGGTTGGCCGCGGCCGCCGAGAACTTCTCCTGGAATCCCGCGAAGCTGCCGAATGCCGCATCGATGGCCGCGGCCAAGTCTCCCGAGGGTTCCCCTCCGCCGGCGCCGCTCATGACGGTCCAGAACAGCGAGTGGTTCGCGTGCCCGCCACCGTTGTTGCGAATCGCGGGGTTGGCCACCGCATCGGCATTGGCGACTAGGTCATTTATGTCCGTGTCGGCCAGAGGCGTGCCGGCTACCGCGGCGTTGAGCTTGGCCACATAGGCGGCGTGGTGCTTGCCGTGGTGGATCTCCATCGTGCGCGCGTCGATGTGCGGCTCGAGCGCACCGAAGTCGTAAGGAAGGTCGGGGACCGAGAAAGCCATGCTTGGATGCTCCTTGAGGTGACAGGAAAGAAGAGACCTATGTTAGCAGGCACCGCGGCGGCGCTTCGCTTTCCCGCCCTGCAGCCTGTCCACGCTCGGGGCGAGACGGGCAGAGCTGCTGTCTAGGCGCGAACCCGGCTACGCCAGGCCTTGCCCGAGGCGCGACGCCGGAGCGAATCCTCTGCGATCGCAGCCGGCCGGGAACCCGCCGCTCGCCTCCGCGGCTCAGAACTTGTCCAGGCCTTCGGTCAGCTCGATGTAGGTGCCCCACGGATCGGTCAGGAACGCCACTGACAGGCCGCTGCTCTCGATCTTGCGGAACGGGACGTCAAGCTTCACGCCTTCGGCTTCGAGCCTCTTGCAGAAGCTCTCCAGATCGTCTACCTCGAAGCCGATGTGATCCACCGCCCGGCCCTTCGTCGGCTCGACCGGGTCGGTGGCCTTGGCGAAGGTCAGCTCGATCCCGGGCACGTCGGCCTTGCGGAACGGTCCCCGCGTGCCGGGCTTGCCTCCGAAGTGCTTGACGTACCAAGCTTGTGTGGCTTCGTCGTCGTCGGTGAAGATATGGATGTGGTGGCTGTCGATGCCGTCCAGCTCCTTGTTCTCCATCAGCTCCACGCGAACGCCGTCCGGTCCCTTGGCAAACGCCATGTACACGTTCTGAGCGGTGTTGTGATGGACGTCCGAAGTAGCGCCGGCTACGACCTCCGTAGTGACGATCTCGATGCCTGCGGCCTTGAGTCTCGGGACTAGGCCGTGCAGGTCCGGCACCTTGAAGCCGAGATGGTTGACCGTGCTGCCGTTGCTCTCTCCGGTCGGGGCCTGCTCCTGCAGGAAAAGCAGCGTATTGGGGAGCTTGACCACTTCCGTCTTGCCGAACTTCGCCATCCGCCCTCCTAGCAGCTCCGCCCAGAATCGCTTGTGCGCTTCGACGTCGGTGACGTTGAGATGATGGCGCCCGACCGCGAACGGGTTCTCGCGGGCCGCCAGCAGTTGTGCGGACGCCGGGGCAGCGAGCGCGAGCGTCAGACCGCAGGTCAGAAGGGCCGGAAGGATGCGGTGCATAGCCCATAGAGTGTAGCAGCGGCCCTGCGGAGAAAGTTTCCGCGGATACTTGCGCGCGGGCCGAGGAAGTGCTAGGGTAGAGGGTAGACGGCGGCTCTCGGGGGCGCTAGCGCCCGGGGCCGCTGTTTTGCGCGCGC
>VXRL01000069.1 GCA_009838515.1 Terriglobia bacterium | reverse complement strand
GCGGAGTACACCTTAAATTCACCGACCAGTGGTCTAAAGACATCGGACCACCTCAGACCACTGAGTTGACACGGGCAAATCGCCGTCTGTTGGAGGAGGAAGGCGTTTCGCCGGACGTGTTTCGAGAGCATCAACTGCTGGAGCCGTTCGGCGCAATTCAGTCCGCGATAGACAAGTTCTTGGATGGATGTGTTGGTAAGAATCTGATATTTGACATTTCGTCAATGCCCAAGAAGTTGTTCTTCTTTGTGGTGAAGAGGGCGATCCAGCGCAGCTGTAAGTTTGACAACATTCTCGCCGTCTATTCCGAGCCGCATCGCTATTCTAGTACGCCGTTGGCAGAAAATCCTCAGCAGTGGAGTACGTTGCCGGGCTTCGACGGACCCCGGCAGTTGCCCGAACCAAGTGAGCGTAGGATCGCTATCGCAATGGGGTTCGAGCCGCTGGGGTTGCCGGATCTGGTGGTTCAGGGGGAGTTTTCGGGTGTTGACACTTACTTGTTGTTCCCATTTCCCACGCCACCGGACCGGATCAGGAAGAATTGGGAGTTTGCTAGGGACCTATTTCCGAACCCGGTCGCTTCGCTTCGGTTTCAGCACGTTGATGGATTGAATGTGCCGGACGTCTTCGATCTACTTTGCGATATCGGAGCGGACGGGCAAACCCAACTGACATTGGCGCCCTATGGTCCAAAGCCCATTTCGCTGGCGATGGCGCTCTATGCGAGCAGATATGATTTAGGACCGAATGCGACGGCTGTCTACTACACTCAGCCGACTTCATACAACCCTGACTACTCAACGGGAGTAAGAGAGGTTGAGGGAGAGGCTCGGGTTCACTGCTATGCAATCAAGCGCTTGGGGCAGTTCTTGTATTGACAATCGGGCGGAGGGCCTGTGCGCGGGAAGCAGCGATCCATATCAGTCGAGAAATCCGGTACGCCAGAAAAGCGACGCGAGTTGCTTCCAATGGGTCCCGATGCCCGAGGCATTGACGATTGGGTTCTTGGACTTCGGAGGCCATGGAACGTCTCGATCGGCATATGCGACTAGAAGTACAGCCGCCTGAGCGCGCAGCGCCACAGTTTCATCAAGGAGGTCGTGTCCCGCTTCCCGGTCTTCTCTGCACTAGGGGCAGCAGCCGGCTGGTCGACGACAATTTATGGTCTGCCCCGGGTCTACAAGATGAGTTCCGTATCGATGGGATGAACGAGTCTGCGTCAATATATCCGACCTCAGTGCGGAACCCGAGGGTTCCGGGCCACGATGGTTTCCACGCAACCTGCTCCTTATAGTGGGATCGACCTCGGAGGCCATTGTCGCCGACCGGTCTGCAGGTCGCTGGGTCGGTGTATCGGGCGAGGCTCAGTTCCATGACGACGTCTGGTGCGTCAGTCTGCTCGGCCGCCCAATCGCGGAAGCTGCTCCGAAATCCATGAACGGTTACCCGGTCCGGGAGCCCCGTGTCGCCAAGTACCTTTGGCAGCGTCATATCGTTCAATGGGCGTTGAGGGCGAGCCGGGAACGGAAAGGTCAGGCCCGATTCGTCGCGACGCGCTCGAACTCGCTCCAGCACTGTCAGCGCCGCGTCGCTGAGCGGGACGCGATGCTCAATCCCGGCTTTCATGCGCGAGGCGGGAATGCGCCATTCTCGCACTTCGCAATGGATCGCGTCCTATTTCGCAAGTCGAGCCTCGCCCGAACGGCACGCAGTTAGGACCACGAACCGTAGGCAAGCCTTTGCCGACAGCGAGGCCAGCGACGCTCCGATTGTGTCGAGCGCGGCCGCGACATCTCGGTAGGGCAGGGCGCGGAGGTGCGCCTTGACCGCCGGCATCGCGGGCAGCGCTCCGTCGATGGCTTCTCCCGCGACGTTCTCCGCTATGAACCCATGTGCCCAGACCCATTGCAGGACGGCGCGGCCCCTCTGTCGGACGCGCCGAGCCGTTTCCGGCCGAGTTCCCCATATCGGCGTCAAGACGGCCAGCACATCAGCACGTTCAATGCGGTCAACGCTCAAGCCACCGAGGGCCGGGGAGGCGTGGCACTCGAGCGTCTGCATCCAAGAGTCAGCGTGCTCTCCATTCCTCCAGCGCGGCTTGAGCGTCGCGTGAGTCCGGCGGGCGGCCACAGCGAAAGTCGGAACCGAGGACCGTCGCCTATGGGCGATCAGGTTGTGCTCGGCCGCGATAGCCGTGCAGTTGCCCATGGCCTTTTGGCCCGCTGCCGCAAGGCCGACCTGCGGAAATCCTCCGAAGCCGATATCGCGGCGCTTGCCGTCGATGGTGACTCGCTGGACCCAGCTTTCGGATCCGCGCTTGGCAGCGGCCAGGTACAGCGTTCCGCCGTCTCCGTACAGCCCTCGTTTCGTGATGGATTTGACTCTCGCTGCTGATAGTTTTCCCACGTTTACCCAACGCGCTAATTGGGCCAATGCGGGAATCGAAAAGACCATGCAAATCCTTCGAAGACTTTCCAACAGTCTATAACCGACTTATATTCAGTGATTTATGAGACTATCCTAGAACCAATCGGAACTATGGGGTACTAGCAGGTGTGGTGGAGGCGGCGGGAATCGAACCCGCGTCCGAGAAAGGCCACTACGAAGAGCCTACATGCTTAGTTCATTCCAAGATCTCAACTACAGGCTGTGAATGAACAAGCTACCTGCGGCCCAGCCTGATTGATCTCAGCCTCAAAGCTCCAGGCGGAAGTCTTGAGACCTATCTCGCAAGATGACGTCTTGTGCCGATGTGCGAGCCCAGCGGCCAAGACGGCTACCTAAGCTTAGGCAGCGTGTGCAAACTGCATATCGTTGGCAGTTCTTTTGTTCCGATCGTTTAACGGGTGCTCGGAACCCGGCATGCCTCTCAGCAGCGACTGCGATCTCGTCGAATCCTGTACGCCCCCCTCTAGCCACCTTCAACATGTCGGCGGCTGTTTGCAGTATACAAGCCAGTGGGCGAATTTGCTTGCGCTGGGGTCTTGCTTCTTGGAATCACAGCGACAGGATCGCAAGCCGATGGTCTTTGTCGGCCCCAAGTACAATGCCGTCATGTGGCAGGCCGAGCTCGAGATTGGCATCAGGGACCGGGAGCTCTCCCTCGTAATCGGTGACATAACGAAGATCCCTGCAGACGCTATTGGAAACGCGGCCAATTCAAGGTTGGCCGGTGGTGGCGGGGTCGATGGTGCGATCCATCGCGCCGGTGGGCCGGCGATCATGCAGGAGCTGGTTCAGATCCGAGCCCGCATTGGGCAGTGCCTCGCCGGGGATGCTGTCGCCACGAGTGCAGGCAAGCTGCCAGCTCAGTGGGTAATCCACACAGTGGGTCCAGTCTATGGGGACGGGCGGCGTGGTGAACCAGCGGCCCTCCGATCATGTTACGAGCGTTGTCTTGAGCTTTCGGACGAACTTGGCGCTCGCACTCTCACGCTGCCCGCCATCAGTACGGGTGTATATGGCTACCCGATGGATCTAGCGGCGAAGGTTGCGGTGGGTGCGGTCGCGAGCAAGCTAAGTGGAGATGAAACAAGGGTTAAGCGCGTGACCTTCGTGCTGTTCGATGACACAGCTTTCCGGGTATTCGCTGCCGCAACCCTCGACATCATGCCGACCCTGGCGTCTTGACTCCCGCGACCGCTGAGACGGTCACTACTACGCGGTCGTCAGGTCGTGGATCAGCCGCTCCGCGTGTGTCGCCGGCCGAGGAACAGTATTGCCGCACCCGTCGCCATGCGCATCCCGGTGAAGCTTTCAGTACGAATTCCCGGTGATAGACTCGGCATTGGCCGGAAAGACAAGAATCCTACTCGCGATCGTCATTGTGTCGAATTCCATCGGCAACGTTGTCCTCAGCTACGGTATGCGAGGGGTCGGTGACATCAGCTCGTACTCGCCGGCCAGCCTGGTTTCTTCCTCAATAGCGGCCTTTGCCAATCCTTGGGTATTGCTCGGCACGAGCCTGCTGGTGTTGTTCTTTGCGGCCCACACGCTGTTGCTGACTTGGGCCGACCTCAGCTACGTGCTGCTTGTCACGTCTTGTGGCTATGCGCTCGTCGCTGCGCTCGGTGCGATCGTCCTCGACGAATCAATCTCGCCGCTCCGGTGGTGTGGAATTGCACTGGTTTCGTGCGGGGTGGCGCTGGTCGCTTCAACCCCCGTATCGACATCCGAGGAACGTCCATGACGGCCTTCCTGCTGACGCTGGTTGTAGGGGGCGGGGTAGTCGGAGACCTGCTCAAAGCCCACGGAATGCGCCTGCAAGGCGCGCCGGCGACACTGGGTCCGGAAGCACTGGCCAGATTCGGAATTGCCACCGTCCGCAATGCGTGGTTCTTGCTGGCACTAGTAGCGTATGCGATCTCGTTCTTCGGCTTTATGGCCTTGCTCTCGATCCGGGACGTGAGCTTCGCGGTCCCCGCGACCGCATTGGGCTACGCCCTGGAGACCCTGCTCGCCCGCCTGTTCTTGCACGAGCAGGTGAGTTTGCGCCGCTGGGCCGGCGCCGCTCTGGTCGTTGCTGGGGTCGCGCTTCTCGCCTGAGTCGATTCGTCCGGGAGTTTCCTCTGCGAGGTTCCCGACCACCGGACCAATCGTCCGAGTCACGGCGTGACGGTTTACTATCGGACCGGAAAGATCGCGCCCTCGGAGGACGCCCCGAGGCCGATCCGCGTGGCGTCCGTCTGGCGTCACGGCCACCGCCACCGGGCCGGGCCGCACGCCCTCTTCCGAATCGCTTTTCTCCCGGCAGATTGACGCTTCGCCGGACTGCCCCACGCGGTCTTCGTTCTGCCTCCGGTTCGAACTCCCGTCGGTCGCGTTCGGCGCTGGGCTCGTAGTTGCGTAGGCGCTCGACCTCCTTCGGAAGCAACTCGCGAACTTGACGTGGCTCCAGACCCTTGAGCGATAGGCTTCCGATACGGACGCGCCGAATCTTCTCCACGAGGAAACCGATCCGTTCGAACATACGGTGGATCTGCCGGTTGCGACCTTGGGTCAACGTAACCTCGAACCACGGGTTGTCGGCCTGTCGGACCAGCCGGATGGACTCAGGACGGGCCAGCCGGCCGTCCAAACGGATTCCCTGGCGCAGCTTTTGGATCGCTTCCTCGGGTGGAAATCCACTGACCTTGACCGCATAGGTCTTGGGGATCCTGTTCTTTGCGGAGAGAAGTTCATTGGAAAAATCACCGTCGTCCGTCAGAATCAACAACCCCTCGGTGTTGTAGTCGAGCCGTCCGACCGGGTGCAGTCCCTTCGCGGCTCCTGCCCCCAGCAAGTCCATGACAGTGGGCCGCCCTTCGGGGTCATCGGTCGTGGTGACGCAGCCCTTGGGCTTGTGCATTGCCAGATAGCGTCTCGTGCCGCTGTCGCGCAGGACCTTGCCGTCGACGCGCACGGTGTCGTTGGCAACATCCGCTCTAGAGCCGAGTTGAGTGGCGACCTCGCCGTTGACCGAGACGCGGCCGGATAGGATCAGCTCCTCGGCCTTCCGGCGCGATGCGATTCCGGCCCGCGCAATAATCTTCTGCAATCGTTCAGACATGGCACATAACTCCCCCTAGTGGGGTAACTTCTGGCTTCGGGTGCTGCCGCCTAAGCGGCGATGGGACTCCCCCTTCAGCTCAGGCTTCTTGCTCCCCGTCGCCGCCCTCGGCAACCTGTTGGTCCTCGTCCAGCGCGGCACGGCCCAGTGCCTCCATTTCCTTGAGGGTGGGCAATTCGTTCAAGTCGCTCAGTCCGAACTGCAGCAAGAAGTCCGGAGTGGTCTTGTAGCGCATCGGCCGGCCGATGATCTTCTTGCGTCCGGCGGTGGTGATCAGCTTGTGGCTCAGCAGCGTGTGGACCACGCCGCTAGCATTGACCACGCCCCGAATGGCTTGAATCTCCGGCAATGTCACAGGCTGGCGGTACGCCACCACCGCCAAGGTCTCAAGCGCGGCCTTGGACAGACGCAGCTTGGGCCTCACTGTCTTCACGAACGCTCTGACGGCCTCGTGGTGCTCGGCTTTGGTGGACATCCGGTAGCCGCCGCCCACCGCGCGGATCTCGACCCCCCGCAGATCTGACCGGTATGACTCGCAAAGCGCGCTCAAGTCGCTTTCCAGCTGCTCCTTCGGCAATCCCAATCCCTCGGCCAGCTGGTCCACCGTCGGCGGATCTTCGGCAGCGAAGATCACCGCTTCCAACAGGCTGAGGCGTCGCTGGAGGGAAAGCTCCTCTTCGACTGGCTCGGCGCGGCCGGGCTCCTCCGGAGCGGGGAAGGTCATGATCGCTTCAGTCACGCCGAATACTCCAGTTCGCTGTCCGAGGCCGGCAGCAGCTCCCCGCTGCGAAATGCCTGGTCGAAGTTGGCGTGCTTCTGAATCACGACTTCGCCGAATAGTTTGTTCTGACGGACCTCGATCGCTTGGGCCTTGACCATCTCCAGCAGCGCCAGGAAGGTAGCAATGACCGCCCGCGGCACCCGCTGGCGCAGCAGAACATCGCGCAGCCTGACCGGCTGATCATCGCTCTGTAGGAGGTTCTTTAAGAATCGGATCCGGCTCGCCACTGAGACCGATTCCTCAGGCATCTCGACCACAGGCTGGCTCTCGAGTCGCTCCAAGACTTCGCCAAAGGTCTGGACTAGGTCAAACAAGCTGACTTGCAACTCCGCCTCGCTTTCGTCTTCGGCGAGGGCATCCGCGGCTACTGTTGTCCAGACGTTCTCTTCAATGACGCGCTTCTCGCCGAGCATCTGTGCAGCCTGCACGAACTTCTCTCGCTCGAGCAGGAGCTTGACCAAGTCTTCACGCGGATCTGCCGGGGCATCCTCGTCCAGCTTCGGCGGTGTTGGCAGGAGCATCTTGGACTTGATGTGGACGAGCGTGGCTGCCATCAGCACGAATTCCGCGTTGAGTTCGACGTTGAGCGATTCAGCTTGCCTGAGCGACTCCAAGTACTGCTCGGTCAGCGTGGCGACGGGAATATCCAGGATGTCTATCCGCTGGGCTTTGATCAGCTCGAGCAGCGCGTCGAGAGGCCCTTCGTACTGCTCGAGATTGACGACGAACGTCTCTTGGGAAGGAGCCTCCGCCACCAGCCGCGGCTGCAAGGCTTGGTCTTCTGAGCCGGTGCCTTGCTCGTCCGGCGCTGGTTGGGTGGTCGGCATCGCCTACCGTAGAGGCCAAACGGATCCAAGCGCTCCGCTTAGACCCAGCGGTGCCAGGGGATGCCCGGGCTATCCCCCAGAACTTCACTGTATCACTCACAGCTCCGAGGCCGCGGTCCATTCGCAGGTCCCCGGTTATGCGAGCCGCCGCGAGGAGTCTCCGTTCTTTCGGCCGCTCGGCACGGGTCGTCGGCTTGTCAAGTGCGCCAAATCCCGGGTTCGAGCCGCTGCCTCCATAGTCGGAGTCGTTTCTGACCCGCACGGCGCGCCCAGTCCGCCGTCGCATCCCCTGCGTAGGCGCACCTCCGCTGAGCGCTGCTCCCAGCGGAACCCGCTTGGCCCCGCGGCTGAGTATCTTGTCCGGGGGTTAAGGAACGCGGGGTACCCCCAATGAAGTAGCGGATAATGGGCAACCGCAGATCGTCGGGACCGGAGATGCAACTCGACCTAGGCTGTTGCGGCGTGCGGTCATTCCGCGACTCGGACGCTCCCGAACTGGCCCGGCTGGCCAATAATCGGAGAGTGTGGCTGCAATTGCGGGACAGGTTCCCGCATCCTTACACGCTCGAGGACGCACGGAGGTTCATCGCGCTTGCGCTCGGGGAAACTCCCGAGACGATGTTCGCGGTCACGGTCAACGACGCGTCGGTTGGCTCGATTGGCGTAGTCCTCCGAGACGATGTGGAGCATTGCTCCGGGGAAGTCGGTTACTGGCTCGGCGAGCCCTACTGGGGTCGCGGTGTCGCGACTCGCGCACTAACCGGCTTCACCCGCTTCGCGTTTGCCGCCTACGATCTGGAACGACTGTATGCCGTGCCTTTCGCTTCGAATTCCGCGTCCTGCCGCGTGCTGCAAAAGGCTGGATACCGGCTTGAAGGCCGCATGCGCCGGAGTGCCATCAAGGCAGGCACGGTGCAGGACCAGTTCCTCTATGCCATCTTGCGGGGCGATGGAACGACGGAATGAAGCCACTCTCGTGCCGCGGCGCTCAAGGGGGCCTGCGGCTTGCAGGCTCTTGCTCGCCGTGGCGGCAAGATACAATCGCCGTTGGAATGAATCAGCATCCATCGAGACGTTCTGTGCTGACCGCAGGCCTCGCGGCTGCAGCCACGGCTAGCACTGCTAGTGGCCAAGTCGCCGGAGCTCCGCGGATTGGCCTGATTGGGCTGGGCAACCGTAGCCGGGCGCACCTAGCCGCATTCGAGGCGCTGGGCAGCGTTGAGGTCACAGCGCTCAGCGACCTCGAAGGCGACCGCATGCGGGCGGCCAAAGTGGGACCCGCTGCGGAGGCGGAGCTATACGCCGATTACCGCGAGCTGATTGCCGACAAGCAAGTACAGGCAGTCGTGATCACCGCTCCGAACTACCTTCACGCCGAGATGGCGATCGCCGCGCTGAGGGCGGGGAAGGACGTGCTGGTGGAGAAGCCGATCGGCATCACCTACCAAGAAGCCCTGCGGGTCGCCGCAGTTGCGGCCGAGACCGGCCAGATCTTGGCCGTTGGCATGCAACGTCATTTCAATCCGGCCTACCGCAAGATCATTGATGCTGTCCGGTCTGGCGAAATTGGCAAGCCGTACTTGTTTGCTCTCAATGAGTACCGCGGCGACTGGAACCCCCGCACTTGGGGCTGGACGGACCCCCAGAGCGGAAAGACCACCCCCTGGCGGCACTTGCGCGCGTTGGCCGGGTCCAGCCTGTTGGAGTTTTCGGTGCATTCGTACGCATTCCTGCACGAGATGATCGGCCAGCCTCTTTCCTTCTGCGCCGCCACTGGCGGGGCCATGCACTGGCCGGAACGCACCACAGAGGACAACATCTCCGTGATCGCAGAGTTCGGCGACGTGCGCCTGCAGCACACCTACTCCGGCTCCGCGCCGGGAGCGCGATGGCAACTGACCGTGTCTGGGAGCGAAGGGTCGTTGCAATACGACTTCAGAGAGGCGACGATTCGATCGCTGGGCCGAGATGCGAAGGACTTGCGGCTTTCCGAGATCGAAATGCCCAGGGGGCAGCTAGAGCAGGACATGTATCTCGACTTCTTCCGCGCCGTTCGCGAGCGCTCGCGGCCAGCACTGCACGCGGACTTCGCAATAGAGGCCAGCAAACTGGCCTACGGCGCATGGATCAGCATTGACGAGCGACGGATCGTCACCGCCGCCGATTTTGCCTAGCCTAGGCTGAATTCAGCGTTCCGCCTGAACCGCTTCTGTCCAAGCGCTGAGTTCCTGCTCAAGGGCTTGCACTGTATCGGGACGCACATCCGAGAGATCTTGACTCTCGCCTAGATCTTCTTCCAAATCATAGAGTTCCGGACGATTGTTGCCGATTTGAACCAACTTCCACTTCCCCTTGCGGACCGCCGTTTCGGAACGGATGCGCCAAAACAGCGTGCGGGATGCAAGCGGCTCTTGGTCAAGCAGCAAGCTCGCCAGGCTGGTGCCGTCCAACGCGTGAGGGCTCGCAACACCGGCGAGTTCCAATAGCGTTGGCATGATGTCGAACGTCGCTGCGACGTCGTGGGAAATACCCGGAGCGATCGTGCCCGGCCACCAAGCGACGGCAGGCACGCGCTGGCCGCCCTCGTAGACCTCGGTCTTCTGGCCCCGCAGAGGGCCGTTCTCGGAGATGTTGTGATAGCCGCCCTGATATGTAAGGTAGCCGCCGTTGTCGGAGGTGAATATGACCAATGTGTCTTCCTCCAGACCCTGCTCCCGCAACGTCTCGAGGATGGAACCCACACTGCCGTCAACAGCTTCGACCATCTTGTTTACCTGCGAAGACACGTCGAGGCTGTCCAATTCGCCGAGTTTCGACAGATTGTGATAGTTCCCGCCTTCGACACGGTAGCCCCTGTCGTCCGGCCCTTGCCAAGGGAAATGGATGGCCAGGTGCGCCACGTACAGAAAGAACGGTTCGTCCCGGCGGCGCTTGATGAAGTCAGTGCTGTGTTGGGTGATCAGTTCGACGCCATAACCCTCCTCAGGAACGAGTTCTTGGTTGAGCCACCAGTCCGGTCGACCTGACCTGTCGATGTGCGAGTGGTGATCGCCATCGCCGCTCGCCAGTCCTCGGAATTCATCGAAGCCTTGATCCACCGGCATGTTGGGAGGGTGGTATCCCAAGTGCCACTTGCCGTACATGCCCGAGACATAGCCCGCGTCAGCGAGTGCCTCAGGTATCGTCACGGCGTCGAGTGGGAGTCCGATGTCATAGTCCTCAATTCCCGACAGCGCACTCTCGAACTGCTGGCCGAAGCGTTGCGGATAGAGTCCCGTTAACAGTGCCGCCCGAGTGGGGGTACACATCGGGCCGTTGGAGTGAAAATCACTGAAGCGCAGGCCTTCGCTGGCCATGCGGTCGAGATGCGGCGTGGCGTTGCGGACGCTGCCGTAAGCGGCGATGTCTCCGTAGCCCAAGTCGTCGGCCAGGATTACGACGAAGTTGGGCTTTACATGCTCCGGGGCTGACGAGCACCCGAACCCCGCTAGAAGAGCAACACAGACCGACACGCAGGACTTCATGGCCACAGTCTATCGGGGAACTCGACTAGGTCAACGGGACGACCTCCCAGACCTTGAAAGAAGGCAGCCGAACAGGAGAAGCACATCGCAGCGATACAGCAAGCGATGGCAGAGGTCAGGCTTGGTGAATCTTAGCCAAGAGTGCTTCGCCGGTCGCGCAATTGATCAGCCACTCGCCAATGGTGTCAAGCTTCCCAGGCGAACTGACGTGCTCCAATTGATGAGAAAGCTCGGCAGCGGTCTGGGCACCGAAGCGAGCTCGTGCCTGCCGCACAAGAATGCTGCGCTGACCCCTGGCCTCACCCTTGGCCTCCCCTTCGGCGATCGCTTTGTCGAACCAGTTCACGATGTTCTCTCTCGCCACCTGCTTCACCTCCGACAACTCCCGCAATCCCTGCAACCGGTTCATTCCCTCCGTGCGGAGTCGAGTTCTCCGCAGCAGTGAACTCATGCTACGCGGTGACTGAACCGATTGGCGTAGCGTTGCATCCCGGGCAAACGGTCCTCGATCAGTTGTGTCAACCCAACTGGCCGGCAACGTCGAGCCATCTGCTGGTACTCCTTCTGCGCCCAGCTCAAGTCAGAGTGCGAGCGCGTCAGCCGCCCAAGGAGATCGCGCTAACGAAGACGATCGGTCAGGCTTGGCGGACCTTAGCCAAGAGTGCTTCGCCGCTTGCGCAATTGATCAGCCACTCGCCTATGGTGTCAAGCTTCCCAGGCGAACTGACGTGCTCCAATTGATGAGAAAGCTCGGCAGCGGTCTGGGCACCGAAGCGAGTTCGTGCCTGCCGCACAAGAATGCTGCGCTGACCCTTGGCCTCACCCCTAGCCTCGCCCCTAGCCTCACCCTTGGCCTCCCCTTCGGCCATCGCTTTGTCGAACCAGTTCATCATGTTCTCCTTCACCTCCGCTAGCTCCCCCACACCCTGCAACTGGCTCAGCTCCTCCTCGGGCAGGTACGCCGCCAGCACCACTTCAAGAAGCCACTTTGTGATCGCTGCCCTCAGCCTATCATGCTCAGGACTCTCCAACACTACGATCAGCTGCTGCAAGGCCGCGGCGGCACCGCCATAGTCCCTTGCTCGGAACGCCCGAAACCATGCGTCCGCCACGTTCCGCCGCTCAGGGTCGAGTTCCTCGCAGTGGTGAATTGACACCACGCCGTAGCTGAATCGATTGGCATAGCGCTGCATCCCGGGCAAGCCGCCCTCGATCAGTTCTGTCAACTCCAGCGGCGCGTTCCAAGCCCGCTCGCCGCCGTAGAGCACAAGCGGCACCACGTGGGGCAGCTTGCGGCCCTTGATCTGGCCCGAGCGAACGAGGGAGTCGAAGAGCAAGCCCACGTACATGTTCATCCGCGATGCCATAAAGCGTTCGACGGTGGACTGGAACTCCATCATGACGACGACGTAGAGCGGGCTGCCGTCGCGTTTCCGCAGCTTCCAGACCATGTCGTTCAAACGACGGACGTATTTGTCGTTGGTGTACTCCGTATTGAGCGGTTCGACGCTAGACAGGTCGACATGCTCTAGCCAGGGTTCGTTGACGAAGCCGCGTAGCAGGTCCTTGAGGACGATTGTGAACGAGAGCATGAGCTTTGCACTGGCATCTTGAATCATGCTTTAAGCCTATAAACAATATTTTTAATAGTCAAGTTATTGATCTTATATGAATCTAGTTTTTATACGCGATTGATCAAGCCGTGGCGCGTGTTAGATTCGGCCGCATCAAGCGCCCGCGCTCTAGTGCCCTGTCGCGGCGGCAGCACTCCCCCCGCGCATCCATTAGAAGCCGAACTCGATTGAGCACGGCTTGGTGGGCCTGAAACGTGATCAATGGTGCCACGACCTCGGGCGCTGGACCAAACTGCTCGGGCGTCCAGCGTCACAGTCGATGCCGAGGCGGAGGATGGATGAGCGGCAAGACTGCTGGATCACCTTCCGAATGGGTAAGCTCCTCAATCCGAACAGCGACATCACCGAGCACACCCAGTCAACCTGTGTATACTCTCGCCAGCAAGATCTAGGCGACACAATGCCAGACGAGACACATCCCACGACACCCCAAGCGCCGCCGCCGGACCGGCTGCAACGCATGGCGAACATCATCGGTGCCCTGATTCCCGATGCCATGACCATGGCGATCCTGCTGATGGTCCTCCTCGGCATCGGCGCGTTCCTGAACGGCGACCCGCTGCTAAAGGTCATGGATGCCTACTACTTGGGCCTGTGGATGCTGCTTCCGTTCACGATGCAGATGACTCTGATCCTCGTGCTGGGGTCGGCTCTAGCTTCGACCCGCTTCTTCCGGCGCATGATCCTGACACTGTCCAAGCTCCCCGGCAGCGAGGGGCAGACGATTGCGCTCTCGATGATCACCACCTGCTGTCTGGCGTACTGTTTCTGGGGTCTGAGTTTGGCTTTGGCGCCGCTGGTGGCGGTTAGCTATGCCCGCCAGTCCGAGCGCAAGGGCCATCCGGTCGATTTCCCGTTCCTGCTGTCGTGCAACGCCGCAGCCGGTGCGATCTGGCAGTTCGGCCTATCGGCCAGCGCACCTCTGTTGATGAACACGCCGGGCCACTTCCTCGAGGACGAGACCGGCCTGATGCCGCTGTCGACCACGATCTGGGCACCGGCCACGCTGATATACCTAGCGATCTACCTGAGCTGTGTCTTCGTCTTGGCCCGCTTGCTGATGCCCAAGAAGGCCAGGCCTATCTCGCTGTTCCCGGAATCCGCCAAGCTCGGCGATCTGACCCTCGACGCGGCAGCCAAGCCCGTCGAGAAGGAACCGCGCTCCGATCGCTTCGCCGAGCGCCTCGAAGCCAGCAGGTGGCCCTGTTCCATCCTGACCGCCACGCTGTTCGGCTGGCTGCTCTACCACGTGTTCGTCAAGGACGGCGGATTGCAGCTCAACTCCCTGATCACGGCGCTGCTAGCGCTGGGTCTGCTGCTGCACGGCACCGTGTTGAGCTTTGCTCGATCGTTGCCGCGCGCCGTATCGACGGCTTGGCCGGTGATCGTGCTGTACCACCTGTACGCCGGAGTGGCGGGGCTACTCGAGAACACATCGATAGGCACCGACTTCGCCAACTACCTCGCGTCAGTTTCCAACGAGTACACGTTCCCGCTCTTGACGCTAGTATCTGCCGCCGTAGTATCTGTCTTCGTCCCATCCAGCGGTGGCCAGTGGGTGATTCAGGGGTTCATCACAACCAAGGCCTCGGTCGCGGTCGGAGTTACGGCCCAGCGCGGCCTGCTGGCACTCAGCGTCGGCGACCACGTAGGCAACTTGGTCTCGCCATTCTGGGCCGTCATCGCGGCCGGGATCGCACGGATGGATTTCCGCACCTACATCGGCTACAACTACGTGTGGGTGGTCCTCTGGGTCGGGTTCGGAGCGCTGTGCTTCACGTTCCTGCCTGCCTAGATCCCGCCGGTTGCACACGCCCTTCCAATCGATATTGGCGTTTGTGCTAGGCTTTCGCAGAAATGGCGAAATCCAGAACTGGCAACCTCTCTCGTCGTGGATTCCTGGCCCAGGGAACCACTGCCGCAGCGGCAGGCACGGCAGCGGGCCTGGGCGGCTGCGCGGCACCCACTGAAGCCGGACTTTCGGGTGGCATCTGGGAGCGTCCGCCCGACCAGCGGGGCAAGGGCAACCGCCAGAATCTGATCTTCCTCAACACTGACACTTTCCGCGCGGACAACCTCCAAGCCTACGGGGGCAACGGCTTGGTCAAGTGCCCGCGCCTAGACAAGTTCGCAGAGGACTGTGTTGTCTTCGAAGACTGCTACCCGGAAGGGATGCCGACGATTCCGATCCGCCGCGTGCTGATGACAGGGCGGCGGATCTGTCCCTACCACTACTTCCATCAGCACGAGCCGGTCCAGACACCGGGTTGGCACGAACTGTACTACGAGGACCAAACCGTTTCCGAGACCTTGCTCGAGGCCGGCTACCACACGGCCTTCATTGCCGACATCCCACACCTCCAGCGGCCTGGCAAGAACTTCCACCGCGGCTACAGCTACTACGAGTGGGCTCGGGGCCACGAGGTCGACTCTTACGAGCAGGCCCCAGCGGATCTGTCCGATGACGACATCGTGCCGGAGCACTACCCGAGAGAATACTGGGACCGCTGGCTCGAGTTGGACCCGGAACGTCCAGATTTCATGCGGCAGTTCTTGGCCAACCGCAAGCGCTACGAGACCGAGTGCGAGGCCATCATTGAAGTCACCGCCAAGCGAGTCATTGACTGGCTACGCCGGAATCACGACAAGACGCCCTTCTTCTTGCACCTAGAGGCGTTCGACCCGCACGAGCCGTGGGATCCACCCAAGCGCTTCCTAGACGAGTACATGCCCGACGCTACCGGGCCGACTTGGTGGGAACCTCCGTACTCCAACATCGAAGTACCTCAATCCGGCATCGACAGGTTGCGGGCCAACTATGCCGGCGAGTCGATGTGTGTCGACTACTGGATTGGAGAGATCCTGAACACCGTGGAGGAATTGGGCCTGCTCGATAACTCTGTGGTCGTGTTCTTCTCCGACCACGGCGCGCTGCTGGGAGAGCAGGGCGAGTTCCTCAAGGGCCCGACGCGCATTCGCAGGCAAGTCACCCACAATCCGTTCTTGGTGCGCCTGCCCGGCAAGGAGAAGGCTGGAACGCGCGCCTCCGGCTTCGTCCATCACCCGGACGTGATGCCCACGCTGTTCAGCCTGCTCGAACTGGATCCTCCGCCGCGCGCGACGGGCAAGAACCTCTGGGGCTTGGTCAATGGCGAGGCAAGCCCGCATGACGGCCTGGTGCAGGAGTACGGCTGGATCGGTGCCATCCGCACGGCGGATTGGCAGTTCTCCAAGGTCGTCGACCGCGGCAGGCTCGGCTACGACTATGACTCCCAGCTCTACAACCGGGCCGACGATCCGGATGAGCTGACTAACGTGGCCGACCAGCACCCCGACGTCGTGGCAGAGCTCGGGGCCAAGATCGACAGCTACCTAGAGTCGGGCACCGAAATTACGAAGGGGCACTTCCACGCCAAGGAAGACTTCAGCCCAAGGCGCCGGACGTAACTGCGACGGCCAGCGCCGCGCCTTAGCTGACCAGAGGAGAGCACCCATGCAGCGACAAACGGCAAACGACTTCCACCCCGAGGTCTTGCGTCTGTTCGACGCCTATGTGCATGGCGGCATCAGTCGCCGTGCCTTTATTGACAAGGCAGGCCCGTTCACGGCCGGCACCAGTGCGGCCGCTGTCTTGGCCAGCCTGAGTCCGAACTACGCCTTGGCGCAGCAAGTGCCGGAGGACGATGCCAGCATCCGGACGGAGCGTGTGGAATACGACTCGCCGCGCGGGCACGGATCAATCCGGGCCTACCAGGTGCGCCCGAGCACAGCGCAGGGCAAACTCCCGGGAGTGGTGGTTGTCCACGAAAACCGCGGATTGAATCCCTATATCGAAGATGTCGCCCGCCGCTTGGGGGCCGCTGGATTTCTCGCCCTTGCTCCCGACGGCCTCACGCCGAAGGGCGGCTACCCTGGCAATGACGATGACGGGCGCAGGTTGCAGGCCGAGTTGGACCGTGACAAGTTGGTCGAGGACTTCGCTGCAGCCGTAGAGCACTTGCAGGGACATGCCGATTGCACCGGAAAGGTGGGCATTGTCGGCTTTTGCTTTGGTGGATTCGTGGTGAACGCGATCGCGGTTCGCAACCCCAATCTTGCCGCCGGCGTGTCGTTCTACGGTCGGCAACCGCCCTCCGATGCTGTCTCGAAGATCGCCGCGCCGCTGATGCTGCACTACGGCGAACTTGACCGCCGGATTAACCAAGGTTGGCCGGACTTTGAGAGCGCCTTGAAGGCCAACGGCAAGACCTACGAAGCGCACATGTACGCAGGCGCGAATCACGGTTTTCACAACGACACGACCCCGCGCTTCGATGAGGACGCCGCCAAGCTGGCCTGGCAGCGCTCGCTGGACTTCTTCGCGAAGAACCTGCGCTAGGCGGCATTCGCTGCGAAGGTCCGTTCGAGCTACGGTGAGACGGAGCCTGGAACTGAGTCCGAACCGCGGTGCTCCTGAAACACTCGCCTGAAGCGGAAATCTCCCTGATCCGTCCTCGAGTGCCGATGGGATGGTCCTACGCGTGCGAGCGACACGGCCGTCGCCGAAACCAGCGAGTCGTCCGATCAGATACCGACAACGAGCGGGTAGTCCATTGAATCGTCAATGCTTTCGAGTATTTCGAGTTGTTCGCGCCCGGCCCGAGCCTCGAGTAGCTTCCGTACTACGTCTCGAGCGATCTCAAGAGTCTCCGCCACATTGCGTCCCTGCGCCACCAATCCCTGGACCTGCTCGGAAGTCGCGAGATAGCCGCCCTCGGGTAGCTTTTCAATGTGGAGTCTGACAATGCGTTCCATGGCGCGGGTTGTCGTCCTGAAAGCCCTGTTGCCAAGTGTAGGTGACAGGGGTGGGTCGCTCTCGAGCAGTCCCGCAAGATATCTTTTCCCCAGCCGACGCCAGCCCTGACTCCCACTCTCAAACGCTCACGGCTGACAAAGTGCAGGCCCGAAACCGTTAAGGGAAAGTCTCATCCCTGCGCGAATGCGCGCGCGCTGCCTCTTTGGATACCAAGCCTAGGCCCAGTACTCGTTCCGAGATCTGAAGCACCAGCCGCTTGAGGAGCACTTCACTCGGGTTACGGTCGTAATACCGCCACGCTTGGACTCTGCGGCCTCACGTATGAGAGCCTGCCCCGCAAAGCTCGGAACCCGTCCGCTTGCACATCGCATCAAGTCTCCGAAGATTGCTTGAACTCAGGAGCGCTTGCGGGCGTCCGTCACAGACCACCGTCACTGCGGACGTCTGCCGCACAACACGCGTTCGCGAACGTGCGAGAATTCTGCAGGCCACCTTGGAATCGCTCGTCTATAATCGGACCGCGCCGCTCGCTCTGGCCACGGCTCGTCGAGCAAGGAGGGGGAAATGTTTCGCATCTCAACGACTCTAGCCGCCTTGGCGATCTTTTCTGCTGCCGTCGCGAATGCGCAATTCAGCGGCGCGGTCGAGGGGTTCGTCAAAGACGCCACAGGTGCCGTCATTCCCGGAGCGGAAGTCGTGGTGACAGACGAGAACCTCGGCTTGGAGCGCGCGATCACATCGAACGAGACTGGCTTCTTTCGCATCAGTGAACTGCCGGCAGGTTCGTATGCGGTCGGCGTATCCTCGCCTGGCTTCACCAGCTGGTCCACGACCGGTCTTCTCGTGCGCAGTGACGAGACCAGAACACTCTACCCAGCGATGGAGGTCGGAGAGGTGACGACCTCGATTACGATCGAAGCCGACACCAGCGCCGTCAACACGACCGAAGTCGACAACACGAACTACATCGACGAGGAATCGCTGAAGAACCAGCCGCTGCCGCGCAACACCATCTGGCAGTTGTCGACTCTGGTTCCGGGCGTTACCGGAACGGGCGAGACCAGCGGCACGAACGGTGCCTTCGTCGACAACTACCAAGGTGAGATGGGGCTGAGGATCAATGCGTCGGGCCAACGACAGGGGGCCAACCTCGTCATGCTCAATGGCAGCTATGCAGAGGTCCCGTCCCGCGACGGGACATTTATGGTCAGTCCGATCCCCGATTCACTGCAGGAATTCCGAGTGGAGGCGCAGAACTTCTCCGCAGTTAAGGGTCGGTCCTCGGGTGCGTTCTTGGAACTGGTCACTAAGTCCGGCACCAACGAACTACACGGTACCGTGGGCTACCTGTACACCAACAACAGCCTAACGGCGCGCACGATCGCTCAGAGCGAGATCACGGACTTCGCTCAGAAGAATCTGTGGGCAACGGCCGGTGGCCCAATCAAGCGCAACAAGACATTCGTCTTCGGCGCGTTCGACTTCCTTAGGGCCAGCACTGCGACGACCAGGGTCGGGGTTGCCGAGACCCCCGAGTTCCGCAACTACGTGACCAGTAATCACCCTGAATCGATCGCTGCGCGGATCTTCCAGCTCTCCCCCGCTATCGATCCCACCAGCGACATCATCACCGTGGGCGAATTGAAGCAGCGCAATCCGGGCCAATTCGACGACCTTTCGATGATTCCGGATTCGCTCTTGGCCGTCGGCACTGCCACCGCGAACGCTTCCGTGCCCCGCCAGGGCCAACAGTTCCAAGTTCGAGTCGACCATCACTTTGGCGCCAAGGACCGCCTCTTCGGCTACTACTACAAATCAGACGGTCGCAGGCAGTTTGCCAATCTCATCCGACCTTCCTACACCCGCTGGTCGCCGGTGCTGAACAATTGGACCAAGTTCGACTGGAATCACGTCTTCTCCCCAACGTTCATGAACAGCATGGGCTATCGGTATTCGCGCCAGACCGGAGAGCAGCAAGCACCACTCGGTGACGGAGCGGTCGATGTGCCAAATATCGGTATCTCGGGGACGCAGGGATTCGGCGCTTGGGGGCCCGGGGGCTGGACCACGCCCACTTGGGAATGGCGCGACATGGCCACACTGAACAAGGGCAAGCACACTGTGCAGTTCGGCGGAGAGTACGTGCGCCCCGACGACACTGTGCCTTGGCGCAAGACGTTGACACGCCCGACCTTCAGCTTCGCCAGCCTGCTGGACTTCGCACAGGACATGCCGACCTCGCAGTTCGGGCCCGCGGTCAACATCGGGACCGGCGAGGTAGGCGGCGCGTTCCTCAGCTATCACACGTCGTTCATCGGCATGTTCGTGCAGGACAACTGGCGGGTCCGGCCTGGATTCTCGCTCAACCTCGGAATTCGCTTTGACAACTACGGCGAGGGCATCCGCTATACCGAGGCATCGGACCAAGGCTGCTACATGTTCCCCGGACAAGGGTCGAACGCCATGGAGCGGATTGCTGATGGCTATGCCGAGTGTCGGCAGACCGCCACCGATCGCCTACCGTGGATGATCAGCCCAAGGATCGGCTTCGCGTGGGACGTCTTTAGTAATGGCTCGCTTTCAATTCGAGGTGGGTACGGAATGTACCGCGACCGGATAGCGCAGAACTGGTTCTCGACGCTCAATCTGCTCGGCCCGCCGGCGACAGCCACTCCAAGCCTCAGCGTGCTGCAAGGCGACACGCTCACCTACGGCCTCGGCAACTGGGGCGAATTGGACGCGCTCGCCCAAGACGCGGCGCCGGACATCTGGCCCAAGCCTGACGTTACGTACGAGTTGAATGAGCGAGGGGGCGTGCGAGGGTTGCGCTCGAGCATCCTTAGCGTCGATCAGCAGATGAAGATTCCCACCGCCCACAGCTGGATGCTTAGCCTCCAGAAACGGCTCGGGCCCGATTCGATGGCGGAAGTGAACTATACCGGCTCGGCTGACCACAACCTGACCGTCCACAGTGACATCAATCGGTTCGCGGGGGACCTTTTGGACGGGCGGCTAGACCGCTTGAATCCGTTCTTCGGTTCGGTGCAGAGGCGCTGGACCGGTGCCAATTCAAGCGCGCACCTGCTTTCTCTGATGTTTCACAAGCGCCATACGAACGGCATGTCCCTCCGCGGCGTCTACACCTACGCAAAAGTCTTGGACCACTTCAGCACCAGTGGCCTGCCACAAGCCTCGGTTCCGGCGACGCCCGTATTCGATGTCTGGAATCTCCGCGCCCAGCGCGGGCGCGCTGATTTCGACGTCCGCCAGCGCCTGACCTTCGACGCCATGTGGGAAGTGCGCGTCGCTCAGGGGCGACTCGCCCCAGGCTTGCGTGCTCTGATCAACGGCTGGCGTTTCGGCACGGTCGGGGTGGTCCAATCCGGCCTGCCCTTCACGGTGCTCACCTCAGCCCCCTATCCGGCGGGCGACTTCAACGCGGACGGCCTGAACAGCGACCTGCCGAACACTCCGTCCTTCGGCAACTCGCTCAGCGGCTTATCCAAGAGTGACTATCTCTCGGGGATCTTCCAGGCATCCGACTTTCCCGTGCCGACAGACGGCCAGCAGGGCAACCTTGGCCGGAACACCTTCTCGCATCCTGGATTGTTCAATATGAGCCTATTGATCTCGCGCGAAATCAAGGTCCCGGGTGCCTCAGAGGACACGATCGTCCAGCTGCGCGGTGAGATCTTCAATGTCATCAACCGCACCAATCTGGATCGTGTCGTCAACAACATGACCAGCGGCCTCTTTGGCCGAGTTACTAACTCGATCGGTCCGCGCTCGGCACAGATCGGATTGCGGCTGCAGTTCTGACGGATAGCCCTAATGCGAGTGCGCAGCACTGTGATTGAAGGGTCGTTGCTCGGAAGCCGACAGGACTTGCCAGTTGCATCTGTCCCGTAGAGAACTTCTCGCCATGCTCGGGCCCGCGTGCGCGCTCGGGCAAGGTGTAGCCACCCGAAATGTACGCCCGCAGCGCGCGGGTGCGGCCTCTGGCCGTCCGTTCAACGCCAGCTTCACTGACGTGGCCCAGCAGGCTGGGTTGCGGCATCCGACAATCTACGGCCCGCTGGATCACAAGGACTACATCGTGGAGACCGTCGGTTGCGGCTGCGCGTTCTTGGACTACGACAACGACGGATGGATGGACCTGCTCGTGCTGAGCGGTTCGCGGGTGGCTGGAGCGCCGGAGGGCACTAGCAGCCGGCTGTACCACAACAACCGCGATGGGACCTTCACCGACGTGACCGAAGAGGCCGGCCTGCTGCGCGAGACTTGGGCTTCGGCCGTCACCATCGGGGACTACGACAACGACGGGTACGACGACATCTTCATCAGCGCCTTCGGCCAGAACATCCTGTATCGCAACAACGGTGACGGTACCTTCGCAGACGTCACCGCCGAGGCTGGGCTGCTCGACGACGCGACGCGCTGGGGCGCCGGCTGTTCCTTCGTGGACTACGACCGCGACGGCCACCTGGATCTGTTCGTATCAAATTACTGCCACTTCGACTTCGATGCCGTGCCCGGTCCTGGCATGGGGAACTGCAACTGGAAGGGAGTGCAGGTCCACTGCGGCCCGCGAGGGCTGCCGTTCTCGCGGCATTCGCTCTACCGCAACAATGGCGACGGGACATTCCGCGACGTCAGCGACGAAGCTGGAATCAGCCGAGCACGAGCCGGCTACGGCATGACCGTCGCTGCGGCGGACTACGACAACGACGGCTGGCCGGACATCTACGTAGCTTGCGATTCGACCCCCAGCCTGCTGTTTCGCAACCGCCACGACGGCACGTTCGAAGAGGTAGGTTTGCTCAATGGTGTGGCCCTTAACGAAGACGGCCAGGAGCAGGCCGGGATGGGCGTTGGCGTGGCGGATTTCAGCCTGAGCGGCGATCTGGACATCTTCAAGACGCACTTCGCCGACGACACCAACATCCTGTATGTCAACGATGGCTCTGGGCGCTTTAAGGACCGCACCGTGGAGTCCGGCCTAGCGGTCGAAGTCCGCTACGTCTGCTGGGGCGCGGGCATCGTGGACCTTGACAACGACGGCTGGCCGGACATCTTCTACGCAACCGGGAACATCTACCCGGAGATTGAATCGAAATTGCCTGAATACCCCTTCAAGACCCCCAATGTGGTGTTCCGCAACCTCGGCCAAGGGCGGTTGGAGCGGATCACTGCGGAGGCCGGACCGGCAATCGAACTGGCTCATTCGAGTCGAGGCTGTGCCTTTGGCGATTTTGACAACGATGGGGATGTCGACATCTTGGTCGTGAATCTGAACGAGCCCCCGTCGCTGTTGCGCAACGATATCGAGGGCGGCGGCAACTGGCTCAAGGTTAAGCTCACCGGGACAGTGTCCAACCGCAGCGCGATCGGTGCCCGGGTGACCTGCAGCTACGGCGAGCACCGCCAAGCACAGGAGCTGATGGCGCAATCAAGTTATTATTCATGCAACGATCCGCGGCTGCACTTCGGGCTTGGCGAGGAGTCTTCAGCTTCACTGCAGATTCGCTGGCCAAGTGGCACCACGGAGATTGTTGATAATGTTGCGGCCAATCAAGTCGTTTCGATCCGTGAGCCGACAGAATCGGACGCTGCCTAGCAGCCCGCGGCTGTCGCCGGCCGGACCTTCGACCAGTGTGCCTGGACGATGAAGGGACGTATCTCAAGCTGCGGGCGCGACACACATCACATGCTGAGCCTGCTAGCGAGGGTTGCGCTCATTGGCCTTGTCTTCTCGGTGATCGCACTCCAGGCGCAGGACCACGCGAAAGGCCTTGAGATCCTGAGAGAGGGTCGCGTTGACGAGGCCTTGGCGATCTTCAGAGATAGCGTCGAGAACCGCCCCGACGATGTCGAGGCATTGAACATGGTTGGAGCCATCCTCTGCCTCAAGGACGACCCGCGGAGTTCGATTCCCTACTTCGAGCGGGCTCTCGCGCTGGCCCCGGAATTCGTAGCGGCCCGCAAGAATCTCGCCATGGCGGAGTTCGAGAGCGGGCTGTACGAGTCTGCCGGCGCAAACCTTCGGAAGCTGCTAGACGTGCCGGAAGCTCAAGCGCAGGCGAGCTTGTTCCTTGGCATGATCGATTCGCAATTGGGTCGGCACGAAGAAGCAGTGGAGCGCTTGGACGGACTAGGTGCGCTGCTTCAGACCCAGCCGCGCGCCCAGCTTGCGCTTGCACGGTCCCTGCAACATGTGGGAGAGGTCGAATCCGCCCGCCAGCTGTTGGAGAAACTGCGCGCCCAACCAGGCCTGAGTGGTCCCGACCTGGTCGATGCGGCCCAAATAGCAGCTATCGCCGGACGCTTTGACAACGCCATGGAAGATCTTGAACGAGCCGAGTCGCTAGACGCCAGTCTGGAGGGTCTGGGCGTTCGAAGGGTGGAAGTGCTCACGCTGTCGGGTCGGCAGGACGAGGCGCTGGAACTGGCCCGCCAGCTTGCTAGCCGCACTCCCACCAGAGAGATCAAGTCTCTCGTGGCCGGCCTGTCCGAGGAGTCAGGTGACCTGGATGCAGCTGTCATGGCACTGCGCGAGGCGATTCAAGCGGACCCGAAGTCTGAAGAGGGATACATCGAACTGGCCGAATTCTGTGTCAAGTACAGCAATCCGAAACTTGCCCTCGAGATTCTGGACCTGGGCCTGGGCCAGCTTCCATCCTCATATCGGCTGCTAGTCCAAAAGGGAATCACGCTCGGGCGGGGACAGCGGTACGACCAAGCCCAACAGGCGCTGTCGCTGGCGCTCGAGCTGACACCGGATCACTCAGTCGCCCTGACGGCGCTGGCGGTGAGTCTGTTCATGTCGGGAGAAGTCGAGGAAGCTCTCGCGAAGTTGGCAAGGGGAGTCGTGCGCTTCCCGGAAGACTTCTACATGCACTACATCTACGGCTTCGTGTTGGATCGGTCTCGTCTAGACGGATCGAGCGAAGGAGGGATCGAGCTTGCCGAACTGCATCTGCGCAGGGCTCTCCGGCTCAATAAGGACTTCGCTCCAGCGTATTTTCGGCTAGGCAAGCTCCTGTCAGAAGCGGATCCGGAGGAGGCCATGCGCAATCTAGAGGCCGCCGTCCGCTTGGACCCGACACTGGTTTCTGCCAAGTACCAACTTGGGCAGCTATACATCGAAACCGGAGATCGAGAGGCAGGTGCCCGCTTATTGCGCGAGGTCGGAGAGGACAAGCAGCGGAATCTTGAAAAAGAGCAGAT
Organism: Terriglobia bacterium; assembly: GCA_009838515.1. Taxonomy (GTDB): domain Bacteria; phylum Acidobacteriota; class Terriglobia; order Bryobacterales; family UBA6623; genus VXMF01. The sequence goes on along the minus strand of VXRL01000069.1, from coordinate 10,665 downwards.
GCCAGGGTTTCGTGCCGTCAGGACAGAATAGGACCGGCATGAAAGCTGCAATTTGTGAGGACTCCCTGCGGGCCGGTCTATCTTGCAGCGTCGCTATTCAATAGGCCGGGCCCCTTTGATCACATCACCTACCCGAGCGCATCCTCTGCAGATGCGTGCCAGATGGAAGGGATCGGTGCAGAGCACGGGCATGAGAACGAGACTCGCGGGGAGGATCGGCGCCGGCCTATGGTCGATAGCCTTCGGGTCAAGCCTATAGTGAATCGACAAGCGTCTCGGGACTAAGTGGCCGTGGGAAAAGGGATATCAGCCGTGCTTGCGCCGAGACTCTTGTTGATCCTCTCACTTGGCTTCTTGACGCAGGCGAGTACGTCGAATGGACAGTCACCAGGCCTGCTCATTCCGCACCCCAACGACGCGTCCAAGCAAGTCGAGTACTTCATGCAGAGGCCGATTGGCGCGGGCCCGTGGCCGACGCTGATCTTCCTGCATGGGCATCAAGAGGATCCTCGGATGGGTGGTGGCGTTTTCGTCGGATGGGGTGTGCTCGATCAGGCCGCCGAGCGAGGATATCTCGCTGTGGCTGTCTCGCAACCGAGCTACGGACGGTCTACCGGAAAGGCGGACTTCTGCGGGCCCTTCACACAGCAGGCCGTCAGGGCGGTGATCTCCAAGCTGCGCGCAGACGGATACGTCTCACCTAGGAAGCTTGTGATCGTCGGGACGAGCCGGGGAGCATTGGTGGCAGGGCTGGTAGCGGCGCAAGACAGCTCGGTTTCTGGAGTTGTCCTCATCTCTGGTTTGCTTGATCTACGTGATCTTGGGGAAGAAGCGAACGCTAACGAGATGAAGCGGGCTGTACTGGATGCTGTGGTTGCGGAGACCGGGGGAGGAGATGAAGCTCTCAGAGCGCGTTCTGTGATGTCATTCGCGGGCGACATCAAGGCTCCGACTCTGATCTTGAACGGCGGAAAGGACGATCGCACAGACGCGGACCAAGCCCACCAGCTCGCTGACGAAATCAACCGGCAAGGCGGCAACGCACGCGCGATCATCTATCCGGATCTTGGGCACCAGATTCCCGTCGAGATCCGAAGTCGAGACATTGATCCCTTTGTTGAGGAGATTCTTGGGAAGTAGACCGATTCCGCTCCCATGCGAGCGTTGGCGTGCCCGTCAGGCAGGTGTTGGGCTGATGCACTTGCGGCCAGTATGGACAATTCGTTACGGATCGGACCGGCAGGCTAAGGTCGTGAGATGGTCCATTGACGGTCCTTCCGAAGTCCAGTCTAGACTTTGGGATGGACAACCATGATTCTGGTATAACTTCAGCGTGAAGACTACTCTTGATCTGCCGGACGAATTGATGCGCGCGGTCAAGGTCCGGGCCGCCGAGGAAAACCTAGAGCTGGGGGAAGTCGTCACCAACCTTCTCAGACGGGGCTTAGCCGCAACCTCAGCCGAGAAGCCAATGGTGCGGAATCGCGTCCAGTTCCCACTTGTGAAGTGCGCACACCCGGCAAAGCCCGGCGATGAGCTAACGCCGGAGCGCGTTGCAAAGATTTTAGGGGAAGCGGAGATTTCCGATCTGGGCATTGTGCGATAGCAACGTCTGGTTAGCTCTGGTCCTTTCTGAGCACCAGCATCACCGTCTCATCCGGAACTGATTCGAGACCATCGAAATGCTAGGTTCTGTCTCCTGCTGCCGAGCAACGCAGCAGTCGCTGCTGAGGCTGGTCACGACAGAAGCGGTAATGGGCCGCTACGGTGTCCCTGCGCTCACTCATCGAGGAGCATGGCGGCTATACGAGCGGATCTTGAGTGACAACCGGGTCGCTCTGCGGGCAAACGATCCTTATCGGCTCGAATCCCGCTGGAAGTCACATGCGCAACGAGACACCGCAAGCCCCAAGGTCTGGATGGACTCGTATCTGGCCGGCTTCGCCCTTGCCAGCGGTTTCGGAATTGTCACTACCGACAAGGCATTTGTCACGTTTCCGGGCCTCGCTCTCACGCTGCTCGGACAAGACGAATACGGCGCCAGCCCACCCGGTTCGATTGGTCGATGCCAGAAACAGGCCCAGATTGGAACGGCTGGGCACTGTGCTGAGGACGTCCAGCGGCACCGGCCGACTGGAGGCAGGGGCTGCGGGTCGATTCCGCAAGCCGAAGAACACCGCAGCGTTCGGCTGGGGCAGCGGAGCGGCTCCCGCTGTTAGGTGGAGAGCAGTTCCTTGATCACCTGACCGCCGGTCTGGGACAGCTGCTTGAAGCGGCCACCGTGGAAGTACGTCAGCTTGTTGTCATCCAGGCCGAGCAAATGCAACAGGGTGACATGCAGATCCTTGATCGGATGTACCACCTCCACGGCGGTGTTGCCGATCTCATCGGTCGCGCCGACCACATGGCCAGCCTTCACTCCGCCTCCGGCAAAAAACATCGACTGCGCGTGGGCATTGTGGTCACGGCCGATCGCGACGCCACCTCCTCGATGATGATTGTCGGGGCTCCGGCCGAACTCCCCGAGCCACACCACAAGCGTCTCGTCGAGCAGGCCCCGCTGCTTGAGATCCTTGATCAGCGCAGTGACGGGCTTGTCAATGCTGTAAATGCGCGCTTTGTGCGAACGTTCCAAGTAATCGTGCGAATCCCAGCCGCCGGAGAAGATCTGTACGAAGCGCACGCCTTTCTCGACCAATCGTCGCGCTAGCAGACAGCGCCGCCCGAACGGTCCCGTCTCCGAATTGTCCAGCCCGTACATCTCCCTGACAGATTCCGGCTCGCCATCGAGGTCGATGATGTCCGGCACCTCGACCTGCATGCGGTACGCAAGCTCGTAATTGGCCATGCGCGCCGCAAGCTCGTCATGATTCGGATGCTTCGCTTGGTGCGATCGATTGAGATCGGCGAGCAGGTCGAGGTTCTTGCGCTGGTGCTCCCGGGTCTTCCACGATTGCGGATGGATGTCCAGGATCGGCGATCCCTCCGCTCGCAACGGGGTGCCTTGGTAATAGGCCGGCAGGAAGCCGTTCGTCCAGTTGCCCGATCCGCCCTGCGGGAAACCGGCCTCGGCCAAAACGATGTAGCCCGGAAGGTTCTGGTTCTCGCTGCCTAGCCCGTAGGTGACCCACCCGCCAACACCTGGGTCCCCGCCGAATTTGTTGCCTGTGTTGATGTGATACAGCGCCGTTGGGTGGTCCACGGATTCCGACTGGCAGCCGCGATAGAAGCACAGCTCGTCCGCGACCTCCGGCAGATGCACGAAGTGCTCGCACATGTCCATTCCGGCGTGGCCGACCTTGCGGGACTTGTACGGGCTCTGCACGTAGTAGCGCACGCCCGAGGACATCGGAGAGAACTCTTCGCCAGCCCTCTCGAACTGCTGCATGTGCAACTGTTCGAGCTTCGGCTTCGGATCAAACGTGTCGATGTGGCTCGGCCCGCCTTCCATCACCAAGAAGATGCAAGCCTTGGCCTTGGCCGCATGATGCGGCTGCTTGACCGCCAGCGGCCCTGCTGCTTCCTTGGCCAGCAAATCGCTGAACGCCACGCTGCCCAGGCTTGCACCCAGCGAATAGAGGAAGTTGCGGCGAGTGCTAGGCACCGCCGCGAAGTCTTGGCTGGTCATGTCGGCTTCTCCCTCTTGCGCATCGTGCCGTCAGTACACGTAGATGAACTCGTTGGAGTTGAACAGGGCCAGGCACACATCCGCCAGTGCGCGCGTCTCTGCGTCGACATCCCACGGCTTCACGTGTGGAACGTAGTCCTCGTAAACGTCCAGCTTTTCCTTGTAGTGCAGCGCCAGGCCCGACATCTCCTCGACCACCGTGCGATCCAACTCGCGAGCGGGCGCGATCAGTTCCGGTTGGTGCTGCTCGTGGTACGCCGCCATCTCTTTGACATGCGCGGACGTCTTGGCAATCTCGTCATCGGTAGCTGGGCGTCCGAGCGTAAGTTCGAAGGCACGCTGCAGCTGCCCCCGGACAGAATCTTCTTCCCTCTGCAGCCGCAGTGCCATGGCGATCGAGCGGTCAACCGAGTTGTCGCTGTTCATCAGCGTGAAGGCTTGCGGCGTCACCGTCGAACTGTCGCGCCGCTCGCAAGACAGGTCGTAGCTGGGCTGGTTGAACACCTCGAACAGCGGAGCGGTTTGCATCCGCATGCGGTACGTGTAGAGCGAGCGCCGGTTGCGCTGTTCCAGCGTCCGCGAGGGTTGGTAGGCAGGCGCGATGGTCACTTGATTCATGCGCGGCTGAGCTTGAAACTCTGCATTGGCCTCGGGGAACACCGGCAATCCGCCCACCTAGGGGTTGAGTTCACCGGAGACGGCCAACATGGAATCGCGAAGCTCCTCGGCGGTCAGCCGCCGCGGCCTGAAGTAGCTGAGCAGGTCGTTGTTCGGGTCGCGCTGGGCAACCTCTTCTTGGTCGGTCGGCCGGTCCGCGCGCTGGTACGCTTCCGATGTCATCAGCAGACGGTGCATCTGTTTCAGTGACCAGCCGTCTTGGGCGAATCTCCGCGCCAGCCAGTCGAGCAGTTCGGGGTGCGTGGGCTTTTTGCCCATCTTGCCGAGGTTGTTGGCGTTCTCGGCCAAGCCCCGCCCGAAGTGGTATTGCCAGATGCGATTGACGATGGAGCGGGTGGAGAGGGGATTCTCTGGGCTGGCGATCCAGCGCGCCAGCGCTAGGCGCCGCCCTGTCATCGTGCTGGGAACTTCGTGGCGCCTGCCGGATGGAGCGGGGTCGTAGCTGACAGGTACCGCGCTCAGCACGCCCGGCGTCACCCTGTCGCCCTTGGAGTACACCGAGCCGCCGCTGAGGATATGCGACTCCGGCGGCAGGCCGCGCATCTCCTCCGGCTCCGGCATGCGCAGCCGCTCGGAATTCTCGTGCTTGACCGGACCCTCGTATACGCTGTGCGCCATCGGCTGGTAGCGCTCCAAGCGCCGTCCCCAGATCTTGGCGTCGTTGCGGCGCACCTTGAAATAGCCCAGATCGTCAATCGTCAGGCCGATATGGCGCGGCGGTTTCTCGCCTTCGGGCTTGTCCTTGAGCTTCTCCCTGGGCTGGTACTCTATGCCGCGCTCGGCACACCAAGCGCGGGCCGCTTGCTCTTCCTTGGCTTCGATCTTGGCAACGTCCGACTCGGCTGCCGCCAGCAGTTGCTCCAGCCGCGCTCTCTCCTGCTCGAAGTAGTTGCGGTTCTCGCCCTCGATGAACTCAACTGGCAGTTCGGCAAGTTGGGTCGTCTCGAACACTGCGTAGATGCGGTAGTAATCACGGGTGGGAATCGGATCGAACTTGTGGTCGTGGCACTTGGCGCAGCGCAACGGCAGGGACAGGAACGACTCTCCCACGCTGTTGGTGATGTCGTCGAGATAGAGCTGGCGGGAGGCTACCTTCTGCATCATGCCGGTGTGCTCCCAGGGCCCCATGCGCAGGTAGCCGGTTGCAACGCGCATCTCGGGGCTGTCCGGATCGAGGATGTCGCCGGCTAGCTGCTCCAGCACGAAGCGGTCATAGGGTTTGTCGGAGTTCAGGGAGCGGATGACGTAATCGCGGTAGCGCCAGGCATTGGAGCGCTCCCAGTCGTTGGAATAGCCTGCCGTGTCGGCATAGCGCACGACATCGAGCCAGTGGCGTCCCCATTGTTCGCCGTACTGCGGGCTCTCCAGCAACCGATCGACCACCTTGCGCCAGGCCGCGGCCGAGTCGTCCCGGAGGAAGGCTTCGACTTGCTCTGGGGTGGGCGGCAGGCCAGTCAGGTCAAAGGACGCGCGCCGAATCAGCATTCGCTTGTCGGCCCGGCTGGCGGGTGCCAAGCCCGCATCCGCCAGCTTGCGCTCGATAAAAGCATCCACAGGGTGCTCGGCGCCAGTGCCCGGTGGCTCGGCTTGACTCAATGGACGGAAGGCCCACAGGTCGTCTTCCTTGTAGCGCCGGTTGGTCCAGTCGTCCGACAATCCGCCGCTGGTCGGGACGATGACGCCCGCGGCGGTGCGGGCGTCGGCCAGATCGTCCTGCACGTACCTGCGCTCCGCTTCCGCATCGGGCCACGGAGCGCCGGCATCGATCCAATCGCGAATCTGCCACACCTGCTCCTGCGTCAGCCTGTCGCTGTCTTTGGGCGGCATCTGCAATTTCGGGTCTTTGCGCAGCACAGCCGAGTAGAGCAAGCTTGCCCCGGCGTTGCCGGGCCTCAACGCGGGTCTGGCCGATGCGCCGCCGCGCAGCATGGCATCCCGCGACGTTAGGTCCAAGCCGCCAAGGATCGCGTTCTGGTCCTGCCCGTGACAGACAAAGCAGCGCTCGGCCAGCAAGGGCTTGACTTGGACCGCGAACAGCCGTTCGGCTGCTTCGTCCGCCGCGTGGACGCTAGCAGCGCCAATCACCAACAGCGCGGCGACCGCACTGGCGAGTCTCTGGGGGTTCACGTCGCGCATAGGTTAAATCGCGTTTCAATCCTAGCAGCGATCCGGTCCCGTCGGGGCTCAACGCTCCGCCAGCACCTTCTGGAACCGCTGCCCTGAAAGACTATTCGAACCCATCAGAAAAATGTGTCGGGCTGCTAAACTTGCGTGCAGGATGTACAGGTTCCTGACGGTTCGGCCGATGCGCCCAATACCGATCTTGCTGGCATGGGCGGTCGCGGCCAGCGGCGCCGACCTCGCGAGCATCGACCACTTTGAACGCTACGTGCGCCCGCTACTGGCGGAGCAGTGCTACGCCTGCCACAGCGCTGGAAGTCCAGTTCTGCAAGCGGAGCTGAGAGTCGATTCGCGCGCGTCGCTGCTCAGAGGAGGGAAGAGCGGACCCGCCATTGAGCCCGGCAATCCCAATGGGAGCCGCCTGCTGCAAGTGCTGCGCAGCGACGAAGGCGTGCGCATGCCGCCGACAGGCAAGCTCACGGAGACCCAAATCGAGCATATTGCGACTTGGATCTCGGCGGGCGCTCCGTTCCCCGAGCCCACCGCAGAGGGGAGCGCTATCGACGAGGCGGCGATGCACTGGGCGTTTGTCCCGCCGCGCAAGAGCGAGCCGCCCGCTTCCACGACAGCCTGGGCCGAGACGCCCATCGACCGCTTCGTTGAAGCGCGCCTGGTCGAGGCAGGATTGCGCGCCTCTGCGGAAGCTGATCCCAGGACTTTGATCCGGCGACTCTTCTTCGACTTGACGGGGCTGCCGCCCACAGCCGAGGAGGCGGATGCATTTGCGAGTGCACCGACTCCCGACGCGTACGAAGCCGTGGTGGAATCACTACTGGCTTCCGAGCGTTTCGGAGAGCGCTGGGCGCGTCACTGGCTTGACGTGGCTCGCTATTCGGACGAAGGATTCCAGGCCCGTCCATTTGCGATTGCTTGGACCTATCGCGACTGGGTCGTGGACGCCTTCAACAGCGATCTACCCTATGACGAGTTCGTTCGGTACCAGCTAGCAGCGGACTTGGAAGCGTCCGACAAGCGGCACTTGGCCGCAATGGGGATGCTGACCTTGGGCATCAACCTGCCTCGCCCGACCGACGTACCGGAGAACCTCGACGACCGAATCGATGTCGTCAGCCGGGGGTTCTTGGGCCTGTCGGTAGCCTGTGCCCGCTGCCACGACCACAAGTTCGACCAGATCTCGCAGAAGGACTACTATTCGCTCTACAGCGTGTTCCTGAACTCTCCAAATGTTCTTGAGCCCGTAGCACTCGATGCGTTCGGCTCGGATCAACAGACTGAGTTCTTCCGGAAGAAACTTGCCGAGCGCCGCAAGTGGCTTGACACCTATCGCGAGGAACGGCTGCAAGACCACGTGCGGGAATTCCGCCAGCCGAAGGAACTGGCTCGCTATCTCGAAGCGGCCTGGGCCACTCGCGCGCAAGGAAACCGCGAACTCGAGGCGCTCTCGAAGGAGAAAGACTTCAATCTTTACGTGCTCAAGCGCTGGCACAAGTATCTCAACGGGTTGGTGGGGCCCTCAGTCCGAGCGTTCGCCGCGCTGGATACACCGGGTGGGGCGGCCGAGCTAGCTCAACGGATGGTAGACGCCGACAGTGACTATCGCTGGCCCGACCCCGAACGTGAGGCTCTCCGGCTTGCCCTGCGAGGCAACGGATCCCCGACCGACATCCCTGTCGAGGATTTCTGGTGGGTCCAGAACGAAGGCGATTCCAACGTCATGAAAGCCCTGAAGTGGCAATACGATGCCGTGATGCGGGACTGGAGCCATCGAGACGGGCCTCGCCATGCCATGGTGACCAGCGATGCGCGCGTTCCCCAGCCAACCTATATCTTCGTTCGCGGCAACCAACACGACAAGGGCGACGAGGTCAAGCCGAAGTTTCTATCCGCGCTGTCAGGGCCGCCAGAATTCCGCTCGGGCAGCGGGCGGCTCGAACTAGCGCGCCTGATAGGCAGCGCTGAGAATCCGCTCGCCGCGAGAGTGTTCGTCAACCGTGTCTGGGGGCACTTGTTCGGCGAAGGGTTGGTGCGGACGCCCAGTGACTTCGGCAGGCGGGGAGATCCGCCCTCCCACCCAGAGCTTCTGGACTACCTTGCAACGGAGTTTGCTGAGGAGGGCTGGTCCACCAAGGATTTGATCCGCCGTATCGTGCTGTCGAAGGCCTATCGCCAGAGCAGCGACAGCAAGGCTGAAGGTGTTGCCGAGGATCCGTCCAACCGCTTGCTGTGGCGACAGAACCGCACGCGGCTCAGCTTCGAAGCATTGCGCGACACGATGCTTTCGGTGGCGGGCAGGTTGGACACCACGGTGGGCGGGGCTCCGTTCGAACTCAGTGCCCAGCCGGCCTCTCCGCGCCGCACGATCTACGCGTACGTGTCGCGCGAAGAGCCATCCGCGCTCATGCGAGCCTTCGACGGTTCCAATCCGGAGGAGCACACGCCCAGGCGTCAACTGACCACCGTTCCGCAGCAGGCGCTGTTCTTGATGAACAGCTCATTCTTAGCTGATCAGGCTCGCGCCACGGCAGCTGCCTGCGGCGAACCCGCGAAATGTGTGGATGTGCTGCACCGCAAGATTCTTGGCCGCTCGCCAACGGACCAAGAGCGCCAAGACGGCCTCGCATTCCTAGTCGATTCGGATCAGGAGCAGGCCGAGTTGCGCGCTCCAGAGGCTGGCACGTCAGCATGGCTGCATGGCACGGCGCAGCTTGACAAGGAGGCAGGTGCGATCAAGGGGTTCAAGAGGATGGAATACCTGGTCGGCGAGCGCGTGCAGTCGGCGGCGATGTACCCGGCGCCGGAGGCGGGCCGGGCGAGTCTGACGCCGACAGGCGGGCATCCGGGCGATGGCTTGGATAGCGCTGTAGTAAGGCGCTGGACAGCGCCACGGACGTTCGACGTCACCATCGAAGGGACGCTTGCCCACACTCTGGGCTCTCAGGGGCGGCGGTTCAACTGGTCGAACGGGATCCGGGGCTGGCTGGTTTCCTCCGACCGGGGCGTGCTCGCGAGTTGGGTCGTGCGCGGATTCGAGGTCGAGACAGTCATCAAGGCCTTGGATGTCGTCGAGGGCGAGCACCTCGATTTCGTGGTCGATTCCCTGGGAGACTACGAGTCCGATTCCTTCCGTTGGTCGCCGCGAATCGAGGAGGTGCTGGAAGCGCAGCAGCGCGAGTCTGGGATGGAGCCGCAATCTTGGAGTGCTGAAGAGGGCTTTCCGCGGCGCCACGAGCTGCCGCTGACGGTAACCGAGCGCTATGCGCAAGTGCTGATGATGACCAACGAGTTCGCCTTCCGGGATTGAATCAGGCGCAGCGTCGGTGCCGGCGCCTTGCTACGATCATCTTGGGCAGTGTCCCATGCAGCGATGGCAGGATCACATCACCACATGTGCGCTCGCCGTTGTTTGCGGCCTGCTCGCAGGGACTCCAGGCGCGGCGCAATCCCGATCCGATAGCGAGACTGCTCCGTTTCGGAAGACCATCGCGCAATACTGCCTAGGCTGCCACAGTTCCGCCACCAAGACGGCGGGTCTTGACCTTGAGAGCTTGGCTGCGGCCGCTGTCTCGCACGATACCGACACGTGGGAAGGCGTCGTGCGCAAGCTGCGCGGCCGCCAAATGCCGCCGGTCGGCATGCCCAAGCCGGAGGAATCCGAATACCGGGCAGCGCTTCTGTCGCTGACCTCGGAACTGGATGGCCTCGCATCCTCCGACCCCAATCCCGGGCGCACGCCGACGTTCCGGCGGCTGAATCGCACCGAATACCGCAATGCGATCCGCGACTTGCTCGCCTTGCAAGTGAACGTTGACGATCTGTTGCCGAGTGACGAAGCCAGCCACGGGTTTGACAACATCACTGTCAGCGACTTGCCGCCGCTATTGTTGGAACGCTATGTGTCCGCGGCGGAGAAGATCTCTCGCCTAGCGGTGGGCCGCGTGGGGCGGTTGCCCGACGCGGTGACCATCCGGCTGCCGCCCGACCTCACGCAGGAACAGCACATACCGGGTTTGCCGATCGGCACGCGGGGCGGTGCCTTGGTGCCGCACACGTTCCCTGTGGACGGAGAGTACGAGATCTCCGTGCGCTTGGCGCGCGACCGGAACGAAGACATCGAGGGCTTGACCAGGCGGCACCAGTTGGAATTGCTGGTGGACCGAGAGCGGCTAGCCTAATTTCCCACGGCATTTTTTGATGTGACATTTTGGCTGCCGTTCTCG
>VXRL01000057.1:97579-161566 GCA_009838515.1 Terriglobia bacterium | reverse complement strand
GCCGCCGCCGGTCGACGAGCCGTCGTCTTCGACCGCGAGGAGCCGTGGAAGCGAACAGGCCCGGACCCCAGCCAACTCTTGTCTCCCTTTACGAAGGCACGCCTGGATTCGGCCGTTGACTCGGGGCGCGTGACGCTGCGCGGCGGCTGTACGGTTGTCGGCGTCCGCCGCAAGGACAACGGCTATCAGTTGGCGCTCGCGGACGGCGACATCGTCGACTGCGCCGAGCAGCCGATCCTGGCCTCCGGATTCGTCGGCTCGGCAAGCCTGGTTCGCTCGTTGTTCGATTGGCGAGATGACAGTTTTCCGCTGCTGACGGAAAACGACGAGTCCACCGTGACGAAAGGGCTATTCCTAGTCGGGCCGCAGGTGCGCCAAGACGATGTCATCTTCTGTTTCATTTACAAGTTCCGCCAGCGCTTCGCCGTGGTGGCCAACCAGATCGCCCGCCGCCTGCGGGTCAGCACGAAGCCGCTCGAGGAGTACCGCCGCTACGGAATGTACCTAGACGATCTATCCTGCTGCGGCGATGAGTGCGCCTGTTGAAGGAGCCGTGAAATGCTCCAGACGCCGATTCGGACCGCGGTTCTGTTGGGGAAGGAGAACGTCGGCAAGACGCAACTGGCCGCATCGCTGGCAGGGGCGCCCAGCGCCGCCTCGAACTTCCGAGGCACCACCGCCGGCTGCGGCTCCTACCGAGTGGACGACTGGGAGCTCATCGACACGCCCGGGCTGCTACGAAGCTCCGATGCTGAGACCACCCGACTAGCCATGGAGCGGCTGCGCGGCGATGATGCCGTGCTAGTGGTCGTCCAGGGAACCGAACTGGACGCGGACTTGGCCGACCTGCTGCCGCTCGCAGCAGGTCGACTCGGCGCGCTGGTCGTGACCCTTCGGGACCGACTAGCCCGTCTGGAGGTGGAGGCAAGGCTGGGAGAGTTCGCGCTCCGCACGGGTTTGCCGGCGGTCGCCGTGGACGATCGACGGCTGGACGCGAGCGATCGCAGAAGGCTGCTGCAGGCGCTGGAAGCGCCCGGCCCGATCCCGGCCGAAGCCGGCTTGAGCTTCGGCGATCTGATCGTCCGTCCGCGCCCTCTATTCTTGGAGCGCTCCGCCCTTGGGCCTTTCTGGGCGCTGCTGCTGTTGTTGCTGCCGGTCTGGCTCGCGGTGGACGCCGCTAACCGTCTCGCTGGTCAAATCGCCCCTTGGGTCGGCACCCTGACTGAGCCGCTGGCTGGGTTGCTGAGGAACTGGCCGCAGCCGCTTGCAGAGATCCTGGCAGGCGACTACGGCTTTGTCACGATGGGGCCACTGCTGGTGGTGTGGGCGACTCCAGTGGTCGCGTTTCATGCGCTGCTGATGGGTGCGTACAAGGCGAGCGGCCTGCTCGATCGCCTGACAGCCGCCATGAATCCGTGGCTGCGGCCGTTCGGCATGACGGGCCGGGAGTTGTCGCGGGTCGTAATGGGTTTCGGCTGCAACGTGCCCGCGGTCATCAGCGCGCGCTCGTCGCCGGCCTGCTCGCGTGGCGCATGCGTCTCGGCCATTGCTTTCGGCTCGGCCTGTTCGTATCAGTTGGGAGCCACGCTGGCGGTCTTCGCCGCGGCGGCAAGACCCGAGTTGGTCGTACCCTACCTGCTCTATCTCGGCGCCACGACTCTCGCCTACGCCCGCCTCATCGTGCCGCAAGCGGCTGGTTCTCCCTTCAATGTGCTGATGACGGAGGGCCAGGGTCGCTTGACTTGGCCGCGCCCGGGGGCCGTCTGGCTTGAGGCGCAGGGCGTTGTTCGGGAGTTCTTTCGCAGGGCCTTGCCGATTTTCTTTGTGATCACGGCCGCGGCTTCTCTGTTGCATTGGCTGGGCGCGCTACAAGCTGCGTCGGCCGTGGTCGGGCCGGCGATGGCCATCTTTCGATTGCCCTCGGAGGCGGCCATGGCGGTGGTCCTGGCGAGCGTGCGCAAGGACGGCATCTTGCTGCTGGCGGAGCCGGGCGTCGCCACAAGCCTCAGCGCCGTCCAACTGTTGACGGCCGTCTATCTGGCCAGCGTGCTGCTGCCCTGCCTAGCCACATGCTTGACAATCGCGCGCGAGCAGGGCCGCGCGTTCGCGCTGCGATTGGTGGGGCGGCAGGCTGTGGCGGCCACTGGGTTCAGCGCCTTGCTGGCTTGGGGCGGAGCATGGCTGTGAGCCCGATCTCCGGCGCCCGCCGACGTAAGGGACAAGCACTGCTGCACCGGCAGTGCTGGAACTGGGGCCGGGACATCGTGCGTCCGGAAGGCAATCTCCTGCTCGAAGCGGGCTTCCTCAGGCGACAGCCGCCCGAGGGAGAGGTGGGAACGAGCTGGTACACGCGCGCGCTGCCGGACGGCGACAGCCTCATGTTGTGGGGTTTCGGAGTCCTGTACGGAACCCCCCAGAGGGGCGGCGTCTTCCTCAACCGTTACCAGTTTCGACCTGTCTGGCTGCCGTCGGAGACCCTACAAGATCCGATTTGGAAGCCCGACATGATCCCGGACGGACAGACGCCTCCGTCGCCCCGTACACCAGTTGACTTGACCGTCGCCGCGATTCGGCGCATCGCAGACTACGAGGAGTGGGCGCTCGCGCACTGCGGTGTGGAGTATCGTCGCGCAGTCCTGCGCCAATGGAATCGGCCTTCCGAGCGACTCTCGCCCCAGACGCTTCCCCAGGCGTGGCGGGCGCTCGCGGACGCAATCGACGGCCGGCCCAGTCCTGAGCTTGAGGAGAAATCGAATTGAACGATCAACGCCTTCCCGTAACCGTGCTCTCCGGCTTCCTCGGTGCCGGCAAGACGACGCTGCTCAACCACGCGCTACACAACCGCGAAGGCCGCCGCGTCGCGGTCATCGTCAACGACATGAGCGAGATCAACGTCGACGCCCAGCTCGTTCGTGACGGCGGCGCCGCGCTCAACCGCGTCGACGAGCGACTGATCGAGATGTCCAACGGCTGCATCTGCTGCACGTTGCGCGAAGACCTGCTCGAGGAGGTCTCACGCTTGGCGCGGGAAGGTCGCTTCGACTACCTGCTGATCGAGTCGACCGGTATTTCCGAGCCGCTGCCCGTCGCGGCCACCTTCGCCTTGTCAGACGAGCTTGGCGTCCATCTGGGCGAGCTGGCCCGGTTGGACACGATGGTCACCGTCGTCGACGGCCCGCGTTTTCTACGCGACTTCGGCTCCGGAGAAGACCTGCTCGATCGCGGGCTGGGGGTCGACGGCGAAGACGACCGCTCCATCGCCGAGCTCCTCGTCGATCAGGTCGAGCTCGCCGACGTCCTCGTTCTCAACAAGACCGACAAGATGAGCCGGAGAGAAGTCGCGCGATTGACCGGGATCCTGCGCAAGCTCAACCAAACCGCGACATTTGCCCAGACGACCTACGGGCGGGTTCCGCTCGACCTGATTTTCGATACCGGCCTGTTCGATTTCAAACGCGTTGAGCAAACGGAGGATTGGCTTCGGGAACTGCAAGGCAGCCACACGCCCGAGACCGAGGAGTATGGCATCGGCAGCTTTGTCTATCGGAGGCGACGGCCCTTCCATCCGGGGCGGCTGGCGGCGGTCTTTGAAGGCTGCTTCGAGGGTGTTCTGCGAGCGAAGGGCGTCGTCTGGCTGGCCACCCGCCATGAGGTGGCCGGTGCGCTTTCGATCGCCGGAGACTCGCTGAGTTTGGAGCCCGGCGGCCCATGGTTAGCGGCGCTGGACCAAGCAGAGCTCGCCGACGACCCGGAGACTCTGGAGTGGGTCGGCCGAATATGGGAGCCCGACCACGGCGACCGCCGTCAGGAGCTCGTCTTCATCGGAATCGAGATGCCGCAAGAGGCCATCGAGGCCGAACTGGACGGCTGTCTGCTAACCGACGCCGAGATGGCTTCCGGCGTTTCGGGGTGGGCTTCGTTGGACGATCCGCTGCCGGGGTGGATAGCGCCAGAAGAAGACGAATTGTAGGCCGTCAGCTTCCCGGCAGAATTCCGCAGAAGTGTCGTCAAGCAGTGCTTGCCGGAGAGGGAGCCCGCGCGGAATCTCACCCCAATGCTCCTGCCGAACGGCTGGCAAGAGTTGGCCGATCAGCTCGATGCGGTCTCCAATCTGTGATCCCGTTCGTTGCGAACCTGAACTCGCAAGTGGAGTTCGCGGGGCGGGAGGCCGGTGTGTTCAGGGACGGGACCGAGACCGACGGCTTTTCTTTGGTCAACCTGCGGACGTCGTACGCGCTTGTCTACAAGCCCGGTCGAGGTTCCCGAAACTAGCTCCGGTGTGGAGCTTACTGGTCGTCTTGGCTGATACGCCCAGCCAATCCGGAAGGGTTTTCATGCACTCGTTCTCTGCGCCCGTGGCGCAGCGTGGCTGCAAGCCCGACGGACGATTCGCCGTACCGGTCGCGCAACGAGTCCACCGCCTGCAAGGCCTTGGCCCACTTGGTATTGCCGTCTGTGTCGAATAGCCGCGGCTGCGTTCCGGGCTCTTTCTGAAGCGAACCGGCGTACACGCCGAGCAGGCGCACAGCCTTACCGCGTGCGTAGTTGCGCTGGTACAGGCCGCGAGCCGTCTGCAGCAAGACGCTGTCCAGTTGGGTCGCTTCCTCGAGGGTCTTCGCCCTCGTCTGCGTCGAGAAATCGGAATAGCGGATCTTGATCTGCACTGTCTTGGCCCACAGGGAGTGCTCGCGCAAGCGTCGCCCGACGAGTTGCGTCAGCTTTGCGATCGTGGCGTTGACCAACACCGCGTCGAGCGTGTCTTCCGGGAAGGTTGTCTCGTGGCTGATGGACTTCGGATCACTCTGCTCCGTGAACTCCTGGCTGAACCAGGCCCCGGCATCGCGTCCGAGCGCCTTGCCAGCCAGGTCTGCACCTGCCTTGCCCAGATGGGATTCCAGAAACGATTCTTCTCGCTTGGCAGCCTCGCCAATGGTGCGTATTCCCAGCGCCGCGAGTTTCTCCCGAGTGACCTTGCCGACACCCGGTATGCGGCCGATCTCGAGCGGGGCCAAGACTTGGGGCTCCGCGCCGGGCCGGACGAACAGGATTCCGTTCGGCTTGGCCAGGGCGGAGCAGATCTTTGCCACCAGCCGCGACGTCCCTATGCCGATCGAACACGGCAGGCCGGTCTCGTCCTTGACGGCCTCGTGCAAGGCATGTGCCGCAGCGAGCGGCGGTCCAAACAGGCGCTCAGTTCCGCCGAGGTCAAGATAGGCTTCGTCGATGGACGCCATCGACACTAGGGGCGAGAAGTGCCGCAAGGTCTTGCCAACCCGCTTGGAATACTCTAGGTATCGCTCCGGATGGCCCTCTAAGAAAACAGCTTGTGGACATCTTCGAAAAGCTTCCCGAAGTGGCATCGCCGAGCGCACGCCGAACTTGCGGGCCGCGTAGGATGCCGCTGCCACCACGCCGCGCTCGTCCGGCTTGCCGCCCACCACGACCGGGCGCCCCTTGAGCGTGGGATCGGATAGCTCCTCCACGGACACGAAGAAAGCGTCCATGTCGACATGGAAGATCACTCGCCCACCAGGATCCTTGGTCATTGTCGGCTGACGTGCTCATTGTCTACGATAAAAAAGCGAAGATCAAGCTCCTGTGCCTTGCGGATCCCGATTCTCTTCGCGGTTCCCACTTCGACTTCGGCCTCCTTGTGTGGCAGGCGGATACTGAGCGGCTCGCCGAGCAGATCCGCTCCGTAGGCTTCCATTCCGATCCCCATCGCTTGGGTCAACTTTGCCGGCCCGCTAGCGATCTGGTCCGCCCGCCGAGCGGCCGCGCGGCGAGAGCGCATGGCGTCGATTCCGCAGACTGGCTCCAAGGCGCGGATCAGCACGCAGCCAGGTGTCCCTTCGGGCTCGGCTACGACGTTCAAGCAGCAATGCAGTCCGTAGATCTTGTAGACGTAAGCATGGCCCGCATCACCGAAGATCACTCGCGTGCGGGCTGTCCGGCCCGCGCTGCTGTGCGCGGCCGGGTCGTCGTGGCCGAGATAGGCCTCCACCTCGACGATCACGCCAGCCACCAGACCCTCGTTGGTGCGATGCAGCAAGATCGTACCGAGCAGGCTCCGCGCCACGTCCACGGTAGGCCGGGCGTAGAACGACCTCGCCGGTAGCCGTGTCGCCGCCAGCAACTCCGAGGGAGCGATTTCCGACATGGCCGATGGGCGAGCCTAGGCTGCCAGGCCAAGCCGTCGCAGCAAGGCCTCGGGGTCCGGATCGCGGTCCATGAAGGCCCGGAACAGGTCTTCCGGCTCGGCGCTGTCGCCCTTCTCTAAGATGCTGCAGCGGAACGCCTTGCCGGTCTCGGAGTTGAAAATGCCTTCGCGGGCGAACCGCGTGAAGGCATCAGCGTCCAGCATCTCTGACCACTTGTACGAATAGTATCCGGCACCGTAGCCGACCGGGCTGGAGAACAGGTGCGTGAAGCCCGCGACCATCGCATAGTCCGGGGGCAGGGGCGTAGGAGAGTGAGCTTGCAGGATGCCGCGCGAGTACCCCATGACATCGCCGTCCTGATCTGGATCGAACTTGATGTGGAGCGCTAGGTCAAGGCTGGCGAAGCCCAGTTGCCGCATCTGTGCGTTCGCGCTGCGGAAGTTCTTAGCTCTCTTCATCTTGGCTAACAATTCTTCAGAAATCGGTTGGCCTGTCAGATGGTGCTTGGCAAACAAGTCGAGAGCTGCACGCTCCCAGCACCAGTTCTCCATGATCTGGGAGGGCAGCTCCACCCAGTCCCAAGCCACGTTCGTGCCTGCGAGACTCTTGACCTCCACCCTGCTGAGCAGGTGGTGCAGGAGGTGGCCGAACTCGTGAAAGATCGTCTCCACCTCGCGATGAGTCAGCAGCGCCGGCTTACCGCCGGTCGGAGGAGTGAGGTTGCCGCAGTTGAGTCCGAGGTGCTGCGAGAAGCCGTCTCCGGTCGGCTCGCCGGTGATCAGCGAGTCCATCCAGGCCCCTCCGCGCTTGTTCTCGCGCGGGAAGTAGTCGGCATAGAAGGAGCCGAGATGGCTGCCATCGGCGTCTAAGAGAGCGTACGCGTCGACGCCCTTGTCCCAAACGGGCACGCGCTCGCGACGCTCGATTCTCACGCCGAAGAGCTGCTGGGACACGTCAAAGAGTCCGGCTAGGACCCCCTCGTAGGGAAAATACGGGCGCAGATCCTCCTCGTCGAAGTCATAGCGCTCCTTGCGGAGCCGCTCGGCTTGGTAGGCCACGTCCCAGGGCGCCAGCGCGCCGCCGCAGAAGTCGCGCAACTCTTGGTTCTCGCGCTCGAACACAGCCTGGGTACGCCGCCTGAGTTCGTTGATGAATGCTAGGGCGTTGGAGCCCGACTTCGCCATTCGATCTTCCAAGACCAAGTCCGCGAAGTCCGTATAGCCGAGCAATTCAGCCTTCTCCTTGCGGAGTGCAAGGATCCGGCTGATGTGCTCTCGATTGTCGAACTCGCCCGAGGCGGCCCGCCGCGAGTACTCGCGGTACAGCGTTTCCCGCACGGGTGCGTCGTCGAGGTACGTCATTACGGCCAAGTAGCTCGGTGCCTGAAGTGTGAAGCGCCAGCCCTGCAGCCCCTTGCTCTCCGCGCTCTCTCTCGCCGCTTCAATGGCGGTCGCGGGCAGGCCAGCAAGGCCCGCCTCGTCGTCGATGACCAGCTCGAACGCATTGGTGGCATCCAGCACGTTCTCGGAAAACTTGGTCGTCAACTTGGCCAGTTCGATGTTGATTTCCAGCAGCCTTGCCTTGCCTTCCGCATCGAGTTCGGCTCCGCTGCGCCGGAAGCTGTCCACAGTCTTGTTCAGCAACCTCTTGCGCGTGGGAGAAATGGCTTGGGCTTCCGACGATGCGGCGAACGCCTTGAGGCGCTTCCAGACACCCTCGTTCAGCGGGATGCTGGAAAAGAACGCGCTGACTCTCGGCTGCACGGCGTTGAAGGCAGCCCGCTGTTCTGGGTACGTGGCGACCGATTCTAAGTGGCCTACGACACCCATGGCGTAGCCGAGCTTTTCCCCAAGTGACTCCAATGCTCCCAGAGTGCGGTCGTAGGTGGCCGGGCGGTCGTCTTCCGCCAGCGCGGCGAGAGCAACTCCAGCTTCGTCCAGCAACTGGTCGATCGCCGGCTCGACATGCTCGGCGCGGATCGTATCAAACGGAACGTCGAACTGGATCTCGACCAACGGGTTTGTCATGAGTATCTGAATTCAGAGTATCAATGCGCCAAGCGGTTCCAATTGCCCGATCAGGCTGTAGGTTGACACAGCGTGAGTCGATTGCGGAGCCGAATTGGGACGGACGATGAATTTCAACCGGAAGGCGAGGTGGAGGGTCTTCGGCGCTGTCGTTAGCGTCCGCCACAGTTCACCGCGAACAACCTGCTCAGAGATCGGAGTGCCGTCCTAAACGGCTGCGGACTGGCCGAAGCTACCCTCAGCTGTGTCCTTGAGTGCGGTCGGTCGCATTCTTGCCTTGGAAGGGCCGTCCGCGCGCACCCCGGTGAACTTCCACACGCCATGCCTCAGCAGGGCGTCGATTTCGGCGCGGGCTAGGGCCTCAGTTGTTTCGGTCCTGCGCCGTACTAGGGGTCGAGCACATGGATCCCGATCTAGCACGAGTCCGCGAACGCCACAGCATGTCGTCGGACTCAAAATCCGCTCTTCTACGGGCCGTCGCTCGGGGATCAAGGGTGTTCACCAGTCCTCTTGCCCGACTTGGAATCACGAGAAAAACGGCAACTCTCCCGTGTTGTGGAATGGGAATCGCAGACTATGTCGTGAACCCGATAAAAAAGACGAGAAACTGCTTGACAGAGTCAAGGTAGTTTGCTTCTCTGGGCGAGGTTAAGATTCCGTTAAGATCGCACCAGTCGTTCGATCGCAGGGAACACGCCGAAGGAGTCACGTCATGACCAGAACATCGGGAACACTCAGAGCCCGTCTGTGGCTCGGCTTCCTGGCTGTGGTGATACTCGGCAGCGGATCCGCTTGGGCCCAGGTGGCTCCAACTGCATCACTGGCCGGCACAGTTACCGACAGCTCGGGTGCCGTCGTGCCAGCTGCCTCGGTAACTGTCACGAATCGCGGCACGCAGTTCACGAGGACCTCTACGACCGGCGAAAACGGGAGGTTCCTCCTTACCCTCCTGACCATCGGGAGTTACAGTCTAGAGGCCAGCGCGCCCGGCTTTGCAACCTATCAACAGACGGGTATCACTCTAAACGTCGATACCACACACAGCCTCACCGTGGAGCTTTCGGTTGGCGAGGTTCTTGAGGTAGTCACTGTGACCTCCGAAGCCCCCATGACAGCAACGGAATCTGGCACTCTGAGCCGGGTCGTCAACACGCGGGTAGTGGAAGACCTTCCACTCAATGGCCGCAATGTTGCCTCGATGGTTTACCTGGTTCCTGGCATTGTCTACGGGACAAGGACCAGCAGAGCGGGCTACGCCAACACCGAGGAGGCGCTGGCGATCTCGGCGAATGGAGCGCGAGGCAGCGAGGTGGGCTACAAGCTCGATGGCGGCACTCACTCGGATGTCATCTGGCGCAACAACGCGATCTTCCCCAACCCGGACGCCATCCAGGAGTTCAGTGTTCAGACAAGCAACTACAACGCCGAATACGGCAACTCCGCTGGAGCCATCGTCAATGTCGTCACCAAGTCCGGAACCAACGAGTTCCACGGAGCGGCGTTCAATTTCCTGCGCAACGGAAGCATGAATGCACGCAACTTCTTCGCTCGTGCGCACGACAATCTGAAGCGCAACCAGTTTGGAGCCACTCTCGGAGGCCCCGTACTCGCTAACAAGTTGTTCTTCTTCGGCAGCTACCAGGGATATCGGATCAAGAACACCTCCTTGTCAAACACGGCATTCGTGCCCTCGCTGGAGAAGCGCCAAGGAGACTTTTCAGCACTAAGGAAACAACTGAAAAACCCGTTCACCGGAGAATTGTTCCCTAACAACCGGATACCGGAGGTACTCTTTACGCCCGCCAGTGTGGGTCTCGTTGAATTCTTACCACCGCCTCAGAGCCCGGATGGGAGAGTTTTGTTTGCTCGTCCAGATGACCGTAGCAATAACCAGTACCTAGGCAAACTGGACTACAATCGCGGGCTCCATATGATCTCGGGAAGCTTCTTCCATGTCCGGCACACGGAAGATGGCTGGGACGGGGACAATACGCTTCTCAACTCGAGAATGGCTCAGTTGCAGACGACCAAGAGCTTCACTGGTCGATGGACTTGGACTGCATCCCCTAACCTTGTCAATACATTTATTGCCAAAACACTCTTCCTCGACTCATTCAACATTCGGACGACACCATTCGACCTTACGGATTTTGGCGTCAAGGTCGCACCGACTGCACCTGAGCGCCGCGCACTCTTGCTCAGGATCACCGGATATGGGGGTTGGGGCAGCGGCTCCGGACCTCCAGGCAGCAACTGGATCCGGCAGAATCACGAATTCTCGAACACGGTCAGCTACATCAAGGGAAAGCACTCGATACAGTTCGGGGCAGAGTTTGTTCCCCGGATCAAGTTCGAGTCGAACACGGGTTTCCGCCAAGCACCCAGTATTGATTTCAGCGGTCGTGCAACCGGCGATGGTTTCGCAGACTTCCTGACCGGTAGAGCGGCGCGCTTCCGGCAGAGCGGTGGCAAAGCCAAGGACATGCGAGGTTTCGAGATGAGCTTGTACGTCCAGGACAAGTTTAATGTCGCCCGTGACTTTAGCCTTAACGTCGGACTGCGTTGGGACCCCTGGTGGCCCTACACCGACGAACTCGGCCAGGTCACCGGTTTTCGTCCGGGACTTCAGTCGGAGCGATTCGGGAATGCTCCGCCCGGCCTTGTTTTTGCCGGTGATCGCAACTTCCCGGAGGCTGGTACGAACAACAATCTACTGAATTTGGCTCCACGGTTTGGATTTGCTTGGAACGTAGGCGGGAAGAATCGGACTAGCGTTCGGGGAGGTTATGGTGTCTTCTTTTCGCGGCTTCCTGGCGTCATGTACAACAACTTCGTCGAAGCAGCGCCGTTCTCTCCGTCGTTTGAACTTCGGGACGTGGATTTCATGGATCCGTATGGATCCAAAGGTGTAGCAGATCCCTTCCCGGAAGCCTTTGCTCCCTACACTCCGCCATCCGACGTAACCTTTGCATCTGTCGGGAACAATTTCACGATTCGTCCAGACTTCAAGACCGGCTACATCCAGCAGTGGAATCTCACGATTGAGCGACAGCTAGTAGCAGATCTCCTGTTGCGAACGGCCTACGTGGGCTCTAAGGGCACGCGACTGGTCAGCACTGACCAGCTTAACCCGGCCATCTTTGGGGCTGGAGCGACCCTCGGAAACACGAACAGACGACGCCCGCTGTATCCCAATTTCGCCTCTCTGGTCCAGCTTGGAAGTGACTACTTCTCGACGTACCACTCGTTGCAGGTAAGCTTGGAGAAGCGATATCGGGACAATCTGTCGTTCCTGACGTTCTACACCTTTTCCAAGTCCATCGATCAGGACTCCCGGGATCCTCAATTTAATCAGCCTCACAATCCGTTTGACCGAAGCGCGAACCGAGGATTGTCCGCCTTCAATGTGCCACACAACTTCCGGCAGTCGTTCATATGGGACCTGCCGAGCCTCGCGGGTCAACATGCGTTGATGAGGCACGTGGCGGGCGGCTGGAGCTTGACCGGCATCTGGACCTGGCAAAGTGGGAACCCGATTAGAATCCGAACCGGGAGAGATCGATCACTTGCAGGCACCAACGACGATCGGCCGAATTTGCTCTCTGGTATCAGTCCTTTCTTGCCATCCAATCGACCTCGAGCCGAGGTTATTCAAGAGTACTTCAACACCGATGCCTTCACTCTGAATCCACTCGGTACGTTCGGCACCACCCCGCGGAACCTCATTCACGCCCCCGGGGATTTCAAAGTGGACGTGAGTCTGCAGAAACAAATTCATCTTTCAGAAGGACACAGGCTTCAGTTTCGCGCGGAGTTTTTCAATATGCTCAACAACGTGAATCTGGGTAGCCCACAGCGGACCATGGTGAACAGGCGGTTCGGCAGGATCACGAGCGCGGGGAGCCCGAGAATCATCCAGCTCGCGTTGAAGTACGTGTTCTGATCACCTCCGGACAGTCAGTACACGCAACCAGTTGGCCTTGGGCCGAGCCGGATTTTCGGTTCGGTCCAACGCCAGCGGAAGCAGGTCGGCACCAAGATCATTGAGGAAGGGAAGCCGGTTACCCAGCTCCCCCCGCGCAGCTCCGAGCATGCCCGTTAAGGCACTCGGCTCCTATCTTGAGTAACGGTGTTGGTATCCGTATCTGACGGCAGGGGTGAACTGCGGGCCACTGCGCAGAGGCTCTCGGCTCCCTATCCCGCTAGAAAGCGGTGCCTCAGCCGCTAGCAGCAAGATCTTGCTGGGGACTGAGTTCTGCTTGGCCTACGCCGCCAGTGAAAGGATGTTTGGCTTCAGGCACACTAGGATCAGTGCCTCTTGTTCGGTTCACTAAGGCCCACGGGGCCGGCAATGATTTCGTGATCGTCGAACGCCGCGAGCTTACCGAGATCGGTGTCGGGGCCGATGCCTTGCCGGAGTTCGCTGCCAAGATCTGCGACCGTCGCCACGGGGTCGGAGCTGACGGTCTGGAAGTTGTCAGCCCTTCCAGCGATTCGCAGGCCATCGCCCAGCTGCACCTCTGGAACAGCGATGGCAGCGAGGCTGAAATATCTGGCAACGGTACGCGTTGCGTCGCCGCCTACTTGACCGAGGCTTTCGATGCGCCCGAGCGATTCTCCATCGAGACCGCGGCCGGCACACGCTCGATCGAGCGCACGCTCGCCAAGGCCCCGTACTACGAATTCCGGATGACGACTCACGAATCGGAGTACGGAGTAGTGGAGGACCAGCCAGTCGGGGAGGGCGCCAAGCTGCGTGGCGAGATGACCGCCGTCCATGTAGGCAATCCGCAGTTCGTGGTTCGCGTGGAGAGCTTGGACTTCGACTGGCAGACTTGGGGGCCGATCTTGGAACGGGACCCGCGCTTTCCCGAAGGGACCAATGTTTCGTTCGTGACGGTCAACCACAAGGACCGCCAGACGCCGACGTTGGAAGTCCGCTTCTGGGAGCGGGGAGCCGGGGCGACCTTGAGTTCCGGCACGGGCTCGCTTGGCGCGGCCGTCGCCGCGCGTCACCGTGGATGGATCACGGACCGGGCGCGCATCATCACACAGGGCGGGGAGATGTACGTAGATTGGGAGGGCGGAATACGCCTGACAGGCCCGGCGGTAATCGTGGCGCGCGGCAACTATGAGTTTGAATGAGTCCTCCGCGCAACGTTAGCAGCAGCGACGGGCCCGCCCAGTAGTCGTCGAGGCTGCGATCTGTCACTCTAGATGCGATGAGACTCTCTTGGCTACTTGTTCTGGTTCCCGCAACGGCGCTGCCCCAGAGCGCAGGCGAAGGCATCGTGACGCAGGGACTCGCCGTAGAGACATTTTCCTGCGGCAATCTCGCACGTGAGTGCTCCGGGCCCGCGCGCCGCTTCATCGAGGCCCGCTGCGGCATCGTCAACGCCGCAGATGGCACGCGGATCCAGGTGCCGACTGTTCCCGCTGAGGGACCCGATCCCACGGATCTCTACAACGACTGCGGCGGACCCGGTCACAATCCTTCACACCTCGAAGACCTCCAAACTGTCGAAATCGATGCGGACGGCGAAGACGTTACCGGCTTTGTTTTCGGGGACAACTACTACGAGCTGTACGTTAACGGCCAGATCGTGGCCCGCGATCCCGTCGGTTTCGTGCCGTTTAACTCCGGCGTCGTGCGCTTCAAAGCCAAGGGCCCGCTCACTTACGCTGTCAAGCTCGTCGACTGGGGGACGCACCTGGGAGTGGGCATGGAATATGACCGCTGGAACGTCGGTGACGGCGGGTTCATCGCTGCGTTTAGCGACGGCACGGAGACGGGCGCAGCTTGGAAGTGCAAGGCGTTCTACATCAGTCCGCTCGAAGACGTCAGCTGTGTCAAGCCCGGCCCGGACACCTCCGGCTGCCCGGAAAGGCCGGCGTGCGTCGAACGCGACCCGACCTCGTGCCGCGCCCTGCACCTTCCCGTTCCGGAAGACTGGGCGGAGCCGGGCTTTGACGACAGCGATTGGCTGCCAGCCACGACCTATCCCGCAAGTGCGGTCACGAACCAGCGCGCCTACAGCGGGTACGTCGAAAAGTTCGACTCGGCGGAGTTCATCTGGTCTCGCAACCTGGATCAAGACAATTTGGTCTTGTGTCGCGGCCCTTCAGCGGACGGGCAGTGATATCGGGACGTACGGCCGCCGCTGCAGGCCGCTTGTACTAGTCGATGTGCTGGACCGGGGCGCCATTGACGATGCGAAGGCCCCTGCGTCCGTTGAGGATCGCGACTAGGTCTTCCCCCACCAGATCCACGGCGCGCGGATCCAAGATCTGGCTTCTGCGCAGGCTCTCGACATCTTTGAATTTGTCTCGGAGAAGTTCGACCATTGTGTCGCTATCGACCAGCAGCCGCACCGGGATCTGGTTGTCGGCGGCCAGCGTGTTGAGGAAGCACTTCAGAACCACCAGAGCTGCGGCTTCGGTCGCCGTGGTCGTTGGCTTGCGCTTGGCCGGCGCATAGTCCTCGACGGGCGAGTCGATGCCCTTGCGTATCGCGCCCAGAACGCGCTTGACGCCCTCGGAGTTCTTGATGCCGCCCAGTCCCCGGAAATCAGCGAGTTGTTCGCGCGTGATCGGTCGCGCGGTGGCGAGCTTGACCAGGGTCTTGTCTTCAGAGATCCACTTGCGAGGAACGTCCGAACGCTGAGCGGTTGATTCGCGCCACGCGATCAGCTCCCGCAGCACGCTGAATGTAGTCGGGCCGAGACGCCTGCCGTCTGCAAGCTTGCGAGCCAGCGCGTTGGCGTCAAAATGCGCCTTAGCGAAGTGCCCTCCGCGCGCCGAGAGTTCCAAGGCCCAATCCGTTCGGCCCAGGTCGCCCAGCCTCTCGCTAAGGACGTCGGCAGCCCTGGGAAGATGTGCGACGTCTTCCGCTGCGTAGCGGAGCATCGCTTCGGAGAGGGGCCGCTTGAGCCAGTTCGTGCGGCTGTATCCCTTGGCGATGTCGATGCGCAAGAGCTTGTGCAAGAGCTTCGATAGCCCGACCTGCTCTCCCATGCCGATCAGTGCTGCGGCTGCGGAAGTGTCGAGGACCGGCTCTGCGACTACGCCGTAGGCCATGTGCAGGCAGATTTGGTCCTGGTCGACCGCGTGTGCGACCTTCAGGGTCTCCGGCGCCACGAAGACGTCCAACAGAGGCCGCAGGTCTCTAGCGGAGAGGCGCACTGGATCGATCAGCCATGTCTGCTCGAAGTCGGCCACTTGGATCAGGCCCAAGTGTGGCGAGTAGGTCCGCTCCCAGAGAAACTCGGTGTCGAACGCGATCAGGCGCTGGCCCGTTAGGCGCTTCGCCAGCGAGCGAACCTGATCAGGCTTGTCGACGTAGGGGGTGGCACCGTCAGACGAATTGTTGTCGGTTCGGGGCAATTAGCTTCGTGTCTGCCAGTGTAGGTGCGACCTGTCCAGATTAGCACCAAGGAGAGCAGTCGACTAATTCGGCCGCGGGAGCCACGCGGACGAGAGTCCGACCCGCTTGTGCTGCCGGTGTACGGATTAGCAGCGGTAGTGAATGGCTAGCGCGCGAATTGGCCTGCCGCTTTCGCGCTAAGCCAGTCAGACGAGATCCCGAACCCGCTCATGATTGCTGCGCCGAGGGCCACATTCCACAGCACCACGAGAACCAGCCACCCGACGATCGGGACGAGTTGCACGGCAGCCAAGAGTATCCCCCCGGATACGGTGGCGAGCAGAGGGCGTGTGCTCGGCAACAGGTTGCGCCCGATCGCGAACGCCAGGCCGCAATAGCCGATGACTGAGACGATCGGGAACAGCAAGACCATCGGCAGCGAGACCGGTAGGAGCATCGACATCATCAAGCCGATCACGGCCAAACCGAAGCACGTGCCGAGACCGACGAGAAAGCAAGCCGCGGGGGTTCGTGTGCAGGCGTCGGCCATCACTGTCAGGCGCTGGACGCCGAGCAAGACGTATCCGAGCAAGCTCAGCGTCAGCACGATCGCGAGAGCGAGCAGGCCGAGCAGGAGCAGACCGCCAACCAGCCCCGAGATCAACATCCGGCCGATCGACGGGGTGCCCAGCCGCGTTACGTTTCCGGCAACGCTGCCCGGCACGAGGCCGTTCTGCTGCCCTAGCACGGTCCACGCGTCGCCGCCGATCCGAACGTCGCTTGTGCCGATCTCGAGGTCGCCCATCACCGTGACGGCATTGCCGCCTAGGTCGTCCTCGAGGTGCAAAGTCCCGCCGACCACGAGTGCGCTGCCTCCGATCGGGCCCGATGACATCACCGACCCGCCTAGGACCACAGCGTTGCCCTTGATCTCCCCCTCGTTGTGGAGTCGCCCTAACAGGAGCAGGGCGCTGTCGTTGACCGCCCCTTCCACATGGATCGAGCAACCAATGCAAGTGGTCTGTTCTAGTACCTCGTCTGGCGCGACATGGATGGACTCCAGGACCATCACGCGCCGTGAGGCGGCTTGGAGGGGACTCGCTGCGAGCAGGGTGCTCGCCAGCGCTAAGAGTGCAAGGTCCGTGCGAATCCGCGAACCGCTCACGAGCCCCATGCTATACCAAGGCTCGCATATGCACGTACTGCGCTGCCATGCAGCGCCCGTAGGACGCGCTGTTTCGATGACAGCTATCGCCGCATCTGGAGGCAGGCAAGTCCAAGCAGCAACCTGCGCAGCCCGAGATCTCGACCCTTGGGGTCGTACCACTCGCTCGGGGCGTGCACGTTGCCACCAAGGCCGCCGCAGCCGATCGCGGCAGCGGGTATGCCTGCCGCCAGCGGGATGTTCGCATCGGTGGACGAGCAGTCCGACGCTGAAGGTATCCGAAGATGGAGGTCGACCGCTTGGAAGCACTCTGCAACGGGATTGCTTCGCAGCGCCGGAGCTGCCGGCCGGTTTCCGATCTCGCGCAAGATGCATCCGAGACGACCGCCTGACGCGTTCTGGTTCTCAGCAGCCACGGCCTTGCGGGCTGCTTCCTCGACGGCTTGCTGGACGCGCCGGATCTCGGCCGGGTTGACCGATCGCACATCGATCTTGGCCGAGGCCGAGGTAGGAATCGAATTGACGCTCGTGCCGCCTTCGACGACTCCAACGCTGAGCGTCGTCTTGGGTTGGGACGGCAGGTGCGCCCGTGTCATTCGAACAATCGCCCCGGCCAGCGCATGGATGGGATGAGGAGCTCCGAAATCGTTCCAGCTATGGCCGCCCGCTCCGTCGATAACCAATTCGAAACGCTTGCTGCCCAGCGCCGCGTCGGTGATATGGTTCAACGAGGCACCGTCCAGCACCAGATAGCGGTCGATCCGTTCCGCGTAGGGCGAGTCCTGGACGAGGTAGCGGATTCCCCGCAGGTTGCCCTCGCCCTCTTCTGCGACATTGGCTACGAGCAGCACGTTCCGCTCCGGGCTCTCGACCAGCGGATCGGATAGCAGCCTGCCGAGGCCCAACAGGGTCGCAAGGCCCGCTCCGTTGTCTGTCACTCCCGGCCCCGTGATTGTCCCGTCGGGCTTGACGCGGACGTCGTCCGGTGCAGAGGGCGCCAGGATGGTATCCATGTGCGCGGTGACCGCAACGTACGGCAGGCGCTCGGAATGGACGAGGGGGACCGCCACATTTCCGGCTTCGTCGATGCTCGGACGGTGGCCCAACTCGGCAAAGACTGCTGACAGGTGCTCGCCCCTGGCTCGCTCGGCGAATGTCGGAGCGGGCACCTTGCACAGCTCTACCTGCTGCCTGTTGATCCAGTCTAGGTGGCGCTTGGTGCGCCGCCAAGCACGACTTACTCCCGTGAGCGTAGTCGCGTCGGCAACGGATCTCGGCCAATTCAAGACCCTGAGATCAGGTGCCGAGACCGCGAGCCGGGGCTGCACCAACACAGTCTGGAGTTTAGCAATCGCGCGGATCTCCGCCCCGGGCCGCGAGCGTGCTAAGTTGCATTTGTGAAGAACATTTGCCCACGTTCGCGGTGCATCGGCTGGCTGCGTAGTCCGATTCCAGTCTTCTTGCTCGCCGCCCTGGCCGCCAGCGCCCTAGCGTCTGCGGAGTACACGGCGGATTGGGAGTCGTTGGATTCGCGTCCCACTCCTGAGTGGTTTCTTGACGCAAAGTTGGGAATCTTCATCCACTGGGGCGTCTACTCCGTGCCGGCCTACGCGTACCCCGATTCGTACTCAGAATGGTATTGGCACTCGCTGCGGGCGCCGCTGGAGGGGCGCAACGAGCAGCGGCGCAACGCTCTAGCGACACGGGAGTTCCACAATCGGGTCTATGGAGAGCGGTTCGCCTACCCACAGTTCGCCCCCGAGTTCAAGGCGGAGCTATTCGACCCAGAGCAGTGGGCGGATCTCTTCCGCAAGGCCGGCGCCCGCTACGTGGTGCTGACATCCAAACATCACGACGGCTTCGCGCTTTGGCCCAGCAAGGATGCCAATCGCACTTGGGGACGCCCTTGGAACAGCGTGGATGAAGGGCCCCGGCGCGACCTGCTGGGAGACCTCGGAAGTGCGGTCAGGGATGCTGGGCTCAAGATGGGGTTCTATTACTCGCTCTACGAGTGGTTCAACCCGCTCTGGTTGCAGGACCGGGACCGCTATATCCAAGAGCACATGACTCCCCAATTCAAGGATGTGGTCAGCCGCTACCGGCCCGCGTTGATCTTCAGCGACGGAGAATGGGACTTGGAGCACGAACGCTGGCAGAGCACGGAATTATTGGCCTGGCTGTTTAACGAGTCGCCGAGCCGCGACGAGGTGGTGATCAATGACCGCTGGGGGAAGGGCATTCGACACGAGCACGGAGGCTACTACACGACCGAGTATGGGGCGGGCATGGCCGATGGGACGCATGCGTGGGAAGAGAACCGGGGAATCGGGCATTCGTTCGGCTACAACCGCAACGAGCCTGTCGAGAACTACATGACCGCCAAGCAGTTGGTCTGGGTGTTGGTGGACTTGGTCAGCCGGGGCGGGAACCTGCTCTTGGATGTCGGCCCCACCGCGGATGGTCGCATTCCCCTGCTGCAACAGCAGCGCCTGCTGGAACTGGGAGCATGGCTCGAGGTCAATGGCGAGGCCATTCATGGCACCCGGCCATGGAGGATCCCCGCTCAGTGGACGGCCGGAGAGCGACCACTCCAGGAGTACAAGCAGTACCGCCAGCAGTACGACATCTTGCGAGTGGCCGGCTTGGAACCGGACGGCGACGTGGCCCGCAAGATGGTATTTTTCACTCGCAAGGGCGCCGACCTGTACGCAATCCTGCCCGGCTTTCCCTCAGGGCCCGTCACGTTGGAAGGCGTCTCGGCGCCGGCGGGAGCGCGCGTCACTATGTTGGGCTTGAGTGCGGACCTAGAGTGGCGGTCGTCGCCGGCCGGCTTGCGGATCACGCCGCCAGTTATCCCTCCCGACGAGTTGCCCTCTCGTCATGCTTTGGTGTTCAAGGTCGCGGGCGGTGCGGCGGCGTCGGAGTAGGCAAGCGTTACATGGACAAGACATTCGACGTCGTAGGCGTTGGCCTCAATGCCACGGACACCCTGCTAGTGGTTCCCCAGTTTCCCGCCTACGGCGGCAAGGCGCCGTTCGTGCGGGAGATCCGCTCTCCGGGTGGGCAAGTAGCCAGCGCCATGGTGGCCTGCGTCAAGCTCGGGCTGAAGACGAAGTATATCGGCAGTGTCGGAGATGACGACGGCGGCCAGATCCTGCTGGAGAGCCTGTCCGGGTCGGGCATTGACGTCTCCCATGTGCAGTTGCGGGCCGGCTGCCCGAACCAGTCTGCCTACATCGTCATTGACCAGACGACGGGGGAGCGCACGATCCTTTGGCAAAGGCCCGATTGCTTGAAGATAGTGCCGGAAGACATTGAACCCGAACAGATTACGTGTGCTCGCCTGTTGCATATCGATGGTCACGATACGGCGGCGGTTGAACACGCCGCGCGCATCGCACGCCAGCACGAGATTCCGGTAACGGTGGATGTGGACACAATTTACCGGGGGTTCGACCGAGTGCTGCCCCATGTGGACTACCTGATCGCGAGCACCAACTTTCCCGTCGACTGGACCAGCGAGCGGGATCCTTTCTTGGCCCTCGAACTAATCCAGAAAGAATACGGCATGCGGGTTGCGGCCATGACGCTCGGGCCGCACGGTGCGTTGGCGCTGGTGGGAGGCAAGTACATCTACTCGCCGGCCTTCGTCGTCAATTGCCGCGACACAACGGGTGCGGGCGATGCATTCCACGGCGCCTTCTGCTATGCGGTGGTGGAGGGGTATTCGATCGAAGACGCACTGTCGTTCTCCAACGCCATGGCTGCGCTGAACTGCAAGGAGCTCGGCGCACAGGGCGGCATCGGCGGGGCGGATGCGGCGCGCGAGCTGATCGCGACGGGCGAGCGTCGGGTCAACGCGGACTTCTTGGTCAGGGCGGCTGCTACCTGAGGCACGCTCGGTACCATGATTCCGCTGCGGGACCTGACCCCTCGCCAGCGGACCCCTTTCGTGGCGTGGACGTTGGTGCTCGTCAACGTGGGGGTCTTCGTCTACCAGTACTTCGTGCTGGACTCAGGCCAGGCCCAGACGGCCTTCTTGGCATCGTTTGCCGCGGTGCCGGCCAATGTCGGGGCAGCCGTTCTGGGGCAGGAATCTCCGGTGGCCGGACTGATGCCGCTGGTGACTTCAATGTTCCTGCACGGCGGCTTCATGCACCTGCTGGGCAACATGTGGTTCTTGTGGATCTTCGGCGACAACGTCGAGGACGAACTGGGGCACGCCAAGTTCTTGCTGTTCTATCTCGCTTGTGGAGTGCTGGCGACCTTGGCGCACTTCGCCGCCGAGCCCTCGTCGACCGTCCCGCTGGTCGGAGCGAGCGGAGCCATCGCCGGTGTCATGGGGGCGTACTTGATGCGTTTTCCGCGATCCCGTGTCATTGTCTTGCTGCCGCTGATTGTGATCTGGACGACAGTTCAACTGCCGGCTTTCGTGATGTTGCTGTATTGGTTCGCGATCCAGGTGCTCAACGGTACGGCTGCCTCCGGCGGTGCCGGCGTGGCCTGGTGGGCTCACGTAGGAGGCTTCGTCATCGGTGCCGGCCTGGCGCTATACCTGACCCGAGGGCGTCCCAAACGGTCACTGCAGTTCTACTAGATCGCAGCTGCTCGAGCCCGGCCATCCCGATCAACTAGGCGCCGTCGCGGCTGTCATACTGGATGTCTGGATGCCTCGCGTCACGTTCTACTCCCGTCCGGGCTGTCGGCTCTGCGACGATGCGCGAAGGCAGCTGGAACTGGCCGGACCTAGCCTGGAGATCGAAGAGATAGACGTGGATTCCGACCCCGCTCTGCGCCAGCGCTACGGCCTGGACATCCCCGTGGCGGTGGCCGGAGGGCGCGAACTCTTCCGGCACCGCCTCACGCCGGAGGCGCTGCGCGCGCTGCGAAACGCTTGAACAACAATGACAACCCCTGCAGGCTCAACTGAGTACGCGGTCGAACTGGCCACTTCGAACATTCGCTTCGGTGCGGGTGTGACCCGAGAGTTGGGGCCCGATCTGGCGGATCGGGGAATCCGGCGGGTCTTGTTCGTGACGGATCCGTTCCTGAAAGACCTGCATCCGGTACAGGTCGCCTTGGCATCGTTGGACGACGAGGGCGTCCGCGCTACGGTCTTCTCGGACGTGTCGGTCGAACCCACCGACGCTTCTTTCCAAGCGGCTATTCGCGTTGCCAGCGAGGTCGAGCCCGACGCGTTCGTCGCCGTCGGCGGCGGCTCGACGATCGACACGGCCAAGGCCGCCAATCTGTATTCCACCTACCCAGCGGAGTTCCTGACCTACGTCAATCCTCCGATCGGGAAGGGCGTGCCCGTGCCAGGTCCGCTCAAGCCCCTGTTCGCGATTCCTACCACGGCCGGAACGGGCAGCGAGACGACGGGAGTGGCGATCTTCGATCTGGTCGAGATGCATGCGAAAACCGGCATCGCGGATCGTGGCTTGAAGCCGACGCTGGGGCTACTCGATCCCGAAAACACACGAACCCTGCCTCCGGCCGTGGCGGCGTCGACCGGCTTGGACGTGCTCTCGCACGCGATCGAGTCATACACCGCACTCGACTATCGCACCCGCGCAGCGCCGCAGCGCCCCAAGTTTCGACCCGCGTACCAAGGCGCCAATCCCATCAGCGACCTCTGGGCGCTGCAGTCGTTACGCATGGTGCGGACTTATCTGCCCAGGGCGGTATCCGACCCGTCTGACGACGAGGCGCGCGGGATGATGCTGCTCGCGGCTGCATACGCCGGCATCGGCTTCGGCAATGCGGGCGTGCACTTGCCCCACGGGATGTCCTATCCGGTGTCGGGAATGGTGCGCGACTTCCGCATGCCCGGCTACCCCACCTCGCACCCGATGGTTCCGCATGGGGCCTCCGTGATCTTGAACGCACCGGCGGTATTCCGCTTCACCGCTCCGGCCGAGCCGCGGCGACATCTCGAGGCCGCTGCTGCGATCGGAGCGGACGTTTCGAACGTGGGCCAGGAGGATGCCGGCGAAGTGCTAGCTGACGCGATCACCGGCTTCATGCGCGAGTTGGATATGCCGAACGGGCTTCAAGCTCTCGGCTACACTCAGGCTGACATACCCGAATTGGTCGAAGGGACGCTGCCTCAGCACCGCGTGACGAAGATCTCGCCGCGGAACTTCTCGAACGACGATCTATCCGGGATGTTTCAGGACGCCCTGCAAGCTTGGTAGCCGTCGGTCTTCACTCAACTTCCTGGCACGCCAGAATGGCGGCGCCCTGCGTCACCACGCTTTCCCGCAAGCGCGAGGAGAAAATCCCGTAGCTGTCGCGGAAATAGGGCACTACGTAGCCGCGCGTTTGGTCTCGGATGAGTCCAAGCAGGCGCGGAGTCGCCGTTCCCAACCCTCCTCCGATCACGACTCTCTCCGGGACTAAGAGGTTGATCACGGCACCGAGCGCTCTCGCCAGCCGGTTGGCCGAGACATGCATCACTTCCGCGGCGAAATCGTCGCCTCCCTCCCACGCTCGAATGACTTGAACGCTACTGATGCCCGTCGGACCGGATTCATTGAATAGGGCAGAAGACTTCCAGGACTCGTGCGAGGACCGAGCCAGAGCGGTTGCCAGCTTGGCCAGGCCCGGACCCGAGCAGTGCGCCTCGACGCAGCCCTTGTTTCCACAGCAGCATTCGGGACCGTGCTCGTCTACGACGATATGGCCGATTTCGGCTTCTCCAAGGTCGCCGAACGGTTGGATCCTGCCCTCGAGTACGTAGCCGCCGCCGACGCCCGTGCCGAGGGTGACGTAGAACACCGAACGAGCCCCGACACCGGCGCCAAAGTGCGCCTCGGCCAGCGCGGCGAGCTTGCAGTCGTTTTCGACGATCACAGGGACTCCGAAGCGGCCTTCCAGCTCTCCCGCAACGTTCACTTCGTCCCAGCCGTCCTCGTGGAGGCATATGTGCGGGCTGTTTGTGGACCGGCGCACCGTGCCGCCGAATCCGAAGCCAATCGCGCGCAGCTGGGCCGCTTGCCGCGATTCGGACAGCATCTGCTCGGCGGCACCCACGATTCGCGCAAAGCTGTGCGCCGCCCGGTCGGACGAGTCCCGCCGGATGGATGTGGTCGTGCGGAGTCTGCCGTCGCTGAAAGCGAGCCCGGCGACAAGCTTGGTCCCGCCAGTCTCGAAGGCTAGGAATGCCGCGTCGCCGCTCACTGGTTGTCCCGTAGCCACGCGAGCATGGCGCGGAAGGCGCGCCCTCGGTGGCTGTGCTGCCACTTCATGTCGGCGGGAATGTGCCCGAAGCTCACGCGCAGCGGCGGATAGTAGAACAGCGGGTCATAGCCGAAGCCTTGCCTGCCAGAATGCCGCCGAAGGACTCTCCCCCTGACCGTCCCTCGGAACGTTCTGGCGAGCCTGCCGTCATGCAGCAAGGCGATCGTGCAGACGAATCGGGCGGTGCGGCTCTCGGGCGGAACGCCGGCTAGGCTACGCAGCAGAAGCAGGTTGTTTTCTCTGTCGGTGGCTGCCGGGCCTGCGAAGCGCGCAGAGTGGATGCCAGGAGCCCCCTCCAGAACATCGACCTCCAGCCCGGAGTCGTCGGCGAAGAGCCATGCGGCCGGATTCAGCCGGTGGTAGCACAGTGCCTTCTGGATAGCATTCGCCTCGAACGTCGCACCGGTCTCCGGACAGTCGGCAGTCGGGCAGCCGGCAATGGAGATATCCGTTCCGGAAGCCAGCCGAAACTCCCTCAGCTTGCCGCGGTTCGACGTGGCACAGACCAGTTCGAGCATGGACTATAAGGCGACGAGGTCGCGCTGGGCTGCAATGAGGCCTTCGATACCTTGCTCAGCCAGAAGCAATTGCGCGTCGAACTGCGCTCTATCGAACGTGTTGCCCTCGGCGCTGGCCTGCAATTCGACGAATTCGCCGGCGGAGGTCATCACCACGTTCATGTCCACATCTGCCCGGGAGTCCTCTTCGTAGCACAGGTCCAGCATGGGCACGCCGTCCACGATGCCGACGCTGATTGCGGCTACGTAGTGCCGCAAAGGGGAAGCAGAGATGACGTTGAACTTCAAGAGCTGTTTGACGGCGCAAGCCATGGCCACCCAGCCGCCCGTGATTGACGCCGTGCGGGTGCCGCCATCGGCCTGTATCACATCACAGTCAACGGTGATGGTGCGCTCGCCCAGCTTTTCCATGTCCACTGCCGCCCGCAGCGAGCGGCCGATCAGTCTTTGAATCTCGAACGTGCGGCCCGACGGACGGCCTTGCGTTCCTAGGCGCGGTGTCCGAGTGGAGGTGGATCTCGGCAGCATGCCGTATTCCGCCGTCACCCAGCCGCGTCCTGCGCCTCGCAGGAAGGCGGGGACCCTGTTCTCGACCGTCGCCGAGCAGATGACCTTGGTGTTGCCCGCTTCGATCAGCGCCGAGCCTTCGGCAGTTGTCAGGATGCCTGGCTGGATGCGCGTTTGTCGGGGCTGTTCCGGCCTCCTGCCGTCGATTCGCATCAGTTCTCATTCTCTCCTACAAACGAGCAGGCCCGATCATTCGCCGGACACGTCGCCCATCGCGGCGTTCCAGGATTGATCAGGTGGGCGCCAAGCTGGATGAGTAGGCAGCTAGTGACCCGTCACCGTCAACACCGTTGCTAGATATCGAGAGGCGGATCGGCATTCTGCACTCTCGGGCGAGCTCGGTAAAAACCAGGCCCCGACAACAAGGCTCTTAGTGCCGTCGGTCCGTGCAGAATGGTCTGGTCCTAGCTCTGTGGACCTGTGAGGGAGGCAATTCCCGCAGAATCGCTGGAACGCCGGGATTGGTCCGTTTCCGCCTGGCGGCAGGGCATCCTGATCGAAGTCGCCGCT
Organism: Terriglobia bacterium; assembly: GCA_009838515.1. Classification (GTDB taxonomy): domain Bacteria; phylum Acidobacteriota; class Terriglobia; order Bryobacterales; family UBA6623; genus VXMF01. Next base: position 136,013 of record VXRL01000057.1, on the reverse strand, counting down.
CCCGGCGGCTGATCGTCATCGAGTCGCATGAGGACCCGGCCCAGCCAGCCAGCCGAGATACTGACCAAGGGAATTGCGGCTGTGTACCAATTCTCCTTGTCGATGACGGTGCCAATGAGGGCGAACGGAGCGATGAGGAAAAGGATGAGAAGGGCCTTCCCTTGCAGCGATTTAGGCCAGTAGTTGCCGGGCACGGGATTCATCATATCCCCCTTGCCGGCGCACTCCAAGATGCGCTGCGGCCCATGCCCACATGGAGTCTGTGGCGGAGGCCCTCTTGCTGTCCGAAGACATCCCCTTTCTCAGGTCCGGAACCGCTGCTGAACGCGCTCCCGAGTCGTGCTGCGCGAGAGCCAGATCTGTTCAGAACTGATCGCCAACGGCAAGTTCCGAGCTGCGGAAATGGATCCAGCCAACACACTCCTCCGGAGACTGCGGGCAAGAGCGAAGTGTCCGAGACCGGCTGTTGACCGGAAGCACCGCGTATTGTCACGGAATAGCTGCCGGCGAGTCCGCGAGCCCGGGGTGTCCAGAGGAGACCTCGCTGAGACCCGCAGCAGGAGTCGTGGCTTCGACGGTGCCCCTCAGTGGCGCCGCCGCCTTCGCCTGCAGTGTAGTGGGAAACTCGTCGTCTACGGCGACCGTTCGATTGCTTCCCAAGGATTCCGTTCTCGGGGTGCTCCAAGTCGATCCATTCTTCGTGGAGGCGACCAATCGTCACGATCAGGAGTCGTGTAGTGGATGCAGTAGACGCCTAGGTCAGTCGTGCGGAAGCCGGTATAGTACGCTAACGCTAGCGATTCGCATGTGACGGGCGCCCGTCCCTCTATGAATCTGCCGAACCTACTGACGCTAACGAGGATCTTCCTCGTGCCGCTGCTCGTAGCTGTCCTACTGCGCAAGAGTGCAGTCGAGCTCGATACCGGTTGGGTCGTACTCACCCGGGAGGCCATCGCGCTGGCCATCTTTCTTGCTGCGGCTCTCACGGATCTGCTGGACGGCTACCTTGCGCGCCGCCGGCGGCAGGTCACCACGTTAGGCAAGCTCCTTGACCCGATCGCTGACAAGGTGCTCGTGTCTGCGGCCCTGATCTCTTTGGTCGAACTGGACCGTGTGGCCGCCTGGATGGTGGTGTTGATCGTCAGCCGCGAGTTCGCAGTCTCGGTACTGCGCAACGTGGCCCTGTCGGAGGGAATCGTGATCGTGGCCAGCGAGTTTGGTAAGGCCAAGATGGTGTCTCAGGTGACGGCGGTTTCCCTCTTGCTGCTGGCACCGCACTCGGCCATCGTCGAGCAAGTTGGCTATGTCGTGTTGTGGCTTGCCTTGCTGCTCACCGTGTGGTCGATGGTCGACTATTTCCGCGCCTTCTTGCAGCGGACGGGCAACGGGCAGAAGACTGCGACAGGGGACGAGGTTCCTGTAATCCGTGGCGATGTGCCAGACGTGGGCAACCGCACGTAGGAGCGCGTGCCCTCTGTAGGGCGGGATACTTCGGAGAGCGCTCTGTAGCGCTACGCCGACTTAGCGGAGCCGAGCGACGGCAGCTCGGAAGTTCGATTCGATATTGGCGAGCCAGGCTTCCTCGGAGCCTTGATGCTCCTCTTGGATCACCCCGGCGCTATCGACGAATAACACGTACGGGTAGTAGATCGGCCGCATCACCGAGATCTTGGTGATGCGCGAGAACTCCTCGCGCGACGAGAGCGCGAGCGGATAGCTGGCCCCGAAGCGGGCGGCATAGTCGCGCAGCCCGGCATTGTCGATCCGATTCAGGCTGAGGCCTACCATTCGCAGGCCTCCCGTTTGCAGTTGGCGGTAGACCGGTCCGATGCGTTGTGTAGCCTCTTGGCAGGTTGGACAGTCAGTAGAGAGAAACATGAGCACGAACGGTCGGCCTTTGAGGTCGTCCAGTGACACTTGGCGTCCGTCGAAAGCCGTGACCTCGAACGGACTCACCGGTCGCGGGTCGGCCCAGGCGAGAGCCGCCAGCCCGAGTGCTGCCGCAACTACGGCCAGTGTGCGTGCCAGCATCCGATTCTCCTTGCCAATCACAGCGGCAGCCCTTCGACGCTTCGAACGATGTTGCCGTCGATTTCCAGCACAACTCGACCTGAGGCAGTGCTTCCTTCGCAGCGATCGCTGCCGCGGTCTACGAGGGCCAATCCGGGCCGCTTCCTCTCGCAGATTTGCCGATACAGATGATAGTACTCCCTCGCTGCGTCGCTGTCTTGCCATCGCACTGCGTAGCTCAGGAGCGATTCCCCGGTGCGACGTTTCTCGTAGATTTCAAACTGCGCGCCCTGCCAGCGGTCAAGCAACTCCCACCGTTCTTCGTCGCCTAGGTGGTGCTGGAGCAGGATGCGGTGGTCGAGTTGGCCGAAGGTGCCGTCGTAGACGCGCTTGAAGCCCTTGGGAAGCGGGTGCTCAAGCAGCGGCGGCGCGTCTGGCGCCACGCCGCTGAGATACAGGCTCGGCTGCAAGATCTGCTGAGTGGTTTCTGGCGGCTGCTCGAAGACTCGCTTGAACCCGTCCTTGCCAAGTCGTCGGATCAATTCATCTTGGAACAGCAATCCATCCGTGTAGGGGAAGATCAGCACCTCGCGGAAATACAGAGGGGTGCTGTCATAGACCGGGAATTGCTGCGCCTCGAAGCGTGTCGCGCTGGCGGTCGCAACAGCTAGGAGACGATTGCCCTCGAGTGTCTTTTCGGACTGGCGCATGGCCCATTCCGTCATCACCCACGAAGCCTGGCCTTCCATCGCGGCGAGGCGGGCTAGTTCGCCCTCGGACTCGCTCGCGCCTTCGACATACTTGAGCAGGTTGAAATGGTGGTCGTCGATCGCGTGGACCAGTTCGTGCAGTAGCGCGTATTCCAGGGCCTCGGCGGGGGCCCAGTCGGCGAGGTACAACTCGCGCTGCTTGAAGTCGTACAGTGCCCAAGCCTGCTCGCTGAGCAGGTCTAGCACGGTCTTCTCATAGTCGAAGTCTTCGGGGACGAGGCCGAATAACCGCAGGAACAGCAGCTCTCGCTCGAGTTCCCGCGGTTGCTGGCTCTGCTTCATGCGCGTGGCATACAGCTTGCGGAAGCTCGCCTTCGAGATGGTCTTGTGCTCGATAGGTTGCCGTGGGCCGAGGCCCATGATGTCCTTGAGCTCCTCCAGCATCGAGTCGATCCGCTGGAAGACATCGAGAGCCGGTCGAGGATGATCCTCGGCCGCCCGCACCGGAACGGCCGTGCCTGCCACTAGCAGGGCGACCGCGATCCAGCCAAGCGCAGCTCGCTTCCTCCGGGTGTGTGAGCTAGGCTGGCTGACTGAGGGATGCATGCTTTGTGCGAACTAGCCCGCGGAAAGCACAGGCCTTGGAACGGCCCCAACTGCGAGCATCGGCGATTCGCCGGACTTAGGGCTGATTGGCTTCGCTCTCCTCGTTCCCTTCCAGCACGTCCCCGAACGTGATCACCGAGGTTCCCTCGAACTTCTTGTAATTTTCGTACTTGATGATCATGCGGATCTTTTGCGGGCCGGAGCGGAATTGGAGTGTGTCGTCCGCTCGCGTGTATACCGGGAACCAGTAGGTTCCGTCAACCTGGTCCCGGTAGGTCTCGAAGCGCGGGAACTGCTCGTCCTTGTTCTTGCCCAAGACGCCGACGCCCTTGCCGTAGGTCTTGACGATCTGAAGCCCGAGTTGGTCGACCCAGATCTGGCCTTCGAAGTAGCGCTTGCCCTTGATCAGCTTCTTCGGCTTGACCGAGAACATATAGGTATCGATCTCGTCGACAAGTTGCTCGCCGAGGTAATCGATGCGGTACTCATGGGAATTCGCGCGAGTCATCACAAACGGCTGGACGCTGCGCAGGTCCTCCATGTCGCTTGGAGTGAGAATCAGGTTTTTCAGCGATGATGGGGGCGCGAAGACGACCCGCTCGATGCGCTTGCCCTGCCCGCCGAATAGGATGTCCTGGACCATCTCCCAGCGGCCTCGAACACTGCCGGAGCTGGTGTACTCAAGGATCTTCACCGACTGGCGGTAGGTGTACGATTCGCGGGCCTTGGCGAACTCGGTCTCCTTGTCGATGAAGCTGTCGATGATCTTCTGGACCGGAAGCCCAGCGTCAGTTTCGTTGGCCGAGGCCGGCCCGGGCGCGCAGACCGCGCATCCAACTAAGACAGCAAGGGAAGCGAGAGTCATTGGTCGCATGGCTGCTTCAATTGTACAGACGCATGGGTCCGACGGGGAGTTGCACGCGTCGGTTCTCGCCCAATTCCCGCGCCAGCCCGCGCATCGGCGCCTTCGCCGCTGCGGTCCCCGTCAGCCCTGGCAGGCCGCCGCGCTGAACGGCTCTCTCGACCAGCCGCCCAGCATCTGGCTGACGACCGGCGTCGATAGCGCGGTCTGAGAAGCGCAGAGCAGGCCGCAAGCTCTGGCGGCGGGACGAGTCCCGGGACCTCAGCTGAGTAGCCAAGCAGCGCTTGGTAGGCACCCGCGCTGCGGGTTCGTGGGCGGGAACTGACTTCAACCAATAACTCACTGGTATTAAAAATGTTACGGCTCTCCAACCTCGGATGAACCTAGGAGCTTTCTCAAGCATTCGACCGAGTGCAAGCGCGCCTTAGAGATGCCGCAAGGGCCAGTACTCACCTGACCAAAGGATCAATCCCGCTCTCTCGACACCTTCACCGGCAGTTCGCGTTCACCGTCCGGCCGATCATCGCCGCGACACCCGACGACACACTTGTAGAAAGTGTTGACCGTATCGCGAAGGCGCAACCAACGCGTGCAGACCGCCACGACAGCGCTGAGCCGCCCGACCGTCTGGGCCTGAAATGAAAAGAGTGCCGCGGGCGAGCCAAAGGCCGATGGCTCTTCACGCTTGTTTCCGATACGTTCGGTAACCGAAGTCTCCGAACCCCGACCCTCTATTGAAAGAGGGGCATGGGTCATGCATTCCAATCGATGGTCATTCAACACAGTGGTTCGGAGCCGGGAATCCCGATCTGGCGAGCCGTCCGGGCACCTCATAATCCGGGAATCTCCCGTTGCATTGGTAGCTGTTCTGGCCGTGGCAGTCACTGCAAGCGTGCATGCGCACCACAACTTTGCGAGTGACTATGACCCGGAGCGCATGCTAACTGTGCGGGGTACAGTCGCCGAGATCCGGTACGTGAATCCGCATATTCGCATCGTGATCGATCAGGTCGCCGCCGACGGCGAGCCGATGAGGGACGCCAAAGGCAATCCAGTCCGATGGACTGGCGAGACGATGTCGGTGCGGGTCGCCCGGCGCAGGAATTTCAGCCGTAGCTCGTTGCGAATCGGGCAGGTGATCAGCCTCCGCGGATGGTTGTCTAGGAAAGAGGGCGTGCGGGAGATGGGGGTTAGCGCGATCATTCAGGAATCCGGTCATGTCTTTTTCGCTCGGGAGCACATCGGCGGAGGCCGCCGGAGTCCACCCGCGTCTTATCCCGGCTTGGTGCCCGATTCGCCTGCCGCGCCGTGACGGAATGCCTCTCCAATTCCGAATTCGGCTGTTGGGAATCAACCAATTGCGACTGACACGTCACTGCTCCAAGGCTTCGATAGGCGTGATTCTTCCGGGATCCGGGTCAAATGGGCCGATTTCGCGATCCTGAGCCTGTCACACATGCTAAGCGCATGTTTCTGGTGAGCCTGAATCCACAGCACTTCCCTTCGTTGTGGTTGCGGTTCACGCGTCGCTCGATGCCAAGAAATCGGCCAGGAGCACATAGGGCGCCGTCGCCTCTCCGGCAGGTCCGATCGAGCGTGAGCCTACTTGACACGACTTCCGGATACGTCAGGGCTCGAAGGTGGGACTTGACGCCTGGCAGCGGCGGGAGTGCGCCGTCGATCGCTACGCCCGCGACGTGTTCGGTGACAAGTCCGTGCGCCGATGACCAGCGATGGACGGCATGGATCCGCTGGCGGTCTCGCCGGGCGGCTTCTGGTCGCGTTCCCCGAATCGAGCTCGCGACGGCCAGCCCGTCGGCTGGGAAAATCCGATCGACGGCCCCGCCGCCGAGGATCGGGAAAGCATAGCGCTCTAGCGTCTGCATCCAGGAGTCCGCGTGCGTGCGGTTCCTCTAGCGAGGCCTGAGCATCGCGCGAGTCTGGACGGAAGCCCCTGCGATGGTTGGGATGCTGGATCGGCGTTTCTCGGCAAGCGGGTTGCGTCCAGCCGCTATCGCTGTGCGGTTGTCCAGTGCCGCTTGGCGTACAGCTGCAAGGCCGATGTACGGATTCCCGCCCAGGCCGAGGTCGCGACGCTTCCCATAAATGGTGACGTGTTGGGCCCAGCTTTTCGAGCCTCCCTTGGCAACGGCCAGGTACGGTGTCCCGCCGTCGTCGTACAGATCTGGTTTCGTGATGGAATTGACGAAAGCGGCTGTTAGTCTTCCCACGTTCAGCCAACGCTCGATCTTGGACTATGCGGGAATCGAATGCGGCACGCTAGGGACGTATAAACCGTTGGCTCATCGAATGTTATGTGTACTTGGCCGGCCTAGGGGGAATGCACGGGAAACGTGAAATGGTGGAGGCGGCGGGAGCTTCACTTGGCTGACGGTCTGTTTATCGCGTTGATACGATGGTGCTTATGCCGATTCGCATTCCGTTTCTTCTTATGGTCTCGGCGGTCTTGGCGGCCGCTGTCACGCCGGTACCCGATTCCGTGGTGGCCGAACGGGCCGAAGGTGCCACGCCCCGCAACGTCGTTTTCATCCTGTCCGATGACCATCGTTATGACGCGATGTCCTTCTTGGACCACCAGTTCGCCCGCACGCCACACATGGATGCGATGGCCGAGAACGGCGTGCATCTCAAGAACGCCTTTGTCGGGACATCGCTTTGCTCGCCGAGCCGCGCCTCGATCCTGACCGGGCTCTATACCTTCCGCCATCGCGTCATCGACAACCAGCGCATGGTGCCGAAGGGCACGCTGTTCTTCCCGCAGTACCTGCAGCAGGCCGGCTTCGCAACGGCCTTCGTCGGCAAGTGGCACATGGGCGCGGCCGATGATTCACCGCGGCCGGGGTTCGACCACTGGGTCAGTTTCCGCGGGCAGGGACACTACCTGCCGCCGAGCCCGGACTACACGTTGAACGTCAACGGCGAACGGGTCAAACAAGAGGGCTATATCACCGACGAACTCACAGACTACGCGATTGATTGGCTCTCTGGCCAAAAGCCGTCCGAAAAGCCATTCTTCCTCTACCTCTCGCACAAGGCCGTGCATGCGAATTTCACGCCGTCCGAACGCCACGAAGGCACGCTGGACGACGCTCCGTTCACGCGGCCCGCCAGTGAGGCGGACACCTTCGAGAACTACCGCGGCAAGCCGCGCTGGCTGCGCGATCAGCGCAATAGCTGGCACGGTGTGGATTTCCCGTACCACAGCGCTCTGGACATTGAGCGCTACTACAAGCGCTACAACGAGGCCCTCAGCGCCGTGGACGACAGCATCGGGCGGGTCATGGGCAAGCTCGAGGAGATGGGCGTCGCTGACGAGACGCTGGTGATCTACATGGGCGACAACGGCTTCATGTTCGGGGAGCATGGCCTGATCGACAAACGGGTGGCCTACGAGACATCGATCCGCGTGCCGATGCTGATGCAGTGTCCGGAGTTGTTCGAGGGCGGCACGGTAGTCGAACAGGTCGTGGCTAACATCGATATCGCCCCCACGGTCTTTGAGGCGATGGGAATCCAAAAGCCGCCCCACATGGATGGCCAGAGTTTCCTCGCACTGGGGCAGGGCAAGGAGATCCCGTGGCGAGACTACTTCCTGTATGTGTACTACTGGGAGAAGAACTTCCCGCACACGCCGACGCAGTTCGCGCTGCGTGGCGACCGATTCAAGTACATAACCTATTACGGGCTGTGGGACACGGACGAACTGTATGACCTGCAGGCAGATCCCGGCGAGACCAAGAATCTGTTGCATGACCCGGCCTACGCCGACACAGCGAAACAGATGGAGACCAACCTGTACGAAATGATGGCCGAGCTGGGCGGATTGGCGATTCCGCTAAATATGCCGAGGGGCAGCTCGCAGAACAAGCGGCTGCGGCATCGTGGCGGAAAGAAGGCGGCGGACTTTCCCGAGCCGATGGTGCTCGACGAACCGGTCCACCGAAACGCGCAATAGCGTCGGGTTCGAGCGCGCCCGGGTGAAGAATCGGTAAATCCTAGGCTTGAGCCGTAACGCCGGTGCGGCTTCAGCGTCTCTCCTTTATGTGCTGAAAGGCCAATTGCAAGCTTGTAGGTCCGGGGGAACGCAGTCCCGCGGGCTTCGCGCTGGCATGCGCGGTTGACAGTGCTGATCCGCAGATTGGTCTGTACGTCCTTCAAGATCCATTCGACCGTGCGGGCAGCATACTCCTGGACTACCGCCGCTTTAGCAACTCTTACGGCACGGGCGACCACTAGTGGGAGGAGCAGACATGGCTGCAGACCCTGTGCCTAGGAAATCCATTCGACCGGAGCATGCGAAGCGGTTTCGGGAGACCAGGTTTCAACGTATGAAGCCGATCGTCATCGGGTTGTTGGCTATCGTCCTGTTATCGGTCCTGACCTGTTACTGGCTGGTCTTCATCCGAGTGACCAATCCAGGATTGACCTTTGAGAATGAACTGCAGATTCCCGAGCAGTCATTCGGCACCGTTGTGGACGGTCGCCGGCAGTTTCACTTGACTGTTGCCGAAGGGACCCGGGAGTTCCTTCCAGGCAAGCAGACGCCGACAGCTGGCGTGAACGGACCGTATCTCGGACCGACGCTGCGACTGCGTCGAGGCGAAGATGTCGATCTGGTCGTCCAGAACAATCTGGATGAGATGACGACGATGCACTGGCATGGCATGCACGTCCCCGCCCGCATGGACGGCACGCCGCATCAGGAAATCGAGCCTGGGGAGTCGTGGACGGCCAGCTTTGAGGTCCATCAACAGGCCGCTCCGCTGTGGTACCACCCGCATCCGCATGGCACAACGGGACGACAGGTCTATCGGGGGGTTAGCGGTCTCATGTGGATCGATGACGATCACAGTGACGCGCTGGACCTGCCAAGGACCTACGGCGTTGACGATATTCCACTTGTGATCCAGGACCGAGAATTTGACGGTGACGGCGCGTTTCGCTTCGCCGTCAACCAGGGTGCTGTCTATGGAAACACGATGCTGGTCAACGGCACTTGGAGTCCGTTGCTCCGGGTTGAGGCGCGTCGCATACGACTCAGATTGCTGAACGGATCGAATGCGCGAATCTACTACATCGGATTCGACGACGGTCGCGAGTTTCATCAAATCGCTACTGATGGCGGATTCCTTGACGCACCCCTTCAGACCAACCGGGTGACGCTCGCTCCTGGCGAGCGAGCCGAGGTCCTCGTCGACTTCAGCGATGGGGCCGAGGTGGTGTTAAGGAGCTATCCGGAAGCTGGATTGCTGGAGACGATCACGTCGCATTGGGTAGGAATCGGCACCGGGAACCTGCAACTCCTGAAGATCGTCCCCAAATCGCCAACTCGCGTGTCCCACGGCTTGCCAGAGCGCCTCAATCCCATCCCCCGTATCGATGCCTCACAAGCTGCCAAGACGCGCCCAATGGTATTGGCAGGTCCCCTGCAAAGGGGACCAGAGGGACAAGGAGGACAGGGAGGACGAGGTGGACGAGCGGCACGAGTCGGGCAAGGCGGACAGGGACGACAGGGAGAACAAGGAGGGCGACGTCAGCGAGTCGGACCGGCGGGGATTCCGATAAACGGCAAGACTATGGACATGGCGCGAATTGACGAGGTCGTGCGATTGGGAGACATTGAAATCTGGGAAGTGAGCAATCGCGGCGGCCAGCCTCACCCGTTCCATGTCCACTTGGTCCAGTTTCAGATTCTCGATCGCAATGGCCGACCGCCTTCCGCTGCCGAACTCGGGTGGAAAGACACCGTCCTTGTGCCTCCCGGCGATCTCGTTCGAATCATCATGAGGTTCGACCGCTACGCTGATCCTCAGGTCCCATACATGTATCACTGCCACATCATGGAGCATGAAGATAACGGGATGATGGGCCAGTTCCTAGTCGTGGAAGATCCAGCGCTACTCAGCAAGAGCCCGAGCCACGTGGCGGGCGGATAGTCGGCCGGGCTGCCACGCACGTCCGGGCGGCAGCCGGGACCAAAGTCCCGCCCGCGCCTGTCCGGCTGCCTCGGGCTGTACGTATCCTTGCGATCGCCGAGGCGGGGACTTGCTTACCGATTGCTCCCCCATTGAGCATGTGCGGGATGTGGCAGTGCGGCCGTGTGGGGCGACATGGCGCATGGGTTCCATGTCACATATGGTGTCGCGCGCCTGAGACGATCACCGAGATCCCGGTGTATCGAAGCAGGTCAACCACTGACTGGATGGACGTTTCTGGGCGGTGCCCGCACGAGCGAAACCAGCTCAAGGGCGTGTGCTAGGATTGCGAGACGCCATGGCTTCGACCGTCATTAAAGACCCCTATCGCTTGGATCCGGAGCGGGTTGCGGCCGCCCCGCGAGCATTCAGCGGGATCCTTCGGTTTCTTGGGCCCGGATTGATCCTTGCCAGTTCTATCGTCGGCTCTGGGGAGCTGATCGCGACCACCGTGTTGGGTGCCGAAAACGGCTACGTGCTCCTCTGGCTGATCATCATGAGCTGCTTGGTCAAGACGGTGGTTCAGAACGAATTGGGCCGCTACGCCATCGCTACGGGACGCACAACCCTCGAAGCGTTCAATGACGTGCCCGGTCCCCGGCTGAGGGTGTCTTGGCTGGTGTGGATGTGGTGCGGGATGGTCACGTTCACCCTGTTCCAAGTGGGCGCGATGCTGGGCGGAATCGCCGAGATCCTCCATCGAGCGATTCCGGGCGTGCCGATCACGGCGTTCGTCTGGACCTTGGCCGGGCTGTCGATTCTGTTGCTGATTGCCGGCAAGTACGTTGTCGTCGAGAAGATTGCGATGGGGCTGGTGGTCAGCTTCACACTGCTCACAGTCAGCTGCTGCTTCTTGTTGTTCAAACTGCCGCAGTTCTTTGACTGGGCCGCGGTTGCGGAGGGACTGACTTTCCGTCCCCCAGAAGGCGGCATGGCTACCGCGGTCGCAGCGTTCGGTATCACGGGCGTGGGCGCGACCGAACTGGTCATGTACCCGTACTGGTGCATCGAGAAGGGTTACGCGCAATACGCCGGCAAGCGCGAAGATTCTCATGGCTGGACGCAGCGGGCGCTCGGATGGGTTCGAGTCATGGGCTTCGATGTCATGTTCTCGATGGTGATCTACACGTTTGCGACCGTGGCGTTCTATTTCCTCGGAGCCGGAGTGCTGAAGGGGATGGGGCTCATCCCCGAGGGTTCGGAAATGGTGCAGGTGCTGTCCAGCATTTACACCGAAACGCTCGGAAGCTGGTCGCTGGGGCTGTTCATGGTCGGGGCGTTTGCGGTGCTGTACTCGACGGTATTCGCGTCGACGGCAGCCCATTGCCGCGTCTGGGCCGATTTCGTAGGCATGCTTGGTGTATACGACAAGTCCAACTACGTGAAGCGGCTGAGGGCGATCCGAGTTTTCGTCGTGATACTGCTGACGGTGCCCTGTCTGTATTTCATGCTGATCAGGGAGCCGGTGCTGATGGTCAAGATCGGCGGCATTGCGCAGGCAATCATGCTGCCGGTGATCGGAGGCTTCACGATCTACTTGCGGTACCGGAGGATGCCGAGCAGCGTCCTGCCCAAGGCCTGGATCACGTTGATGCTGTGGGTCTGCGCGGCGCTCATGGCGCTGCTTATGGGCTATTCCGCAATCGACAGGCTCGTCTAGCGGATTGTCATGGTCGACGCTCCGTGCGTTGGCGACGTACGTCTCATGAAGGCATGCAGCGCCCTCAAGACTCTCTCAGGGGCCTCTTCAGCCAAGAAGTGACCGCAATCCTCGAGCTCGTGTGACTCAACGTCGGAGAACTCGGACTGCCACCGCTCGAGCTCCTTCGTGCGAAACGCCATGTCCTTGAGTCCCCACAGAACAAGCGCCGGATGGTTCGCGAAGGCCGCGCGTTCGCTCCAAATCGACTGCAGCCAGTCGGTCGCACTGACGATGTAGCCCGGCAAGGCGGCACTTGCTGAACGCGCATCGGGCGTGGGCATTGCCCTTCGGTAGTGTGCCATGATCTCCGGAGTTAGGACAGTCTTGTTGCCGACTGCCTTCGGCATGACCTGGTTCACGAAGAAATTGCGATGCCTGATGAGATATTGCCCGACCCAGCTCGACATTAGGAAGCTGAACGATTTGAAATGAAAGTCATCCGCGACTGGCCAGCACCAGGTGTTCGCGATCACGATGCGTCTGACGCGATCTGGCTGCCTGCGCGCAAAGTCCAGACCGATCGGACCACCCCAGTCTGTTAGGAAGAGCGTCAAGTCCGAGAGTTCGAGGTAGTCGATCAGCGTCGCGAACTCCCGCGCTAGGGCAGCGGGATGGTGGTCTATGCGCCGGTTGCTTCGGGACGAAAGGCCAAAGCCGATATGGTCGGCAGCAAGGCACCTAAATTCAGATCGAAGCCCTTTGATCAGATGCCTGAACTCGAATGACCAAGCCGGGTTGCCGTGCACGAACACGATCGGCTCGCCAGCACCCTCGTCGACGAAGTGCATCCGGTGGCCAGATGGGGTGTCGAAGAACTTGCCCTCGAAAGGAAACAAGTCATCTGACACCCAGTCTGGACGCGTTGCTGCCATGATCCTGTCCATCAATGCCTCCCTGCGTTAGCAGGACAGGCGGCCTCTTGGCCGTGACCGCGTTCTACAGCCGGAAGTCGCGGCCTGCGTCATTTCGCCGGCAGGGACTCGGCGTACTTCGCGGCCCTGTCAACCCACATCATGAGACTCTCGTCGGATGCGATGCCTGCCGGCTCCACGAGTGCCCAGCCCTTCATGGCCCTACCGTTCATGTCAGCCGGCCGTGTGTGCGGCTCCGTCAGAGTCTGTTCGTGGCCGTTCTTGCCAAGTCTTACGATGAGAGATTCCTTCCATGTTCCGACGCACATGTTTCCATTGAGCATGAAGCAGGTGCCACCGAACATCTTCCGCTCGGAAACGCCCCTCCGCCTCGCGAGAATCGGCCGTATCCGCTCACTTAGGACGAGGTCATTCTTCATGTCCGCTCTCCTTCACCGGCGCACGCTTTCGGGTGAGACAGCACTAGTCTGGTCGCCAAGCTGGGCTACCACACGCCAACGCTCCAGTAATGAAGTCGCCCCCCGGCAGGAACCGGGGCGTAGACCGCGCCGCCATTCACAAGGGCCACTGTCGATAGGTAGACCAGCACTCCTTTTACCACACGAATCGGTTTACTCCCGAAGGTCGCCAGCGATTGCTGGCGAATGGTCAAAACCAATCAAGGCAAGAGGAGAAGGCTGACAGCCTCGTCGAGCCAGCCTGACTCCCAGTGGTGATCCCGCTTGGGGCCGTCTCGGTAGGCGTGAGGCACTCCTAGCTCCTTGAGTAACTCGTGCATGGCGACGTGGTGGGGGCGAAACGACTCGAAATAGCCTGTTAGGACCAGACGTTTGCGCGCGCGGAGCAACTCGGCCTGACGCTTCACTAGGTCGCTGATCAAGTATCCGTTGAAGTTAGCTTGATCGCCGAAGACGGGTCCCATGCCGTACTTGTCAGGCTTTGATTGCATGAGTGGTGCGTCCCAAGCGGCTGCGCGGGCAAATATCCCTGGATTGCGCAGCAGAAGGGACCATGCTCCCCATCCCGATTTTGAGAACCCGACGAGCAGGGTCTGGCCGGACCCGGACTCGGTGCCGTGGTGGCGGTCGATCAGGGGCAGCACATCACGGAGCAGGTAGGTCTCTTGCTGCAGGCGCTCGTCCGAAGGATGGTCGGCATACCACGGTAGTGCCGTGAAGGTCGGAATCGCGGCCACAAGCCGGTACCGGTTGGCGATATTTGTCCGCCGGATCTCGGCGGCAGGGTCGCCCCAGCGGCTCTCCGTTCCGGCTTCGACCGGGAGCACTAGCAGGAGCCGAGGTTGAGCTGGGGGATTCGGGGTGTCGGGCACGAAGACCCGCACGGTCGTTTCGCCAGCCTGGCGCGGGCTGCGGAGACTGTGGACAACTTCGGCAGCCGAGAGCGTAGCCGTGGTAGCGAGGATCAGCGCTAGCGCGCGAGACAGTCGATTCCCGCCGCTCCAGTTGCCGGCACCTGAGAGCTTATGCGCTGGCTGCAAACGAGCCATCCCCGTTCCTGCGATCGCTCGATCTGGGACCGAGTCCCTGGGCACAGGTCTTTGGCCTCGCTTGTTCCGAGTATCCGCCATAGCGGGGATACCACGACTTCTGGCGAGATCGACCTCGGTATCAAGGTATCAGCCGTTCGGGCAGCCACAAGGCGATTTCGGGAAGTAGCGTGACGACGACCAGGGTAGCTGCGTTGGCACCAAGGAACGGGGCCGCGCCACGGAAGATCTTCCCAATGTCTAGCTCGGCGATGGCCGCGCAAACGTTCAGGCAGGTTCCAACTGGCGGCGTGCAGGCGCCCACGGCCAGTCCCGACACCAGCAACACTCCGAACAGGATCGGCGACACGCCCAGGCTCTCTAGGGCGGGCGCGAAAACAGGCGTCAAGAGCAGGATGGCCGGGCTGACGTCGATCACAGTGCCCGCAGCGAGGACGATCAGGTTGACTAGCAGCAGCGTCCCGGTAGCGCCCAAGCCTAGGTCTACGACAAACGCAGCGATCGCCTCCGGCACGCGCTCCAGCGCCAGGATCCAGATATAGGCTTGCGAGAGCGCGATCACGATCATGATCTTCGAGCTGGTAAGGGCTGTTGAGCGCAGGCACTGCCAGAACGAGCCAGGCGTCAGCGCCCGAGTGAGAGCGAACCCCGCGAGCACCGCGTAGAGCACGCCGAGGGCGGCGGACTCGGTAGCGGTAGCAATCCCGAAGACGACCGCTCCGACCACGATCACCGGCATCAGCAACACGGGCACCGACCGGGCGGTAAGCCGCAGGGCGGTGGCCAGCGTGACGCGCTGGCGCTCCGATCCACCGTGGGCCAGCATGCGGACCAGCGCCATCTGGAACAAGCCGACGATGATGCCGGGGAATACCCCTCCCAGGAAGAGCTTGCCGACGGATTGCTGCGCAACCACCGCGTAGAGCACCATGGGAATGCTCGGCGGTATGACCATGCCCATCGTGGAAGATGCCACCGTGATGCCGGCCGCGACTTCCTTGCGGTAGCCCCGCCGCTCCATTTCAGGGATCAGCACTGAGCCGATCGAGGCGGTGTCTGATGCTGACGAGCCTGAAATCCCGCCGAACAGCATGCTGGCAAGCACGTTCACTAAGCCCAGCCCGCTCTTGAACCTTCCGGCCAGCAGCATGCTGAAATCGATGAGCCGAGAGGTGATCTGGGCCGAGTTCATGACCTGGCCCATCAGAATGAACAGTGGCAGGCTCATCAGCGCGTAGGAGTCGAATCCGGCCAGCAAGCGCAGCGGCAGCATGAGCAGGAGCTGGGTGTCGCTCAGGGTCACGTAGAGCAAGACCGAGACCCCTAGCGCGTACGCCACCGGCACCCCGATTCCGATCAGGGCGAGCAGGCTAATCAGGAGCAGCAGGATCAACGAGCTAACTCCTTGCGAAACAGGGTGACTAGCTTGATTACGCAGTACAGCGTGGCGAGTCCGCACCCGAGCGGCACGCTGGCTTGGAGCAGGTAGCGGGGCATCTGTGTGACCGGCATGAGGGTCTGCCCAGTAGCGGCGATCCAAGCAGCGCTGCTGGCTGCCAGAACGGCATTGAGGATGGCGACCATGCCTAGGTTGCAGGCTCCAAGTGCGAGCCTGCCCCGCCGGCCGAGGCGGGCCGAGAGGAGATCGACGCGGATGTGCTCTTGGCGTCCCACCGCTACGGCCGCTCCCAGCGAGGAGAGGTAAACAAACACGACGGTGGCAGTTTCGTTGGCCCCGACCAGGCCCGATTGGAAGGCGTAGCGTAGTGCGACCAACAGAACCACGACGAGGAACATCCCCAGCAGACCTGCCGCCAGCACGGATTCCAGCAGGGTCGTCAGGCGACGCTCGAAAGCCTGGAGGCTCACTGCTGTTCCTCGCCTCGTGCCGATCGTCTCGCGGCCTCGACATCCTCCCAGCTGAAGTAGCCCTTGGCGATGAGGATGTCGTAGACTGGCGCCGCCGCCTCACGGAATCGCTCCAGCGCCTCGCCTTCGATGTAGTTGGTCTCGAGCACGGTGGATAACTTGTCGATGTACTCCTGCTCGCTGTCCCGATTCATGCGGTCGCTATATGCGATTGCTTCGCGAGCGGAGCTGTCAAACTGCTCCTGCAGGTCCGCAGGCAGCGAATCGTACCATGCAAGATTTACGATGAACGGATCGGGACCGGTCATGTAGTTGGAGACGCTGAGATACTTCTGGACCTCGTGGATGCGGAAGTCCCACAGGTTGGACGGGGCGTTATCCTGCCCATCGATCACTCCCGTCTTGCAGGCTTGATAGACCTCGGTAAAAGGTATCTCTTGAGGATTGGCTCCTAAGACACTGGTTAATATTATGTTTGGCTCCTGCGCCGGTACGCGGAGCTTGAGGCCGCGAAAGTCCTCCGGTGTGCGGATCGGCCGGACGCTGGTCGTGTGGGCGCGGAAGCCCTGCGAGATGCCACAGGCGGGCACGTGATAGCCGTTGCGACGGCCCTCGGCGTTGACGCGGGCCGTAAAGTCACTGTTGACCAGCCGCAAGGCTTGGTCCCAGTCGTCTACGAGAAAGGGCAGCAGGTATATCGTGTACTTCGGGCTGACATCGAAGAAGAACCCGCCGCGGGTACCTTGAAGCACGTTAACGGCGACGAGGTCCATCAGCTCCCGTTCGCGCCCGAGAGTGCCGCCGAAGTGGTTCTCGACTTCGATCCGACCGTTAGTGCGTTTCTCGACGATCTCCTCGAAATAGGCCATCGAGATGCTGCGCGGGTGTTGCGCGGGTTGAGTGTTGGCGTAGCGGAAGAGATAGGATTGCGTAGCCTGACTGCAACCTAGGCACGCGAGGCAGGCCACGATCCCTGCGAACTTGCCGAGGTGGGAGTGGATGGACATTCCGATTGGAGGGCTTAACTCCCAAGATTCAAATCATATACGGTCCCGTCATTAATCATGTACAGAAGATTGATGGAGACGCCTTCCGAGCCTGTGTCGCCGCGCGACGACCGGCGATCGAAGCCTCCCGTCCGGCCTTGGATGTGCAATGCGGTGGAATCCGCGGACCACTGGATTCGGAATGATCTGGTTGCGTCACTGCCATGTTCGCGAAGGCTCATGATGGCGGGCGCGTCGGGAGAGCCGATTCGCCAGACATGGACACTGTAATAGCCGGCTAGCAATGCGCCGGAACGAAGCAGTGCCGCTTGTCTCCCATCGGGCGAAACCGTGAGGGAGTGACCGGGCATCAAGAAATGCCAGTCGCCCGTGTCGGGGGCGTTCCCGTAGAGCGACGATTCCGGGCGCAGCGTGGGATCAAACCAACTCGCCGCATATCGGCGAAGCTTGCTCGCGGGCGGGACCGCCCAAGGGTTCCAGCGTACATAGACGATGCCGTCCACGGTCCATTGCGGGTGCGCGACTAGGTGGCCGCTCGGCAACGCAACCTCGCTAAGAGTTGAATTCGTCCGAGAAACGTAGAGCCGGCGGCGGGATCGTTCGTGTCCTTCTGTTAGATACAGCACGCGATCGTCCCAGGCGTGCGTCCAAACGACGCTTCCCGGGATTCCTGCCGGTGTTTGGGACGGCGTGGCTTCTGCGCCTGCGTCTGCAATTCGAGGCTCGGCTTGGAACTCTTGGCGGTAGGCCTCCACAGCAGACGTGGGCGCCTTAAAGTCGGGCAGTGTCTCGACCAGCCCCGAGCCCCAAGTGCCCGGGCCGAGTACAGAAACGCAGGTGCCGTGCAGAACTAGCGCGGGAAACACCACCGCTGCGAGGATTGCTAGGGGCCATTTGCGGTTGCTCTCGGATTCCCCCATGCCGGCCCCAATCCTTGATGATCGCAGACTCACTCTGCCTTCGAATCGGTGGGAGCGTGCAGGTTTAGAGGACCCTGGCCCCGGCCGAGTCCGGGGGCAGTGCGGATGGCTTCAGTGACATAGCGCTTGGCATGCTCCACCGCGTCGAACAACGTGTAATCGCGAGCCAGCATGGCCGTGATGGCTGCCGACAGAACGCACCCCGTGCCGTGGGTATGACGACTCTGGATGCGCTCTGCCGGGAAGGTGAGCACGAATTCGTCCGCCCACAGCAGGTCGATGGCGTCGGAATCCAAGTGTCCACCCTTGACCAGCACCCGCCTAGCGCCCCGCTTGCCAATACGCTCTGCTGCACGGCGCATATCGTTCCGATCCGTGATGGCGATCCCGGATAGCGTGGCAGCTTCGGGCAGGTTGGGGGTTACCAAGAAACAACGAGGGAGCAGATCCTCGACGAGTGCATCAATCGTCTGTTCGGTTGCGAGGGAATCACCGTGGGTGCTCGCCATCACGGGATCTACGACGAGCGGAACATCCGACTCGCGCACCCAGTCGGCTACGACGCTCACGATGGCCGGATCGCCGAGTGCACCGGTCTTGGCTACGGCCGGCGGCATGTCGCGCTGAATGCAGTCAAGTTGGGCTCGGACCAATGCAGCCGATAGGCAGGTGGAGGACTCGACGCCAAGAGTGTTCTGGACGGTGAGCAGTGTCGGCACTGCCATCCCATATACGCCGAACTGATGGAACGTCTTGAGATCGGCCTGCAGGCCCGCGCCACCGGACGGATCAGAGCCGGCGATCGAGAGAGCGACAGCTGCGGGGCGTGTCAAACCGGAGTCTAGCACTCCGTCCTCGTGAATCGGGTTGCGGGAGGGCCGGTGCCAACACGCCGACTGATAGGAGACTCACGGCAAGCCAAGAGTTCACCCCACCCGTAAGAGCGTTACACTGCGCGTCCTAAGGCGCTTCGACACCGGAAGCCCGCGCTGCGGCTGCCAGCTCCCGGTCCAGCGTTGCGAGGGGCAGCCGCAGCCGCAGCGCAAGTTCGAGATACATCGCGTCGTATGCCGAGATCCGGTGCGTGTCGGCGAGGTCGAGTACCGCACCCCAAACTCGATCTGTAGAAACGGGATCAATGTTGATGGGCAGCGCTTTGAGATTCTCCCGAATCTGCTGCCAGTCATCCTTGGCGATCCGGCCTCTTCTGGTCGCCATCAGCAGCACGTTCCCCGTCTCGACTGGCCAGAGCGCCGGGACAAACGCGCTGTCCTCCACAAGTGACTCTCGCAAGAGGTCGGTGGACACGCTCGCCTCGTCAGGGAAGATCCACGCCATGGTCACGGAGCTGTCTAGGACGAAGGCCACTAAAATCGACGTCCGTCTTCGATCAGTTCACGCACTGACAGGCCGCCTAGGCTGTGCGTCTTCTGAAACGCCGCCAAGCCATCAATCGCAGCCCGGATTCTGACGGTGTCGCGCTGTCTGAACGGAATAAGCTCAGCCACAGGTCGATTGTGCTTGGTGATGACGAATTGCTCGCCTTCTTGAACTCGCCGCAGAAGTTGCGGAAGATGCGTTTTCGCATCGAATGCACCGATTACCGACACATGTAATCCCTCCTAGGTTAGTGGGGCCGACATAAATAGACCATATTCAGACTAGTCTATCTGTGTCTCGCAGTCAACTCGGACAAGTCAGGGCTGGAGCCTGCAATCCGATCCGTCGCGTCAACGAAGGCAAGAACATCGAGACACAGTGGCTTCAGGGCTTAGTGAGACCCATTCCGATCATGACGTATGCTGTAGCATCGAGACTCTTTCTTCGTAGAAGTTCAGGCCCTTGCAGGCCAATTGGTCAGGATGGTGTCGGCTGGAGTGCTGCGGGTACTTCTTGAGCTGCGAGCCGCCACCTACTTCGCCATCGAGTCCGGGAGGCCAAGGATTACGCATGTTCAACTCTCGTCTCACCGCTCGATTTGCCAACGACCCCCGGGGGAGCCGTTCACCAAGCTCAGTTGCAAGAGCGGCTCACGGGCTGTTCGCATTCGCATTGCTCTTGCTTCAGGGGTGCGGGCCAGACGCAACCGAATCCTCAAGCGCGGCCCGGCCCAACATCGTCATTCTGCTTGCTGACGACCTAGGCTGGACCGATGTGACCCTCCATGGCGGCAACATCGCCACGCCGAACATCGATCGCATCGCCGCCGAGGGTGCGGAGCTAGCGCGCTATTACGTGGCGCCGGTGTGTTCTCCGACGAGGGCCGGCTTGCTGACCGGGCGCTACCCCATCCGCTATGGTTCGATGCGGGCGGTCTATCCGCCTTGGCGCGGCGGCGGCATGGACGTGTCCGAGCTGACCATCGCAGACGTGCTCGCCGAGGCCGGCTACAAGCACCGCGGCGTCTTCGGCAAGTGGCACCTGGGGCATTCCGACAAGAAATATCACCCACTGCG
The DNA here is from genome assembly GCA_009838515.1 of Terriglobia bacterium. GTDB lineage: Bacteria > Acidobacteriota > Terriglobia > Bryobacterales > UBA6623 > VXMF01. Next base: position 115,496 of record VXRL01000057.1, on the reverse strand, counting down.
CAGAGGATTCACCGAGTTCTATGGCCACTACAACGGAGCGGTCGACTACTTCACTCACGAACGCGAAGGAGAGGTCGACTGGCATGACGGGTTTGAACCAAGCGGCGATCAAGGCTACGCGACCGACCTCATAGCCGATCGCGCTGCCAAGTTCATCCGGACCCATGCTGGTGATGCCGAGCCGTTCCTATGCTATGTGCCGTTTCTAGCGCCGCACAGCCCCTACCAAGCCAAGGAACAACATCTTCCGCTCTATGAGGGGCTGCCTCCGGCACGAGGTTTCTTCCAGGGGGTGCGAGGAGTCGAGCCGAGTTCGACGAGCGAGGCTCGCCACAGGAATCGCAAGATCCTCGGTGCGATGGTTCATTCTCTCGACGAGAGTGTCGGCAAGATTCTCGACGCGATCGATCAGACGGGCATCGCTTCCGATACGTTCGTGCTCTTCAGCTCGGACAACGGCGGAGTCGGCGGCATTGGCGAGAACACGCCGCTCCGGGGGGCCAAGGCGAGCGTATTCGAGGGCGGGATCCGCGTCGCCGCCGCGGCCCGCTGGCCAGGACAGATTCCGCTGGGCCAGAAGATCGAGGCCCCACTGGCCAACATCGACATTCTGCCCACCGTCATGCGAATCGCCGGCGTTGAGAGCTTCGGCGGCAAGCCGTTGGATGGATTGGACATCTTAGATGTGCTTACCGGCCGCCAAGAGTCGCTAGAGCGGGAACTGTACAACTACATCGGGCAGACTGGCCCGCAATCCGAGCAGATTTCCTACATGACCAATGACTGGAAGCTGGTCGTCGTCGGACCGGTTGTCACAGACGAGACAGCCGACGACTCGCTGCGCAAGCGCTTCTTGTTCAAGATTTCTGAGGACATGGCCGAGGAGCACAACGTCTTGGACGAGAACCGCGCGTTGGCGGATTCGATGTATGAGAAGGTCAAAGAGTTCCGCGCTCTTCAGCCCGAGGACGCCGTTGTCCCGTACAACGAAGGCCGGGAAGGCTTCCAAGCGCCGCCGCGCTGGGAACTGCCCGGCGAGTGATCGCGGAGAGCCGAATGGGGCGGCTAGTCCCGGCGGGGGTGCAGGAATCCTTCGAAGCCCTGCCGTTGGAGCGTTCGCAGGCGCGCATTGGCCTGTCTTGTGTTCCCGCCCGTGACTAGCACCTGAAAGCGCTGCGAGCCGCCGTCCGCAGTCCGGCGTACAGTTGCGCGGTGACCCTTTCTGCGAGCCTTCGCTGCCAGCGCATTGGCATTGTCCCGCTGCTTGAAGAAACCGATTTGAATGTCGAACCGCCCGGCCTGCCTTCGGCTGGCCGGTTTGACGTTCGAAGCCGCCGCACCGGCGCGGGCGCTGCCTTTAGGGGGTGGAATCAACGTCAGGCGAACCTTGGCGACCCCGCTGCCCAACATTCCGATATCGGCCGCGGCTGCTTTTGAAAGGTCGATGATGCGCTTGCCCACGAACGGTCCTCGGTCCGTGATTCGTACTTGAGTGGTCTTGCCGTTGGAGAGGTTCTTGACCCGAATCCACGTGTCGAACGGCAGTCGCTTGTGCGCGGCCGTGAGCTTGTTCATGTCATAGATCTCGCCGTTGGAGGCCGGACGCCCGTGGAAGGGGGGGCCGTACCAACTCGCGATGCCAACCTGAGTCCAACCGACCCTCGGGTTGATCGGAGGCGGCAGTTTGACGTTTGTGGTCCGCCGACCCCCGCAGGCCGCCACAACGAGGCAGGCCAGCAGTGCCACCAGCATCAGCGTCGCGTGGCCGATGCTCCGGGGCGCCGCGGAACGGACGGCCGTTTCGCCCTGTGCTAACATGCCGCCTTCGTGAAGCGCGTCGGTCTGATCCTGTCGTGCGGTGGGCTGGTCGCGCTTATTGGCTCGGTCATCGCTGCGGTCACCGGCAACCTCCCAGCTAGCGGCACGCTACTCGTGGCGGCGCTGGCCTTGCTTGCCCTTCGCTTTCAGATCCATCCCACACTCAACATCATCGCATTCACCTTCTGGGTGTTCACGATGACCTGCTGGGCCCTATACTTCCCGGCTCATTTCTTGTCGTGGGGCGAGTTTCAACTCGGCACGCTGATCACGCCGCTGATCCAGGTGATCATGCTCGGCATGGGCGCGACTCTCAGCCTCGGAGACTTCGCGCGGGCCCTGCGCATGCCGCAGGCCGTGCTGATCGGGATGCTGTTGCAATTCACGGTCATGCCGTTGCTGGGCTGGTCCATCGCGGTGGCGTTCGGCTTTCCGGACGAAATCGCTGCCGGCGTTGTGCTGATCGGCTCGTGTTCCGGGGGCGTTGCCTCGAACGTGATGGCCTTTCTGGCCAAGGGCAACGTCGCACTGTCGGTGACGATGACGGCGTGTTCGACGCTGATGGCACCGCTCTTGACACCGTTGGCGATGCGACTGCTGGCGGGCCGCTTTATCGAGATCGCTTTCCTAGACATGATGTGGGCGATCGTGGAACTGGTCATTCTTCCGGTCGGAGCGGGATTGGTGTGCAACCGCTTGCTGGCGCGCAGGCGGGAGATACTCGATCGGGTCTTGCCCGGCATCTCGATGGCGTCGATCTGTTTCATCTTGGCGATTATCGCTGCCGGTTCCCGGGACGACCTGCTAAAGAGCGGGGCGGCGTTGCTGGTGGCTGCCTTGGTGCACAACGTCGCCGGTTACGGCCTGGGCTACTTCGCATCCGGCCTTTGCAGGCTTGGCGAGACCGACCGGCGCACGGTCGCTTTCGAAGTCGGCATGCAAAATGGTGGTATGGCGGTAGGCTTGGCTACCAACGTGCTCAAGAGTTCGGCCGCGGCGCTGGCCCCGGGCATTTTCGGCACCTTCATGAACGTCACCGGTTCGGCGCTGGCGTCTTGGTGGCGCGACCGTCCGCCTAGCGAGGGCCGGTGAATCTCGAGCTAGAAGTCTTCCGCAACCTATTCGTCTCCATTGCCGAGGAGATGGGAATCGTGCTGCGCCGCACGTCCTTCTCGGCCAACATCAAGGAGAGGCGCGACTATTCTTGCGCGCTCTACGACTCCCGGGGCAAGACCGTTGCCATGGGGGATCACATGCCGGCGCACTTGGGCGCAATGCCGGCGTCAGTCGAGGCCGTTACGAGCGAGTTCGATCTCAAGAATGGCGAGATCTACTTCCTCAACGACCCGTTTCGCGGGGGCACGCATCTGCCCGACATCACTTCGGTCTCGGGAGTGTTCGTCGAGGGCCGTGCCCAGCCGTCGTTCCACTTGGTGACGCGGGCTCACCACGCTGATGTCGGTGGAATGGTGCCTGGCTCCATGCCGCTGGCGCAAGAGATCTATCAGGAGGGGCTGCGCATCCCGCCAGTCTGCCTTGTCCGCAATGGAGAATACGACCAAGCGCTGCTGTCCATGATCTTGGCGAACGTTCGCACGCCCGACGAGCGTCTGGGCGACTTGAGCGCGCAGGTCGCCGCGCACAGCGTCGGTGAGCGGCGTGTGCGCCAGGCCATCGACAGATACGGCATAGACGTTGTCACTGCCCAAATGGCAGCGTTGCAGGGCTATGCCGAGGACGTGATGCGCAGTCGACTCGAAGGGATCCCCGACTGCAGCGGCCAGTTTGAGGACTGGATGGATGATGACGGGGTTGCCTCCGGGCCGGTAAAGATCTGTTGCACGCTCACCATCCAAGGTTCCGAAGCAACCGTGGATTTTCGTAAGTCCGACCCGCAGACGCGGGGCGGTGTCAACGCCAATCGTGCGGTTACGACGTCGGCCGTGATGTACTGTTTCCGGTGCTTGGTCGATTCTGACACTCCCTACAACGCGGGCACGCTGAGACCGATCAAGATCCTCACCAAGCCCGGTACGGTTTGCGACGCTGTGTTGCCAGCGAGCACCGCTGCGGGCAACGTCGAGACCTCGCAACGGATTGTTGACGTGGTGCTCGGGGCGCTGCGCCAGGCGCTGCCCGGAGAGCTTCCCGCCGACAGCTCGGGGACGATGAATAACATAAGCTTCGGTGGCTCGGACCCCGCGACCGGACGTGCGTTCGGCTATTACGAGACCGTGGCCGGTGGCATGGGCGCGTGGTCAGGGGCCGACGGGCTGAGCGGGGTCCACACCCACATGACCAACAGCCTCAACACACCGATCGAGGCGTTGGAACAGCAATATCCGGTTCGAATCGCTCGCTACTCCCTGCGTCCGGACAGCGGCGGCGAGGGAGAGCGCCGCGGTGGAGATGGAGTGGTGCGGGAGTACGAGTTCTTGACCGACGCTTCTCTGGCCATCCTCTCTGACAGGCGCAAGCTGACACCGAAGGGTGCGCAACGGGGCGGGGCGGGAAAGGCCGGCCGTAACTCGCTTGACGGCGAGGAATTGCCGTCAAAAGGAAACTTCGAAGTCCGGCAGGGCGGTGTGCTGCGGATCGAGACTCCGGGCGGAGGGGGCTACTTCTCGAGCAAGAAGTTGCCGACGAACAGAGCGTCGATGCCTGAAGCATAGAAGCTTCGCACTGCCGAGCGCGGATCGCTAACCAGCGGTTCGCCGAAGAGGTTGAACGATGTGTTGTAGAGAACGGGCAAGCCGCTGACGCGGCCAGCCTCGTTTAGCAGGTCCCAGTACAGCCGGTTGTCCGCTCGGCTGACCACGTGCAAGCGGATCCGCTCGCCGTCGAGCAGGGCAGACTCGAAGGTCTTGCGATGGGCGGGCTTCACACGCGAGACAGTCGCGAGGTAGCGGGAAGCCGGGGTGCTCTCGAAGTACTCCTCCACGGCTTCCTCGGCGACGGACGCTGCAAACTTTCGAAAGTTCTCCCGGCGCTTGATATATACGTTGAGATTCTCTGTGGAATAGGGATTTAGCGGCGAGGCCAGAATGCTGCGGTTGCCGAGCGCCCGCGGGCCGAACTCGGTGCGGCCTTGGAACCACGCCAAGATCTGGTCGTCAGCCAGGCGCTCCACGGCCGAGCCGATCAGCTCGGCGTCTGTGAGCAGGAAGCGGAAGTTGAGCTTGCAATTCTCCAAGACCTGGCTGATGTCCTCTTTGCCGTAGCGAGGCCCGAGGAAGAGGTCTCTCAGCGGCACTCGCTCGGAGCGTTTCAGCGCCCTGTGCCAAGCGTGGTACACCCCGCCAACCGCCGTGCCGGCGTTGCCAGCGGCGGGCTGGACAAAGACCTCTCCGAACTTTCCGCTCCGCTCGAGCGCTTCCACGAGCAAGGCGTTCATGGCGATACCGCCTGCCAAGCAGAGATGGCTAGCGTCGCCGGCCAATCGCAACACCGCTTCTGTGACCGCCTGATGCATGCTGGCGGCGAGGTCGCGTTGCATCGCGTCGGAGATGCCGGCGGAAGGTTCCAGCCCCAGCTCGCGGTAGAATTTGTCGCTGAATGCCCCTTGCGTCGGGCGCGCCGGATCGAAGTAGCTATGGTCCAGCGTCGGCAGCCGGCTCGCTCGGCTACCCATCATGGCGGCGAACAGGTCGCTGTAACGCGGCTCGCCGGATAGCGCGAGCCACTGGACCTTGTGTTCCTCGCGCCCCGAGCGAAATCCCAGCAGCTCCGTCACGCGGCTGTAGACCACGGCCGGGGAGTCCGGAGCGTACAAATCCTCCTCGGATTCGAGATCGGCGCCCCGGCCCCGCCAGACTGCGCCGCAACGCATGTCGCCCTGGCGATCCAGGGTCAGCACGCGAGCTTCGTCGAACGGGGACGCATAGTAGGCACTGGCCGCGTGGGCATCGTGGTGGTCGGTGACCACGATGCGGGCGTTCGGAAACAGGGACCGCAGGCGAATTTGAAACGTGTTGTCCGCCCCGGTGCCTAGCGGCCGCACCAGCGCCACACAGTCAACTTCTTCGGCGGTCGCGTCGGCAAGGTCTAGGCACGCGTGGATGGCGCGGGTAGGCAAGCCGCCCCGGTGCGCCTCTCTAGAGAGCTTCTCCTCCTCGATGGCGGCCACGATAGCCCCATCGCACATGACTGCCGCCGCACCATCGTGCAACCAGCCTCCGATTCCAAGTAGCAGCATGGTTGAAATACCCTGGGCGCACTCAGGCCTTGCGCAGACGTTCCACCGCGCGCCGCTGGCCAACCAGCGTGAACACGCGAAACGCGCTCGGGCCGACCGGCTGCCCGGTCAGTGCCGCCCGCGAGCCGTTGATGAGGAGGCCTGCCTTGACCTGCTCTTGAGCGGCCAGCGAACGTAGCTCGGCCTCGATGTTCTCCTCCGTGAAATCCGACAATGCCTCCAAACGGTCGGCCAAGCTCTTTAGGAGATCGCGGACCCCCTCCTTGTTTAAGTTTTCCTTTGCCTTATTCTCAAAATCGAAGTCTTCCGCGAAGTAAGCCCGACAGCGGAGCTGGAAGTCAGTGAGCAAGTTCAAGCGGGAACGCAGGTCATTGACGGCGGCGGCAAACCAGTCGCGCCGACTAGCGGAGAACGCGTCGTCCCACCAGCCCGCTTCGCGCAAGGCCCGCTCGGCAAAGGGGAGCAAGTCATCAACGGGCATGTTCCTGAGGTGCTGTCCGTTCAGCCACAGCGCCTTGGGGTCGACTTGTTCAGCCCCTCCGTCTTCGCCGAACTGCACGGTGGCGTTGGTTCGCAGCACATTCTCGATCTGGAACAGATCTCGAATCTCCTTTAGAGTCAGGACCTCGCGGTTGTCTTTGGGGGACCAGCCCAGCAGGCACACGTAGTTGACGAAACCGGAGGGAAGGAAACCCATGTCCCGGTAGCTAGTGACGCTGACGACTGCACCGTGGCGGCGCTTAGACAACTTCGAGCCGTCCGGCCCGAGCAGCAGCGGAAGGTGGCCGAATGCGGGCACATCGTACCCGAGCGCTTCAAACAGCATGATGTGCTTGAAGGTGTTGGCGAGATGGTCCTGGCCGCGGATCACATGGGTGATCTTCAGGTCGCCATCGTCCACGGTGGAGGCGAGGTGATAAGTGGGCAGGCCGTTGCTGCGCAGGAGTGCAAAGTCCTCGATGTCCGCGTACTTGCGGAACTGTTTGCGCAGCACTAAGTCCTTGAAAGCCACGCCACCTGGCTGCTCGCGAGGGACGCGGAAGCGGATGGCAAACGGCTCGCCCGCCTCTGCCTTCCGATCGCTCTCGGACGGCGACATGTCGCGCATGCCTGGATTGCAAAGCCAAGGAGTGCCGTCGGAGCGCTCCTCCCTGGCGTCGCTTTCGACCGTGAAGTCGCGATATGCGACGCCGGCGCCCAGCAGCGACTGGGCCGCCTGAACGTGGACGCTGCGGCGTTCAGACTGAGAGTGCTGCTCGTCCCATGACAGGTCCAGCCACTTCAGGCCGTCCAAGATCGAGCGCAGCGACTCTTCGGTGTTCCGACCTGTATCGGTGTCGTCGATGCGAAGGACCATCTGGCCGCCCGTCGAGCGAGCGAAAAACCAGTTGAAGACATAGGTCCGCGCTCCGCCGATATGCAAGAAGCCCGTCGGCGACGGCGCAAAGCGAACGCGGTTCATGGACGGGACAGGAAGGGGCCGCAGACAAGCCGCCCCACGCAATGCACTTAGCCCAGTATATCGGTATCCGGGACCGGAGGCGCAGTACGGATTCCGGGCGTCCCGGCGTGGGAGGGGTGCTGATCACGGCCACGCCGAACCTGCTATCGCAAGCGCAGGGTCCGGAACCCAACACGGATTCCCGACTGGCGCGTTGCCAGTCATGAGTCTCTATTCTGGAACGATCACGATCTTGCCGAAGTGCTCTTTGGCCGCCATCCTCTCGTGTGCTCCCCGCACATCGCTTAGCGGGAAAGACTTGTCCAATACCGGCTTGAGCAGGCCGCGCTCAAAGAAGCGCAGCAGATCGTAGAGTTCTCCCATGGTCCCCATGTACGAACCATGCAGGCTAAGGTGCTTTGCGAATAGGTGCCCGAGATTCAGACTAGTGTCGAATCCCGTCGTCGCGCCGCAAGTGACCAAGCGCCCGTGGCGCGCCATGGATGCCGTGGAGTGTCCGAACGTCGCTGCGCCGACATGCTCGAAGACGAGGCTCACGCCACGCCGACCGGTGATCCTCTTCACCTCGTCCTTGATCGACTGCTGGTAGTGATCGATGACATGGTCCGCGCCTAGCGCCTTGGCTTTGGCGAGCTTGTCGTCCCCGCCTGCCGTCGCAATGACGCGACAGTGGTGCAACTTGGCGATTTGGATCGCTGCGATGCCCACGCCGCTGGATCCGCCGATCACCAGAACGTCTTCCAGCATCCGAATCTTGGCAATGCCCACCAGCATGTGCCAAGCCGTGAGGAACACTAGAGACACCGAGGCAGCCTCCTCGTAGTTCAAGCTGCCCGGAATCGGCAGTGCGTTCGCTTCCGGGATTGCCACGTACTCGGCGTTCAAGCCTGGATACACCGATCCGAACAGGCCGTAGTCAGGCGCGGCGTTGTCGACTCCGTGAGCGGTTTGGTAACCGGCGGACCGCGTTCGCCCCGGGGCGACCAAGATGCGGTCGCCGACCTTCACTCGCTCGCACAGCTCGCCGACCTCGACGACTTCGCCAGCGGCATCGCTGCCGAGAACCCACGGAAATTGCAGCCTCAGAGTCGGCAAGCCACCACGCACCCACAAGTCGAGATGGTTGAGCGAACAGGCCCTTACGCGGACCACTACTTCGTTCGCCTTCGGGCGGGGTTCGGGGGCCTCTTCGTAGCGGATTACCTCTGGGCCACCACACTCGTGGATACGGGAAACTCTCATGGTTTGGTGCCGGACTCCGGCCCGGCATCCGATTATACCGGCAGGCCCGTGTTGCTCTCTGCGAGCGGGTTCGCCATCCTGAAGGCTGGTGCGGATCGCAGATCTTGTCAGCGGTGTCAAGGAGCACCAGCCCGGTTCTCGCGGCTTCACCGACTGCACCCGATCCTTGGCCGAGGCGGCCTTCTGCTCGGACCCTGACTTGGCGGCGGCCGCTACGAAGGCCCTGTTCTCTGAACTCGTAGAGGAGTGGGCGGATCGCTTCGAGCCCTCCCTTTGCGCCGCCTACGCTGCGTTCATGTCCGAGGTGCTGTACGCGCCAGGCTCTCCAGTTGCTGCCGTCCTTGCAACTCTTGGGTACCGCGAGCCAGAAGAGCTACTGGATCGCTATTTCCGGTCGGTGTCCCCTGGGAGCACGGCGGGCCTCGACCACCACCGTGTAAAGAGGGTGGCTGTCCTGTCTCGAATCACGCTAGGCGCCGATGTGGCGGTAACAAGACCGTTGCTGCTTGCCGCCGCCCGTGCTTTCCCGGCGGCGGAGATCGAGTTCATCGGTCCTAAGAAGAACGCGGACCTGATCACGGCCGGTCATCCCATCCGCCACCGCGAGATTTCTTACGGCCGAACCGCCGTGCTGGCTGACCGCTTGCTGGCATGGAACCAGCTACGCGAGTCGGTGCAGGGCAGCATCACCGGCCTGCAGCCTGATGAATTCCTGATCGTCGACCCGGACAGTCGCATGACCCAGCTGGGACTGCTGCCTGTCGCTCCGGACAGGTCGTATCACTTCTTCGAGAGCCGCTCTGCCGGTGGTGGAGGGATCTGCACGCTGGGCGCCCTCGCTCTGCAGTGGTGCGGCCGAAATTGGGGCGTAGACGCTGCACACGCAGGGAGGGTGACCCCGCAGGTTCCGCCAGCTTTGCGCAAGCGTCTGTCGGACAAAGGCGGTCGCCCTCTTGCCGCAGTCAGTTTCGGCGTTGGCGGCCGCGCGTCGAAGCGCGTCGGGGACCACTTCGAGGACGGCCTGTTGGAGTCGCTCCGCCGGCGCGGCTTTCGCATCGTGCTCGACTACGGCTTGGGCGACGATGAGGCTCGCGTGGTAGATGAGCGCCTCGCTGCCTTTGCCGGCACGACTGGTGAATTGTCTAGCGACCAGCCCGGGTGGCCGAGCGAAGCCGATCTCCTAACGTGGCGCGGTAGCCTGTCGGCTTTCGGAGCGTGGACGGCCGCGGCGGATGTCTATGTTGGATACGATTCAGCGGCGGCCCATTTGGCCGCGGCACACGCGACGCCCGTCATCGAGGTCTTTGCCGGGGCCCCCAGCGAACGGTTTCGCCATCGGTGGACACCAGCTGGCCAAGCACCGGTGCATGTCTTGCCATTTTCAGGCTCCACCGATGTAGAGGCTCTTCTGCGAAGGGTCGACCGGACCGCAGCCGAAACGGTGCTTTCGAGGCCTTGGGCGCGACCCGACAGATAGCGTTGCCCGTAGACTCGCAGCGACAGCAGCCTAGGAACGGCTCACCGGGAAGCTTCACGGCTGGGAGCCGCTTGTGCCCTGAGCGGGCCACCGTTCGTTCGTGCCATACTCAATGCAAGCTGCGATCGCGCCTAGATGGCGCTGATGACGATGGCATCCAAACCGAAACCCCCCGAGCGCAGTCGGGCGGAGGCTTCACGGCCCAAGCTTTCCGCGCAAATCCCGCCGGTGCTGCTCGCCTGGCTGGTGCCAGGGGCCGGGCACTACTACCTAAAGCGCCCGTGGCATGCAGCTGCCCTGCTGCTTTCGATCGCAGGGATGTTCTTGGCAGGACTGGCCATGCAGGGTCGGATGTTCACGCCCATGACCGGGGACCTGTTCACCACGATCATGACCTACGGCGGATACTTCGGCGACTTGTGCAACGGATCGCTCTACCTGCTGACAGTGTGGTCTGGCTACGAGCAGGACACAGTGCCGGGTGCTGCGCACGACTACGGCACGAAATTCATCGTCTGTGCCGGGTTTCTGAACCTTCTGGCGATCGTCGACGCCTACGAGATCGCTTCCGGAAAGAGAGCCAGCGCCTGATGTTCAGCCCATCGCACCTGCAAGCGTCGCTCCTGTTCGCGCTGCTCGCATCCACCGTCATGGGGATCGTCGGGCGCACCACGAACCGCGATCGACTGCACTATGGCCTGTACTGCTTTGGCTACTTCGTCGCGGCCATCTTCGTGCTCGGCTGGCTGATGCGATTGGGGCACGGTTAGTGCCGGCCACCCGAAACAGCGGTGACCCCGTCGCGTTCTACGACTTCGACGGCACGCTCGTGTCCGGAAACGTCGTGACGCGTTATGCGTGGGTCGCGAGGAGGCACCCCAGCCGCGCCCAGGCAATCTGGCGATTGGGCAAGACCGTTCTGGGAGTGCCGCTGTGGCTGGCGCTGGACGCGTTTTCCCGCCGCCTGTTCAACGTAGTGTTCTTTCGGCTCTACCGCGGCTTGCGCGAGGACTGGCTGAGGGCACAGGCGCCGGCCCTGTTCGAGGCTCGGATCAGGGGCGAGCAATTCAAGTTCGCGAAGGATCGCGTGGCGCTGGACCGCGCGGCCGGGTACCGCACGGTATTGGTCACCGGAGGGATCGACCTAGAGATGCAGCCGGCGGCTGAGTACTTTGGATTTGATGACCTGCTGGCCAATCGTCTGGAATTTCGCGATGGCGTTGCGACAGGCGACATAGTCCCGCCGTTGCTCGCGGGGGAGGCCAAGGCGGCGGCATTGCGCGACTACGCTGCCGCAAGCGGCGTGGACATGGGCGCATCGTGTGCCTATTCAGACAGCGGCTCGGACCTGCCGATGCTCACCGCGGTGGGCAATCCCATCGCGACCAATCCGGATTCACGCTTGCGGAAGGAGGCGCGGGCCCGCGGCTGGGCGGTCCTCGACCTGAGCCGGTCCAGCGAGCTCGTTGTCGCTCCCGGACAGGAGCGCGGGGGCGATTCCGAAAGCAGCGCCTAGATCGAGAGGGCTAGACTCTTGTCAGGAAGCGGCGCAACAATGTCCTCGTCAGCGGAACCAGTCGTCTTCGGCGAGCCGACCCCCAATGCGGTTGGGCGGGCCGCGCTCGTGCCCGATGGGGATTGCGTCCGAGAGCTCAGCGCTGCCTCGGCGGACCGCTTGCTGTGGTACGGCGAGGACTTGATCCGAGTCAAGCTGCCTGCGGGCACGAGGGTGATCTATCCGAAGCCGAGCATTCCCGGCCTCCCGGACCGCGATGCCGCCATTCGATTTGCTTTGGAGCACCCCGAGCAGGCGGCTCCGCTACGCTCCCAGCTCCGCCCGGGGGCCAAGGTCACGATCGCCATCGACGATATCTCGCTGCCACTGCCCAAGATGAACCGCCCCGACCTGCGCCAATCGGTGCTCGCGGTCCTGCTGGAGATGCTGGAGCAGGAGGGCGTGACCGATGTCGAGATGCTCATCGCCAATTCGTTCCATCGCCGCATGGAACCCTTCGAGATCCGTTGGAGCGTAGGACGAGAGATCTTCGACGCCTTCTATCCCCACCATCTCTACTGCCACGACGGGGAAGATCCCGAAGGCCTCGTCGAACTCGGTGAAACCGAGCTAGGGGAAAAGGTGCGCATCAACCGTCGCGCGGCCGAATCCGACCTGCTCATCTACCTGAACATCAACCTCGTGCCGATGGACGGCGGCAACAAGTCGGTCGGCGTCGGCCTTTGCGACTATGTCTCGCTGCAAGCCCATCACAATCCGCAGACGATTCGTGCGTCGGACTCCTATTTCGACCACACCAAGTCGCCTCTGACAGACTCGTGCAACCGCATGGGCCGCGTCGTCAACGACACGCTCAACGTCTTCCATATCGAGACGGTTGTCAACAACCAGATGTTCGACCCGCGCATGCAGTTCTTCGTCAAGCCCGAGGACGAATGGAACGCGCTTGACAAAGTGACGTTTCGCATCGCCCAGGTCGGCTTGGGAGCCATGCCAAGGCGGTTGAAGCGCAAGGTGCTCTTCTCAGTGCCGGCACCCTACGAATTGATCGCCGTCCATGCTGGCGCGACGGACGCCGTGCATGCCAAGACGCTTGCCTACAACTACCAGCAATACTGCGTTCCGGTCGACGGGCAGGCGGATGTCGCCGTGTTCGGCGTCCCATTCATCTGCCCCTATAACGTCAACGCGCCGATGAACCCGATTCTCGTGCGCTGCTTGACGCTGGGCTACTTCTTCAACATGTATCGCGGCGCGCCGATCTTGAAACGGGACGGGGTGTTCATCCTGACGCACCCGCTGTACAACGAGTTCAGCCCTTCCCACCACGCCGCTTACCACGAGTTCTTCCACCGCTGTCTGTCTGAGACCAACGATGCGGACGAGCTACAGCGCAGGTATGAGTCTGAGTTCGCGCACGACTCGGCCTACAGAGAGATGTACCGCCACGGCTACGGCTACCACGGTGTCCACCCGCTGTACATGTGGTACTGGGCTGAGAACGGCGCCAAGCACTGTGGGCAGGTCATTGTGGTCGGAGCTGAGGACCGGGAATCGGCCAGGATCATGGGCTGGGAATGCGCTGACACCGTGGCCGAGGCGCTGGAAATGGCGCAGACCTTCCTTGGCAGGCGTCCGAGCGTGGCGCACGTCCACATCCCTCCAATCAACATGGTCGACGTGGCCGCCTGAGTTGCGGCTGCAATCAAGGGCCGGGGAAGGGTCAGGAAGTCGGAAGCGCCGACCCCCTTGCGTCCGGTGTCTCGCGCCTGGGAGCGAGCGGTCCGCCGGTGGCGGACGTCGCGCCCCCCAAGGTCTGGCCTCGCAGCGAGGCCGGCCCGCCCAGGGCCCGTTGTTTCGGAACACGATTGTTTATAGGGGGAATAGAAATTATCTGCTTCCGCTTTGTGATCACACGTAGTTAGACTGCAAGTTAAGGGTCTTTATGGGCCCGAGAACATGTGCCAGTGAGAGTTTGGAACGGAAAAAGACCGGATCATTCCTGCCATGTTTGCAAAGATTTCATGGAATTCTGCGGCGCTTGAAGTGCCCGAATTTGCATCAATTCAATGACGTGCTCTTGGCGTCAACGTACTTTGGAGGTACACACTGAGCCATGAGAGGACACTCTGATTCGCGCTTCAACGCGCCACCAGTGAGCCGTAGGACGGGTATTCTAGCCGCCGGCTTGATGTTCGCATCGATGTCGGTCTGGGCCCAACAGGGCGCAAATCCATCTTCCGGAGACCTGATGGCTGCGGTTGAGCAGGTTCAGACCCACGCCAACATTCTTTGGACGCTCGTGGCCGCATGCTTGGTGTTCTGGATGCAGGCCGGCTTCGCCTTTGTCGAGTCCGGCTTCACCCGTGCGAAGAACGCGGCGCACATCATGATGAAGAACGTCCTCGACATGTCGATGGGCGCTCTGGCGTTCTGGCTGATCGGCTTCGGCATCATGTTTGGTGCCACCAACGGTCTCTTTGGCACCGATCACTTCCTGCTCTCGCCCGACAACGGCGGTGGCGACGGCCAGTGGGAGTACACGTTCTGGATGTTCCAGGTGGTCTTCGCGGCGACGGCGGCCACAATCGTGTCTGGTGCGATGGCCGAGCGGACCCAGTTCGCGGCCTACCTGATCTATAGCGTCGCGATTACTGCCATCATCTATCCCGTCTTTGGCCACTGGGCTTGGGGAAATCTTCTTCTGGCCCAGCCGTCGTGGCTGGCCGATATGGGTTTCATCGACTTCGCTGGCTCAACCGTGGTCCACTCGGTTGGAGGCTGGGCGGCTCTGGCGGGCGCGATCGTGGTCGGCCCGCGACTGGGCAAGTATTCCTTTGACGGCTCGCCGCGGGCCATTCCCGGCCACAACCTGGGCATGGCAGCTTTGGGAGTCTTCATCCTGTTCTTGGGCTGGTTCGGCTTCAACGCCGGTTCGACCACTACAGCGGACGGCACGGTCTCTCGCATCGTGGTGAACACGTTCCTGGCCGCATGCAGCGGCTCGATCTTCGCCATGGTCGTCTCGTGGAGGAGGTTCGGCAAGCCCGATGTCGGCATAACGCTGAACGGCGTGCTGGCCGGCTTGGTTGGCATTACGGCTCCTTGCGCGTCGGTGACGCCGCTCGGCGCGATCATTATCGGTGCGGTCTCAGGAGTGCTCGTGGTCTTCAGCATCCGATTTTTCGACAAGGTGCATGTCGACGATCCCGTGGGCGCGATCTCGGTACACGGCGTGTGCGGTGTCTGGGGCACGCTAGGCGCGGCGCTGCTGCACGAGAACTTGTTCCTGGGACTTGAGTACGACTTGCTCGCCACGCTTTCGGTGCAACTCGTCGGCGTAGTCGTGGCGTTCGTTTGGACGTTCGGCACGGCCTTCGTGCTCTTCAAACTCATCAAGGCGGCGATCGGTCTGCGTGTCACGCAAGAGGACGAGATCGAAGGCCTCGACCTCGGCGAGCACAACTCGCGCGCCTACCCGGACTTCCAAGTCTCGATCAATTGATCTCGGTCTATCCGTCCGCCGTGGCCGGCGTTCCCTGACGGGAGCGCAGGACCAGCGCGCCCGGGTCGCTCGGAGCCATCACTTGAATGCCGCGCTGTGCGGGTGCGGTTCGACCTGCCGCGAATATTGATCCCTAGGATGCAGTAGGAGTACGGGCCCTAGCCGCTTTGCTCTTGAGTGAATTGGAAGTGCAATAGAAATCTTCAATTGGAGCAATTTCCCACCGAACTATTTGCCAGAATATGGACTGTGAGGATGTATTGAAATGGAGATCCCATCACACGCTAGGAGCATTCCAATGCAAACAAGGATCTGATCTCTATAGATCACCGGAGGGAATCGAGATGAAGAAGATCGAAGCGATCGTACAGCCGTTCAAGCTGGACGACGTTCGGGAAGGCCTAAAGAAGGTCGGAATGGATGGAATGACGGTCTTCGACGTGCGGGGATACGGCCGCCAGCGCGGGCACAAGGAGATCTACCGAGGCCACGAGTACGAGGTAGACCTGCTGCCGAAGGTCAAGCTCGAGTGCGTCGTGCCCGAAGATCGCGTCGACGAGACTGTGGGCGCGATCATCGAGTCTGCCCGCACCGGCTCGATCGGCGATGGCAAGATCATCGTCTCTGACGTTCCGGAAGCGATCCAGATTCGCAGCGGCCAGTCCTTGGAAGACGTCCCGTGAGGCGCGGCCTCCGTGTCCAGTCCGGGCCCGCTGAGCCCATCAGAAATTCTTATCCGGCATATGCGCTCGGCAGCCGCGCGATCCGCTAGGGACAATGCTGGTAATCGGATTCCCCAAGTCGAGGGATCGCACGCCTAGACCGCCGGCATTTCGACGACTGTAGCAGCCGTTCGCGGCTGCAGCCGCGCTGCCGCAAGGACAGGTTCGCGACACGGTCTTCCCACGAGCGGGGATCTGGGAAAGGAGTGTTGAGATGAAGAGAATCATCACATTTGCCGTGATGCTGATCGCCGTGCTGGGCCTGCCAGTCTCGGCGGCGGCGCAAGACGGGATTGACACAGGGGACAATGCTTGGATCCTTACCAGTTCCGCGTTGGTCCTGATGATGACAGGGCCTGGGTTGGCCCTGTTCTACGGGGGGCTCGTCCGCCAGAGGAATGTCCTCGGCACCATGATGCAGTCCTTCGCAATGATGGCGATGATGACATTGCTGTGGGCCATCTACGGCTACAGCCTGTCGTTCGCGGAAGGGAACACGTTCGTCGGAGGCTTCGGGCACGTGTTCCTCAATGGCGTCGGGATGGAGCCCAACGGCTCGATCCCGCACCTGACCTTCATGGTCTTCCAGCTGATGTTCGCGATCATCACCCCGGCGCTGATCAGCGGCGCCTTCGCCGAGAGGATGAAGTTCTCGGCGATGCTGCTGTTTATGGCGCTTTGGGGCACGGTCGTGTACTTTCCGATGGTCCACATGGTCTGGGGCGGCGGATTCATGAGCGGCGACGGAATGATTCCTTGCCTCGACTTCGCCGGCGGCAGCGTGGTTCACATGTCGTCTGGCGTGGCTGCGCTCGTGATCGCCCTGTACCTGGGCAAGCGCAAGGGTTATCCCAACGAGGCCATGCGCCCGCATAACCTCTCGCTCGCGTTCATCGGCGCCTGCTTGCTTTGGGTGGGCTGGTTCGGCTTCAATGCCGGCAGCGCCTTGGCGGCCGACGGCCTCGCAGCCGTGGCGTTCGTGAACACACACTTTGCTGCGGCCGCGGCGGTCACCGGCTGGCTGGTGGTCGAATGGATCCGCGATGGCAAGCCGAGCGTCCTCGGCGGCATCACTGGCGCGGTGGCCGGTCTGGTCGCGATCACGCCTGCCGCGGGCTTTGTCGGCCCGATGGACTCGATCATCATCGGCTTTGCCGGCGGCGCGATCTGCTACTTCGCGGTGGCGGTGGTCAAGGCGAAGTTTGGCTATGACGATTCTTTGGACGCGTTCGGCGTCCACGGTGTCGGTGGCACTGTGGGAGCGCTGCTCACCGGCGTGTTCGCCCGCATGGCGATTGGCGGCGCCGATGGCTTAGTCGAAGGCAACGCCGGACAGTTTGTCAACAATGCCCTGGGCAGTGCGCTGACCTGGGTGTTTTCCGGAGTCGCGACCTTCGTTATCCTGAAGATTGTCGACGCGGTCATCGGGGTGCGCGTGAGTGCGGGAGACGAGTCCATCGGACTGGATATATCGCAGCACGGCGAAGAGGCCTACAACTAGCGGAATCGTGACAGGAGGACATCAGAGATGAAGAAGATCGAAGCGGTTATCCAGCCATTCAAGTTGGACGACGTCCGTGAAGCGCTCAAGGGGATCGGCCACGATCGCTTGACGATTTACGACGTGCGCGGCCACGGTCGGCAGAAGGGCCATAAGGAGGTCTACCGGGGCCAGGAGTACGAGGTGGACCTGCTGCCCAAGGTCAAGCTCGAGAGCTACGCGTCTGACGACCGGGTCGACGAGATTGTCAACGCCATCGTCGAGTCCGCTCGCACAGGCAAGATCGGCGACGGCAAGGTGTTCGTCTCCGACATCGCAACGGCCATTCGGATACGCAGCGGCGAAACGGACGACGACGCCATCTAGCCAGCCATGGCTGTCGCCTCTTGGCAGCCTCCAGGCCCGGCCGCGCCGCCTCGCCCGCCGCGCCAAAAAAAATGGCCTACAACCCGCCCGCGCCGCGGCTGCTCTGAGGGGTT
>VXRL01000057.1:88548-97569 GCA_009838515.1 Terriglobia bacterium | reverse complement strand
TGTGTCAACCCCCCCGCCCCGCGACGCCGTAACACCGGCCCCCCCCCCCAAACTACCCCCCCCGGCGGGGCCCCTCTTCGCCCCCGCCTGCCGGGGGGGGCCGCAATGCCCGCCCGGCCTAATCTACTCTCGTACGAACCGCGTCGCGTCTGGGCGGAGGTCTGATGTCCAACCTCACCACCTATCACGCGCAACAGATGGAGCGGGTGAGTTCGGATTTCTTCGAGGATGGGGACGGCCTGCGTGCCGTTGCCCGCCGCACCAACGCCGTGGACGATATCGTCCGGGGCCGGTTTGACGAAATCTTCGCCGGCGCGCGCGACGAGGTGGCCGCCATCGCGGTAGGCGGCTACGGTCGCGCTGAACTGTTTCCGTTCTCCGACATCGACCTGCTGCTGCTGTTCGGCAGCATACGCGACGCCGAGCGCAACGAAGACCGTATCGCGAAACTGATCGCCTCGCTGTGGGACTCGAAACTACAGGTTTCCCATTCGGTGCGGTCCCCCAAGGATTGCACTAGCCTGGCCCGCGACAACACCGACCTGCACATCAGCATGCTCGACACGCGCTTCGTCGCCGGCGCCATGGCCGTCGTCGCGACGCTGCAAGATAGCCTGCTGCCGAAGTTCTACTTGCGGGAGCAACGCTCGCTGTTACGCTCCCTAATCCAAAAATCCCGCCAGCGGCACCAATCCTTCGAGGATACGCTGTACCATCTCGAACCCAACGTCAAGGAAGGCCCCGGAGGCTTGCGGGACTTCCACCTCGCCTGCTGGGTAGCGCAGCTGCAGAACATCGAGCCGGGCCGCGTGCCGGCCAGCGGCGAGTTCCTGCCGCGGAGCCCGTGGCTCGACCCGGAAGGCTCGAAGCGATTCCTATTCGCTCTGCGGTGCTACCTGCACTACTACTACGGGCGAGACAGTAACGTGCTGTCATTCGATCTGCAGGACTCGATCGCTCACGCCGGCGCCGGCAAGGTCTATGACGGGCGCGGCGGCGCTGCTGACATGATGCGCGTGTTCTATCGCCGGACGCGCTCGGTCTATCGTCTCGCACTGCGCCTGATGGACGAGTCTTCAGCGCCCGTGAACGCTCTGGTTTCGATCTTGCGCAGCCGCAAGTCCCGCCTATCCAACGTCGACTTCAGCGTTAGTAACGGGCAGATCTACCTCAAGGATCCGCGCTTGCTGGAGCATCGTCCCGAGCGCGTCCTGAGCCTGTTTGAGTTTCAGGCGCGCCACGGCCTCGCGCTCGCATCCGAGACTGAGCGGCGCATTCGAGATCAGCTGCCGCTATTTCGGCATCACGTCGAATCCACCCTGGCACACTGGCCTGCCCTGAAGAGGATTCTGCTGCTGCCGCACACCTACCGGGCTCTGGAGGCGATGCGCGAGGCCGGCGTCTTGTACGCGCTCTTCCCCGATTTCGAATTAGTGGACTGCTTGGTGATTCGCGACTTCTACCACCGCTATACCGTTGACGAGCACACTCTGGTGGCCATCCGCGTGCTGAAGGAGCTTCCGAGTGCGACCGAGCGCATTGACCAACGCTTCGCTTCGCTCCTAGGGGAGATCGACCGCGTCGAGCTGCTGCAACTTGCGTTGCTGTACCACGATCTCGGCAAGGGCGTGCAAGGGCGGCCGCATCAGGAAACCAGCGCGGAAATGGCTGACGTTGGGATGCGGCGGATCGGGTTGATGGATCCATTGGCTCGCGAAACCGTGATACAGCTCGTGGCCGACCACCTGAAGATGTCGGAAGTGATGACCAAGCGGGACCTGAGCGAGACGGCGGTATTGGAAGACTTCAAGCAGGAGGTCAAGACGCTCGAGCGGCTCAAGCTGCTCACGTTGATGACCTATGCCGACACCGTCGCCGTGAACCCTTCGGCACAGACCAACTGGCGCAAGGAATTGCTTTGGAGAATGTATCGGGGTATCAACTCCATCTTTCAGCGCGACCACGGCGACCGGCGCATCAACAAGAGCACCGTCGCGGACTGCTTGGACCAAGCTACCGATCGGGCCGAGAGAGAGCGCCTGAAGCGCTTCCTGCGAGGCTTTCCGGAGCGCTATGTGCGCACGCGCACGCCCGAACAGGTCCGTCGGCATGCAGAGCTAGCGAGCACTATCGATGCAGGGCGGGCGACCGCTAAGTGCGTATGGGAAGGCGGCTACCTTGAAGTGCTCGTCCTGTCGCCGGATCGGCCCTTCCTGTTCGCCTCGCTGTGTGCCGGCATTACTGCGTCAGGGGGTGACATCGTCAGCGCCGAGGCCTTTGCCAACGAGGAGGGTCTCGTGCTCGACTCGTTTCGCGTCGCGCCGACCACGACAGCGGGAGAGCTGCGGCAAATGGACCCCGCCCAGATTGAAGAACTTGAGCTGAGGCTGCAAGGGCTGGCTGAAGGCACCATCGACGCCTCCGGCCTGCGCCAGTGGCGCGCCCGTGCTCCCTACAGCCGGCGCAGCGGAGAGCCGCCCTCGGTGTCCTTCGACAATGACACTTCGGCCCGCGCGACCATCTTCTTCGTCAACACCGCGGACCGACCCAAGCTGCTGCACGATCTGGCCAGTGCGTGCTCAAGCAGGGGGTGCAATATTGATGTCGTGCTGAGCCACACCCAGGGGAGCCTGGCGATTGACACTTTCTATCTCACCCGGCGCGGAGAAAAACTTCCGGAGCAGATCTGCGAACTGCTCAAGGATGATCTCTTGGAGGCCTGCACGCCCGGCTAGCAAGCGCACTTGAGTCGCAACACTGTGACGGGTGTCTTGGGTGCCCGGCATGGGTGTCCCGGGGGTGGGCCGGAGACAGGCTATGCCTGGCGGCCCTAGCATTCCATCAAGTCCGCCGCAGGCGTGTAGATCTAGCCGTCTTCCGGTCGGCGAGTCGACGGCCCCGCGAGTCGGAGGCGGTCGTGGTAATAGTCTCGAGAGCTACGGAGCGTCGGGTTGGTTGATTGCGTCGTCACGGTAGATCCGGTCCATCACGTTGACTACGGGCCGTATGGCAAGGTTCTCGTCGACGGTCAGTATGTGCGCCCCGGATTCCACTGCAAGCGTGGCCGCGACGGCAAGGCCCGCGGCACGCTGTTCGGCACTGGCGCGGATTGACTCGGTGAAGAATCGCTTGCCCACCAGAGTGGCTTGGAGGCCTTGGGCTGGTGGGGCCAAGCGGCTCAGATTTCTGAGCAGATTGAAGTTCTCGAAGCCCTGTTTGCCGTGTTCCAGCCCGGGATCGAGGACGATTCTCTGGCGTGCGATGTTCGACTTATCGGCCCTCAGCAGGGACGCGCTGAAATCGTGCCGCACGATCTCTTCCAAGTTCGTGATCGGGTCCATCCGCGCCCACTGCTCCGGCGCGCCGCGCATGTGTCCCAGGATCAGCGCGGCGTCCGTTCCATTGACGGTTGGTGCCATCAGCCGGTCGTACGCAAGCCCGCTGAAGTCATGCACGATGGAGGCACCTAGCTTGGCGACCCTGTACGCGGTCTGGGAATGGACCGTCACAACGCTGATCGGCACCGTCAGTTCGTTGCTGAGCTTGCGTACTACCGGGACGAGCAACGGCAATTCGTCTTCGGCGTCGGGAATGCCGGACACCGGACTCAGTGGCAGGGCCTGCAATTCCACTATGTGCACTCCTGCGGCCTCGAGTGCAAGCGCCCGGCTCAGGATCGCGCCCGGGTCCGGTTTGGTCGTACCGCCGGACTTCGCGAGATTGATTCGTACCGAAAGGAAGGTGGTCACGCCAAGTGTGACGTGCTCGTTGGGCAGGCTCCACAGGGCCCTTGTGCGTCGAAAAGCCATCGATTATCCAAATTCGAACCCAGCCGTCGCGTAGACCTGTTCGGAGTGCGAGTGCAGGGAGGGGGACTCTCCCCCGCGCAGCATCATCCGCTCGAGCCGGCGGACCGGCCGAAAGCCGAGTTCGGCAGCCAGTTCGCGTGCGGCCTTATTTGAAGGCAGGAAATCCCAGAATACGCGCTGGGCCTGTCGCTCTTCAAGTAGTCCTCGCAGCACGGCGGCGGCGGCTTGCGCGCTCTTGGCCACGCATGGGCCAACGAACCAAGCCGACGAGCCGGGACGCCCGAAGGAAAACCCTTCCGGGCAGATCACGGCTGTGACAGCGGGATCCATGCAAAGGTCCCGCAACAAGCGGGACCGGTCGTAGTTGCAGGCTTCCCGGTCAATCCCTTCCAGGGCGGTCGACAGCGTCCCGACGCATCGACCCGAAGTCTGGCCGTCGGAGACCAGGTCGCTCTCGGGCGGCCGTTCCCAGCGCTCGATCGGTCCGGCGCTGGTGAATCCAACCTGCTCGTAGAGCTGTATGCCCATCGAAGTGGCATCCAAGCCGCACGTGCTGGTTCCGCGTAGGTCGAGCCACTCTAGCGCATGCCGTACGAGAGCCCTTGCGATGCCCTGTCGTCGATACTTGGGCAGCACCAGCACCATCCCGAGCCAAGCCATCTCTGACCCGTAGCGCACCGCCGTCGTGCTGCCCGCGACTATGCCGTCCGTTTCGGCGACGAAGCATCCCTCGGGCTCTAGGCGTAGCAGCCGCTGCCAGTCCGCGGGAGTCTGATTCCACCCGGCCGCGTGCTTGAGGCGCATCGCAGCGGGAATGTCGGCACTCCGCATCTGCCGGATCATGCGGTTCTGCGTCTCCACTGATAGTAGGCGGTGCTTGCCAGCACTAGCGCGACCGCAAGGCCGATCCAGAGCATCGCGGTGAAATTGCGGTCATATGCTTGCGACCCGAAGAGGGTGCTGGCCATCAGGGCGGGCGCCCGCGCCGGAACGCTCAGAGCCAAAAAGCGCCCTAGTCCGAGTGGAGACAGGCCCGCTGCATAGCTCATCGCATCCTTTGGTGTGCCCGGCAGCAGGAACAGCACGAAGATCGCGACATGGCCCTTGCGGGATTGGAGCGATTGGTCGATTCGCGCAAGCTTCTCGCTTCCGATCATCCGCTCGACCATCGGCCTTCCCACCGCCTTGGCGAAGCCGAAGTCGAAGGCTGCACCCAACAGGATGCCGATGATCGAGTAGAAGAAGCCCCAGCCCGCGCCAAACACGTAGCCCGCGGCGAACTGGGTGATCTCGCCCGGGATGGCGAAGACCACGACCTGCAGGAACTGGATCCCGATGCAGATGAGCGGCCCTGCGATGCCGTCCCGCCGCATCCATTGCACGAGCTGGTCGTGCTGAGGCAGGCGGTCAAGCCAGCCGAGCGACCAGGCAAGTGCCAGGATCGCGAACAAACCCAATGCGCCCGCGATCGCCCACCGCTTAGCGTGTGGGCGCGTCCGACGCACGTCTGGCGCTGCCTGCCCCATGTCGTATTCTATGACGCGATGATGCTGCACGAGCCGATGACGCTAGTGACTGACTACGCGTTGGGAGCATTGTGCGTTGTGCTCGCTATTCGAATGCGCAGCAGGGGCTTGCCGCAGAACCGGTCGGACTGGACGGCGGCTCTATTCGCGTGTGCGGTTGCGGCGTTCGCGGGTGGCACGTACCACGGTTTTCTTCCGTGGATCGATGGCACCGTTGCAGCGGTACTGTGGCGCCTAACGCTGCTTGCAATCGGCTGGGCCGCCTATGCGGCAGTGGTCGCTACATGCCGAGCTCACATCGGCGGCCGCCAGGGGGCGATAATTTGGATCGCGCGCGCGCAGTTCGGCATCTATGCTCTTGCGGCAATTGCCAGCGGCGAGTTTATCGTTGCCATCATCGACTACTCCCTAGCCTTCGTGTTCGTGCTGGCAGTACATGCTTGGGCTTGGCGCAAGTACAGCGATGGCGCGGCGCTAACGGTGGTCGGTGGAGTGTTGGTGACCTTCGCGGCCGCTGGCATCCAGGCGGCGGGGATTGCGCCGCATAGAGCCTTCAACCACAACGACCTCTACCACGTGGTGCAAATGGCGGGCACAGCACTCCTGTATCGAGGGGCGCTGACCTCGTCGCGCAGATCGACGTAGGTTGAGGCTATTCGACCCAGCCGTGCGCGTCTTGCACGCTGACCATGACGGCCAGGATGTCGTTCCACGTTTGCGGGTCCATCATCACGGCGTTGGGGAACATGCAGCCGTCCCAGCAAATGTGACGGCATGCCTTCGTGAGTTGGCCGCCCCCGTCTCGTAGCCAGAAGCCCGCGTGGCGGGTGATATCGAGCCGTCCGTTCGGATCGGTGGCCTGACAGTGCCGACCGGTCCGGTCATGGCTGCCACTGCCGAATACAGTGCCGTCATTTTGGGCCACGTGAAAGTCGTTGGTCCACGGGCGCAGGGCGCTGGTCACTTGGCCCAGGGCATCGTCCAACAGGGCACCGTCGTTCCAAGCGAAGTCACTTGGCAGGATGGCGTGCTCCGGTGCGTTGTAGCCCAGCGTGTAGAGCAAGGTGTGAGCCATGTCGGCCTGAAAGCCAACATGGTCATCACCCACCCCCTCAAGCACTTCCAGCATATACTTCCAGCTGTGCATGCTGCCCCAGCAAATCTCGCCCTCGGCAGATAGGCGTTCTCCGTGATCGGCTGCAATCGCCGCCGCCTGCCGGAACGTCTCGACAACGTTGGCGGTGTTGGCGGCCGGATCCTTGGCCCAGTCCTCGACCCCGCTGGCGGAGTCAATTCGGATCACGCCGGACGGGCGGATGCCCCACTGCGTGAACTTGCTGGCGATGGCGCACGCCTTCCTGATGGCAGCTAGGAAGGCGTCACGTCCCGCGCCCGGATCGATCGCTGCACCTCCGCCGGTCGGCTCCCAGACCGGCGCGACGACCGAGCCGATTGCCAAGCCTCGGGCCGCGAACTTGTCGACCCAAGCCTTGAGCTCGTCGTCGGTGCTGTCAATGCCGATGTGCGGCTCGGACAGGAACAGGTCCACTCCATCGAACTTCCTGCCGGCGACTTCGGCACTGGCAGTCAGGTCGAGCATGGTCTCGAGGGCGATCGGCGGTTCGTCATCCGGCCCGTCGCCGCCCTTGCCCACGACTCCGGGCCAAGCGGCATTGTGCAGTTTCGGGAAGTTGTTGCGGTTGTTCATAGTGGTGCGAATCAATAATATCGCATCATTGCTCACGGATTTCGCCGGACGCCAGGCGATAGCCCGAGCGTGCCCCGTAGACAGTGACGGGATGCACTTGCCATGCCTTCGGCCCAGTCTCAGGGGGCAGTGATTTCCAGCGCCGCAGCAGCGCGTGTCTCTTGGCTAACTCGTGTCTGAAGTGCCTGGTACTTGGTCAACGCCTCGCGGGCTTGGTCTCGCATGCCCGTCCTTTGATACGCCTGGGCCAGCTGGTAATGCACGCTCCCGTCGGTGTCCAGGCTCGCGGCCGCACGCAGGTGCTCCAGTGCCTTTTCCGGCTTGTCGATGGCAAGGTACGACCTGCCGAGGTCAAGCCTCGCCGATTGGGGCGGGTTCGGGCCTGCCAAGGCGCTCTCCAGCAGCGGGATGGCGCTGCCAAAATCCTGCTCCTCGGCCAGCAGGTTGCCGAGCATCGCCGCCCATCGGGGGTCACCTTTGTCGGTTCGGTGGAACTTCTCTAGCAAGGGCCGCGCTTCCGCGCTGCGCCGCGCAAGGTAGAGCAGCTCTGCCATCTGTCGTTCGAGCCCGCCGTCTTGTGGGCGAATTGCCAGCGCCGCCCGGGCAGACGCGGCCGCCTCGGAAAACTCCGATCGCGCCGCCAGCAGATCTGCGACCAGAGTCAGCTGATCTGTGGATTCGGGCAGCCGTCGCAAGCTGGAGAAGGCATCGTCGGATAGCCCAGCATAGGCTCTCGCAGCCCAGTAGAGTTCCTCCGATGATGCATTGGCCGAGACAGGCACGATGGCATCGAACCGGCCGGCCCTGAAAGCGCACCCTGGGGACTCCGAATCAGAGCAGTCCTCTTCGGGCAGGGAAGCGGCGCGTGTGCGCTCGACCTGTGCCCAATCCGGGCGGCCAGCTTGCTCATACAAGGCGGCGAGGGCTTCGTGGTCAGAGCGCCTTGCCGGCCCCCTTGCCATGGCCTCCCGAAACAGGTACAAGGCGCTTGGGAACTGTCTCGCTGCCAAGCGCGTGTAAGCCAATAGGCGCAACATCTGCTCAGACTCGGGGTCCGTTTCCTGCAACGCCGTTATCGCCTCTGAGGCCAGTTGCTCGTAGCAGCGCACCAAGCCGGCATGGGGGAACGGGTTGGCACTGTCTTGTTGCCTGAGATTCTTCCAAGTGTCGCCAGCTTCGGAGTACTCTCCGATCGCCTCGAGGGCGTCGCCCAGCAATGCGCGAGCGAAGGGATGTTCTGGATTCAAGCGGACCGCTTGGCGCAACGGCTCGACTGCCTCAGCAAGATTTCCCAGCCGCGAATAGCTGGCTCCGAGGAAGAAGTGCGCCGGAAAGGACGATGGCATCGCCGACGTGGCCGAGCGCAGGGGGAGGACGGCGTCGTCGTCTTGGCCGCTTAGATGCAGTGCCATCCCCAGATTTGCCTGCAGCGACGGTTCACCCGGGTAGCTGGTGGCTAGCCGGCGGTAGAGCTCGGCAGCTTCCGCGAAGCGCTCCTCCTGCATTGCCCTGCTGGCTTGGGAGGCGATGACCGAAGGCTCGCTCTGCGCGAGTAGGTTGGCGGAGCAAGCGAGGAGAAGCGCGATCCAGGGCAGGGTGGGCCGAGGATGGCTTGGCGATCTCAACTCGCTCTTCTGCATTGCGGCACCGCTCGGCTTTATGATGGCACGCTGATTCCTGCTTGCGACCTTATCGCCGGGCCGGCCCGTGTCAACACGCTGCGGTGATCCGGTCCGAGAGGGTCCAGATGTCTGCGTTGGAAGCTTGGCGATTGCCGGAGAACGCATACTCCGATTCGTCACCGGAGCCGACTTGTTCCCGCGCCCCTGCGCTCTACCCGGGAATCGGGCGAAGAAAAGGGGCCTGCCCGCGGGCAGGCCCCGACTAATGCGCCACAGAGCGCGGCGGCGAGAAGGGGAACCACACACCCAGGCGGGCGTAGCGCGCGGTGGGCGCGCGGGTTATTTTCTAGTAGACC
>VXRL01000057.1:0-88538 GCA_009838515.1 Terriglobia bacterium | reverse complement strand
CTAAGTTCTGCTTATCTGCGGCCGGGTCGCCGTTGAGGTCCGCGCAGGACTGCTAGTTCTGCTTAGGGTTCTCCCCCCCGGGGGCGGGCGGGCCCCCCCCCCCCGACTATCGGCCGACTCAGCGCGTCGGCTAGAAGCTGAACCGCAACCCGATGCGGGCTACGCGCTCGTTCGACGCGCTGGTAATTGTCATGAAGCCCCCGCTGTTGACGTTGTCGTTGAAGCGTCCGAACTGAGGGGTGTTCGTGAAGTTGAAGAATTCAGCCCGGAACTGGGCTTCCGCGGTCTCCCCGATCGGGAACTTCTTGAAGATGCTCAGATCGAGGTTCGTGACGCCCGGCGTGTCGAGAATATTACGCCCTGAGTTGCCAAAGCGCTGCTCGGTGACTGGCGCGAAGGCGCTGGGGTCGTAGTAATGCTCTCCGCGACCAACTCCACCCAGCTTCCTGACGGCACCGACTTGGTCCGCGGTCTGTACCGCGCTGGCGGCGTTCAGTGAGGCGCCTGAGGCACGGATGCTCCTCGGTGTGCCGGTGAACATAGCCACGATGCCGCTGATCTGCCAGTTGCCGAGCACCGTGCCGACTGCCGTGTTGTTGTTCTGGAGGAACGGCAGGTCATAGACGAAGCCCATCTGGAACATGTGTGTGCGATCATACCCGGCCCTGGATCGGTTGCGGTGGAACACGTCTGGGTGATCCCACCAGACACCGGCCCAACCCTCATCGTCGGCCATGCCGATGGCTTTCGACCACGTGTACGCCCCCTTGAGCATCACGCCGCTGGAGAAGCTGCGATTGATGGCCAGTTGCAATGAGTGATAGTCCGAGTTCAGGTAGCTGTCCCACATGTTGATATTTCGATTCCGTCCGGTAATCGAAGTATAGGGGCGTCCGGCGTTGCCCTCTCCCGGCCGCGATGCATTGATGTCCTGATCGGCCAGCATGTCCACCGACCGGGTTGCTACGTACCCCAGCGAGGTGATCAACTCGCCCGGCAGACGCCGTTCGACGGTGAAGTTCCAAGATGCGATGTAGCCCCGGTTGAGGGTTCCCTCATAGGGGCTGCGGAAGCCGGCGTTGAATGGAACGTCGATGACCCCTTGGTCCAGGTCCGGCCCAATGACGGGAGGAATTCCGTCCGAGAGTTTGCGGAAGAGCTCGAACGTGTTGTCGCGCGCGAAGTCGAACGCAACCGTGATTGGGTACTGTCCGCGCATCGGGCGCGAGAACGGCATCGGGCTGTAGTTGAGGCCGAAGCCGGTACGGATCACAGTCTTGTCGTCGACACGATAGGCGACGCCCGCGCGCGGCGAGAACAGACCGGCACTGACTTCGATTCCGGCGTTCTTGGGCACGGTGCCGCGACCACCAAGGTACATCAAGTTGGTGTTGGGGTCGTAGCGCTCGATGCCCTTGCCTCGGGCACGCGTCATCAGAGGATAGTACTCGTAGCGCAGGCCCAGATTGAGTGTCACGTTGGGCGAAACCTGCCACCTGTCAGTGATGTAGCCGGCGAACTGCCATTCGGCTCCGGTTGCCAGCACGTGCTGGATCGCCTTGCGCATGCGCGAGCTCTCGCCGAGCAGGAAGGCCGCGTAGTGGTTGAACTGCCCGGGAGCGGCCCCGCCCTTGAGCGAGGTGACATCGCCGCTGAAGTCGATCACACCGCGCGGGCCGCCACCCAACTCGGGCTGCCAGTGCGCCAGCTTCAGCAAGATGCCGTCAAATCCGAAGCGGATCTGGTGCGTGTTCTTGATCCAAGTGAAGTTCTGGCTCGTCGTGTAGTTCTCCTCGACGCGGTCGAGCGGCTGCCACCCGGGAGCGCCCAGGCGGGTGTAGGGTCCGGGCTGGATCCGCGGGAAGCCGAGCTGGCGCGGATCGGGCCCGCCGAGCCCCGGGATTCCAAGGCCGAAGTCCCTGCCTAGGTCGGTGGGGTTGACGAACTGATCCTGCCGCCAGTATCCGACGACGCCGTCGTAGAGGAATGTCGGCGAGAACGTGTAGGTGTGGCCGAATGTTCCCAGGTTCACGTACGTCTCTGCATTGCCCGGACTGCCGCCCGGAGCCGGTCCGCCTGCGTCGCCGAAGATCGGGTTGCCTGAGACCGGCGCGTCCATGAAGCCGTGCTTGGCCCACAGGGAGTACTTGTCGTTGACCGTGAAATTGATCTTGCTGTCGTAGTATGCACGGTCGAACGGTGGGGAATCTGAAGAATGGAAGTTGTTGTTCGTGCCGGGCTGGTTGGGCTCCGGGATGTACGTCTGGACCAGCCGGGAGATCGGGCTCTGCAGGCTGCCAGGAATCATCTTGTTGGGGAAAAGCTCCCTGCCGGTGCCGTCGGGATTGCCCGTGTACGGGTTGTAGAGGTCGTCGCCGTAGGCGCTGAAATCGCCCATCCGCTGGTCCATGGTCGGCACCTCGTCGCCCGTGCGGACGCCCGAAATCGCTTGGGTCGTGTTGTCGTAGCTGAAGAAGTAGAAGAAGCGGTTCTTGACGATCGGACCGCCGATCGTGCCGCCGAAGTTGTTGAAGTGGCTGGTGGGCTTGTCTGCGGCAAAGAAGTTCCTCGCTCGCAGGCTGTCGTTGTCATGGAACAAGAACACGGAGCCATGCAACTCGTTGGTGCCCGACTTGGTGATCACCGTTGTCGACGCCCCGCCCGACAGCCCCTGCTCGGCCTCGCCCGAGCCGGTCGTGATGCTCACCGTCTCGATCGTCTCAGCCGGGGCGATGTAGCCGGCGTGGTGGGGCAGCCAGACGTTGATGCTGGCGGCACCATCGATGCGGGTTACGTTGTTATTTCGATTCGTGCCGTTGACGTTCGTGCTGAGGGCGCGCGCGGGAGTGTCGAGGATCGAGTTCTGGAACCTCGCCGGCGTTGCGCCGGGCACTAGGTTGACCAAGCTCTGATAGTTGCGGAAGTTGGGCAGCGGGAAGTTCGTGATCGCTCTTTGAGTGATCTCCGAACGAGTGTCCGCCTTCTGTGTCTGCAACTGCGCTGCCGAGGCCTCGACCGTGACTTGTTCCGTCACTTGGCCTAGGACCAAGCCGACATCGACTTGTGATACGGCATTCGCCGTGACATTGACGCCGGTCTCGGTGTGAGTGCGGAATCCATCCGACGTGATCTCCACGTCGTAGGATCCGATGGGCACGTTTACCAGCCGGAACAGTCCGTCGCCGCCTGTCGAGGCGGTCAGTTCGAAGCCCGTGCCAACGTTTACTGCGCTGACACTGGCGCCGGGAACGACAGCGCCGGTTCCGTCCGAGACGGTCCCTACGATTGAGCCGTACAGCACCTGCGCTGAGGCGGGCGCCGCCGAGCTTAGCACCAACGCCGTAGTGACCACGGCAATAGCGCACAAGCTAGAGGCTTGCTTCATCATTCGTGAATCCTCCGTTCAAGTGTTTGGCCGCCGAGCTCGCGCTCTCAACCGCCAATATTTCTGACCCCTGTCTCATCGTGCATTTCGCCCTGACAGGCGCGAGCACCAGTGAGCTAAACTCTCGCACAAAGTTAAGGGATTGTCAAATCTGCACGTAAGTCATTGGAAGGAAATCGGATAGAACCGATTGGCGATTTCAGGGCCCGTTGCAACGGTGTGCCCGGGTTCGTTAACACTGCACGTAGTGGCCTCAGTCCGACTCGCCAAGCCACTAAGTTTGAAGTTGGCGATGCTTCCGTCCAAGGGTGCCTCTTTGTTGGTGCCAGTGGCCTTGCTGTGCCAGGCGGCGAGTGTTCCGGCCCAGATTCGCTTCCGACCGGCCACTGAGGACTCTGGCGTGGGCTTCACGTTGCGCCACGCCCCGACCGAGCGGAAGCGCATGGTCGAAACGATGGCGGGCGGGCTGGCAGTATTCGACTTCGACGAGGACGCGGAGATCGGCACTGTCGGAGCCCACCGCGGAGCAGCGGTCGCAGACTTTGACGCCGACGGTCGCCTGGATGCCGTGGCCAGCGCGTTGGGCGAGCCGGCGCAGCTCTTTCGAAACGTCTCCGAGCCATCACACGCTTGGCTCGCCCTGCAACTGATCGGCGAGCGATCAGGGCGCGACGCCCTTGGTGCGAGGGTTCGCGTGGAGGGACAGACCCGTTGGGTGAAGAGCGCCGCGGGCTATCCCTCATCAGCGTTGCGGCCGGTGCATTTCGGGCTAGGGGACTCCGACCAGCCCATAGCAGTCGAGATCGATTGGCCTGGCGTCAGAGTCAGGCGCTTTGTCAGACCGTGCTCCTAGCCAAGTGTGGGTTCGGCAACATCCTGGATGAATTCAATCCAGTTCGCCCCTCGCCGGATCGTCCATTCGCCCGGATCGACGACCTTGTGGCTGTGTCGCCAGCGGTAGTCTTCTTCCTCCGGGTTCTCGACAGGACCCACTCCGATGCGCCGGAAGCGCTCCTCGCCGTCGTCATAGCCTAGTCCCTTGTTGTTGCAGCGGTACTCCTCGACCGGTCCAGTTATGCGGTCGTGGAGGTAAGGATCGTCGGATTCCTGCCACTCGCCAAAGTAGTTGTGTCTGGCTACTTCAGGCTATAGATCGCCGCGTACCAATCGAAGCGCGTCCCCTTGCAGTACCCGTTTTCCGGATCCGGAGGGTACACCCGCGCCTCAACCTAGTCATTCGCGAACGAAGCGGAGGGGTGATCGGCGCCATGACCGCCATAGGTAAGGGCTGGACAAGGAAGTGCGATTGCGAAGAAGCGCATGCCCCAGATATTGGCCGATCCCCGACAAGGCCAAGCTCCGACTACCTCGGGCTTCTCGGCCATGGGTAGTCCGCTCTTCCGGCACCGGGGTCGATGGGGCCGGGTGGCAGCGTCTTGTGCCAGGCCAGGAGTTCCCTGGACAGACGCCGAACAATGTTCGGCTCTCGGGAAGCGAAGTTATGCACTTCGCTCGGGTCCCGGAGAATGTCGTAGAGTTCGATCCGGCTGCGGTCAGGATTCATCAGCAGCTTCCATCTGCCGCTCCGGATCGCGAGCATCGGGCTCTTATCCAGAACGTGTCCGTAGACCGGGAAACGGTTCTCCCACATCAAAGGCCCGGAGCGGGCAACGGGTTCCCCGCGGATCGAGTCCGCGAGAGACTCCCCACGAACGTTCGGCGGGACATCGACGTTGGCGAGCTGCAAAACGGTCGGCAGCCAGTCGACTCCGCCGAATACAGTCTCTCGATTCACCGCATTCGTCGGCGTGTGGCCTCTCCAGCGCACGATGAATGGCTCTCGTATCCCGCCCTCGTACAGACTCCGCTTCAGGCCGCGAAACGGTCCTGAGGAGGAGGCGTTGCCGTAGTGCGAGACAAACGGGATCAGGCCGGATTCCGGGCCGTTGTCGCTCGAGAAGACCACCACTGTGTTCTCGCTGAGGCCCAACTGATCCAAGCGGTCCAGTATGCGGCCGATCTGTTTGTCCATATAGGTCAGGACCGAATACCACACCTGCAGCGCCCCGTAGTTCTCGCCCCAGCGGGGCGTGAGATCCTTGTACTCCGCCAGCATCTCTTCTGTTGGATGGAGAGGCGAATGCGGATCATAGAGCCAAGCGTTGATGTAGAAGGGAGCGTCCTTGTGTCGCTCCATGAATGCGATCGTCGCATCGGCGATCTGGCTGCTTGAAGTTGCGCGACCCCCGGGTCCGGAGCGGCAGGCATCATAAAGATCGATGCCATATTCCTGCGGTGGGGGCGCTCCAGTACGACCGCCAAGGTGCCATTTCCCGAAATGCGCGGTGGAGTAGCCCGCATCCCTGAGCAGGCGGGTCACCGTGGGAATCTCGGGGTCAAGGTAGTTCACACAGCCTCTTCGCTCGTTCATTTCCTCGCTGGCCAGGTAGTCGTGGATGCCGACTTCGCCCGGGAACCTACCGGTCATGATGGCGGCTCTGCTCGGTGAGCACACTCCGGAGGCGACATAGAACTGGGTGAACAGAGTCCCCTCCCTGGCCATGCGGTCGATATGCGGAGTCTTGAGTTCGCCGCGAACGATCCACCCTCCGTGGGCATCGACGTTTCGGTGCCCGTAAACCGGAAGGTCACCCCAGCCAAGGTCGTCACAGAAGATGAAGATGAAGTTCGGTCGGCGCTCGGCAGCCAGGCTGGCCGCAGGGGCCGTCCCCAGCAGCTTGAGGGCGTCTCGTCGAGTCACGCTGGTTCTCCCGCTTGCCATCGCGATGACCATACTACCCGGCCACCAGCCGGAGAGCTCGTGAGGCAAGGACTTCAGTCCGTCGTCTGATTCGCGGTTGCCGCTGGGACCGGAGCCACTGGGGAGTGACCAAGATCCGCATCCGACCGAGGCAAGGCTTCATGAGCGCTCGAGGATGGCCGCACTCGGGTGGACTGCCGCATTGAATCGATCGGCCCCAGAACGCTGCAATGACCCACCCAGTGAACCCTGATACCCTCGTGCCCATGGTTTGGATCTCCCGACTGGCTGTACTGACGCTGTGCTTTGTCTCGGTCGCTTCGGCGGAGAACTGGCCTGGCTTTCGAGGCCCGACACGCCAAGGAGTCTCGTCGGAAGTTGAACTCCCGCTGCACTGGGCACGGGACAATAACGTGTTTTGGAAGACGCCAATTCCCGGAAGCGCGTGGTCGTCGCCGATCATCTGGGGAAACCGGATCTTTCTGACGACCGCTGTAGACGGCGGCTCGTCCTGTCACGTGCTGTCAATCGACGCCCGGACCGGGCGGATCCTGTGGGACACGCACGTCTTCGATCAGCAGACGCTGATGAAGAGGCGGCAGAATTCCTACGCCTCGCCGACACCTGTCACCGATGGCCAGAGCGTTTTCGCGGTGTTTGCCGACGGCAGCATTGCGGCCCTGGATTTCGACGGCAACGTGCTGTGGCGGAATCGAGAATTCGATTTCTTCTCCGAGCATGGCCTCGGGGCTTCACCGATCCTCTACGAGAACCTGCTCATCATGGCGTTCGATCCTTCCAGCCGTACGGGGCGCGCGGAGAAGATCGGCTGGAAAGTTCCCTGGGAGGGGGCCGCCCTCTGGGCGCTCGAGAAAGAGACCGGCGAACTCGTTTGGGAAGGCAAGCGAGGGCCTTCCCGGCTGGCTCACGTGACTCCCAACCTCATGCAGGTCGATGGAAAGATGCAGCTCGTCTCAGCAGCAGGCGACGTGATCCAGGGGTTCAACCCGGACACTGGCGAGCGGCTCTGGTCCGTGTACGCCCAAGGCGAGGGCGTGGTGCCCTCGATCGTTATCGGAGGCGGCCTGGCTTACTCCATCTCGGGCTTCGAGGCGACCGCAATTCGCGCCGTAGCTCCGGGCGGTACGGTGACTTGGGAACAAACGCGCTCCGCATCGCATATTCCGTCGATGATCTATCACGCTGGCCTGCTCTATAACATTCACGAGAATGGCGTGGCTACCTGCATGGATGCAAGAACCGGCGCAGTCATTTGGCAGGAGCGCGTCGGCGGAACGCATTGGGCGTCCCCTGTCCTCGCCGACGGACGAATCTATTTCCTCTCGGAGGAGGGAGAGACCACTGTGATTCGGGCAGGTCGTGAATTCAAGGAGCTAACTCGTAACCGCCTGGACGAGCACACGCAAGCATCGATGGCAGTGTCCAACGGACGCTTGTACATCCGCACCGAGAACTTCGTCTGGGCGATTGGTGACAAGTGACCATGAATGCGCAAGACGGCAGAGCGATTGCCCGAAATCCGGTACTTCGGGGATTGGAAAAATACTCGGAAGAATCTGACATCTTGGCCTAAAGGGCCCACGTAACCGCCAGAGGGGCGGGTCCGGGCTCGCTCACCCTTTACGCGAGAGCCTCGGTGCGAAACGTCGAACCACTAAGCTTGAACTTGGCGATGCTTCCGTCTAGAGGTGCCTCTTTGCTGGTGCCACTGGCCTTGCTGTGCCAGGCGGCGAATGTTCCTGCCCAGATTCGCTTCCGGCCGGCCACGGAGGACTCCGGTGTGGACTTTACGTTGCGCCACGCCCCGACCGAGCGCAAGCGCATGATCGAAACGATGGCGGGCGGGCTGGCGGTCTTCGACTTCGATGGCGACGGCCTCCAGGACATCTATTTCACAAACGGCGCAGCCGGGGAGAGCATGCGCAAGGATTTTTCGGAGTACTCGAACCGGCTCTTCCGCAATCTCGGGGATATGCGATTCGAGGATGTCACCGAGGCTGCCGGAGTCGCGGGCAGCGGCTACTCCATGGGGGTAGCGGCAGCTGACTTTGACAACGATGGGCATGCCGACCTATTCGTAGCCGGCGTTTTCCAGAACACCCTCTACCGCAATCTTGGGGACGGCACATTTGAGGACATCACGGCGAGGTCGGGGATTTCCAGCGGGGAGTGGGCCGTGGCGGCGGGGTGGTTCCATTACGACGACGACGGGCGCGCAGATCTGTTCGTGGTCAACTACGCCGACTGGACGCCCGACTTCGACCGCTATTGCGGGGACAGGGATCGCGGCTTGAGGGTCTATTGCCATCCGAAGTACCTGACTCCCATCGCGAATCGCCTCTACCGCAACCTCGGTGCGGGCAGGTTCGAGCCGATCGGCGAGCGCGTAGGCCTAAGAGAGTTCGAGGGACGCGGGATGAGTGCGACATTCGCCGATTTCGACGCCAACGGTCGCGTGGACGTCTTCGTGACCAACGACAATCTGCCGAATTTCCTGTTCTTGAACCAAGATGACGGCAGATTCACCGAGGATGCCCTGCTGGCAGGCACGGCGCTGCTTGACCACGGGCGCCCGGTTGCTTCGATGGGGGTGGACGTCGGCGACTACGATAACGATGGCTTCGCAGACCTGTCGGTGACGGCACTCAGCAACGAGACATTCCCACTGTTTCGCGGTGGTGCTGGCGGGTCTTTTCGCGATGCGACCGTAGCCTCCGGGCTGGCCAAGGCCTCGCGAGCCTACGCAGGCTGGGGCAACGTGTTCGCGGACTTCGACAATGACGGCCGGCTGGATTTGTTCACGGCTAACTCCCATGTCAACGATCTGGTAGAAGACTTCGAGCCATTCGTCTATCGACAGCCCAACACGGTGTTCCGAAATCTCGGCGGGCGCTTTGGCGAGGCCATGGAGGTCGGCAGAGCCGGCACCCATCGCGGAGCAGCGGTAGCGGACTTCGACGCCGACGGTCGCTTGGATGTCGTCGTCAGCGCACTAGGTAAGCCGGCGCACCTGTTTCAGAACGTCTCTGAGCCCCCGCATGCCTGGCTCTCCCTGCAACTCGTCGGCGAGCGGTCAGGGCGTGACGCCCTTGGGGCAAGGGTTCGCGTGGACGGGCAGACTCGCTGGGTAAAGAGCGCAGCGGGCTATGCCTCGTCGGCGTTGCGGCCAGTGCATTTCGGGCTCGGCGACACGGACCAGCCGGTATCAGTCGAGATCGAGTGGCCCAGCGGTCAGCGCCAGATTCTTGGGGATGTGCCGCTGAATCGCATCACCGTCGCTCGGGAGCCTCGCTAGCTAGAGAGGAATCTGCTCATCCAACGCGCCGGGGGTCGCCACCGCGCTGGCGGCTCACCCAGTCGGCTGGGTCATCATCCCAGTCGTGTTCGCTGTCGCGAAGCAGGCCGGCCACCTCGCGCAGGTGCTTCGTGCGACGGTGCCGCTCAACCGCCTCTGTGACCGCTTTCCGCACAAAAGCGCTGCGACGCCGCGGTCCGGCGATGGCATCGATCTCGCGGACGATCGCGTCGTCGAGATCAATGCGCGCTCTCACATGTATATCTATCGCACAAACCGGCGGGCCTCTTTCAAAGGGCGGTGAGCCCAAGGATGGCTCCGCATGTCGCTGTCACCGTATTCCCCTGAAAGCGCCACCCGCCAAGCTCTGGCGGGACTGTCCGGCCCCGTTCAGAGCCCTCAAGGCGGGTGGCCGCCCTTGCAATCTGGGCGGCTTTCGGGCCAGACTGACGGAAGATCGAACCCTTAACGAGCACTGCTCAAAGCAAAGGAGCTTGTGACCATGTACCACTCTGATTCCGCACAGCAACCTACCCGTCGGAGCGTGTTGGGCTACGGTAGCGCCGCCGCAGCTACCACCCTTGCTGCCTGCACGACCGGCGCTTCCGAGGATTCCGAGGAGGCTTGGACGAAGGCGGTCAACGGTCGCATCCGCCATTCGGTTTGTCTGTGGCCATTCGAGGGCTCCGAGTGGGCTTGGGACCTAGAGACGCTTGCCGGGCACGCCGCTGACTTGGGCCTACAGAGCGTCGAGCTGCTTTCGCCCGAACAGTGGCCGACAGTGCGCAAGCACGGGTTGACCTGCGCCATCGCCGGAAACGGCATGCCGGCCCCGCCATTCATGAAGGGCCTTAACAACCCGCGCTACCAGGCCAGCGTCATCGAGACCACCAAAGAGGTGATGGATGCTTGCTCGCAGGAGGGCATTCCGAGCGTGATCGCGTTTAACGGCTATAAGTGGAACGATGCCGAGGATCCGCAGAGTGGCGAGATCTCTCTGGAAGAGGGTGCGCGCAACACCGTAGCGGGGCTGAAGCAACTAGCAGCCTACGGCGAGGAAAAGGGCGTCACGGTCTGCTTGGAGATGCTCAACACGAGGGATGACACACATCCCATGAAGGGGCACCCGGGCTACCAAGGCGACGACATCGAGTACTGCGCGGACATTATCCGAGAAGTCGGATCGCCTCGGGCGAAGCTGCTCTTCGACATCTATCACGTCCAGATCATGAACGGAGACGTGATCCGGCGCATCCGCGACATGGCTGATCTGATCGGTCACATCCATACGGCCGGCAATCCGGGGCGCAACGAACTCCACCTCAAGCAGGAGATCCACTACCCCTCGGTGATGGAGGCCCTTGCGGAGTCTGGATACCAGGGCTATGTGGGCCACGAATTCATGCCTACCCGGGACCCCCTGGACTCGCTCGCGCAGGCAGTCCGGCTCTGCGACGTCTAGGCCCCGGGGCATAGTCGGTTCGGCCCTTTCGGCGCTGGCGACGGGCCGGTCTCGGCAATCTCGCTAACATCAGACAAGTAAGGCTGGTTCGTGATGGCTGGGCGGACGCGTGTTGGAATTGCTGGTTTCACCGGCTACAGCGGGGCCGAATTGCTCCGCATTTTGAAGACCCATCCGTGCGCGGAACCGGTGTTGCTCGAGCACCGGCCCGTCGCCGATTCGGAGTTGCCCGTCGGCGAGGACACCCCGCGCATCCCGTTCGAGATGGCCGCTCTGGCCGGAGAAGGGGTCGAGATCGTATTCCTCGCCACGTCATTGGACGTCGCGATGGAAGCCGCGCCGCAGGTCTTGGAGGCGGGCATGCGTTGCATCGACCTCAGCGCGGCCTTTCGCCTGCGCACCACGGCCAACTACCAACGCTGGTACAAGGTCGAGCACAGCTGCCCGGAATTACTCAGCGAAGCGGCCTACGGACTGCCCGAGTTCTTCCGCGAGATCGTCAAGATTTCTCGTTTGGTGGCAAACCCGGGCTGCTATCCGACTGCAGTCAACCTAGCCCTTCGACCCCTCATCGTGGAGGCGGTGCTCGACCGATCGGCGGGCGTGATCTGCGATGCCAAGTCCGGAGTCAGCGGCGCTGGCAGGAGCCCGTCGCTGAAGACCCACTTCTGCGAAGTGACGGAGAACCTCTCGGCCTACAGCGTCCTGAACCACCGCCACGTGCCTGAGATCTTGCACACCACGGATGTGGACGAATACGAGCTGAGCTTCACCGCACAGCTGCTGCCTATCCATCGCGGCATCTTGGAAACGATCTACGTGCGGGCTGCCGAGCAGATCGGGTGGGAGGACCTGCGCGCGACGTTTGACAAGTACTATGCCGACGAGCCATTCGTGCGCGTTTATCCGGAAGGCCGTCTGCCAGATATTCGCAGCGTGCGCGGCACAAACTTCTGCGACATCGGCTTTCAGGTCCACCCCGAGAGCCGCCGCGTGGTGATCGTCGCCGCCATCGACAACCTCGTCAAGGGCGCCGCGGGGCAAGCCGTGCAGAACATGAACCTGCTCCTGGGGTCCGGCGAGACGGACGGCCTGCTCGACGAGGCGCCGCAATGAAGTTGCTCGTCAAGCTGGGCGGCACACTGCTGGAATCGGACGAGAGCCGTTCTTCGTTAGCTCGCCAACTAACCCGTCTGCGGCGAGCTGGGCACCGCTTGGTGGTGGTTCACGGGGGAGGGAAG
The DNA here is from genome assembly GCA_009838515.1 of Terriglobia bacterium. Lineage (GTDB taxonomy): Bacteria > Acidobacteriota > Terriglobia > Bryobacterales > UBA6623 > VXMF01. The sequence continues at coordinate 76,373 of VXRL01000057.1, read as the reverse complement.
CGCCTCAGCCGCTACTTGGCGGGGCTGGACCATGAAAGCGAGTTTCGCCGCGGGTTGCGCGTCACGCCCCCGGAGATCATGGATGCCGTGCTACGCGTGCTGGCGGGATCGGTCAACCGCCAGCTCGTGGCCGAGCTGCAAGGAGCGGGCGCCCGTGCGGTCGGACTGACAGGAATCGACGCGGGGACCGTCCAGGCCTCCCAGCTCGCGCCTGAACTGGGCTTGGTCGGCAAAGTTGAGCGGGTCGACCCCGAATTGCTCGACACATTGACCGATCGCGGGTTCCTGCCGGCCGTAGCCTGCATTGCCGGAGGAGCCGACGGCGCGATCTTCAACGTCAATGCGGACCAGATGGCCGCGGCCTGCGCCACTGGCCTTGCGGCGGACCAGGTTGTTTTCTTGACAGACGTCGGTGGAGTGCTGGACAGGCGTGGCGAGACGATTCCGAAACTGTCTGCGAGCGAAGCCGAGTCCCTCATCACAGAGGGCGTGGCAAAGGGCGGGATGGAAGCGAAGCTGAGAGCCGCCGTCTCTGCGCTGACCGGCGGCATTGAGCGCGTCTCGATCGTCAACGGCCATGAGCCGGACATTCTCACGCGGGCGCTGGAAGGCGTCGCGGCCGGATCTGAACTGTCGGCGTGACCGCCGGGCGGGCTGCCGCGCCTAGCCGGTGGCAAGCGCGAAGTTGCGGTAGGCGAAGAAGAACGCCACCAACGTGGTGGCCACGGCCGCAAGGGCTATGCCGCGCCAAATGGCCTCTTTGTCGCGGTCATGGCCCGGAGTGCCGCACAGGTAGGTGAAGCCGAATCCCGACACAAGTCCGCCGAAGTGGGCGGCGTTGTCGATTGCCGGGAACAGGAATCCGAAGATGGCGATGAACAGGATCCAGCGCTTGCCGACGGACTGCAAGTCCGAGTTGAAGCTGATGCGGCCATAAGCGTACATGGCCCCGATCAGCCCACAGATCGAAGCCGAGGCTCCGATCGACAGCGAGTTGGACCACATCATGCTGGCCACGAATCCACAGATGCCGGTGACCAGATACAGCGAGACATAGCGCGCCGTGCCGAAGACCTCTTCGGCAACCGTGCCCAAGTTGAACAGCGACATCGAGTTGAACGCGATGTGCATCAGGCCTCCGTGGAGGAAATTGGCGGTAACCAAGCGCCACCACTCTCCGTGGAGCAAGATCGACAAGCGGTACTTGCCTCCAAGCAATAGCAGAACCTGGCCATCAATCCCACCGAGAAAATTCATCTCGCCGGTGAAGCGGACAGTCAGCACCCACGACACTACGAACAAGCTGGCGTTGACGAGCAGGAGCAGCTTTGTCGTGAAACTCACCTGCGCACCCGCATTCCGGATCCGCTCTTCCCTGACCAGCCGACGGCCAGCTGTCATCGGCATCTCGTGCTCGCAGTAGGGGCAGATCTTGTCGCTGCTGTCTACGAACGCCCGGCAATGCGGGCACATACGTGGCTTGGCCATTGCAAGCTTCCCATCTTGAGACGAATACGGCGAGATTGCAATGGCGAGTTCGGACGCTCCGGCGCTGGGACCCACGGCTGGGGATCTGGCAGGCCCCCTGCAGGGTTCCTTCAATGGGATATTGCGCACCCATCGACACGCCCGAGCGGACCGTGCCGAACGATTGGCTAGGCTGAATATGGTCTAGTTCTGAAGGCTTGCTAGGCGCAAGATGGCGCGTTGCGGCAATTGGCGACCCGACGGGGCGGATCGCGAAGAATGAATGGGGGCAGATTCGGGAGGATCTTCTGGCGCTGCCCATTTCGCAATGGCTAAGAGGTTCCTGGTTGGCATCGATCTGGGCGGCACCAAGATTGCGGCTGCCGCCTTCGACCCTGCCGGCAATCGGCTCGGCAAGATCGCACGGCTGCCCACGATGGCGAGCCTGAAACCCGCCGTGACGCTCATGAACCTAAAGCGCGTCGTGAAGCAAGCCAAGCTGGAAGCGCAAGTGACCGGATCACCCGTAGCTGTAGGCATGGGCAGTTCCGGCCCGCTCGACTTAGAGAATCAGCTCCTCCAAGATGGCGATTCTCTCCCCAACCTCGTGGGATTCGACATCGGCAGGTTCTGCCTCCAGCAGTTTGGCGCTCCCTTCCATCTCGAGAACGACGCGGCTTGCTTTGCTCTGGGCGAGGCGGTCTACGGGGCCGGCCGCGGCCGTGAGATCGTGGTCGGGGTCACGCTGGGAACCGGCTTCGGTTGCGGAATCTCGATCGGCGGGCGCATCTACTCCGGTGCGACCAACAACGCCGGGGAGGTGGCGTACTGTCCGCTGGGTGGATCGGACTTCGACACGGCCGGTTCGGGGAACGGTGTCGTGCAGCAGTACCTGACTCACTCCGGCCTAACGCAGTCTGACTCCATCACCGCCAAGCGGGTGGGTGAGCTGGCCGAGCAAGGGGATGCCTCTGCCATCAAGGCTTGGGAGGGGTTCGGAACAGTCGTTGGGACGGCTATCGGAACGTTGTGCTGTGTGTTGGATCCGCACGTTGTCGTGATCGGCGGTTCGGTGAGCCACCGGCTCGGCCTGTTCGAACCTGCGTTGATGTCTGCAGCGAGCGCGATCTTGCCTGCAACGTCGCGCGATCAATTGCGAGTTGTTCCGTCAGAGCTCGGCGACGCAGCCGGCGTCACCGGTGCTGCGGAGCATGCCCGCGTGGCCGAAAGCGGCGGGCTTCCACCAGGAACGCCGTGACCCGTTGGATCTGGCAGCCCGCAACTTCTAATCCAGCCCGCGAGGAGAATGTAGGGAACACGCTTATGCACGGAGATAACGGTCGAGTCGTGATCAAGCTTGGACTTGTCGTGATGGCTGTTCTTGTCACCGTTTCCAACTCGCTGAACGCGCAGTCGACATGGCGTGGCCTGAGGGTCGAGCCGGAGCGGCGCTGTTCACGCTACGATCCAGACGACTATCGGTATTCGCGGTCGGTGGAAGACCGCATCGTCGCTGACCACGGCGGAGTCTACAGCCCGTACACGGGCCAATGGTTCTCCACGCAGCGCGAGACCGACATTGAGCACATGGTGGCCCGGTCCGAGGCGCACGACAGCGGCCTGTGCGCTGCGGATCTCGCGACTCGGCGCCGTTTCGCAAACGACCTGCTCAACCTGACTCTGGCCAGTCCCTCGGTGAACAGGGGTCAAAAGGTTGCCCGAGACGCGGCGGAGTGGCTGCCTGAGAGAAACCGCTGCTGGTTCGCGGCGCGGGTCGTTGAGGTGCGGCGGCGGTACCGCCTCACCATAGACCGGCGCGAAGCGGACGCGTTGGATCAGGTGCTATCTGCCTGCGACTCGACCGCGATGGTCAAGTACGGGCGCGGCGAGGTTTCTGACGGATCCGCCACCAAGGCTCTGAGCAAGCCTTCGGGCAGCGCTGCACTAGCTCAGTGGGACGACAACGGGAACGGTCGCATTACCTGCGCCGAAGCGAGGGCGCACGGCATCGCTCCGGTGCGGCGGGGGCACCCCGCCTACCCGTATATGAGGGACGGCGACGGCGACGGCGTAGTCTGCGAATAGGCGTTGGGCCGGTTTGGATCGACCGAGCCCCGCGTGCTCGGCGCTCGATCGAAGCCTCCACCGCATAGTTCGGGCCCGGTGGTTCATAAGCACACGGTCCGCGGCGGTCGGATCGAACAACCGGCATCCTGCTCGGCTGCCCGTCGAAACGGAACCACCGATAGTGTTCTACAATAGCCTTAGGTAGATCGACCATGGCCAAACATCGAAACGAGGGCAATTTCGCGTGGTTTGTGGCCGGAGTGACGGTGGGGATCGCGGGCGCGATCCTGTTTGCGCCAAAATCCGGGAGGGAGACACGCCAGCAGCTTGCCGAAGCCGCCTCGAAGGGGCGCGAGTTCGCTTCCGAACAAAAGAAGCAGGCGACGCAGTTCGGGCGTGAGCTTTACGAGAAGGGCCGTGATCTCGTCGAGGAGATCAAGCTGCCTGGCGACTCGTCAAGAGATGGCGACGAGGCCGGGCCGACGGACTCGGCGGAAGCCTGAGCGGGGCCTGACGCACCGTTCTGAGAGCGACTGCGTAGACCGCAGATTGGATTGAACCCGCCGGTTAGGACCCACTGACAGCCCGCGGTCGATTGGGCTAGACTGAGAGTTCAGTCGGGGCGTAGCGCAGCCTGGTAGCGCGCTTGCTTCGGGAGCAAGAGGTCCCGAGTTCAAATCTCGGCGCCCCGACCATTCCTTACCAGCCGGCTGTCGACACTTTTTCGCCGAGGCCGCACTGCGTTCTGAAATCGGCGTTTCTTTGCAAGTAATGCTGGAGGATTGTTGACGGGGAGGCGCTTGGCTCGCTATCGTGCCGCTATGACCCGGAAACAATTTCTCGCTTCCCCGCTATTGGCCGCTGGCGCCGCTGCTGCAGCCTCGGGCCCTGCCAAGACGCCACGTCGGATCAACAGGGCCATCGAGCTTCTCGAAGCGGACCAGATGATCTTCTACACCGGCGGAGGCGGCGGATACGAAGAGGGCAAGCAGGCCGCCGCGACGCAATACGACTACATCAACTATGAGATGGAGCATGGCGCCCTAGATTTCAGCGCCTTGCGAGGCTTCATGCAGGGCTTGGTCGATGCAGGTCCGACGCGTAGCGGGCACCGGACGCCCGCGGTCATCGCGACGCTTCCCGTCATCGGGATTGACGAGATGCACATGCGCGCCAATTTCTGGGTCGTTCAGCAGACCTTGCTTTGCGGCGTTCACGGGATCCTACTGTGCCACGCTCGCGACGCCGATGCGATCAAGTGGATGGTCCGCGCGGCGCGTTACCCCAACGCCGAGCCTGTCGTGCCCGAACTCGGCGAAGGCCTGCTCGGCAATGGCAGCCAGGGCTTTCCATCGGAGATCTGGGGGGTGTCTCGCGAAGAGTACATCAGCAAGGCCGATCCATGGCCGCTCAACCCAAACGGCGAGTTCTTGCTCGGCCTGAAGATCGAGGACAAGCACGCCCTGGCGAATGCTGACAACGTCGCGGCCGTTCCCGGCATTGGCTTTGCCGAGTGGGGGCCGGGCGACATGGCGCTTTCCCTCGGCCTGCCCGACGGCCACGGACCGAACCGATCCCTGCATCCCCGTATGCGGGAGGCCCGTGCGACCGTGCTCAACGCATGCAAGAAGAACGGCTTGGCATTCTTGAATACTGTCCGAGAGCACGACGTTACCGAGATGTTCGATGAAGGCGTTCGAATCGGTGCCGGTGCGAGCGAAGCGGCCATGGCTAAGGGCCGCAAATACGCCGGTCGCAAGATGCCGGTGTGAGACGGTCGCTTTACGCATTTGCGGCGTGGGCCGTCCTGTCGGCGGCTTGCGCAGGAGAGCGGAGTCAACTTGACCTGCGTCTCGGGCACGTTGCCTCGCCCGGCTCGTTGACGGCAGTTTCGGCGGAGGAATTCGCCGAGCGCGCGAATCAGCGCTTGGGCGATCTGGGGCGGGTCACAGTGTTCGGCTCCAGCCAGTTGGGCGACGACGAGACGCTGTTGATCAAGCTCAAGCTTGGCACCGTGGATTTCTCGATGCCGTCTACGATCATGTCGTCGGCCGTAGCCTCCTTCGGCCTGTTCGAAATGCCGTACTTGGTGCGGGACCGCGAGCACATGCGGCGGATCGAGCAGGAGTTAATATGGCCACGCCTTGCTCCCGACGCCGCCGCTCGCGGGTATGAGTTGCTGGCTGTTTGGGAGAACGGTTTCAGGCACATCACCAATGACATCCGTCCGATCGACGGCCCCGATGACCTGCGCGGAATCAAGCTACGGACGCCCCGCGGCCGCTGGCGAGTGCGGCTGTTCCAGATCTTCGGTGCCAACCCGACCCCGATGTCGCTATCCGAGACATTCATCGCCCTGCAGACCGGGGTCATCGATGGCCAAGAGAACCCATTGAGCCAGATCCACAGCCAGAAGTTTCACGAGGTCCAGAAGTTTCTCACGATATCCTCCCACGTGTACACCCCGGCGTTTCTCCTGGCCGGCCGGGAGCGCTGGCAGTCTTTTCCCGAGCCCGTGCGAGAGATCTTGTCCTCGACCGCCCGCGAGGTCCAGGCTTTCGTCTATGAGCAGGCCGAAGTGTTGGATGAGAGATTGCTAGCCGATCTCCGACACGCCGGTATCGCGGTCAACGAATGCGACCGCGAGCAGTTCCTGGCCGCCGGCGGGCCGCTCTTCGAAAAGTTCGCCCGCGAGGTGCCGCGGGGCGGGGAGATGGTGGCCAAGGCACTTGCCCTCGCTTCGGCGGAACAGTGATACTAGCCGCTTGGTGGCCAAACGTCTGCGCCTGGCTTTGAGCCGCTTCCTCGAGGTCACTGTTGTCGGCATAATCGCTGCCTTGGCGCTGCTGGTCGTTGTCGGTGTGGCCAGCCGAAAGGCCGGTTACTCGCTTGTTTGGTACGACGAGGTGGCGGCGATCCTGCTCGCTTGGGTCACCTACTACGGAGCGGCTCTGGCCGCGCTGCATCGGGCCCACCTCGGTCTGCCGAATCTAGTCCGCCGAGCGCCACGGCCGGCTCGGCTCGCGCTGCGCGTGTTCCGCGAGGGAGCGATCATCGGCTTCTTTGCCCTCGCTGCGTGGATGGGAATGGACTTGCTGGCGGTGCTCGGGGGCACGTTCCTCGTCAGCCTTCCCTGGCTCCCGGCGCAGATCGTCTATTCGGCCATTCCGGTCGGAGCGGTGCTCTTCATCGTTGCCGAATTGGTGGTCGCCGTTGAAGACTGGCAGCGGAGTCGTGCCGCATGACGCTGTTATGGGTCTTGCTCGGCCTGCTTGCTCTGGTGCTGGCCGACGTGCCGATCGCAGTTGCCCTGGGACTGGCGTCGATAGTGGCGATGGTGCTGGAGACGGGCTTGCGGGACTTACCGAATGTTCCGCTGACGCTCTTCGACGGGGCAGTGAAGTTCTCCTTGATTGCTGTTCCTCTGTTCATCTTGGCCGGGTCCATCATGAACGCCAGCGGCATTTCGCGTCGGCTGATCGCCCTGACCTCGGCGCTGATCGGCTTCGTGCGAGGCGGCCTGTCGATGGTCACGATAGGCACGTCGCTCTTCTTCGCCGAGATCTCCGGGTCTGCCGTGGCAGACGTAGCCGCGCTGGGCTCGGTCCTGATCCCTTCGATGAAGCGGGCCGGCTACACGAAGGAGTTCGCCGCGGCAGTCACGTCGTCGGCGTCGACTCTGGCCGTGATCATCCCACCCTCGATCCCGATGATCCTGTATGCCGTAATGGCGGGCGCGTCGGTCGTGGAGTTGTTCGTGGCAGGCATCATCCCTGGACTGCTGGGCGGGTTGCTCCTGATGGCAGCGGCATATCGCATGGCGGTCCGTCGCGGATTCCCAGCGGAGGCAGCCTTCCAATGGCAGCGGCTAGGGCGAGCGTTCAAGGACGCGGCGTGGGCCTTGCTGCTGCCGGTGATCATCTTGGGAGGAATCTTCTCCGGGTGGGTGACGGCCACCGAGGGGGCCGGGTTGGCGGTGCTGGCGGCCGCCGTGATCGGCGGGCTGGTCTACCGCGAACTGGATTTCCGGGCCTTGCGGAAGGCGGTGGTCGATGGCGGCATTCAAACAGCGGTAGTGATGCTTCTGGTGTCCACCTCGGCCCTGCTCGGCGAGTACTTGACATCCGCCCAAGTTCCCCAGCGGTTCGCCGAGCAGTTGCTGGCATTTACCCACAGCCAGTGGGTGATCCTGCTGTTGCTGAACGTCTTTTTCCTGCTGGTTGGCCTCTTTCTGCACTCCGCTGCCGCGATTATCTTGGTCGTGCCGGTGGTGATGCCCCTGGTGCACCAAGCAGGCATTGATCCGGTGCACTTCGGGCTGGTGTTGACACTGAATCTCGGCATCGGACAGCAGACGCCTCCGGTCGCCAGCGTGCTGCTCACGGCCTGCTCGATCGCCAAGGCGCAGGTGTGGGAGGTGAGCAGGGTCAACGTCGCCTTTGTGGGAGTGCTGCTGCTGGTGTTGCTGGTCGTCACCTACATTCCGGCTATTCCAATGTCGTTGGTGGACCTGTTCTATCGCTAGGTAGCCGGTCACCGGGTTGGAGGAAACCACATATGCCGTGACGGTCGTAACAAGCCGCGAACTGAAGCAGCAAATCGGATACGCCAGGGAGGCAGCGAAGTCGGGGCCTGTCTTCACCACCCACCGGGGCAGGCCTGCGCATGTGCCGCTCAGTATCGAGGAGTATCGGAGGTTGGCGGGGCAGCGTCGGAGTCTTGTGGAGGCGCTGTCCATGCCCGGTCTGGCCGATGTCGACTTCGATCTGCCGCGTATCCGCATCGAAACCCCTCTTCCCGATCTGGATTGATGTATCTGCTGGACACGAACGTGATCTCCGAGTTGCGCAGGTTCGGCGATGGTAAGGCCGACGCCCGCGTCGTCGCATGGTTTTGAGGTAGTGATGCTGCGGAACCCTGCGTCTCCACACTGACCCTCATGGAGTTGGAGATCGGCCTCCGTGCCGTCAAGCAGGGGACGCCGCGACGGGCTTGGATGGACCGATATGTCCTGGCCGAGTTCCCAGCGAGAAGATCGCCCGCTGATTCAGCTGTTGCTCTGAAATGGGCACAATCGCACGTGCCGTGCCTACGGGCTGAACGGGATGCGCTGATTGCCTCAACGGACACCGCGCACGGCATGACGGTCGTTACGAGAGACTTGGTCGGCTTCAGAATCGCCAGTGCTCGTGCTATCAATCCCTGGGCCGAGCATCACGCCGATCCACCGGCTGATTTCCTGAGACTTGGCTGAACGCGTTCGGCACACCACTATTTATACGAGACTTCAAGCTTACGAAATCCAGACCTAGTTATGACACTGTTTGCAGGCCTGCTCCTTAGGTAGTCGGAGCAACTGGGCGGCTGCGGACCCGTGCGCGTCATGGCACATGCCACAGCTCGCAAGTTCATGCGGTTCATGACTGTGGGTCTTGATGAATGGTTCCTTGGGATGGCACGACTGGCAGCCCCCGCTGAACCGGAACCGGCCGCGGCGGCTCAAGCCGTGGCAGTGCGTGCAGGCGATTTGGGAGGGAGGGTGGTCTGCGTACTGCTCGCTGGCGTCGCTCGGCGGCTCGCCGCCCGAATGGAAGCTGATCTCGCTCACTCCTGCGGGCGATTCGAGGCGCAAGCTGTGCGTTCCGGGTAGCAGCTCGGCAGTTACCGCATGGACGCCCGGAAACGGTTGTTCGGCCTCGATAGGATTGCCGTCGAGCAGGAGCTTGGCAGATTCTCCTTTTGCAATGATCTGCACGGAGGTGCCGGGCAGCCACGCTCCGTCAGGCGGCTTGACGATCGCGCTGTCGGCCGCTGGGAGCGAGAATGCCGAGCACAACAGCAGTGCAGCGGGCGCGACCGCTCTAGAGTTCAATGCGGCAGATCGCCCCGCCATGCTTGCTGAGGTTGTCCTTGTGCCCGGGCGCGATGCCTGCATCGCAGTAGTACAGCGCTCCGTTCCACCAAGTCATGCCGTGCGGGTCCGGATCGTCGCGGTCGAGTTCGACGCCTTCGAGGATGCGTCCGGTGCGGATGTCGAACCTCAGCGCGAGGTAGTCGTTAGAGAACATGCACCAGATATGCTCGCCATCCCAGCCGAGGCCGTGGGGTCGGCCTAGGGGCAAGTCGAAATCGTGAAAAGTGTTCAGGTTGGCGTCGGCCTTGACTACCTTCAGCGGATTGAACTGGGTGATCCACAGCGCATCCTTGGCCCACAACATCCCATGCACTCCTCCGCCGTCGGGAGTCTGGTAGTTGGAGACGTGCTGTCCGGTCTCGGCGTCCAGCTTGACGATGCGGCCGCCTTGGGTGACGTCGTGGGGGCGGCGGGGACGCCTGTGGGCAGGGCCGTTGGCTCCCATGAAGACAAAGCCGCCTCCCGCGGCAATTCCGCTGGTGTTCGATGACTGTGTCTCGTACTTGGCGAGCGGATGGCCGGTCTTCCAATCGAGCAAGTACGCCCGGTCGGTGACTTGTTCGCCGACCCAGAGGCCCTCCGGCGTGGCCTCCAGCCCGTTAGGATGACCGTCGGGCGACTGATACAGGACTTCGACTCCCTTGCGGCGCCGGACAGGATAGGAGCCTCCGGCGTTCGCAATGGCCCGCGTCGCTCCCAGCAGGGCAGCCACACCCGATCCGCAGGAAGCGGAGAATTCTCTTCTTGTCACAGTTGTAGTCCTCCTTCGTACGACCAATTCCGCGAGCGGACCAAGCTCGCATCGATGTCCTCTATGTTGGCCACGCCCGACATGCCCATGTCGAGCGCCAACTCGGTCTTGAGCAAGTGCAGGACACGCGCGACGCCCTCACTGCCGAAACATGTAAGGCCCCATAGGTAGGGGCGAGCGACGCCTACGGCCGTTGCTCCCATGGCAAGTGCCTTGAGCACGTCCGTGCCGCGGCGGAAGCCGCCGTCCACCAATACCGGTATGCGGCCGCTAGCCGCCTTCACACACTCCGGCAGGGCCTCAATCGTCGAACCGGTGTGATCGAGCTGCCGAGCGCCGTGGTTGGAGACGACCACGGCATCGGCACCAGCCTCGACGGCCTTTTCGACATCCTCGCCGATCATCAGCCCCTTGAGCATGATCTTGAGATCCGTCATGTCCCGCAGCTGCTTCACTGTATCCCATGTTGGGGTCGGGGATACACGTCCTGGGTACTCGCCGGTGATCCAAGTGCGATCGCCCGGGCTCCTGACGAGATTTCCGTCGTCATCGCGGGGGATCACTCCCAGATTGCACCATGTCCGTACGAGGCCGTTGTGGATCGATCTCTCGCGGTGCGACACCAGCATGTTGTCCACCGTGAAACAGATGCCAGTGCAGTTCGAGTCCTCCAGGCGCTCCACGAAGTCCAGCATTGTGTTCTCAGTGAGAAACTGGCCGCCTGTCGTGTATTGCCACCAGTGGTCCGGGGCGTCCCCGGATGCCAGAAATTCCTCAACGCCGCCATTGCTGATGTACATCGCATTGGCAAGAGCCGCGCCGCGAGCGGTCTCCTCCTCGCCGTCGCGGCGAAAGCAGTTCTTGCCGCCTGCTGGGCAGACGAAGATCGGCGAGTCCATGGGGCTGCCGAGTAATTCGGTGGAAACGGAGATCTTGTGGACGTCCGTGAGGAAGCGGGGCCGCAGGATGACGCGGCGAAAGGCGAGCCGGTTCTCAGCGAGCGAAATCTCGTCTTTGCCGCCCTCGTCCATGTAGTCGAATGCCACTGGATCGAGCAAGCGGCGTGCGAGGTCGCGGAAGTCGAAGACGTTGGCGAGCTGAGTTGAATCAGTTAGTTCCGGAGTGTCCGCCGCTACGGCCAGCGGGGATGCGAGCAGGAAAGCAGACAGCTGGCGTAGCGCTTCGCGTCGGTGCAATCCGTGCTCCACTGGCATGCAAGCTACCACCACTGGGGGCTCTTGTCAACGCGCCCTGCCGTGCCCGAAGAGTGCAAGCAGGTCTCGGGTGCGCAATCGCAAGCGTGCGTCGGGAAGAGGGGATGGTTCGAGGGTTCGGGCTGGCACGACCGGCGCCTTTGGGGCAACGCGCTCCGCCGGTGGGCTGATCCGGCAGGCGTTGCTGCGCCTTCTGTGCGACCGCCATGCCCTGTGCGTCTGGCTGTCGTGCTCGCGCCGGCAGGGGAGTTCGGGCGAGGTGCTAGCGAGTCCCTCGTGCTGCGATCGCCTCTTGGAAGTGGTCGACCGCGGTATCGAACTTGTCGCGGCAACCTGTGTTACAGAAATTGACGATGTGGCCGTTGGATTCGGTCAGCGAGTCCGTCTTTACCGGCTCGCCGGACCAAGGGCAGGTCTGGTTGATGCAATCGGCAGTGTCGAATGCGCTCATTTTCCGGCGTCCCACCGCAGCACCGAGCATCTAGCCCAACGGACCGGCCATGTGCTCTCAGCCGAAGCGTCTGTGCGATGCCGGACGTCCGGGCATCATTGCGGCGATGAGACTGCCGATCGGTTTCGACTGGCACCCACTGCGAGCTCCGGGAGCGCGCCGAGCGTCTCCCCGTCGCGTTATTTAAGGCTGCGCGCCACGCTCTCGCCGATAGAGGCCGGTGAACCCAAGGCCAGCCCCGTCAGGCTCTCTTCGATTTGGGTGAAGAGTTTGCGAATTGGCTTGGCCGCCTTTCCCTTGCTGAAAGCACCTCCGTAGTGCGCTCGGATCAATGTCAGCACATTGTGAGCGTTCTGTGGATTCTCGACCTTGGTGGACTGGGCGGCTGCGGGATCCTGGCGGAAGAAGACGCCCGTAGTCCCCGCTGACCTCTGTGCGGTCTCGGGTGCCTCTATTAAGCCAGCCAGACCCGCGCAGACGCGCAAGGTCCACGGATTGAAGTTGAAGATATGGGCGTAGTGGAACATTCGGCCGCGCGACTTGCTGCGGCAATCGGCTTCGATGTTGGGCACTTCAACATAAAGCAGCCCATCCGGCGCAAGCCAGTTGGCTATCTCGCCGAGGTACTTTACCGGGTTGTTGAGGTGTTCCAGCACATGGTTCATGCGGATCAGGTCGAACTGCGCGGGAAGGAACAGGTCGGGAGCTAGATGGGAGGTGCGTACATCCAGTCCAAGTTCGTCTCTGCAATAGGCCGCATAGTCGACATTGGGCTCGATCCCTGTGACGGTCTTGCCGAGCCGCGTCATCAGGAACGCGAACTCACCCGATCCGGCTCCCACATCCAACACGCGCCTTGAAGGCTCTAGCAGATCCCGATAAGTGCGCACATGAACTGCCGCACGTCGAAAATTCCGAAGAATCTGGCGGCGACGAGGCTTCCGAGCGCCCTTGTAGCGTATGCGGTAGTCGTCGGCGTAGAACTGTGCGAGCTCGGCGTCGTCCGGCACAGGGTCGTTGCGAACCAACCCCGTATCCAGGCAGATAACTGTACGTAGGGGCCTGCCCCGACGGTCAGTCTTGGAGACTACTTCATACCTGCCGGTGCTATCGAGCGGCCACATTATCGCTCGCTGCGTCCCTGCGTGATCAATTGGCGGCAAACATCGAATGGGTCTCGTGTCGCAATTGTCCGCTTGATCTGAGATGCCCAGTGCCGAGGTTCGCCAAGCGAGTGTAGCACGCGCGAATTCGGCACAATCGGCTAGTTAATTTACCCGCGAAGATTCAAGGGTCTCAAGAGGCTCAAAGTACTGTGTGGAAGGGCTTAGAGTGCTCTGGGCAGGGTTTGAGAAGGCCGAGAATAGGTCGTTCGTTGGATCGCTTGTTATCGCCATGCAACAGCAGCGGTACAATCTACCCCTCCGTGATCGGCGCGGCCACCTCGCACCACCGAATCAAAGGCAGGCTCGGCGACGGAGGTCCGGGTGTGTCTACGGGACTAGCGGCCGCGAACGACAACGTTAGGGCGCCCAGCAGGAGTGCTTTTCTCTGTCTTGGCCTCTTTCAGCACCTTGCCTTGAGCGTCGGGCGAGCCCTCACTTGTAGCCAGATCTACTCTCGCCCCCGGGCCTCGACTGGCGCGGACCGCATCGGGTCGATCTTGAGCCGCAGGTCGAAACTGAATCGGGCCCGAGACCGGTCGTCGGTCAATATCGGAGGCGCGCGCGTAATGCCGGGCGACATCATGGTCGGCGACAGCGACGGGGTTGGCGCCATTTCCAAGTCCCGTGAAGAAGAAGTCCTCGCGACGGCGGAACAGATCAACGAAGCCGAGGAGCAAATCCTGGCGTTGCTCAAACAGGGCAAGCGACTCGATGAAGCACGCAAGGAGCTTCAATACCACAAGCTTCAAACGCCCGACGAAGGAGAGGGCGGATAGGAGAGGAAGATGCGAGTCCCGCGATTTCACATTCATGCAGTCCTATGCCTCGCCGTGCTAGCGGGATGCCGTCAAGACCATACGGCGGACAGCACCGAGGCTCGCCGGCCCAACATCCTGCTGATCGTCGCCGACGACATGGGCTACACCGACCTTGGTTCGTTTGGCGGCGAGATTCGGACGCCGCACCTAGACGAGCTTGCCTTTGGCGGCGTGCGGCTGACGAACTTTCATGTGCACCCCAGCTGCGCTCCAACTCGTACCGCTCTCATCTCCGGCACCTATCCGCACTTAGCGGGCATGGGGACGCAGCTGGTTACGATAGCTCGGTTCAACGGCGATCCGCTGGTCGAAGCTCGCCGAGGAAAACCCGGTTATGAGGGGCATCTGACCGATCGCATCGTTCCGATTCCGAAGCTTCTTCAAGACGCCGGCTACCGCACCTACATGGTGGGCAAGTGGCACCTCGGTGAGACGCCGGAGCTGAGTCCGGCAGCTCAGGGCTTCCATCGATCCTTTGGCCTCAAGTTCGGTTCCGCTGTCCACTTTGCGAACGTTCCGGCAGAGCGTTACTGGGAGGACGGTGAAACTCTCGAATCCATGCCCAACGAGTTCTACTCAACGGATTTCTACACCGACAAGTTTCTCTCGTTTCTCGAAGAAAGCAAAGAAAACCCCGCACCCTGGTTTAGCTATATGGCCTACACGAGCCCGCACTGGCCCTTGCAGGTTCCCGAGGATTGGCTGGACAAATACGAGGGCAAGTACGACGGAGGTTACGACGAGCTGAGGAAGCAACGCATCGCTGGAGCGGTCGAGGTAGGCGTCATCTCGGAGCGAGCCAGGGACAAGCCCGCCGAACCCTTCGCACGGACCTGGAATAGCCTCAGCGACGAGGAGCGCTCGAAGTACTCGAGGGCCATGGAGATCTATGCGTCGATGGTCGAAAACCTTGACTACAACGTCGGACGCATTGTTGAGCTTCTTGATGAAACCGGCGAGCTGGATAACACGGTCATCGTCTTCATGTCCGACAACGGCGCCGCTTCCAGCGATCTAGACTTTGCGCGCAGAGCGCCTCGCAGACCGGAGAGAATCAACAACGACCTAGAAAACTTCGGCCGGGCCGACTCGTTCGTGACGTACGGTCCTGGCTGGGCGCAAGCTGGGATGGGGCCATACCACTTGCACAAAGGAACAGTCGCATCCGGCGGCATTCGCGCGGCTGCCTTCGTCAACCATTCCAGCGTCATCCGCAAAGGCTGGACAGAGAGCGCCTTCCTCACTGTCCGCGACCTGTCAGCGACTCTTCTCGACCTCGCGGGCGTGGAGCACCCTGGGACAACCTACCAAGGCCGGCCGGTGCACGAGCTTGAAGGCGCCTCGTTCGCCCCGCTGCTGACCGAAGAGGGCGCAGACCTGAACCGGCCCGACACCGTCTTCCTGTGGGAACACGACGGGCAAGTGGCTTTGGTCAAGGACAACTGGAAGTACTCGCGGTTGAAGTCGCCACATGGTCCCAGAGGAGCAGCGCCGGGATGGCAGCTGTACAACATGATCGATGATCCAGGCGAGACCACAGACGTAAGCGCGGAACAGCCTGAGCTGGTCGCCGAGTTCAAGGGCGCCTGGGAACGAGTGGCGTCTTCCGGAGAGATGATTCTCTACCCGGAATAGCCCCGGCGGCCAAACACTCCTGCGCCACTGCTGGAGCGGCGACCCGGCGGAAATGTTGTGAAAGAATTTCGCGCTCATTGATTGCGACTCAAATGACCCGGATGCCCTTGAACAGGGCCTGGAGCCCTCTAGAAGGGCCTTTCCGCGCCTTTCGGTTAGGAGTTTGTGGCTTCGCTTGTTCCCAGCAGCTAACAGGCATCAAGCCTCTCTAGGCGCCAAAATCGACCCCGGCGTTCAATGCAGAGTAATTGGCTCTGTTGTAATTGCCGGAGCGGGGTCTCTTCAGTCCGTTGAAGTACGCTGAGAAAGCCATGGGCGCTCGATCCCGGTCACGAGTGAGCCGCATTGCCCTGACTGTGGCTGCGGTGACTTGGCTGGTCCCATCCGGAGCCGACGGCGCGAATCCCTACGGCAGCAATCATGCCTGGTTCAAAGTCGTTCCGAAGAAATACCAGGAGCGCCCGGAATACGGCTTCGTCGAGGCTGATCCGGAGCTGCCCAACGTACTGCTCATCGGCGATTCGATTTCGATGCGCTACACGACCGGGGTGCGGAAGCAGCTGATGGGCGCAGCCAACTTGTATCGCGCGCCGGACAACTGCCGTTCGACCCGCCAGACGCTCGCCGAAATTGAAATCTATCTCGGCGAGGTGAAGTGGGACGTGATCCACTTCAACGCAGGGATCCACGACCTTACTCATCTTGACGCCAATGGCAAGACCGCGCCGCCGCCCGAGGGCCGGCATCAGATTCCGCTGAAAGACTACCGCGCCAACCTGGGGAAACTGATCGCGCGCCTGAAGGCGACGGGCGCAAAGTTGATCTGGGCCGCGTCGACGCCCATTGGCTCTGGGACGGAAAAGACTGGTATTCGCCGCGATCGCGATGTAGTCGCCTATAATGCCGCCGCGTTGGAGGCGGTTACTTCGCGTAGTGTCGCGGTGAACGATCTCTACGAGGTCGCCAAACCCCAGGCGGACGCACTCCTCTCAGACGGCGTGCATCCGAACGCGGAAGGGAGCCGTGTTCTCGCCAACGCTGTCGCGGCGGCAATCCGAGATCAGCTTGCCGAGTCAGCGTACGTCACCAAAACTGGACGCACGCTGATTTCCAACATCGGCAGTGAGCGGGCCACGCAGGGCAACGGCAACAAGATCGTCACAGTCGGCGACAAAACCCATGTCGTCTGGCAAGACTCGATCGAGGAAGGCTACTTTGCCCGCGCGCGCACTCTGGACCGCAACTCGGGCGAGTGGTCAGCGGTCCAGACCCTGGGAAAAGGCCGTGACAACCACGCACGACCCACGATCACGGCCGACAGCAAAGGCTTCCTGCACGTCATCATCGGCGGGCACCATGACAGTCTGCAATACCGGCGAAGCATTCGCCCCAACGACTCTTCCGAATGGACGCCCATCCAGACTTTCGCGAAGACGACGTACCCCATACTCCTCTCCGGCCCAGACGACACGCTCTACATCACTGGCCGTCATGACCAGGGCTGGGCGGGCATGGATTTCTATGCAAAGCCTCCGGGCGGGGATTGGGAGTATCGCGGCCTGCTGGTGACGAAACAGGAGCGCTTCAAATACTACGCCGCTTATCACAACGCGATGGCCTGGGGGCCGAAGAAGAAAACACTGCACATGTCGGTCGGGTTCTTTCTCGGAGACGCCAAGCGCGAGGGCGAGCACAACCGCGATCCCCAGGGTCTCGTTCAGGCTGTCGGCTACATGCGCAGCGACGACGCTGGCCAGAGCTGGACCAAGGCGGATGGAACGCTAATTGAGACCCCCGCCACCACGGACACCTTGGACTTGATCGACTACGGCGAGCGATCCCGCGACGCTACCGACAAGCCCAAACCCGGCATTCAGCATTGCGGTCTCGCCGTCGATCAACAAGACCGCCCCTATGTCGTGTACATTCGCCACACGCCGCAGCCTGGCGGGATCAACATGGTCACGCCCGACGGAAGGGGTGGATGGGCGAAACGTCCCCTGCGCGAGGAGATTGCCGAACGCTGGCCGGGCTTGGTTGCCGTGAACTGCAACGTCTCGATCACGCGCAACGACGTCATCAGCCTCGTGTTGACGCTCGCGCCGTTGGAGCACCCGAGGGCCAATTGGAGTCCCGGCATCCACGGCCGTCCGGAATTCTGGCTAAGGGATGAGCCGAACATCCAACGGCTCGTCTGGCTCGAATCGCGCGACGGCGGCCGGACGTTTTCTTCGAGCGGCGTCATCCCTCACCGGCCGGACCGCGGAACGCTCCTCCCCACGATGGAACGCCTGACCGGCTTTCACTCTCCTCCCGCAGGCAAACCGCCGCCGCTGCTCTACTTCGAAGGCCTCTCCCGCTACCGCAAACCCGGCGAACTGATCCAAAACGACGTGTTTTTCGTCGAGCGGTGACCGCCGAGCCGTTCTACTATTGATCTCTTGCTCCACGGTCTAGGCGCTCATATGCTTGTGGATCAGATCCGCGAACGGCTCGCCATATGGGGTAGTGGTCAAATACTTGACCGTCGCTTCGCATACGTGGGTCGTTCGTTTGCTTTAAGTACTTTTCCAATCGAGCCGACAATGCTTCTTTGTGACCCTTATACCTAGCCTGAGCAGCAACGTTCACCATTTGTGCCGGGTCCCTCTTGAGATCATAGAGTTCCTCAGCGGGCCGCTTGCCAAATGACAGCTCGTGCAGCCGCGGTATCTCGTCTTTGCGTTCAAGCATGTACGTTCTTGTCGGGCTCGGATCGACGTCCTTGAATTCCCTTCCTACCGGCCAGCGATCCGGAGCGAAATTACGAATATAGAGAAAATCTTTGGTCCGAATAGCACGCGAAGGATAGCCCCTTCTGTTTTCACGGATACGAGCATAAACCGAATGCGCCTCGCGGCCGTAGTAAGTGGCGTCGCGATCGGGATCTACCCAGCCCTGTTTACTCGAGGTCAGCAAAGGCAGGAGGCTCTTGCCCGTCATGTCGGGATGAGGTTTCAAGCCCACGGCCTCAAGAAATGTGGGCGCAAGATCAACGAGATTCGTAAAATCATGAATCACTCTTCCGCCACGCACACCCTTCGGCCAGCTGATCGCGAGCGGCATTCGCGCACCGTAATCGTACATATCAGCCTTTCCACGCGGAAACGGTAGTCCGTTGTCACTGGTCACTACGACGATTGTATTTTCAGCTCTGCCCGTTTCCTCAAGCAGTTTCAAGTTGGTCTCGATCAATTGATCGAACCGCTGCACTTCGAAGTAGTAGTCGAGGATATCCTCACGGACTATAGGCACGTCCGGGAGAAAAGGAGGCACCTCAACGTCCTCCACATCCATGCCTGATCGGGCTCCTGATCCCGCTTCAAAAGGTCGATGCGCATCGCGCGAACCTTGCCAGAAGCAAAACGGTTTGTCGTCCGGCAAGTGTTTGAGAAAACTCTGGAAATTGTCTGTCGCTGGTCCGGCCGGATTGTGCGGCCATCCTCCCGCTTCTAAGCTTCCCGGCGACCATACTTTGGAGTGACTGCCCACATGGTATCCGGCCTCCTCAAGCATGAACGGATACACGCTGTATAGATCCTTGTGGAGAGTGCCACGCAAATTGGCAGCCTCCCCAAGTCGCCAGAATTCCTGACCAGTAAGGATCGCAGAGCGTGACGGGCTACAGGATGGAACCGAGCAAAAGGCATTAGTAAAAAGCACACCGTTTGCTGCAATTCGGTCGAATGCGGATGTCTTGACGACCTTGTCACCGTAGGCTCCTGCATGAGCCCAGGAGACATCGTCTGAAATCATGAAAAGTATGTTGGGGCGGGCGTCTCCTTCTGCGAAAGCGGTCTGCGGGCAGAAGACGGCTGTTCCGAGCAGTGCCATGATAGCTGCCGCAACTCTTGTTTCAGGGGAACTTGGCTTGATTACAGGCGACAGTTTGAAACTGCTTTTTTCACCGTGGACCTCTGACATCAATGACCATCATAGGCGCTCAGCGGAAAGATGTTGGGATATCGAGATCCACCGAGCTTACACTAGCTGCCGACCAAAGCGCCCAAGGTCGGTCTCGACGAGGAGGCCGTACGACTGCAGAGATGACAGCCATCCGGCTGACCGTGCGCATCCCTGCCACAGCCCGAACCCCTATGAACAGGGACCGAGCGCTCGATCCAAAGGGTCTAGCGCGCCCTCCGGACTATCGTTTGCTCAAGTGCTCGTTTGGGGGCTTATATACGAGAGTAACGTCATGCAGCCCTCGCATACGATTCTGGAGCGACGCACGGCCCAACGGCCCACGTTGACGCTCCGGCGGCAATAACCCCGGCCGCCAAGATGTTGATCGCGGCATTCACGTCGCGATCCTCCACCAGTCCGCAGGCGCGGCAACGGTACGTCTCCGCTGCTCGCGGTTTGTTCCGCGCGTGGCACCTGCTGCAATCCTGTGAAGTGTACCTGGGATCAACCTCCACGTACTCTCGCCCAGCCCATTCTGCCTTTTGCTCGAGTTGTCTGCGTAGAAGCGACCAGTTCTGTGACAGTATCTCCCGGTTGAGCCCGGCCTTCGCCGCGACGTTCCTGCCCGGTTGTTCCTCCGTTCCTCGCGCCGAGCGAGTCATCTTCGCGACCTGCAGCTGCTCCACCGCGACCAATCCGTAGTCGCGGATGATCTCGGTTGTAGCCCGATGGCAGGCGTTCCGCTCCCGCACGAACTCCCGACGTTGGAAGCGCGCCAGCGCCCGCACTCGTTTCCGCCGCCTCTGGCTGCCCTTCCGGCAGCGTGCGACCGCGCGCTGCAGCCGGCGCTTGCGCCTCCGGTCACGGGTTGCCCGCTGGTAGCGCTTGCCGTTGGACAGCGTCATGCGCTTGCGCACGCCCAGATCGATCCCCACCGCCTTGACGCTGGCGGGCAGGGCTGCCCGCTCGACCGCATACACCAGCGAGGCTTCCCAGTGCCGCCCGCGCTTGGTCAGCCGGACGGACTTCGCCACCGCGTCCGGCAACTCGCGCGAACCGTACAGCCGGATGCGAGGAAAGCCTTTCACCTGCAGTTCGTAGTGGCCGCCCCGCGGCTTGACAGTGCCGCCACTAATCTTCGTCAAGTCGATCGTGACGCAACGGCTGAGCGGCCGGAAGCGCGGAAACCCCGGGGCTTGGCCGGCCTTGACGCGCCGGAAGAACGACTGGAAGGCCTCGTCCAAGCGCTTCAGCATGCCGCGCGCCGGACCTAGCGCGATCTCGCCGAGGCCCTGCTCGTTGCGAGCACGCAACCCCGTCAGCCACTTGTGCTGGTCGTACAGGCGCAGCGTCTCCTTGCGCTCGGCGTAGGCCGTCTTGCGCTCCTCCAGCGCCTGGTTGTAGAGCCAGTTCAAGCGGACAAGGATGTTGTCCAGGTGCCGGTAGCCCGCTGGCGAGAGGGAGCACCGCACGGAATAGGTGGTATATTGGATCACCAATTTGTATAATAGCATATTTTTGCGCGTGTTATTTTCGTATATAATTCCCATTCAATGCGTCGCGGAAGCTCTCCCGGATCGCGGCGGCCTCGGCTGTGATCTCGGCGTCAGCAAGCGGGTTCTGCTCGAGGATGTCGTTCTCCCAATCGAAGAACCGGCCGTCATCGTAGAGCTTGTAGCGACGGTTGTGGACGTAGCGTCTCTCGGTAATGTTCGGAAACTGCGCGCGGTAGTCCGTGAAGATCCACTCACGCTCGTGTTCCGCTTCGCCGCGAAAGACCGGAAGCAGACTGTGGCCGTCGAAGATCCGGTCGCTCGGGAGCTTGGCGTCGGCTGCGTCGGCGAGCGTCGGCAGCACGTCGGTGAAGTCGACCAGAGCGTTTGAAACACCGGGCTCAATGACTCCCGGCCACGAGGCGATGAAAGGCACATGCGAGCCATGGTCGATCGTCTTCCCCTTGCCGCCGCGGATCTTGGTTCCGTCTTGCATCACGCTGGTGATCGCGCCGGGCGTTCCGTTGTCGCCGGTTAGCAGTACCAACGTCTCGTCTCGAATTCCGAGCTGGTCGAGCTTGGCGAGCGTCTTTCCGACCATCTTGTCGACGTAGGCGACCATGGCTGCGAAGTGTGCTTTGTCTTCGGCGTGGCGGTCGCCACGCCAGCCGTCGCTATCAGGTGTCGGGACGAAGGGCGCGTGGACGAGGACCATCGAGTAGTAGATGAAGAACGGCTGATCACTCTGCATTGCTTCGAGCACGAAGTCGTTCAATAGGTCGGGACCGTACCTGCCTTGGCGGGTCTTGCCGTCGTCGTTGCGGCTCGACAGCGAGGGGTCCGCGTAGCGGCTTCCCTTGTCGCCGAGGTACCAGACTAAGTAGTCGTCGAAGCCGGCGTCGCCTGGGGTTTGGCCTTGATGCAGGCAACAGCCGCCGCCGCGGTTCCACACGAGGTCGTGCCCCCAGAGTTGCCACTTGCCGGCGACGTGGGTGCGATACCCGGCATCCTGCAAGATGTTGGCGAAGGTGAGCTCGTCTTTGGGCAGGACTCCCCACTTGGTGTAGTTACGAGCGTTGTAGCGACCGGTCATCAGCTTCACCCGCGACGGCGAGCACAGCGGCATGGCGTAGGCGTGGGTGAAGCGCAGACCCGACTCAGCAAGGCGATCGAGGCTGGGGGTGTCGTAAGAGGCTCCGCCGTACGAGCCCAGGGTCTCGTAGCCGAGGTCGTCGACAAGGATCAGGATGATGTTGGGGCTCACCGGAAGGACAGGCGCGGCGAGCAGCAGCGTTGCGATGAGGACTCGATGGGCCACTGCTCTACAGCCCAGGCCGAGGCGGCTGGAACGGCTCCCAATGCCGCACCCCGCTCGCTTGAAGCTTCCGGCGGAAAAGCTTCGTCGACGCGGTCGCGTAGAGAGTCTTGAGCTCCGGTCCGGCGAAGACGACGTTTGAAACGAACTCCTTCGTCGGCTTCCGAATAATCCCCACCACGGGCCCTTTGTCGTTACAGACCTGCACCCCAAGATCCGTCGCCACGAACAAGTGCCCGTCGTCGGCGATCGTCATGCCGTCCGCGCGCGACTGGCTGTTCTTATCCCAGGTCTCCAGCCGAAAGAACTCTTCGCCGTACGCCAGCGAGCCGTCGGGCTCGATCTGGAACGACCACACAAACTTCTTGCGCGAGTCGTTCACCATCAGCATCGACTGATCGGGCGAGAGCATCAACCCGTTCAAGAAGCCCGAATTGGGATCCTCGAACACGATCCGCGCCTCGCCGCCCTTGGGCACGAACCAGACGCGCTTCGTCCAGGGGCTCGAGAAGTACAGGTCACCCTTGGCGTTGATCACGATGTCATTGGGCTGAGCGCCCTCGGCGATCACCTCTTCTTCCATCGTCTCGACGTCGATCGCGACAATCTGCTCGGTCTTGCGGCGACAGGTGTAGAGCCGCCCGTCAGGGCCGAACATGAGCCCGTTCGTCCAGCCCGTGTTGTCTTTGAATAGGCTGACCTCGCTGGTCTTGGCGTCAACGCGGAAGATCTTGCTCTCGCGAACGTCCGAGAAATAGACGTCCCCGTTGGGCGCCACAGCCGGCCCCTCTAGGAACGTATGCCCCTCGCTGACGAGCTCCCAGTCGTGCTCGGGTTCAAGGAAATCGAGTATCGACGGCGGGCGCTTGAAGGTTTTCTCACGCGAAGGCTCGATCGGGGTTTCCCAATCGCGCCAGAGCCAGCGCAAGGCGTCGGGCAAGATCGGCAGGCCGTGGACTTTGTTGTGCCCCTCCTCGCCGGCAACCCACTTGTAGTCGTAGCCGGCCCAGTGCAGTGCGCTCCGGAGCGATTGATTTGCCAGCCAAAACGAGCCCGAGAACAAATCGAGATCGTTGGAGCCGTCTTGCAGGAAGACTCGCAGCGGCTTGGGCTCCATCTTGCGAACCCGGCTCTGGTAGATGTCGGCGCCGCGTATGTTCACGTAGCTTCCGATGAAGCTCAACACACGTCGAAACACGTCCGGGCGGTTCCAGGCCGCGGTGAACGACGCCTGCCCGCCCCCGCTCGAGCCGCCGATCCCGCGAAGGTTCGGGTCGTCGGTGAGGTTGTAGTCCCTGGCAACCTCGGGCAGAATCTCTTCCACGATGAACCTGGCGTAGTCGCCGCTTGTCGAGGCGTACTCATAGTTGCGGTTGAGCCGAGGCTTAAGGCCGGGGCTTCGAGCCGGCAGCATGCCGGGGTTGACGAAGATCCCGATCGTCACCGGCATGTCGCCTTTCGCAATCAAGTTGTCGAACACGATCGGAGTGAGCCAGCCGTTCCCCACGTTTGACGCCCATTTGACGCCGTCTTGGAAGACCATCACCGCCGCGGGCTTCGAAGCATCGTACTGCGCGGGCACGTAGACCCAGTAGTCGCGCACCGTACCGGGAAAGATCGTCCCCGCGCTGGTCCAGCTGTGTTTGGTGACGGTTCCCTTGGGGACGCCGGGTTGGACCTTCGAGTCTGGCCCGAGCTCGTACTCGGCCGCGAAGGCGAACGAGGCACAGATCAGGAGAACCGACAGCGAGCGTTGCATGCTGGCAGGATTGTAGCCAACCCGTCGGGTGAAGGGCCGCGACCGGTCAACGCGGCAGGCGATCGCGAGTAGCTAACAGCGAGAGGAGGAAGGGTTTAGGAGTGGTTCGCTCGGTTGGTGTTGGGAAATCTCGTTCCATCAATCGGTCGGGGTTATTTTCCGACTGAGAACGCAAAATCCGCCCTAACAGCGCAGTGTGCACTACGCCGCTGTCCGCTGACCATCGACGTCAACTTCCGAGATGTCGGTTCGCGGGGCATGATCCTAACGATGGGGTAGCCAGGAAAGCGCCAGCATTTCGGTTATCGGCTATCGCCTCCGTGGCAAGTGCGTGAGCCGGCGCAGCCGTTCGTGATGACGTCGGCGTCGGACTGCGTTCAGTTTGTCGCGTGCAGCCCTCGCAACGAAAGTTGGGCAGGGGGAGCACGGCTCATCGTTGCACGGCAGGAGAATTGCCGGTCAAGGTGACGGAGAATTGGCTGTGGCTAGCTTCACGCCGCTTCAATGATGCGTGGCTCTATGTCGCTTTGGTGCGGGCTTCTTCCAACAGCCTGCGCGCCCGAGCAGGGTTGTAGACTCCGCACGGACAGAAGCGGGCCAGGGTGGTTACCGCTTGGTCCGGCGTGCGACGCCCTTCCCGCACCATGTCAAGCATCTTGCGGGCCATGTTGAACGACACCATGCCGTGGCCGCACATCGTGGCCAGTTCCAGAACCTGGCTGTTCGGCAGGTGATCGTGCGGGTCCGTGAAGCCCAGGGAGTACTCGACGCTGTGACGGGGGATGCCGCAGCAGTGCGCTACTTCCTTGGCGCCGCTCACTGAGGTGCTGAGGTTTACCGACAGGCCTAGGTCGGCATCCACGACCTCTTGCAGGCATAACCTGGCGTTCTCCTCGGAATCGAACACTGCTGCTGCCGTACCGGGCTTGTTGACGCCCTCGATCACTCCCTCCCAATCCGGGGAGAGGTCACGATTCCAGTGGGAACGCGGGTCGAGGTGCCGCTCAGGCTTGAAGCTTCCTCGATTTCCGTTGCCCATGTTGACCGGGTTGTGGCGGGCGCAGATGCGCAAGAAAGCCTTCTGCTTCTCCACGGCACCCTCGTCGTTCTTGCCGGGAGAAGGAATGCAAAACAAGATGAAGTCGTCTCGGAAGGACTCGGACTTGCCGTAGCGGTGGAGCGTATTGGTCATGCGGCCTCCGCGTTGGTCAGCCTGCCAAGGCCCATGTTCGTCTTGGCACGCTCGGCACCGTAGCCCAAGTCTTCCAAGACCTGAGCCAGCCGCGTCTCTTCGCCGCTGTCGTCACAGCGGGTGGAGATTCCAACGGCTGTCACGGTATCGATCCGACGGTTGACCTCCTCCACCGTGCCTAGTACCGCTTTCACCTGATCGAGTGTCGTCTTGATCTCGACAATGGCCGAGAGGATCTTCTCGTCAAGGATGTCAGCTCGGATCTGGCCGGTGCTCTTGTCGGTCATCAGGTGGCTGATCGGGTTCTTGGCCTCGAACTGCACCCCCATGCGCGCCAGCTCGAGCGTCATTTCCTGGATGTCGCGGAAGCGGACCCCTACGCCCGGCCGGCCGAACTCGATGGTATACCCGACCTCGCCCACGCCGACTCGCGGACTGACGTCGTTGGTCTTGACCTCTTCCGTTCCGCGCCCCTTGATGCCGGTCGACTTGTGTTCCACGACCGGGTCGGAAAAGACCTGCCGGACCAGGCGCGGCATCTCCAATTCGTTCATCACGAAAGCAGCCGTGGGGCAGACGTCAGGCTCGGGCTCGAAGCGGAAACGGAACAGTCGCGCGAGCTTGCGCACCGTGCGCACCATCGTGGGATTGAGGTGCTCTTGGCTCATGCCTCTGAAGCAGGTGCCGCATTCGACGCACTCGTCTTGGTTGATCCGAGCGCGGCCTATGTCCGGGTCTACGTAGATGGCGCCCATCGGGCAGACAGGCACGCAGTTTGCGCAGGCAACGCACTTGTTCGTGTCAATTAGCATCGATGTGTCCGATCCGCACTAGCATAGCCGTCAGCAGTCCGGCGCAGGCGGAGTCCAGCTCGCTCGCTCCTGTCGTAGCTTACCAAGCCGGAGTCTGGCGACCAGCCCGCTCGCAGCCAACCGGGTGGTTCTCGAGGCACTGCACAGATCGCTGTCCCAGGCGCGCAGCGGGTGCCACTGGGCTGCTCGGTGCCTCTCCCCGAGGCTCTCGTGGCTACGCTCTCCGACCGTAGGCTCAGAGCCTCCGGGGGCGGTCTCGCACATGCTAGAATCCAACGGCGATGCGGCTTCGCGTTGGAATTCTGGCCTTGCTGTTGCCGCTGGTCCTGACGGCCCAGCGCCCGCTGGTCATTGAAAACGTCACCTTGGTCGACGGAAGCGGAGGCCCGCCGACGCTGAACGCCACGGTGCTTGTGCTTGGGGGACGCATCGCGGTCATCGGCGAGGGCGGAACGTACCAGATTTCGGGCGACCCGCGGGTGATCGATGGGCGGGGAAAGACCTTGGTTCCGGGCATTATCAACTTGCACGGCCATGTCGGGCTGACCAAGGGCTTGGCGCAGTCCCAAGAGCACTACTCTCGGGAAAACGTCATCGACAACCTGCGGATCTACGCCTCCTACGGTGTGACGACGACTACCAGCCTCGGGACGGACATGGATGCCGTCCTAGGTGTGCGCAACGACGTGAACCGAGGCACTCTGCCCGGATTGGCCCGAGTCCGCACCGCCCTGCATGGCTTTACGACTCCAAACGGCTACCCCACCCACGTACCGGGCGTGAAGGGCTTGGCGCTTGAAGTCGCAACACCAGCCGCGGCGCGGCAGCACGTGGATCGGTTGGCGGAAAAAGGTGCCGAGTTGGTGAAGATGTGGGTCGATAGCCACCACGGCACGTTCGAAAAGCTCAAACCGTCGGTATGCCGGGCCATCATCGACCAAGCCCACGAGCGGGGGCTGCTAGCGGTCGCGCACCTGTACGAACTTGCCGACGCCAAGCTGTTGGTCGAAGCCGGCTTGGACATGGTCGTGCACAGCGTGCGCGATGCCGATGTGGACCGCGGGCTGATTCGCAGACTGCTGGCCCGGGGCGTCACGTACTCGCCCACCCTGACACGGGAACAGTCCACGTATGTGTACGCGGACGCACCTGACTGGCTCGCCGATCCGTTCTTCACCCGAAGCGTAGAGGCTGGCTTGGTGGACGAACTGCGCACCAACTTTAGAGACACACAGAAGACGGATCCGGAACTAGAGATCAACCGGGAGAACTTCCGCATGGCGATGCGCAACCTCAAGACCCTCTCCGATGCGGGTGTCAAGATCGGTTTCGGCACCGACACTGGGCCTCCCGCCCGGTTTGCCGGCTACTTCGAGCACTGGGAAGCAGAGCTGATGGTCGAGGCGGGCCTGACGCCCATGCAGGTGATCGTGTCGTTCTCGAAGAACGCGTCGGAGGCGCTCGGAATCGACCGCGACTTTGGGACGCTGGCCGAAGGCAAGGTGGCCGACATGATCCTGCTAAACAGCAACCCCTTGGGGAACATCCGGAACCTGCGCGACATCCACACGGTCTTCATCGGCGGCCAGCCAGTGGACCGGTAGGTCGCTTCAGGCGCCGTCGGCAAACGTCCGGCCGAGCCACACCACGCGGCCTAGCACGTCGACGTTCTCGTCCAAGCTCTCGACTGCGTAGGAGAGATTGTCGCTGACGATGAGCCAGCTCGCGCCTTGGCGGCGCAACCGTTTGACAAGCAATTCGCCACCTCGTCGAAGCGTGTAGATCCCTCCGTCCTTCAGTTGCGGCGATCGCATGTCCAGCAGGACGCTGTCTCCGTCGTGCAGGGTGGGCTCCATCGAGTCGCCGCGCACTTCGATGACCGCCAGGTTGCTGGCAGACAGGTTCCGCTCGCGCAGCCAGGTCTTGTTGAAGCCTAGGTACCCCTTGACACTCTCATCCAGCACTTCCTCGCCGCTACCGGCGGCCGCCTGAACCTCGTAGCGAGGCGCTGACACGTACAGGACGTTCTGGTCGATCTCGGCGGGCGCTCCCTCGACATCGTCCGCGATCCGCCGCGCTTCGATGGCTAGCCGGTCCAACTCGTTGGCCAGCTCTCTCACGTCGATGCGCTTGCCTTCGGGAACGCGGGGAGGGCCCACGTAGAACTCCAAGCCGAGCGCTTCACAGACTTCTGCCAAGCGACGGCTGCTCGGCGGCCGACCCTCGAGGATGTAGCGGATGGCATTGACGGAGAATCCGTTCTCCTTCGCGAACCGGCTAGGATTGCTGCCTTGGCGGTGCAGCGCGTCTTGAATGACCTGGATGATTTCAGGACCTGACATGGCTCTACCCGCAGTATATCGGAATCTATTTCCCCCAAGAATTATCTATTTGTGAAAAAATATTCCGGCAGCCCCGGCCGATCTTGCGTGTCGAGGCCGCATGAGGCGACGTCGCTCCGGGCGTGCCCGCGCTTGCCCCGGGTTACACTCGGGCCATGGATTACAGCTCAATCGAACTCAGCGTCAAGGACCACCTGGCGCACTTGGTCTTGAACCGACCTGACCGTGCCAACGTCATCAACGCCGAGACTGCCCGCGAGCTGCTGGCGGCAGCGATCGAGTGCGATGAGAACCCCGACATCCGAGCGGTGTTGATCCGGGCCAACGGACCGATGTTCTGCGGTGGCGGTGACTTGAAGGCGTTTGTCAAGCACGGCGTTGATCTGCCTGCCTACCTGAAGGAGACCACGACCTACCTCCACGGCGCGGTCTCGCGGCTGACCCGGCAGTCCGCCCCGGTGGTCTGTGCCGTACACGGTTTCGCGGCCGGAGGCGGCTTCAGCCTGGCGATCTCCGGTGATCTTGTCGTAGCCTCGCAATCGGCCAAGTTCACCATGGCATACACCAAGGCCGGACTGACGCCTGATGGGTCCTCCACGTACTTCCTCCCGCGCCTGGTCGGCCTGCGGCGGGCGCTGGACCTGGCACTTACGAACCGCGTGCTGTCGGCTGACGAGGCTGTGGAGTGGGGCCTAGCCTCGCGGGTCGTTTCCGACGATGACCTCGTTTCCGAGGCGGAGGCGCTGGCCGGCAGCCTGGCAGAGGGAGCTACTTGCGCGCTGGGAACTGCGAAGCGCCTGCTTCATGGTGGCTTCAGCGAGTCCCTCGAGACGCAGATGGAAATGGAGACGCGCGCTATAGCCGATTCCGTGCGCACTCACGACGGTCGCGAAGGAATCCTCGCGTTCGTGGAAAAGCGGCGGCCGGCGTTCACTGGCACTTAGGCTCCACTTCCCAGCGCGGCGCGAGCTACCCTCAGCACGTTTCCGCCCAAGATCTTGCGAATGGACTCGTCGGAATAGCCTCGCTGTACCATGCCAACGGTGAACAGCGGCCAGTTGGTCCAGGCCAGGCTCTGCGTCATGGAAGCATCTGTGACGAAATCGTCTTCCGGCCACAGGGCGGCGAAACGTGTTCGTCTTGGGCCTGTCCTCGGCAGCTTGCGCGCTTCGGCCTCTGTGAATTGCGAGCGGTAGGCGAAATCCGTGCCGATCGCCACGTGGTCGGAGCCAAGCAGCTTGACGGCGTAGTCGATATGGTCCAACAGCGCTTGGATGTCTCCGCTCCGCCGCAGGAAGCGCGAAATGCAGCAGATGCCGACGAGACCATCAGTGTCTGCGATCGCCCTCATCACCTCGTCCGGTTTGGAGCGAATGTGACGGTAGAGCCCCGCGCAGGTGGTGTGGCTGGCAACCATCGGCTTGGCGGAAGCTCGCGCGGCGTCGAGGCTGGTTTGCCACCCAGAGTGGGCCACGTCTACGATCACCCCGATTCGGTTCATCTCGGCGACGGCGGCGCGGCCGAAGTCGCTCAGGCCGCCGTTCGCCGTCTCGGCACAGCCATCGCCGAGCCGGTTTCGCCGGTTATACGTGACGTGCATCATGCGGATCCCGAGCTGAAAGAAGATCCGCACGTAGCGCAGTTCATCCTCGACCGAGACCCATTGCTGCGTCAGAGGCACGCCGTTGCCAGTGAAGTAGAGGCAACCCACCCCGTCTGCGTGGGCTTGTTCGACTCCCTCTGGACTGACCGTGCGGCTCAGGACGCCGTCCAGATGATCCGTCAGGTATGTGAAGCGGGCTAGGCGTTTGATTAACCGCAGTGGGTCGCTGCTCTCTTCGCCGCAGTTCTGAAAGATGCAGGTCATGCCGGCTGCATTCCAGGCCCGGATGAACTCCTCGCGCTCGGCAGCGACCGTGGCGGCCCGTGTCATCGCCATATCCTCGCTGCGGTCCCGCAGCTCGATGTCCGATCCGCCATCTTCGGCTAGTTTGCGCAGGGCGTCGCCATCAACGGCTGCTCTAGGTGAAAAGCCGTAGGCGTCGAAGACAAGCGATTCTTCGTGCAGAGCCAAGCCGTAGGCGAGATCCCGTTGGCTGGGCTTCAGGATCGAGAGTGCCACTTGGCGGTCGCGCTCGATCCTCTCGTTGGTTTGCGCGGACAACTGTGCGGCGGCAGCAAGGGAACCGCCCGTGCCGAGGAATTGACGTCGATTCATGCGTACATGATCCGCGATTCTGGGGTCCGACGGTGCCCTCGGTAGCACGGACTGCTCTGGGGAGCCATTGCATCTGTCGCGCGAGCGCATGCGCTCAGGCGGATGGCGGTGGGTGTCGTGGCCGCGGCCCGAGTCCGCAGAAATCCTCCCGCAAGGCGAACTTGTTTTCGTCGAAGAGGAGCTTCATCCGGTCGGAATCGAAACGAACCTGCGCTCACGCTCCGCCGCGAATGCCAGTGCCGCCCGTATGTCTTCGCGCTCCAGATCGGGCAAATCCGCTAAGATTTCCGCTTCCGTCATCCCGGATGCCAAATATTCAAGGATGTCGTGCACAGTGATCCTAAGCCCGCGAATGCAAGGCTTGCCACTTCTCTTATCGGGCTCCAAGGTGATGCGGTCCAAGAGATTCATGCTTCAAAATACCTGTACGGCGGATTGGTGGTCAAACTTTTGTCCTGTTCCTTACGGGTCAGTTCCGCTAGTGCTTAGAGTGGTTCCCTAGCCCACAACAACTCGTCCAACGCGAAACGCGCCGCCGCACGGGCTCATGCAGAATCATCGCTGTCTGCCGAGGCAATCTTCTCGGCCCGATCAAATCCGTGGTCGCCTATGGCCGCGGAAAGACTGCCCGCAACCGCTCGATCCGTGACCTGACGTAGCAACCTTCGATGTGGTCATTCACTAGTCCCATCGCCTGCATGAACGCATACGCAGTTGTCGGTCCGACGAATGTCCAGCCCCGCCGCTTGAGATCTCTCGACATAGCGGTGGACTCGGGCGTCTTGGTCAGCGAGAGCAAGGTGTCGTAGTCCAGGCAGGGAGGGCGCGACTGCGGGGAAGGCTCCCAACTCCAGAAATACCTAGCCAACGAGCCTGTCTCGCCGGCCAGCTCGCGGGCCCTCTTGGCGTTGTTGATCGTGGAGCGAATCTTCCCGCGATGTCGCACGATGCCGGCATTCCCCAGCAGACGCTCGACATCTGCGTCGGCAAACTCCGCGACTCGCTCGAAGTCGAAGCCATCAAAGGCCTCCCGGAAGTTGTCGCGCTTGCGCAGGATCGTCAGCCACGAGAGCCCAGACTGAAAACCTTCAAGACAGATCTTCTCGAACAGGGTCAGATCGTTGTCGGTCGGCACTCCCCACTCGTGATCGTGGTAGTCCGCGTAGTCCCGATCTCCAGCGCCCCAAAAACAACGAGCGTTGCCGTCATGGCCCCGGGATAGACCTGGCGCGAGTTCCGATCCTGCGGCTGGCTGACTCATCGCACGTCTCGATCTCCCACGTCCCATCCTAGTGCGCCCGCAGAGGTCGGCAGCCGCGCTTGACCCGTGTTGCCCGAGGAGAGAGAGGGGACTGCTAGGATCGTGGACGTGGCCCGTGGGATGGCGTCCGCCGGGCGATGAGCCGACCAATGCACCACGAGACCGGAGACGTTCGGGTAACCACGAGGATGGCGCGGTGGTGCGTCATCGGCCTAACGCTGTGGTGTTGCTCGTGCGGCGACGACAATCAACTGCCGTCGGAGCTCGTCGTGGCATCGCAAGGCGGCGTCAACGGGGTCTCGATCTATCGAGAGGGATCTCGAATCGCATTCTACGGCGACCCGAAAGGAACGCTGCGCGACGTCGAAACAGTGTTCCTGACGCACCACCGTAGGGACGTAGCCTGGGCCGGGGTGACTCTAGCGAACGACGGTGCGATGGTGGTCGCTCCCGCAGCCGAACTCCCGCTGATCAGTAACGCCGAGGGCTTTTGGAGCGAGTTTCGAGGCACTAGGTTCCACGACTACGCCCAGCAGTCGACTAAGGTGCTCGGCTCCGACCTCTACGTGCATGAGGCCGCCAGCGGCGGGCGCTCGTTCGAATGGCGCGGTCTTTCGATCAAGGTGCTCGACACCCCCGGCTACACTCGGGGCGCAGTCTCCTACCTGCTCGAGCTGGATGGCCGCCGGATCGCTTTCACCGGCGATCTGATCTACGAGGGCGGGCGGATCTTCGACCTCTATAGCCTGCAGGACTCCATTGAAGAGACCGAGACGCGTGGTTACCATGGCTACGCCGCCCGGTCTGCCGACCTGCTCCGCAGCCTCGCGAAGCTAAAGGCCGCCGAGCCGGATGTCGTGGTGCCCGCTCGCGGGCCTGTCTTGCTCAATCCGGCGCGCGACATCGAATTGCTGTCCGAACGGATTCGGCGGCTGTTCCGGGCCTACTTCCGGACGGACGCGCTGCGCTGGTATTGGGGCGAGGAGAACCTGCTCAGCCGGGCCCGCCGCATCCTCGGCAGCGAAGAGATCGAATGGATGCCGATGGCCGTGAAGCTGCGCCAAACGGCCCCGCGGTGGTGGTACAAGTTCGGCACTTCGCGCCTGCTCGTTTCTGACACCAAGGCGGCATTCTTGATCGATTGCGGCAGCGAGGATGTCATGCGCTGGGTGCAGCGCTTGAAGCGCCGCCGCGTGTTCAACCGCCTCGAGGGCATTTTCGTCACGCACTTTCATGACGACCACACCGATTTCGTGCAGGCCATGGCCTCCGAGGAGTCCGTGCCGGTCTACGCCGGAGAGGAGATCCGGGACATTCTAGAGCGCCCCGCGGCGTACCACATGCCGGCCATGACCGCCCGGCCGATCAGGCCGGTCTCGGGACTGTCCGAGGGGCAAACACTGCGTTGGCACGAGTTCGAATTCCATTACACCTACTTTCCTGGCCAAGCGATCTATCACGGCGGACTCGATGTCAGGCGCGACAACGGCGAGCGCTACTTCTTCATCGGAGACTCGTTCAGCCCTTCCGGGCTGGACGACTATTGCCTGCTGAATCGCCACCTGCTACACCCTGGGCTCGGGCATTTCCGCTGCCTGGACAAGATCGAGGCGATGGAGGGGGACTACTGGCTGGTGAATCAGCACATCGAAGAAGTCTTTCGCTATGACCAACAACAGCTCGCGACGATGCGGGAGGTGTTGGAAGAGAAGAAGCGCGTGATCGCGGAGCTGGTTCCGTGGGAGGATCCCAATTTCGGCATCGACGAGCAGTGGGTGCGCTTCTACCCGTACGGGCAGCGCGCGGTCGCGGGATCGGAATTCGACCTTTACGGCGTGATCCTGAACCACCTGCCCGAAGCAGAGACGTTCCGGATCGAGCCGCAAGTGCCCAACGGCTGGCGGTGCGTGCCAGCGTTTGCCGAGGTGCATGTCGGCCCGCGCCAGGAGGAGCGGGTCCGGTTCCGTGTGACCGCGCCCGAGCGAGGCAGGGGACCAGCGGTGCTGACCGCTCACGTCGCCTTCAGAGAGCATGAACTGAGGCATTGGACCGAGGCGCTGGTTGACGTGCAGTCCGCGGTTCCGGCGCTTCGGTAGCGAGTGGCGGCCGCCGGCTCGTGGCGCGAGGCGGCACGTCGCCGAACCGCCGGAAAGCTCGGATCCGTCTGCAGCCGCTGCCCTGCGGCCGAGGCGTCTTGGCACTTGCCGGTTCGGCCCTGTTCAAAGGAAATAGATGGCTAGGACTTCGTCCTCGAGTGTGGCGCCGCCCAGCGCGTCGTCCAACTGCTTCCTGAGCGCACTCGCCGTCGCGTCGGGGAGCCCTCCGAGGCGTAGGATTCGCTTCCACTCGAGCGTGTCGCTGGGGTCGGATATCTCGCGGAGTTGCTGCTGGTGGCTTTGCAAGCGGTACTTGTGGACGATCGCGGTCTTGAAGCCAAGCTCCCTCAGGCGCTCAACGTCGACCACGGCCTCTGCGCTTGGCACCCCAGCCAAGGCGCTCAGGGCCGGCTCGCTGTCAACCGCGGCCAGCGTCGCGGGCGGATAGGTGGAGAGGTAGCCGCCGGAGATGGGGCTGCCATGAACTGTCTGCGCCACCATGTTGTGAACGGTGCGGCTTCTTTGATGGAACGGGATGTCAAGCACTGCCCCCGGCCTTTCGGCGACCTGCTGCAGCAGCGGAGAAAACTCCACTCTGCGGGTCGGGTATGGCAGCCAGCTGTACTCGGCCAGCACTAAGGTTGCCGCTAGCGGCAGCGCCCAGCGCCGCTTCTGGCCGAGCTGATGCCAGCCGAGACCGACGAGCACTGCCAGCCCCAGACCTGCCACCAGCATGAAGCGATTGGCGACCCGTAGGTTTTCCAGCAGCGGTATCCCTCGCAGCAAGCCGAACGGCAGGAAGTCCGCTTCGAGCCTGGTGTTGTTCCACGACGGGTCCACTCCGATTGCAAGGATCACCCCTAGCGCGAACAACGCCAGCCAGCCGAGCGCCTGTCGCGGTGCGCGCCAGGCCCCGAGTGCTGCGAGCAGCACGGGCACGAGCCCCAAGTAGCAGACGAATCCTGCCGCCCGATATGTTCTGGCAACATACCTTGATTCGACCAGCGGGCCAAACAACGGATTGGCGTAGGAAGGGGTAATCAGATAGCTGGCATCGATCCCGCGTGGTACTGGGGGCTTGGTGGCGTAATCGGCGCCGCCCGCGAGGGACGCGACCATGGGCGAGACGGCCGGCAATACGATCAAGACAGCCAAGGCTGCGGCCAAGCCCAGTCCGCGCGCGAAGCCGCGCCATTGCCGGCGATTCCGCCAGGCGATCCAAGCCACGACGGGCGTGACGACCATGGCCAACTTCAGGCCGAGGTGCCAGCCGCACAGAGCGTTGAGCCCGAAACATGCTCCGAACGCCAGTGCATCGACAGTCCGCGACGACCGTCCCCACCGCAGCAGGTAGAACAACGCCAAGGGGATGAACTGGATCGCGAAGAGATTGAGGTGCTCTTGGGTCTGCTCCACGAGGTTAGGAAAGTATGCAAAGACAAGCCCGGCTAGGAACGCTGCGCTCGCATTGGAGGTGATGTCGCGGACCAACAGGTATGTCGCGAAGCCGGACACGGTTAGTGCGAACATCACGCAGAAGTTGTAGGCTGCTGCCTCGCCGAATAGCAGGTTCACCGGCATGGACAAGACTTGGTTGAACGGCGAGTGCGTGTGGAAGATCAGATCCGTTCCGTTGGGGAAGAACAGGTACGGCGTCTGGAACGGGTTCATGCCGTCCAGCAAGCATTGCTTCCACCACCACAAGTTCCAGTAGTTCTGCCAAATGTCACCGTCTCCTGCTGGCAGGGCGCTGCGCCAGAACAGTGCCAGCGGGAACGTCATCAGCAGCGTCGCGGAAACGTACAACGCGGCCGCTACGTAGCTGTTGTCCAGCGACCAACAGCGCTGCTTGGGGTCATCGACGAGCATTGAGAATCACGGATCGAGGGCGTCGGCGCTGCGGCGATCCTGCTGGCCGGCCTTCCGGCGCGTCAGCCACTCAGTCTTGGTCCAGCCCCTGCTCGAACACGATGTCGACCGGGATGCCCGCGTCTTCGAGTCGAGCGAGGTCCGATTCGACCTCGCCGCCGAGGACGCCGATTTCCGCTAGCAGCGCCTTGGCGCCATCGTAGTCGCCGTCGCCTTGCAGTCGGAGAATCTTGCCTGACAGTGAGTCCACTGCTGCCCGCATCTTTTCCGCGTCGATTCGGTACGTTCCGCTGACACTATCGCGAGAGAACGCTTGCGAGCGCTGGAAATAGTTGAAGCTGATCGAGTTAGCCCGGCCGTGGGCACTCGAGGCGCCGAAGCGGACAGAGCGGAAGATTCCCGCGAGGAATGTCGTGTAGTTGCCGGCCAGGCCCTCTTTGGGGAATTCCCCTGCATCGGTGAGCTTGCCGATCAGGTGCAGGCCGAGGATGTCGGCCTTAGCTTCCTCCAGCGCCGAGGAGGCGTCCTTGAGCGCTTCGCGAACCGTGCCGCGACCGTCGAGCGTGTTCTTGATTCCCAAGCCGTGGGCGACTTCGTGAAACATCGTATTCGAGAAGAATGCCTCGAAGTCGATATCGTCGCGCTGCTGCTCGTCGATCAGTATGTCCGCGATGGGGAGCAAGATGTTGTCGAACTTCGCCCGCATGGCGTTCTTCAGCTGCAGCCGGCGCGAGCCCTTCTCCAACTGCACCTGCTCGTCGTTGGGCAGGTTGATGGCGATGGTCTTGGCCCCCGCATTGCAATCCCCGGCATAGTAAAGGACGTCGTAGGCGTTGAGTTGGGAGTCTCCTCCGGGCTCTTCGGCTTTGTATTCCGGGGGGACGGGCAAGCCATCCTGCAGGGCGGGGAGCATCGTGGAGTATTTCGCCAGCCGGTCGCTCCACTGCTTGTCCTTGATGAGCACGTAGGCCTCGAATGCGGTCTTCGTCCCAAAGAGGCCGTCTTCGTACGATTCAATCGGTCCGATGACCAAGTCGATGGCATTGTCCCGCATCTCCATCCACGCGAAGTCGCTGGGCTGGTAGTCGTTGGATTCGAGAGCGTCCGCGCGGATCTGGAGGTAGCGCCGGAATCCGCTGTCTTCAGCCAGGCTCGCCGCTTGGCGCAGCAGTTCCGCGACGGCGACTAACTGGTCGCGAAACGCCACGTTGTACGGAATCGCCAACAGCTCGCCCGCGGTATTGCGCCGCACGAGGGCGTACTGGCTTCGGAGCCGCGGATCGTTGTGGGCCGCGACCTCGAATTCCTCGGCGGTCATGTTGGACGGATAGTAGTTCGCCCCGGGGGGCTTCGGCCCTACGCCCGGCAAGAAAGGGCGGTTGTTGTCGAGGCGGTCCCAAGGGCCGTAGTTGATCTCGGCAAACCTGCGGGCGTTGGCATCTTCGATGCCTTCGAGAAGCGCTTCGCGGTCGCCGTATGCCTGCTGCCAGAACAGACCGTCCATCACCTGAGCGGCCTCAACGAGCAGGGGCAGCATCTCGCGCTGGGAATCTGACAGGCCGCTGAGATCAGCCGCCAACTTCACCGTGACGTAGTCTTCCAACTTCTCGCGGTAGTCCACGTCAGCAGTGTCTACGCCGGGGTCAGGCCCGCCGCAGCCTGCGAGGCAGGCGGTGGCTAGAAGGGTCGCCCACCTCAGCACAGTCTTAATGTAGCGTAGCGATTCGGCCGCCGTGATGGCCAACGGCGGGCCTAGCGCAGGACCCGAAACGGGTTTACGGCCCCGGCCCGTTGCGCTCTCGCTGATTCGGGCAGCGCGGGCTTGCGGCCTGTCACATACAACGCTCCGACAGCTTGCAGGCCTTGCCGCCGCGCCATCTCTTCCGGTGGCTTGCCCGGCGAGATCGGAGAGTCGTCTGGAATCTGATCCGTGACGACCTCTTCGAATCCCGCGTCCCGGAACAGTCGAGCCCATTGCTCGGTGCTGAGCCGGTGCAGCGGAAGCCCGGTCTCGTGATCCCAGCCCGCCGAATGCGGATTCTCCTCGTAGTAGTTGATCAGAATGTGAAAAGAGCCTCCATACGCTGTCACTCGAAAGATCTCCTTGGCGGCTAAATCCGTGTCAGTCCAGTAATATGCGGACTCAATACTCAGAACATGGGTGAAATAATCCTCAGCCCATGGGATTTCCTCGGCCGCTCCCGGCGCGAAGAGGGTGTTTTCCAGTTCCGCGCTGAGCTCCCTAGCCAGCGAGACCATCTCCATTGAGACGTCCAAGCCGAAGACTGCGCCCGCGGTAAGGCTCCGGGCAACCAACCGGGCGGTCCACCCGTCACCGCAGCCGAGATCGAGCATCCGGGAGTCCGGCGGCAGGTCAAGCCTCTCCAGCATGCGCTCGGCAAGCCTCTTGTGCCGCCGCTCCATGCCCGTCGCCTTGCCGTCACGCACCCACGCGTCGAACGTCCTCGCGACGGCCTCTTCGCGCTCGTAGCGCGCGCTTTCTGATGAGCTACTCATGGCGGCTCCGCGTTTGATTCGAACCGGACATGTCGTGGCAGCCTGTTTCGCGATCGAGGCCCAGAGCTAGGGCGTCGCTGCGCCGAAGGCCTCAGGAGTCCTCGGATGACTGGGGAGGATAGGGAGGAAATTCCGGCTTGCGCCGCTCGATGAAGCTTGCTGCACCCTCCCTCACGTCCGGCCGCCGGAACGAGCCGACCATTTCTTCCAAGGCAATCTCGCTCGCCTCATCTAGGCTTCGCGTGTAGTCGCCGTAGACCTGGCGCTTGATCGCGGCCAGGGATGCCGGGGAGCAGTTCTCAGCCAGGTCATTGGCGTACGCCAGCGCTGCATCGAGGAGTTTCTCTCGCGGGAACGTGGCATTGACTAGGCCGAGGCGCTCGGCCTCTTCGGCCAAGACCACCCGCGCCGAAAGCAAAAGGTCCAAGGCCTTCGATTGGCCGACCAAGCGTGGCAGCAGCCAGGAGATGCCGTACTCGGCGATCAGGCCGCGGCGCGCAAAGGCGGTCGTGAGCTTCGCGCCGGCGGCGGCGAATCGGATGTCGCAGCAAAGGGCATGCACGAAAGACACGCCCGCGCAGGCGCCGTTGATGGCGGCGATGAGGGGCTTGGGAAAGGACAGGGAGTAGTGCACCGGCCGCCCGGGCTGCCGGATGCGATCGATGGTGTGCTGTCCCGAGGATTTCAGAGACTGGACATCTGCGCCGACGCTGAAGGACTTGCCGGCGCCCGTGAGCACGACGGCACGCACCTCGGGGTCGTCGCGGCACTGGTCCAAGAGATCGAAGTAGTGGTCGCGCATCGCAGGCGTGAGAGCGTTGTTCCGCTCGGGGCGGTCGAACGTGAGCAGGGCGACCCGCCCGCGCATTTCGAGCTGTAGGGCTTCTGGCATTGTTAACCGCCCATCTTATCGCTATCGGCGGCAAGTCCACGGGGAGGCCGCCGAGACAGCTGGCGCGCGTCGAGTCGGGTTGCCGGCCCGGTTGTTACTCGCAAAGGCCCAGGCCGCAAAGGCTCCGGACCCTGAAGATCGCGAATACTATGCACATCTCATCGGTGGTTCGCTCGCCCCAGCCGACCGAGATCGGAGGGCTGTTCGGATTCAACGGATTGGCTTCCGAATTGTCGTAGATGGCCAACACCTCTAGGCGGTCCTCGGCGTGGAACGGGATCGGCTCGACATAGTCGTAGAACCCCTGCCAGTCGAAGTTCCAGTCATCGATGTAGACCATCGGGGTGCGCTCGCCGGACGGTGAGACCTTCTCCATGCTGATCTCCCTGCCTAGCAGGTGCATGTGCGGGACCACGGAGATGATGTCCGCAGGAAAGATCCCGCTGCTGGTAAGGAACCCTCGCAGGGCGGCGTTGGCGGGGCCTCCGAGTATGGAATTCAGACTGAAGCTGGCCCTGACTTCGTGGCGCTCCGCTCCCGCCGGAATGAGGAATTCCGTGTTGATCGCTCCGAGGAGCAAGAGGTTATCCTCGGTAGTCCCCTCGGAAAAGTGCAGGCCGATGCGAGTACTGTCAGACTGCTCGGTGCCGTCGGGATGGTAGTGAAGCTGCACTGCGATGTGCGATCGGGGCCGAACAAGGTAGCCCGAGCCCTCCGGCGTCACCACCGGGGCCACGCCCGGCGCCCAGCCCCCGATCATGTACGAGTCGGCGGCGAAGTTGAAGCCGCTGGTCGGGATTCTTGCGCTGCCGAAGCACTCGTAGCCGGGCTTTCCGTCGGTGGAGGCCGCCTCGAGCCGTACGGACTCGCTCTTGGGGTCGCCAAAGAGGATGAGGTGATGCACGATCTTCGCGTTTCCGGGTTGGATCTCGATTCCGACGATGTTGCGCAGCTCCGTGATCTCTGGCGGGAGCGCGACGCTGAAGCAGCGGTACTCGTCGTCGCCGTTCGGATCTGGTGTGAACTCCGGGGTCTCGATCACGAAGTCCGGCTCGCCGAGTGCCCAGTCAGGATTGAACACCAGCGGCTCGGGCAGGTCGGCCGGATCGCCCTCGGGGGCACCCGCGTCGACCCAGCGCGTAACTAGGCTGATCTCTTCGGCACTCAGGTTTCGTTCCCCAATGAACTCGCCGTGGCCAGCGACAGGCGGCCAGGGGGGCATGTAGCCGGATTCCACGGCACTCTTGATGGCGAGGGACCACGGCTTTGCGGATTCGTAGTCAAGCAGGGAGAACTGGGCGACTTGGCCGGGACGGTGGCAGGTCTGGCACTCGCCTTGGAACAGCCGCACGATCTGGTTGCTGAATGTCACGGCTTCGCCGCTGGAAGGAGAGAATGCGACCTGAACGACGTTGGCCCCGATCCCGTCGGCGGATAGGTTGATATCGACTACCTGTCGCTGGGCCAGGCTGAGCGGCAGCGGTCCGAGCACGATTGCGTCCACCCCTTGGGAAGGCTGTTCGACAGTGTGAAAGCTCGCGGGGACGCTGATGCCGCCGACCGAAGCGGCTAGGGTCTCGGCGTTGCGGATGCCGGTGCCGCGCAGGATCAAGTACAGTTCGCTACCCTCGGCCGCAGGATTCAGCGGGATTGGTTCGTAGGCACCGCGATTCGGATTGAAGAAAACGACCTCTTCGTTCGTCA
Source organism: Terriglobia bacterium (assembly GCA_009838515.1). Classification (GTDB taxonomy): domain Bacteria; phylum Acidobacteriota; class Terriglobia; order Bryobacterales; family UBA6623; genus VXMF01. Next base: position 35,475 of record VXRL01000057.1, on the reverse strand, counting down.
CAGTCCCGTCGAGCTCGTTTACGCGCATCGCGTGGGCGTCCGCTAACCCGCCGCCACTGCCAGCTGCCGAGAACAGGCCGGGGCTGACCGAGCGCACCGTGAAATCGCCGTCAGAGACCTCCAAGCCGTGGCGCTTGACAGACAGGTGTGCTGTGCCGCCCGGGAGATCCGGGACTAGAATCGCCAGACGCCGTGGCTCCACGGCGAGGATACCCGCCGTGTGCTCGACGCCGTCCGAGCCTTCGATCACTGCTGTGTACGAAGCCAGCTCGGGCTGGGGGACGCCATCCGGGGCCTTGGTCGTGCGCTCGTCGAACTCCCCGCGCAAGTATGCGATGGAGAGCGGTGCGACGGGAGCCGAGGCGTCCAAGCTTGCGGCCGACACGACCGAGATGTCGCCCTGGTGAGCTTGAGCCGGCCCTGAAGCCAGCACCATGCAGGCCAATGCCGAGGCGGCGGCCCTGGCCAGATTGATCTGGTAGCGCGAGCCGATCACTCTTCTGCTTAGGTTAGTCCATCACCCCAGCATCGTGGCCAGAGCGGGGCGCTGGCTGCGTGACTGGTTCCGGTGGAATCAGTTCCAAGCCCGTGCATGGACACGGAAGGCCGGATTCCGTGCTGTGTCTACCACTTGCGATAATGAGCGTGAAGCGATGCTGGACCAGTCCCTGACATACGTCGATGCTGGCGTGGACATCGACGCAGCGGACAGTGCCACTGACCGCATCCGCCGGCTAGCCCAGCGCACCTTCGACGAGAATGTCTTGGCCGGAGTCGGGGCCTTCGGCGCGGCCTACTCGTTGCGAGGCCGGCAACTGCGGGATCCGGTGCTGATCAGTTCAGCCGATGGTGTCGGCACCAAGTTAAAGGTCGCCTTCGCTACGGGCCGCCACGATACCGTCGGCCAGTGCCTCGTGAATCACTGTGTCAACGACATCGCGGTCCAGGGCGCGACGCCTTTGTTCTTCCTTGACTACTTCTCGGTTGGCAGGCTCGATCCAGATGTCGCCGAGCAAGTCGTCGGAGGCATCAGCCTCGCCTGCCAGCAGAACGGGGTAGCTCTGATCGGCGGTGAGACCGCCGAAATGCCAGGGCTGTACAGCGCCGGGGAATACGACTTGGCCGGATTTATCGTGGGCGCGGCCGAGCGCGAGGAACTGTTGCTAGGTTCACGGGTCGCGGAGGGCAGTGAGCTCGTCGGCCTGCCGTCTACCGGACTGCACACCAACGGTTACTCGCTGGCCCGCAAGGTGCTCTTCGAGCGTGCGGGCTATGCGGCGGATCAAGACGTGGAGGGTCTCGGCGCGACAGTCGGGGACGAGCTGCTCAAGGTGCACCGCAGCTATCTCAAGCCCCTGCGCAGCCTAGCCGATGCAGGCTTGCTCGAAGCAGCGGCCCACATCACCGGAGGAGGCATCACCGAAAACACGCCTCGGATGCTTCCAGCGGGCCTTCAGGCAAGAGTTCGGCCCGGCAGCTGGCCTGTTCTGGCGGTGTTTGAGACGCTGCAGCGCTTGGGCGGGATCCCGGCCGATGAGATGCGGCGTGTCTTCAACATGGGCCTGGGCTTGATCGCCAGCGTCCCGCGCGGGCAGGCGGCGGAGGCGGTCGAGCTGTTGGAGCGGAGCGGGGAAGCGGCCTTCCATGTCGGCGCAGTGGAGCCCGGCACTGGCGGAGTCGTGTACGAACCATGAGTCGGCTAGGCATTCTCCTTTCCGGCCGGGGCTCGAACTTCGAGGCCATCGCCGACAGCATCGAGGCAGGCAGGCTGGAGGCCGAGATCGCGATCGTTGTCAGCAACAGCCCCCGGGCCAAGGGCTTAGAACGTGCCCGGCAGCGCGGGCTGCGGGCTGTCTGCATTCCGTCCAAGGCGATGGAGCGGGAGGCTTATGACCGCTTGGTGGTGGCGGAATTGCGCGATGCGCAGGTCGACTTGGTGTGCCTGGCCGGCTTCATGCGGCTGCTGAGCGCCTACTTCGTCGAGGAGTTTCCGCGGCGCATCCTGAACATCCACCCCTCCCTGCTGCCGTCGTTCCCCGGCTTGGAGGGGCAAGCGCAGGCTCTCGAACACGGCGTGAAGTACACCGGCTGCACGGTGCATTTCGTGGACGAGCGCCTCGATGCGGGCCCGATTCTGATCCAAAAAGCCGTGCCAGTCTTGGACTCCGACACCGAGGAGTCGCTCGCGGCCCGGATCTTGGAGCAAGAGCACGTGGCCTATACGGAAGCTATTCGCCTGGTGCTGAGCGGAGACTACAGGATCGACGGCCGACGGGTCGTGCGCACGAGATGACGATAGACGAGCAGCTCGAATACCTGCGCAAGGGGTGCGCCGAGATCATCTCCGAGAACGAGCTGCACTCCCGCTTGGATGAGTGCGCTCGAAAGGGGCGCCCGCTGCGCGTCAAGGCTGGATTTGACCCCACGGCGCCGGACCTTCATTTGGGGCATACGGTGCTGCTGCGGAAGATGAAGCATTTCCAAGACTTGGGCCACACCGCCGTGTTCCTGATCGGCGATGTGACCGGGCTAATTGGTGATCCCAGCGGGCGGAACACAACGCGCCCGCCTATGACCCGCGAGCAGATCCTCGAGAACGCCGAGACCTACAGGAAGCAGGTGTTCAAGATCTTGGACCCAGGCAGGACCGAGATCCGCTTCAACAGCGAATGGCTGCTCGAATTGGGCACGATAGGCATGATCGAGCTATGCTCACAAGCAACGATTGCTCAATTGCTTGAACGCGAAGACTTCACGCAACGCTACAGGCAAGGCAAGCCGATCAGTCTGCACGAGTTCTTGTATCCGCTGACGCAGGCTCAGGACTCGGTTGCTCTCAAGGCCGATGTGGAACTCGGCGGAACAGACCAGAAGTTCAACCTGCTGCTGGGACGGGAGTTCCAGGCCAGCCACGGCCAGCCCCGCCAGATCGTGGCTACCGTGCCGATCTTGGAAGGGCTGGACGGGACGCAGAAGATGTCGAAGTCACTGGGCAACTACATCGGCGTCAACGAGCCGCCCGACGTGATGTACCGCAAGGTAATGCAAGCTTCGGACGAGCTGATGTTCCGCTACTACGAATTGTTGACCGACCTGTCGTTACGAGAGATCGAGAAGCTCAAGCAAGGTGCCGCTGACGGCTCTCTCCACCCTATGGATCTCAAACACGATCTGGCCGCGCGCATCGTGACTGATTTCCACGGCGGCGAAGGAGCCGCCAAGGGCGGTGATGCGTTCCGTCAGGTTGTGCAGAACAAGCAGGTTCCGGACAGCATGCCGGAGATGAGCCTTCCCGAGGAAATGCGTGGTGCCAGCGTGATCCGCCTGGACAAGCTGCTCCGAGCGGCAGGCCTGGCCAGTTCCGGTGCGGAAGCGAATCGGAAGCTCAGGGAGAATTCCGTTAGCGTCAACGGCGCCAAACACCGCGAAATGAGCTACGAGGTGCCGGAGGGGGCGTCGGAACTGGTGCTGAAGCTGGGGAAAAAGTGGGCGCGTGTCCTGCTACCGAGCTAGCACACCGCCCTATCTGGCATTGGCATGGCGCAGTGCTGGTGCGCTCCGGATCGGTCACAGTGTTCGACGGGAGCGCCCTCGGGTGGCCGTTCGGATACCCGGCCGGCGACGGTGACTCTAGTGCGTGACATTGCATCGATAATATGCTGCATGGTGGCGTAGAGTGCGGAAGGGTCAACATGGGAGCGGTTCGTAAGACGATCGCCGTGACAAATTCGCAGGATCGCTGGATCAAGGCGCAGATTTCCGCTGGCCACTACGCGAACGATAGCGACTACATCCGGGACTTGATTCGTCGCGACCGGCAGAGACTCATCGATGCCGACACGCTTAGAGTGGCAATCCAAGAAGGTCTCGATAGTGGCACGAGCGACAAGACGGTCGCCTCCGTCATGGAAGAGGTCGAGACCCGTCAGCGAAGAGATGGCCAGCTGTAGGCTGTCCCGGAAAGCGGCGGACGATCTCGACACCATCTACACCTACACGATCGAGCAGCACGGGCTGGCGCAGGCGAAAGAGTGCTTGAATCTCCTGCAAGGTTGTTTCGAAAAGCTCGCAGATCTCTCCGGTCTTGGTCGCCGCGCAGACCGAATTGCACCCAGTGTCAGACGCCATGAATGCCAAGCGCAGGTCGTTTTCTACCTGCCGAAACGGCGGGAGTATACATCGTGCGTGTTCTGCATGGGCGGATGGACTTGCCTCAGCGATATGGTGAATAGCGTCCCGAGTACACGTTGATTCCCACGCCCGAGGCAGGACTCCTCTCAGGCTCATCTCGCGTTGGAAGAGATCGTGGATCCGGTCGATGCTTAAATGAAGCTAGCGTGTCTAGGCTGTTCAGCATCAAGAACTTCGGATGCCGCGCCACCCAGGCCGATGGGGCTGGGATCGCGGCTGACCTAGCGGCGCGCGGACTGCACAGGACCGAGGACCACGCTGCGGCGGACGTGGTAGTGCTCAACACCTGCACGGTCACCGCCGAAGCTGATCGTGACGCGCGCCAGGCTATCCGCCGCATTCACCGCGAGAACCCGGGCGCCGAAGTCTTGGTGACAGGGTGCTACGCACAGCGGTCGCCTCAGGAACTGTCGAACATCCAAGGCGTGAAGTGGGTGGTCGGCAACTCCCACAAGCACGAGATCGGAGAGATGATCGCACCGCGGCTGGTGCAAATCGGTGGCGCGCTACAGCAGAGGCATGCGTATCACGGCGAGATTGTCGCGGGAACGACATTGGTGGGAGATGTTGCCGAGCTGCGCACCGTGCCGAGCATGCCGGTCGGAGATCCGCTGGGGCGGAGCAGGCCGAACGTCAAGGTTCAGGACGGCTGCAGCAACCGTTGCGCCTTCTGCGTGATCCCCTCGGTGCGCGGCCGGAGCCGCAGCGCAACCGCCGAAGCGGTCATTCGTGAGATTCGAGCGCTGCAGGATCGGTACGCCGAAATCGTGTTGACGGGCATCAACCTTGGCCGCTGGGGACGCGATCTCGATGGCCGCCCGAAGTTTGTCGAGCTGCTGCGAGCGATTCTCTCCCAAACGACCGTTGGCCGAATTCGCCTCAGCTCGGTCGAGCCCATGGACTGGAGCGAGGACTTGATCGAGTTCATGGCGGGCTCTGAAAGGATCGCCAAGCATGTCCATGTCCCGCTGCAGTCTGGGTCGGATGCTGTGCTGCGCCGCATGCGGAGGAAATACCGAGTGCGTCACTACGAGGGCCGTCTTGCCTTGGTCCGGCGCTGGGTGCCACTTGCAGCCATCGGGGCGGATGTAATGGTGGGCTTTCCCGGCGAAACCGACGACGAATTCGAGCAAACGCGGGCATTTGTCGAACGCATGCCTTTCACGTATCTGCATGTCTTCTCGTACTCCTCGCGCGAGGGCACGGAAGCTGCGGACATGGACGCCCAAGTCCCCAAGTCCGTCAAGCGGGAGCGCAGCCGCGTTCTACGGGAACTGATCGACCGCAAGAACCTTGAGTTTCGGCGCAACCTAGTGGGCAGTACCGTTTCGGCCGTCACCCTGGCGGCAGGCGAGGGCACCTCGCGGGCGCTCAGCGAAAACTTCGTCGAAATCCACCTGAAGTCGGAGGAGACCGAGCCCGGCTTATTGACCCGGGTGCGCATCGAGAGCGTCGAGGCCGGACGTACGGTTGGCTCGAGCGTCGGACACGCTGCTATGCCTGTGTGCTGATCAGTTCCACGCACGACGTTAGGGTATGATTCACGCCATGCCCGCTGACGACTCCGGGGAAGTTCGCGCGAGGGCAGGGCGGCACTTCCCGCTGTGGGAGAGCGCCGATCTGCCGAAGGCCCCGGAGTTCACTTGGAAGCAGTGGAGGCTCCTGATCGGCCCGGGCCTCTTGCTGGCAGGCAGCGCGATCGGCGGTGGCGAGTGGCTCTTCGGCCCGATCGTCACGGCTCGCTACGGCGGCCAGTTGATGTGGATCGCCGCCATCAGTATCTTGCTGCAGGTCAGCCACAACCTGTGCATGATGCGCTACACGCTCTACACCGGCGAGCCGATCTTGGTCGGATTCTTCCGTTCCAACCCCGGCCCGAAATTCTGGGTTTTCTTCTACCTGCTGCTGGACTTGGGCGGGATTTGGCCATACCTGGCATCCAACGCGGCGGTGCCGCTGGTGGCAGCCTTTCTAGGCGATCTGCCGGGCGAAGAGCATGCCGACATCCTGCGCTGGGTGTCGTACGGCGTGTTCTCGGCCGCGTTCTTGCCGCTGATCTTCGGCGGCAAGGTCTACAACACCGTCGAGAAAGTCATGGTGACGAAGATCTTCCTCGTCCTGGGCTACCTAGGCTTCGTGTGCTTGTTCTTGGTGAGCTGGGATACGTGGGTGGCTGTGTTCACCGGATTCCTCAAGGTCGGCTCGATGCCGGAGCAGGAGATTGACTGGCCGACGCTGGCCGCGTTTGCGGCTATCGCCGGCATGGGCGGAATCACAAACACGAGCTTCTCGAACTACGCCAGGGACAAGGGCTGGGGCATGGGGCCGCTGGTGGGCGCGATTCCCAGCATGATCGGTGGCAAGAAGGTAGAACTCGCCCATGTGGGCAAGGTCTTTCCTATCAGCGAGGAGTCACTCAAGCGCTGGAGGGGATGGATGCGCCACCTGCTCAGGGACCAGTTGGGCATCTGGTGCGGGGCCTGCCTGATCGGAATGGCACTGCCTTCAATGCTCTCCCTCGAGTACATCGCTGGTGCCCAGGTGGAAGGGCACGCGGCGGCGGCGATGACCGCTCGGGGCATAGCTGACAGCTCTGGCGAGGTGTTCTGGTTTCTGACGCTGCTGTGCGGGTTTATTGTCCTGTCGCCCGGCCAGCTTTCCGACATCGACAACATCGTGCGGCGCTGGACCGAGGTGATCTGGACGGGTAGCAGGCACGTGCGCCACCTGCGCGGCAACCAAGTGAAGTTGATTTACTACACGATCATGGGGCTGTATTTTCTGTGGGGCTTGATCGCCTTGCGGCTCACGCCAGACCCGCTGTTCCTCGCGATCGTCACTGGCGCGTTGCGCAACCTCGGATTGAGCGCGACCGCTCTGCACGCGCTTTACGTCAATCGCAAGTTGTTGCCGGAGCCGCTCCGTCCGCCGATGATCATGCAAGTGAGCCAAGTTGCCTGCTTCGTCTTCTTCTTGGGCATTTCTGGGATCGCCTTCTACCAGCAGCTTTCCAGCGCATTCGGCGGCTGAGTCGTCCAAGCAGCGCCTGACGCTTGAGAGGGCAGCTGACGGACCCGTAGCCCTGCGATGAGCGGCGATCCTATATGCCGTGGGCCGGCTGGTACGATGACGCGAGTACGATGCCAACCAAACAATCCGGCAAGAGGCTCACTCTACTTGCGTTGCTCGCCAGCATGACGGCGGCGCTTGCCGCAGGACAGGATCGGCCTAACTTCGTCTTCATATTGAGCGACGACCAAGGCTGGAGCCAGCTCTCATTTGCCATGGACCCTGAGGTTCGTGAAGCTGCTTCGTCCTATCTCGCCACGCCCAATATGGCGCGACTGGCCGAACGAGGGATGCGCTTCACAAGCGGCTATTCGCCGGCACCGCTATGCACCCCTACCCGGCGCAGCATATTCTGCGGCATGACGCCGGCGCGTCAGCGCGGCACGGAGTTCAAGTCGGAATTCGACTGGAATGGACGACTGACTCTCCCGCAAGCTCTCAAGCAAGCCGACCCGAACTACCGCACGGCGCACTTTGGAAAGTTCGGCTCGGACATGGGAGCCAGTCCCGACGAGGTCGGCTTTGATGAGAGCGACGGCTGGACAACGAACCGCACCGGCGGCATGCCAGCTCCGATGGAGGAGCGCGGGCGCAGCGTGGTCAAGGCCGACCCGAAGCTCGCCTTTGCCATTACTGGCCGGGCGGTCGATTTCATCGAGCGCCACATCCGCAGGCACCCCTTCTACGTCCAGATCAGCCACTATGCGACGCATCTCCAAGTGCAAACCCGCCAGGAGTCGCTGGACATGTTCGAAACCAAGGGCTCCCCAGACCGCGCGGTAACCCATGCTTTCGCGGGCATGCTCTACGACTTGGATGAATCGATTGGCCGGCTCCTAGATGCCTTGGAGCGGCTCGGCATCAGTGACAGCACGTATGTGATCTTCATGGCTGACAACGGTGGGCGCGGCACGATTCCTGGGGCTCTGAATTCGCTGTCGGCGCCGAACCGCCCGCTGAACGGCGCGAAGCACACGCTCTACGAGGGAGGAATTCGCGTGCCGTTCTTGGTGGCCGGCCCGGGTGTGGAGCCAGACTCGGTCTCGCACGTTCCTGTCACGGGGTACGATCTCTTGCCGACGCTGTACGACCTAGCCGGAGGGCAAGAGCGGCTGCCCGCCGAAGTCGATGGCGGTAGCTTCCGCAAGGTATTGCAGAATCGAGGGACGGGGCGGGTCGAGCGGGGCTTCGACGGCTTGGTCTTCCACAGACCGCTGCACCGCGCCTTTCCGGCATCCGCGATCCGGCGTGGGGATTTCAAGCTCTTGCTCAAGTACGAAAGTCCGCGACAGCCGGCAGAACAGCACTTGTTCAATCTCGCGAGCGATGTAGGCGAGCAGACCGATCTTGGAGCTGAGATGCCGGACAAGGCCGCGGAGCTAGAACGGATGCTGTTCGAGTATCTCAGGTCGGTTGGCGCGAACATGCCGCCCCAATAGCTCTTGTGGCTTAGGCCCGCGCTTGATGTATCACGTCGGGTTCTAGCGGGTTCACGTGGTGCACGCCTGGGAAACGTTTGAAGTCGTGATCCGTGGAACACACGGTTGCTCCGTGCTCGATCGCGAGGGCGGCGACGTGTGCATCTGACGTAAGATTTCCCGCGCTGCCTGTAGTGCGAAGCAGGTTGTGGAAAACTGTCCAGTGCCCTTCGCCCGGAGCTACTGCTTCGACAAACGGCTGGGCGAGCCAAGACTCGACGTACGCGAGCGCCTGGTTCGGTTGCAGAGGGACTGGAAAGATTCGCGGGTGGGTCGTGACGCGCAAGAAAGCGAGTATGCAGATCCAAGGCAGGCCGACCTGAATGGTCCCGCTAAGCGTTTCTTGGAGCCATTCGCGTGACGCCTCGTGATGGATCGCGTCCCTGTTGACGGCGTAGATGAGCAGGTTTGCGTCAACCAGAATCATTTCCTGAGCATGAGCTTGCGTGCCAGCTCCTCGTCCTCAAGACGATCTCCCAACAGCAGTGCCTTGTCGAGGTTGAAACGGCTATCGACATCGCCCATCGACTGCGGGACCAGACGATACAACCTCGAAGGGTTGGCAATGCGCCCCTCACGGATGCCTGCGCGAAGGGCGTCGTTCACGACCTGCTTGAACGACCTGCCTGACCGGTGAACGAGTTCCTTAAGTTCCTTAGCGAGGGCGTCTTCAATAGTGAGTGTTGTTCGCATTGCGTGCCGTGATCCGGTGCCCCGATGATGTCATAATAGCATAACGTATCGAGACATCAAAACATCAAATTGCCAAATCCAGAACTCGTCCTAGTGGAGCGCCACGTCGTTACTGCCATCGAGGCCGATCGCATCGAGCCGGGACTGCTCGCCACCTGCTGCCTTGGCCGGCGTGCCAATGGACTGCCGTTGGCACGACGATCTGAGCACGAGAGGGTGGAAGCGCTACAAGATCAGAGCAGCTACTCCTCAGGTATTTGGGGTCGACCGACGCCGAAGTCCCCATTCGCTAGTTGTTGCGGTCGACACGGGCCCCGGGGTTTGCGTCAGTGAGCGGCTACTACCGCTCAGGAGACCGTGGCATCAGGAATTGGAGTCCTCGCATCCACTCCTCCATGCGTTCCGGCCAACGAGTTACCGGTAGCTTGGTCGGCCGCAAGCCGTATCCGTGCCCGCCGCTCTCGTAGATGTGCAGCTCAGTAGAGACTCCGGCCTTCTTGAGGGCGATGTATAGCTCGGCCACGGCTATCGAGCGCTCTTGGTCATCGTGTGCGATGACCATGAAGAACGGTGGACTATCCTTCGTAACCGTCGCGCCTTCCGGCACCCCGCCCGAGTAGATCGGCGCTGCAAAGTCCGGGCGGAACGGTGCGTTGTCGTACTCGTCGACCGCCTCGTAGAGCCGCTCGCTTAGGAGTGCCGAATATCGCACCGGAGTCCCACCGGCCGAGAACCCGAGGATCCCGATCTTGTTGGGGTCTACGCCGATCTCACCGGCCCGGGCACGCACCACGCTGACCGCTCGCTGGCCGTCCTGCGCCGCCGCGAGCCAGCGCTTGTCCGGATCCCGGAAGGGGACTCGATACTTGAGCAGCACGCCCGTGACGCCAATCGAGTTCAGCCAATCGGCGACCTCCGTCCCTTCGAGATCGTAGGCGAGGATCCTGTGCCCGCCGCCCGGGGCAATGATGACGGCCGTGCCTGTATCGAGTTCGGGTGACGGACGATAGATCGAAAGCAGAGGCTTGGAAACATTGGTCAGGCGGGTGACCCGGCGGCCAGCCACCATGCGGCCGTCCGGCGTGGTTGTGTCATGCTCCGTCCCGATGTCGCCAGAATCGCCCGGCGGCGTGCCAGGCCACAGCTCCCAGATTTCCGGCTCGGCGGCTTGCGACAAGCCGACGGAGAAGGAAAGAAATAGAACCGAGACAGCAGTCCTGCAGAACATGGTGAACTCTTCCTTTCGCATCCCGCGATGCATGCATTATCGTAGCGACCCTTCGATCTGCCCGACGCGGCAACTTGCCCGAACGTGGCGGGTGTGCGACTGGCTGGGCGGGAGTGCTTGGTCGCTTCACGCTACAGTAGTGGGCGATACCGTGAGGTAATGCTGCGCGGACGATCATCCGTGCCGAGGCGAGGAGGGTAAGGAGATGCTGAGCCGAAGGGGCTTTCTTTCAGTGGCGTCGGCACCGCTCGCGGTGCCGGGAATGGCGGCCAACTGGTCCAAATTCCGCGGACCGGATTCGACCGGCGTGCCAGCGAACGAGGCGGGATTGCCAGAATCCTGGAGCGCGACCGAGAACGTCGCGTGGAAAGCCGTCATTGGTGGCAGCGGATGGTCGTCGCCGATCACATGGGGCGAGCGGGTCTTTCTCACCTCCGCGCATGCCGCCAGCATGACGGCGACTCCCGAGGGGGGCTTCTATCAGGGAGCCGTTGAGAGCCCGAGGCCCGGGGATGAGCACCGCTGGCTTGCCCATTGCATCGAACTCGGCAGTGGAAAAGAAATGTGGCAGGCCGAACTGCATCGCGGCGTGCCGAAAGTCGGCCGCCACCGCAAGAACTCGTACGCCTCTGAGACCTGCGTCACGGATGGTGAGCGCCTTTACGGGCACGTTGGAGACCTTGGGACATGGTGTGTCGACTACGACGGCAAGCTGCTCTGGTCGAAGGCGTGGCCGCCGGTGCGCACTCGCTGGGCCTACGGCACGGCTTCGTCGCCAGCCTTGCACGGCGGGCGGTTGTACATCACCAATGACAGCGAAGACCAGTCTTACTTGGTCGCCTTGGACAAGGTGACTGGGCAGGAGATCTGGCGCGTTGATCGCGAGGAACCCACCACATGGTCCACTCCGTTCATCTGGGAGAGCGGGGAGCGGACCGAGATCATCACGATGGGGCGCGAAAAGCTTCGCTCCTACGACCTTGACGGGAAGGTGCTGTGGGAGTTGAGCCGGTTGTCGTCGCTTGCCATTCCGACGCCGTTCTCGTCTGGCGGGCTCCTGTACGTGACATCGGGCTATATGAACAGCGAGGAGCGCCCGATTTACGCGATCCGTCCTGGTGCCTCAGGGGACATCACTTTGCCGGAAGGCGTGACGTCAAACGAGTACATCGCTTGGAGCATTCCGCAGGGCGGGCCGTATCACCCGTCCGGATTGGTTTACAGGGGTTACTACTACACGCTCTTCGACCGGGGTTTCCTCACTTGCCATGATGCGAAGACCGGCGAAGAGGTGTACGGCAAGCAGCGCGTATCCCGTGATTCCAGGAACTTCACTGCGTCGCCATGGGCTTACAACGGCAAGCTGTTCTGCCTTGACGAGGCCGGCACAACGTTCGTGATCCAAGCGGGCCCGGAATTCAATCTGCTCGGGGCCAATGAACTGGGCGAGATGTGTATGGCCACACCCGCGGTCGTTGATTCCGGACTGCTCATCCGAACGTACTCCACGCTGTACAAGATCGCATCCTAGGGTTGACTGTGATCCTTATATTCGACCGCGCCCCGCGCGGCGCGGTCGTCGCTAGGACGGATGCCTCTCGGGGCAGTTTTGCCCGAATGCGACTACGTTCCCGAGTCGCTAGGAAACGCTGAGCCTGGGAACTCACTCCTCGCGGTCAGTGTCTACCTGATCCAGTGAGCAGATGGCTGAAGCGCGTGAAGCGTATCGTTCCGTGGGTAGCGGGGGCACTCGTCGTCGTGGTCGTCACGGCGGCGGGGCTGCAATCTCTGCTATCGCATCTCAGCCTTCGGAACCACCCTCCGCCAGGCAGACTAGTCGAGTTGAACGGACGGCAGGTCCATCTGCTCTGTGCCGGAGAGGGGTCTCCGACGGTGATCCTTGAAGCGGGTGCTGGCTCGCTGGCATGGATGTCGGTGTTCTCCGAGATTGCCGAACTAACGCGGGTATGCACCTACGACAGGCCGGGTTATGGCTGGAGCGAGCCTGCCAGCTCGCCGCGGACTGCCGAGGTGATCGTGCAAGAGTTGAAAATGCTCTTGCAAGCCGCTGAAATAAAACCACCTTATGTTCTCGCAGGGCACTCCCTTGGTGGCCTGTTGATGCAGTTGTACGCCGCTCGATTTCCGGCTGACTTCGAAGGTGTGGTGTTGGTGGATTCGTCGCATCCCGACCAGGTTCATCGCACCTCAGATCTGAAAGAGATCGAGGGTCTCGTGCTGGTACTCAAGGTCGTTGGGCCACTTGGATTGGCCCGGATTCTGCTTCCTGTGCCGGCCGGTGATCCGGATTCGCGCGACATCTTGGTACGAGAGCAGGAAAGGGAACTATTGATGACCAATCGAACCCTCCGGACCATAGTGGCGGAAATGTCGGCCCTGCGCCAAAGCCTGCGGGAGGTTGGGAATAGTTTTGTGGACTTTGGCAACAAGCCGCTCGTGGTCTTGACCGGAGGACGGCGCCAAGTCGAGTGGTGGCATCACATGCAAGAGGACTTGTCTCGGCTGTCGACAAACAGCGAGTGGCAGATGGTGGAGGGTGCTGGCCACTTCATTCAGCACGACCGGCCAGATGCGGTCGTGGATGCTGTCCGAAGGGTGATCGAGAAGTCGGCGGCTACGGCCGACGGTCCATTGCCTTGAGCCCGGTGTCTGCCATGAGCACGCTCGCTGGAAGCGCGCGGAGTCTTCCTTGCGAGATCCGCCGTTCCAAGCCAACCCATCCCAACGCGGCCAAATGCCCCGGAGTCCGAGACCTAGGGAATACCCTTGGCACCGAATCGTTCGCTCCCCTGTCTGCCGCGAGCCACTCGGTGTCACCGCCCCATTGCAACGACCGCCCGAGGCGAGTGGCGATCTTGCCCAGGTGGCAGAACACCGCAGGACGGTACTCCAAGAGCGAGTGGAAATCCCTGTACGCCTTGGCCGGGCCGTTGGACGCGCTCAAGGTGGTCTCGAGGTGGGGTTCGCGTCCCGTATAGGCAGTGGACGCGTCCGTGTCCTGCTGTTCGAGGCCGTCTTCCCAGGTTTGGCCGCCGCGATCGCCAGTAGCAATGATCCCAAGCCAGATACGCTCGTTCGCTGCGAGGATCTTCCTGTAGCAAGGGGCCGTGGCGGGACTTGGGAACGGAACTCACTCCGCTCAGTCGGCGTCTAACTGACCGAGTGAACAAGTCGTTGAACCGCGTCGTTCTGTGGGTGGGCGCAGGGGTCGTCTTAGGCGTCATCGCGACAACGGGATATCAGGCGTTGTCGTCGCACCTCAGCCTGCGCAACAACCCTTCGCCAGGCCGACTGGTCGAGTTGAATGGCCGGAAGGTTCATGTGCTGTGTGCCGGAGAGGGTGCCCCGACCGTGATCCTCGAGGCGGGCCTGCCCGCCAGTTCGCTGACGTGGATGTCGGTGTTTTCCGAAATTGCCGAACTGACGCGAGTGTGCACGTACGACCGACCCGGATACGGCTGGAGCCAACCCACTGACTCGTCACGGACTGCAGAAACAATCGCGCAAGAGTTGAGAATGCTCTTGCAAAGTTCTGACATTGAACCCCCTTATATCCTTACGGGACACTCGTTTGGGGGCTTGGTGATGCAGTTGTACGCCACGCGGTTTCCGAATGACTTCACGGGCATGGTGTTGGTGGATTCGTCACATCCAGACCAAGCCCATCGCACGCTGGGCCTACGAGAGATCGACACGATCTCGTTTGCGATGAAGACCCTTGGGCCGATTGGAATCGTGCGGATGCTGTTTCCCGTGCCGGCTGGTAATCCAGAGTCACGCGAGATTTCGGTACGAGAGCAGGAGAGAGAACTATTGATGACCAATCGGACACTTCGGACCGCCACAAGGGAAATGTCCGGTCTGCGCGAGAGCTTGCGGCAGGTTGCTGAAAGTACTGTCGATCTTGGAAGCAAGCCGCTCGTGGTCTTGAGCCAGGGCCAGATGCGAGCACAGTCTTGGATGGCCATGCAGGAAGACTTGTCTCGGCTCTCGACAAACAGCGAGTGGCAGGTCGTAGATGGTGCGGGTCACTTCATCCAGCACGATCAGCCAGATGCGATAGTGGAGGCTATCAGGCACGTGCTCGAGAGGCTGGAAACGACAGCCGACAACTCACCGCCCTGAGCGCGACGTCCGCGGGGTTGAGCGCTCGGCGGCCTGATGCAGCGCCCCGCTCGCCAGAGGTGGCCGCAGCGGCTCGCCGGTCGCGCCTCGGCTAGATGTCGAGCGTCCAAGGACTGCGGTACGGCTTGGACAGAGAGCGATTCGCTTCCTCGTCCCCTTCGAACCGCTCCTCAGTCCCGTTCCACCGCAAGGACCGACCTAGGCGGGTCGCAATATTCCCCAGGTGGCAGAACACCGCCGTGCGATGGCCGATCTCCACGTCGGCACTGGGACGCTCGCGGCTCTTGACGCAGTCGAGGAAGTTGCGGATGTGCTGTGCCGTCAGTTTCCGAGCGGCGTTCTCTGGCCTGGATTCGCGGTCCTTGGCCATTGCCGGATCCTTTCGCTGCCATTTCTGGCCGCGCAAGGAGTAACCGCCCCGGTCGACGTCTAGGTCAGCCTTGGTGCCATGGAAGACGAGGTATGAACCGCGCGTGCCGTTCAGTTCGCGAACTGACCACGTCAAAACGCCCTGATCGACCTCGTAGAGCACTTCTTGCACGTCGGGTGTCTCGCCGTTGTCCCGGATGGCGAACCTCCCGCCGCAGCCCATCACGGAGGCAGGGGACTCGGCGCCCATGCCCCAGCGAGCGATGTCGATGTTGTGGGCGCCCCAGTTGGTCATCTGGCCGCCAGACTGGTCCCAGAACCAACGGAAGTGGTAGTGGCCCCGCAGAGGGTTGTACCGGCGGGCCGGTGCCGGCCCCAGCCACATGTCGTAGTTGAAGTCGGCCGGCGGCTCGGCGTCTTGGGGCGTTCCGAAGCCCGGCATCGAATTTCTCTCCATTCCGGCTTCCACGTGATGGACGTCGCCGATCTCGCCGGAGCGAACGATTTCGATTGCCTCGATGTAGTGCGGGCCGGAGCGTTGCTGGCTGCCAGTCTGCACGACGCGGTCGTGCTGGCGGGCCGCATCGACCATCTTTCGACCCTCCTCAACCGTCAATGAAAGCGGCTTCTCCACATACACGTCCAGCCCGGCGCGGCACGCCATGATCGTCTGAATCGCATGCCAGTGATCGGGCGTGGCGATCAGAACGGCGTCGATGGGACGGTGCTCCAGGAGCGAACGGAAGTCTCTGTACGCCTTGGCCCGGCCCTTAGATGTACTCAGAGCACTCTCCAGATGGGGTTCGTAGACGTCGCACGCGGCAACCGGATCCGCATCGGGCTGCTCAAGAGCTTCTCTCCAGACTTGGCCGCCACGGTTGCCGGTGCCGATGATCCCAAGCTGGATGCGATCGTTCGCCCCAAGGATCTTCTTGTAGGAGGCAGCTGTGGCAGCTGCGGAGGTCAGCAAGTGTCTGCGGTTCATGGCGGCCTGAGATGGCGGGCACTGATTTGTAGTTTCCGTGCCGCGCGTTGGGTTTCTAGTGTAGGCACCGCGTTTGAGCAAACGGGGGGCGAGCCGCGTGCGACCCAGAGTGTCGGGCGGGGTATCATGCGGAGATCGCTGCGCCGCCCCTATCCGCAGCCGGGTCGACTCGCATGTTGTATCGGATTCTTCTCGCCCTGGTTGGCAGCGGCCTTGCCGCTTTCGCTGCGGACCGGCCCAACTTCGTCTTCGTCTTCATTGACGATATGGGGTACGGCGACCTGAGTTGCTACGGCAACACTGACGTCGCGACCCCCAATATTGATCGATTAGCTGCGGAGGGCATCAGATTCGAGCAGTTCTACGTTGCCTCGCCGATCTGCTCGCCATCAAGGGTCGGAATCAGCACGGGCCAATACCCCGCGCGGCACCTGATTCACTCGTATCTCAACTCCCGCGAGCGCAACCGGGAGCGTGGCATGCGGGACTTCTTGGATCCGACCGTTCCCGTAATCGCCCGAACGTTTCAAGATGCGGGCTACGCTACCGCACACTTCGGGAAGTGGCACATGGGTGGTGGGCGCGATGTCGACGACGCGCCGTTACCGCAGGCCTACGGCTTCGATGAGTCACTTGTGTCGTTCGAGGGGCTCGGGGATCGCATCCTACCTCCCGGTGGCTTGTCGGAGCAGAGCAAGCAGCTCGGCCAAGGCACTATCCGCGATGTGCCCAAGCACGAGATGACCGAGATTTACGTGGACCGTGCGATCGACTTCATCCGCAGGAACAAAGACCGTTCGTTTTATCTCCATGTCTGGCTCAACGATGTCCACGACCGCTTCTTTCCTAAGCCGGAACTCCTCGCCAAGTTCGCGCAGTTTGCCTCGAATCCGTACAGGCAGCAGTACTTTGCGGTGATGGACGAGATGGACCGCCAACTAGGGAGGCTCTTCGGTGAGATTGACGCTCTTGACTTGGATGACGACACCATCTTGGTGCTGGCCAGTGACAATGGCCCCACTGCCTGGAAGCGGTACTACGACGAGGGATACGATCCGCCGGGCAAGACGAACGGGCTGCGCGGACGCAAGTGGAGCCTTTACGAAGGTGGCATTCGCGAGCCGCTGATCGTCCGTTGGTCGGGCCAGGCGCCCGCCGCCGCGACGAACTCAAAGACTGTAGTCACTGCGGTGGACCTGTTCCCGACATTCTGTCGCTTGGCCGGGATCCCCCTGCCGGACGCGAAGTTCGACGGGATTGACATGAGTCGGGCATTTCGGGGCGAAGAGCCTCTGCGGGACCAGCCGATCTTCTGGGAGTACGGGCGTGAGCCGAGCTACCTGCGTCCCGGATTGGAATCGGACCGCAGCCCGGCTTTGGCCGTGCGTGACGGAAACTGGAAGCTGCTGATGGAACCCGATGGCAGGCGGCTGGAACTCTACGACTTCAGTGCAGGATTCGACGAGACCGATAACGTAGCTGAACGGAATGCAGAGGTAGTAGCGAGGCTCAAGAGTGCTCTGACCGCCTGGTGGAATTCCATTCCCAAGGTGATGTGACCCCGACCATGCGACCGATTATCGATGCCCACTTGGACATAGCTTGGAACGCTCTTTCCTACGACCGCGACCAGCTCTTGGAGTTGGACCGGATGCGGGAAGTCGAGTCCGGAATGAGCGGGAGCTTCCGTGGGAATTGCACCGTCAGCCTACCGGAGATGCGTCGCGCGAATGTGCGCGTGTGCCTCGGAACGCTGCTGTGCCGCTCCTTGCCGGACAATTTGCCCGAACCAGTTGAGGACCTTGGGCAAACCGGCGACCGCAGCCACGGACCGGTCATCCTGCGTGAGGACCTCGACTTCGCCAACCAGACGATCGCCTGTGCGGCGGCCCAGGGACAGTTGGCCTACTACCGCCTCTTGGAGCAACAAGGGCACGTTCGCATGATCCACTCCGCTGAAGACCTTGACCGTCTTTGGGCCGAGAGCGACGCACCGCTGGGACTAATTCTGAGCATGGAAGGGTGCGACCCAATCGTCGAGCCGTCGCAAGCTCGTTGGTGGTATCAGCAAGGTCTCCGCACAGCCTGCTTGGCTCACTACGGGCCAAGCGCGTATGCGATGGGTACAGGCGGGGATGGCCCGCTCACGGCCAAGGGCAGGGAACTGCTGGGTGCGTTTGGCGAGCTGGGACTCATCTTGGATCTGGTGCACACTGCGGACTTGGCGTTTGCTGAGGCGCTCGATCTCTTTGGAGGGGCCGTGTTCATTAGCCACGGGAACTGCCGCGCCTTGGTTGAGCATGATCGACAGATCAGCGACCAGCAGATAGCCGCTGTCGTGGATCGGGGCGGAGTGATCGGCGTGGTGATGGACGAATGGATGCTCGTGCCCGGCTATGTCAGGGGAGACAGCCAGCGCCAGCGCGCATCCTTCGAATCAGTGGTCGCGCACATCGACCACATTTGCTCAATCGCCGGCGATGTCGACCACGTTGCGATCGGCAGCGATCTTGACGGCGGATTCGGAACCGAGCAAAGCCCTGTCGACCTCGACACTATCGCTGACCTCCACCAGATCGCAGAAGTGATGATTCAACAAGGATATAGCGATTCGCAAGTGAACCAAGTCTTTAGCGGAAACTGGTTGCGCTTTTTCCGCGAGTCCCTGCCCGGGGGCGACCGCAGCTCCAGTTCTTGACGCTTGCGCCGATTCGGGACAACCACACAGCCCGGCCAGCCGCCCTGCCCCGTGCTGGGATGGCGAAGATGGCCCGAACGCAATGCCGTTGTACTGCGGCCGAAGCCGCGGAAAGGGTTGTCTAGACCGCGCCGCGGGCTGCTGCGAGCGCCGCCTCGTAGTCCGGATGGTCCGTGACTTCCGGTACGTACTCGGCGTGGACGATGGTGTTGTGCTCGCTCACCACGAACACGGCGCGCGACTGGATCTTGAGGGCGTCGATCATGGTGCCCCAAGCAAGTCCGAAGTTCCCGTCCTGGTAGTCCGACAGGGTGGTGACCTTGTCGACTTCAGCCGCGCCGCACCAGCGTTTCTGTGCGAACGGAAGGTCGCAGCTCACGCAGTAGACCGAGACGTCCCCCAAGCCGGCGGCTTCGTCATTGAAGCGTTTGATCTGGAGGTCGCAGACCGGGGTGTCGAGAGATGGCACGACGTTGATCACTCGCACACCGCTCGTGTCAGCCAGCGTCACGGGGGACAAGTCATTGCCGGCCAGAGTGAAGGCAGGGGCCGGATCGCCGGGATTCAGCGCCTCCCCCTGCAAATCGAGTGGATTGCCCTGCAAGGTGCATTGTCTGCTCATGTATGGTTCCTCAATATCTGTTGGACAGAACTTCTACGCTAGCAATTACGCCGCGGCTCGGTCAATTGCAGCCGAGTGCCGGAATCAGCCGTCGGAATCGCCTGTTGAGATTCCAAGTCGAGGGTGGCAGCTCAATGCCGTTCGCCTAAGCGTTGCCGAAGCGCCCTCGGCAGCGCGTCAGCCGCCTAACATTCGACTTCGCGCGAGTCCTGAAATTGAGCGCTAGTCAAGATCGAAGGAGGCCACGTGCATGATCCGGTCTGCCAGGTATGGGTGGCCGCTTACCTTGGCATGAAACCGGGCATCTGCTGTGACGACCGGGTATTGCTCCTGAATGGCGAGCGCGAGATAGAAGCAGTCGTAGACTGGATGGGCGAGATCCACCGCAAGCCGGGTAGCAGATGCGGCGAGTTCACGCGTGGAGAAGGGGACTCCAATCGGTGCCGCTCTCAATGCATCGATAGCGTCGGCAAGGTCCTGAGGACCGATGTCACCACGGCGATGCGCGGCCCACAGCGCATTGCAGGCCTCGGCGAAGAGGAACTCCGGAGCGATCAGCGTCGCTTCGGCTTCGAGCAGGCGCGAGGCTTCGTCGGACCATTGCTCCTGCACAAACCATTTCACAACAATGCTGGCATCGACCACATAGCCCTTCATCTCACGCTGTCCCGATCCCGGTCGGACCGTATGACCTCACTGCTGTCGACAGAGGATTTCAGACGTGTTCGCAACGCTCTAGCCCGAGAGGCGAAGTCCTGCTCTCCTTCAAGCAGCACCTTGCGAAGGATCTCTCTGTGCTCGGCCTCGGCGGAACGGCCGTGGGCGGCGGCTCTGCTCTTCAGCGTGCGAATCACTTGTGGGGACACATTTCGGACGGTTAGCTGCGCCATGATTGTTGCCTGCAATGAAACGCCTTCATTGCTGTCAAGTATAAGACACCCCCCATTTGGGAGGCAAGCATTCCGCCCCTCTTGACATGCCGCGGCACCTTTCCCCATTGCGGATAGGCCGCGTCGCGGCAACTAGCGTTGCCGGCAGACCGGGCATGAGGCGCAAAAACACTTTCGTCCGGCGGCGGGACAGCGGGGTACAATCCAAGCACTCCCGCACGCCGGAAGTGAGGACTACCATGCCAGCAACTCCCTTGATTCGAACGATGGCCTCTGCAGTGCTTTGCGCGCTCGCAGCGGTGGCCGCTGCCTCTGCCGCGGCCACTCCGGAACGCCCGAATATCCTCTTCATCTACACAGATGACCACTCCCATCGGACCGTGGGGGCATATCCGGAGGCGTACCCGTGGGTGCGGACGCCCACCATGGACCGACTGGCTTCGCAGGGGGTGAGATTCGAGTATGCCTACATCGGCACGTGGTGCATGCCCTCTCGGGCCACGTTGCTGACCGGGTTCCACCAGTTCGGCGTCGAATCGATGCGAATGGAGGGGCCGTATCCAGGCAGCACATACGATCCGGAAGTACTGCCGTTCTGGCCGAAGGTGTTTCGCGAGAACGGCTACTTCACCGCCCAGATCGGCAAGTGGCACACCGGGACGGACACGGGATACGGAAGGGACTGGGACTTCCAGATTGTTTGGAACCGGCCGAAGTACACGACCACAAACCAGAACTACTACTACGACCAACCGATCACCTACCAGGGCGGCGAGACCAAGGTCTTGGAGCGCTATTCGAGCGACCAGTACACCGACTGGGCGGTGGACCTGATCAACGGCAACGGCCGCGACGAGAGCAAGCCGTGGTACCTGTGGCTCTGCTACGGCGCGGTCCACAGCCCGTTCACGCCGGCTGACCGACATCTGGAAGCGTATCCGGGCATCGACTTCGACACCCCCGCGGATGTCTTCCCGCCGCGCCCGGGCAAACCCGACTGGGCCCAGAAGATCGCTTTCTGGGAGCGCGGGCCGGATGGCACCCCGATGTACGGAGGCCGGACCCTGACTTCTTGGACACGGCAATACCACCAGGGCGTCCTTGCCCTGGACGAGGGTATCGATCGCGTCCTAACGGCTCTTGAAGAATCCGGCCAGCGGGAGAACACTTTGGTGATCTGGACCTCGGACCAGGGGTTTGCCTGGGGGCAGCACGGGATGCGACAGAAAGTCGCCCCGTATGACGCCTCCATTCGCTCCCCGCTCGTGATTTCGATGCCGGGTCGCGTTCAGGAAGGCGAGGCCTGCCCGCGCCCGGTGGGTGGCGTGGATCTGGTTCCCACGATTTTCAGCTTCGCGGGCATCGACCTGCCTTGGGAGATGCACGGCGAGGACCTGACCCCGCTCTTGGAAGATCCCCAGCGCGAATGGCCGCATCCGATGCTCCTCACGTCTACGGGACAAAAATACGGGTCGGATACGGACACGATCCCCGAGGGGGAGGACGCAGTGCATTCCAACGTCCCGTGGTATGTGATGCTCGTTGACGGCCGCTACAAGTACGTGCGGCCCATGGTGCCGGACCTCGAGGAACTCTATGATCTGAAGAACGATCCCGAAGAGCTCGACAATCTCGCGATCAAGCCCGAGTTCCGGGACACGCTCGAACGCCTGCGAGCGTCCGCGATCGCCGAACTCCGGGAAGACGGGGCTGGATTCGTCGACAATCTGCCCCCGGTTCGATCCGCTATGCAATAGGCGGAGTCGCTCGGCTCGACACGCTCCGCGAACCGGCCAGCGTGGAAGCGCCCGTGGGCTCCGGGCAGGTCCTCAGGGCGTGGGCGGGCTGATCATCACGTGCGCACCGGCGGTGCCGGGGTACATCAGCCAAGGTCCCGGACCGGGTTTCGCTGGAATTCCGGTCGACTCCGGGGTGGCGTATGGTGTGTAGATCACCCAGCGCAGATAGGGTTCAAGCACCTCGTCGTTGGCCGAGTCGTAGCCCTTTCCCGTCAACACGTACAGGATGCGCGCCTCGCGAGGCATCTTGACGCGCCCCTCGTCGACATCCTTCCAGCGGACTTGGTGGCGCTCCTTGCCCTTGTAGCCTTGCTCCGACAGCTCGCGCCCGCGAGCCATGAACGCTTCCAAGTCCTTGTGGTAGCAGGCTACGGAAAAGCTCTCGTTGCGGGGGTCGTCGGCGAGGCAGTTCAAGTCGTTGGCGCCCTCGCGGAGGACGACGACTGATCCGGAGGGATCGTATCCCAAGACGGTGGCTTCAGCGCGGAGCTCTTCGGGCGCGGCCTGAACACTAGAGGCGATCTGATGAGCGGGCGTCGGCATGTCCGCGAGAAGCGGGGACGCGGCAAACAGGAGGCAGGCGAAGGTCATTCTCATGGAGGCTCCGATCGAGTCTCGGACTCGCGAAGCACTTCTGCCTGAGCGGAGCGGCCCCGAACCCGACGCCTAAGTGTATCCCACCATGGGCATTCCGACGGTCCCAGATGTTTCGACTCGGCAGCGCGGAGCGCGTACGGAGACGATCCGTCCCCGGCCTGCCTCCTCGTTGCCACCAGGCCGGGGCCCGAATCGTTCGCAGCCTCGCTCTGCTCGGAACGACGGACTGCCCCAACGACACCGTCCGCAGGGCACCTATCATAAGGTATGGTCAGGGAGTGTGGACAGCCACCGGCGCGCGCGGTGTCAGGTGGTCTGCGTATGGAACCGGCGAGACCAACGAGACTGCTCGTGCCTCTAAGCCGCCGTACCGTTGACCTGAAGCTCGGTCCGGCGGCGATCTGCGCGGAGACGCAAGCAGGGATTGTAGAATCCGCCTCGACCGAGAGAGCACTGGCGCTCCCGGCGCAAGCAGCGAATGAGAACTCGGTGCTTGCCGGTCGCAACGCCCGCCGTTCCCTGAATCCCTGCCCCGTCCGTTGCCCGCGAGGCAGGAGCTAGAAGAACCGTGCACGAAGGTAGGTTGCTGATCGACCTGACCCTGCTCGTGGGCTTGGCGATCCCGATCGTGGCGCTGGCACACCGCCTGTCGGCCCCACCGCTGGTGGGATTCTTGGTTGCCGGAGTGTTGGTGGGCCCCAATGGATTCGCGCTCATCAGCGCGACGGAAGAGGTGGAGGTCCTTTCCGAACTTGGTGTCGCCCTGCTGCTCTTCGAGGTGGGGCTGGAGCTGTCGCTCTCTTACGTCCGCCAAGGGGCCCGCGCCGTCTTGGTCGGCGGTGGATTGCAGATGAGCGGCACGCTCCTGTGCGTGGCGGCCCTGGCACTGGCTTTCGGCATTTCTCCTGGCCAGTCAATCTTCTACGGCATGCTCGCCGCGATGTCCTCGACTGCCATCGTCAGCAAGACCTACGGCGACCGGGCCGAACTCGACACGGCGCAAGGCCGCTCCGTCATCTCCATCCTGCTATTCCAGGACTTGTGTGTACTGCCGCTGATTCTGCTGCTGCCAGTGCTGGCTGGCCTCGAGGCGGCCGACATGGGCGCGGTTGGCATAGAGTTCGCGCGGGGACTCGCGATCATCACTGCGCTGGTGATCGGCGGGCAATTCATCGTCCGGAAGACATTGGACCGGATCGTGCTCTTCCGTGATCCCGAACTGTTTACCCTGTGCGTCGGTTTCTTTGGCATCGGGACCGCTGTCGTCAGCGCATGGGCGGGCTTTTCCCTCGCAATCGGGGCGTTCATCGCGGGCCTGGTCATCTCCGAGTCGGAATACGGATTGCAGGCTCTATCGGATGTCCTGCCCTTCCGGGCCGTCTTCAGCGGGATCTTCTTTATCTCCACCGGCATGCTGCTCGACATTCCCGCCGTGGTGGCACAGTTCGATGTGCTCATTCCCGTCCTAGCGGCCGTGTTCGGACTCAAGGCTGTGCTGGTGACGCTGTCAGTCCGCGCGGCAGGCGGTATCCTGACAACCGCGCTGATCAGCGGCCTCAGCCTCGCTCAGGTCGGTGAATTCTCCATCTTGCTCGCCGCGTTGGGGCTGCCGCTGGGACTCTTCCGCGAGGGTGACTACCAGTTGTTCCTCAGCACTGCCGTGCTTTCGATGATGGCCACGCCCTTTCTGATTCGCATTGCGGGATCCGTCGCCGGGCGCGTCGCGCAGGCCGTCAAGGGGTCGCGCGAGCTCGCGCCCGCGGATACCGACTCGGGCGACGAGATGTCTGACCACACGGTCATCGTCGGCTACGGTGTTGCCGGCCGATACCTTGCAAGGGTGCTCGATGCGGCCGGTATCCCGTGCATCGTCGTCGAACACGACGCGAATCTGGCCCGCCGGGCGCGCGAAGACGGGTTATCGGTGACCTTCGGAGACGGGACACAGCCCGCCGTCCTGAAACACGTCGGCGCGCGACGCGCCCGCATCATCGTCTTCGCGATCTCCTCGCCGACCGAAGAGAGGCGCGGTGTCCATGTCGCGCGGGACCTGAATCCTGCCGCCCAGATCGTCGTGCGCACGAGGTACACGAGCTCGATCGACGAACTGATGTCGCTCGGTGCAACGGACGTGGTGGTCGAAGAGTTTGAGGTCTCAATCGAACTGTTTGCCAAGGCGCTCGAGAGCTACCGGATTCCGATCAACCGCATCTGGCAGGAAGCCGCAACGGTGCGCGAGGAACACTACGGGCTGTTTCGCGGCACGGCGGAGCCAGACCTGCGGCTCGACGCGTTGAAACACCTGGGAATTCACGATGCCTTGGAACTAGTGGAAATCAGCGAAGGAGCCAAGGTTATCGGGATGAGCGCGACATCAGTGCGGCTGCGACGACAAACCGGTGCCGTGCAGATTGCCGTGGTCAGGGATGGACAGCCCATGTACCGTCGCGAACCGGATTTCCACTACCGAGCCGGCGACACAGTCGTTCTGGTGGGCGACCGTGACAGCCTGGACCGGGCCATTGCGCTTTTCCAGGAGCAGCCCGGGAGTTCATCTGCCGGGCCGCCCGACTCCGGCGAGACGGGAACTCAATGACGTCATCCCGGCGCACTCTGGCCGACCTGGGTCCACCGAAAGCTCCTGGCGTTGTGCTCAACGGTGCTAATTCTGAGTGGGGCGGCCACTTGAGGCGGTACAGCACAGCGAGCCGGATCCAGCGATTCCGATTCGTCATGCCGCCATCGATCCGGATTCTAGTCGGCTGGCTGGCAAGGAAGAGGGCCCGCCCAAGAAGAATCGTCAATGACGCAGCGCCCGTGCCAACTGCCCATGTCCGAATGCTGCCTTCGATCTCGTGCTTCCGAGCTCAGGGTGGTCATGCTAGTCATGCTACGATGTGCCAATTTGGCCATTCGTAGTGCGGGCGAGTGCAACTAGCGGCACGTCGCTACGTGACCCGTCTGGGCTCGTTCTAGCGCTCCGTTTGGCCCACTTGACGCCCGTATCGGCGTCGCAATAAATTCAAGACAGGAAGCGAATTACCCTCATTTACGTCCGGGAGGGTTCAGTCAGCCCGTCCGACCAAGCCACGCGAAAACATGTCCACTGCAACCGAAACACGGAACTTCGAAGCCGAAACAAAGCAGCTGCTGGATCTGATGATCCACTCCCTTTACACGAACAAGGAGATCTTCTTGCGCGAACTGATCTCCAACTCGTCGGACGCGCTCGACAAGCTTCGATTCAGTGCCTTGACCGAGCCCAATCTGATGCCGGAGGGCGAGGAACTTGAGATCCGCCTCGACGTCGATGCCGACGTTCGCACGTTGACGATCCACGACAACGGCATCGGCATGTCGCGTCAGGAGGTGATCGACAACATCGGTTCCATCGCACGCTCGGGCACCCAGGAGATGCTCAAGAAACTAGGCTCGCAGAAGGGGGCAGAGAAGATGCCCGAGCTGATCGGGCGCTTCGGCGTCGGGTTCTACTCGGCCTTCATGGTTGCTGACCAAGTCTCGTTGGAGACTCGCAAGGCCGGCGCCGACACGTCGACGCTGTGGCGCTCCGAAGCCGACGGCACTTACACGCTGTCGGAAGGCGACCGCCGCGGGCCCGGGACCAGCGTGACGCTGCACCTAAAAGCGGCAGATCAAGAGGCGGGGATCGAGGACTTTACCAACGAATGGGCGCTGGAGAGCGTCGTGAAGCGGTACTCCAACTTCATCGCTTACCCCATCCGCCAGAGGGTGCGAAGGGAGAAGCGCGAGACGGACGAGAAGGGGATCCTCAAGCCCGATGGCAAGACGACCTACGTGGTCGAGGACAAGACCCTGAACTCGATGAAGCCGATCTGGACGCGCCCGGAGTCCGAAGTCACCGAAGAGGAGTACAACGAGTTCTACAAGCACATCACCGGAGACTGGCACGACCCTTCGCTGCACATCCGTTTCAAGGCCGAGGGCGTCTCCGAATACGAGTCCGTGCTGTTCTTGCCATCCGAGGCTCCGCAGGATCTCTTCGTTTGGGGTGCGGAGTACGGGCTGCAGCTGTACGCTCGGCGCGTGATGATCATGGAGCGCTGTGATGCGGTCCTGCCGCACTTCTTACGGTTCGTGCGGGGCGTGGTGGACTCATCCGACATTCCGCTCAACATTTCCCGCCAGACACTGCAAGAAAACCGGCATCTGACGCGCATCAGCAAGTTCCTAGCGAAGAAGGTGTTGGACACTTTGGCCAAGCTCCAGAGCGACGACGAGGAGAAGTACCTCGAGTTCTGGGGCAAGTTCGGACGCGTGCTCAAGGAGGGCGTTGACTTCGACGCCGAGCACAAGAACCGCATCGTGCCTCTGCTGATGTTCGAATCCTCGAACGATCCGGAGAAGCTTACGACTCTCAAGGACTACCTCTCCCGCATGAAGGAGGGGCAGCAGAACATCTACTACATCACCGGCGAGTCGCGCTCCATAGTCGCCAACTCCCCGCTCATCGAAGCCTTCATCAAGCAAGACTACGAGGTGCTCTTCCTGACCGATCCCGTCGATGAGTTCTTGGTGACCCGCCTGATGGAGTTCGAGGGCAAGACGCTGCGCTCGGCGGGCAAGGGCGACCTAGACCTAGGCTCCGATGGCGCCGCCGAAGACGCCAAGAACGAGCGCAAGGACCAAGAGCAGCGCTACGGGGACCTGTTCGGTCTGCTTGGCAAACATCTCGAAGAGCACGTCAAGCAGGTACGCCTTTCGAAGCGGCTCACGACCTCCCCGGCGTGCCTGACCGTCGACGAGCACGACCTAAGCCCGCAGATGGAGCGCATGCTGCGCATGGCGGGTCCCGACACTCCGAAGCAGAAGCGAATCCTCGAGGTCAACGGAACCCATGACCTCGTGCAGGGACTGCAGCAACGCTTCGAAGCGGACAAGGCCGACCCGATATTGCGTGACTATGCCGAGCTGCTGTACGGCTATGCGATGCTGGCCGAGGGTGCCGAGATCGAAGACCCGGGACCGTTCACCAAGGCCCTCGAAGGTATCATGATGCGGGCCGTCTAGGGCGTCGCTGGAACAGTCATGGCAGAAGCTGGCCCGGAAGCAAGGTTCGCCATCGGCGAACTCGTCCATCACAAGCTGTTCGGCTACCGCGGCGTGGTGTTCGACGTCGACCCGGTGTTCAGCGGGAGCGAGGAATGGTACGAGCAGGTCGCGCGCTCGCGGCCGCCCAAGGATCGGCCTTGGTACCACGTCTTGCCGCATGGGGCCCAGCACTACACATACGTCGCCGAGCGCAATCTCGAATCTGATGACAGCGACGCGGCGATTGACCATCCGGCAGTGGACTACTACTTCGAACGGCTCGAGAACGGCGTCTACATGCGTCGCATCCGAACCGTCCACTGATACGGGTGGGGCGGCGACTCACACGCCGCTCAACCGCTGGACCGCTGGAACCACTCCACGGCACGCGCCACCGCTGGCTGGATGGGTGCGGGATCAAATCCGAGTGCTTCCCTAGCTTTGGAGCAATCGGCGAACATCGCTCGCCTTGCCATGCGCACGCCGTCCAGCGGCACCCGCGGTGGTTTCGCTGCTACGCGCGCCCATCCGGTGCTGAAGGCGCCGGCTACCCATGCGGCGAAGTACGGCAGCCGCAGCCGCGGGGGACGGCGCTCGCCGCCGGCGCTCGCAAGTGCGAGGATTTGACGAAGGGTCAGATTCTCGGAACCCAGGATGTAGCGCTCGCCGGGCCGCCCCCTCTCAGCGGCCAGCCAGTGACCGCGGGCGACATCGCGGACATCTACCAAGTTCAGGCCCGTGTTGATGTAGGCCGGCATTCGCCCCTCCAAGAAGTCTTTGATGATCTGGCCGGTAGGTGTCGGCTTGAAATCGCCCTCGCCGACTGGTGCGGTGGGGTTCACGATCACCACGCCCAAGCCGCGGCTGGTGTAGCGCTCGGCCTCGCGCTCCGCCAAGAATTTCGAGCGCTTGTAGTCCCCTGTCATCATCTCCAGCGAGGACGGCGACTCCTCTGTCACCGGGGCACCGTCCGCACTTGGGGCAATGGTGCCGATGGAGCTGGTGTGCACAAAGCGCTCGACGTCTGCTTGCAGCGCGGCCTCCAGGAGGTTGCGAGTGCCCTCGACGTTGGTTTCGTACATCTGGCGCGGATTCCTGCACCACAGGCGGTACTCGGCGGCGACGTGATAGACCGTGTCGCATTTGCGTGCGGCCTTGGCCACGCTTGTCGGATCGCGCAAATCGCCGACCACGACTTCGGCGTCGAGGCCGGCTACGGTGGTCCGATCGCTGGAGGGCCGCATGAACAAGCGCAGGCGCTCTCCACGAGAAGCGAGGAAGCGTGCCACATGATTGCCCACGAAACCTGTGGCACCGGTGATCAAAACCATGGTGTCTCGAGCGTTCCACCGCCCGGAAGTTCCTCAGATTACACTGGAGAACTGCAGGAGCCTTACGATGCGATTCAAGCACCCCCGCGCAATTTTGGCCGCAACTGTGGCAGCGACGCTGCTGGCTTGGGCCTGTGCACCGGCCGAGCCCGAGCCCGAGAGCATGCGCTCGATCGAAACCTCGGAGTTCGGAGCCATTGATGGCCAGCCAGTCACGCTATTTACATTGTCCAACGCCTCGGGAGCCAATGTCGGCATCATCGAGTACGGCGGCATCGTGGTCAGCCTCAATGTTCCGGATCGCGACGGCAACCTCGGCGATGTGGTCCTCGGGTTCGACACGCTGGATGCCTACGTTGCCGACACTCCCTACTTCGGCGCGATCACAGGCAGATACGCCAATCGGATCGCGGGCGGCAAGTTTGAAATCGACGGCGCGGCCTACGAATTGCCGGTGAACAACGGGCCCAATTCGCTACACGGCGGCATCAAGGGTTTCGACAAGGTGATCTGGAAAGGCACGCCCACCGAGTCTGGCGACGGCGTGTCGTTTGCCTATGTGAGCCAAGACGGCGAAGAGGGCTATCCCGGTACGTTGGAGTCTACTGTCACGTACACGTGGACTGACAGCAACGAGTTGCGGATCGATTACGAGGCCAGCACTGACAAACCGACCGTCGTCAACCTGACCAACCATTCCTACTTCAACCTCAAGGATGGCGGTGCCAGCCCCATCCTCGACCACGTGTTGATGATCAACGCCAGCAATTACACGCCGGTCGACGCGACCTCGATTCCGCTTGGCGAAATTGCCTCGCTCGATGGCTCGCCGCTGGACTTCCGCGAACCTACGGCCATCGGCGCCCGGATTGAAGCGGAGGACGAGCAGATAGGCTTCGGGGCGGGTTATGACCACAACTACGTCATCGACCGCGACGCCGACGGGCTGGCACTCGCGGCCACGGTCAGCGAGCCGGAAACCGGCCGGGTGATGGACGTGCTCACCGCCGAGCCCGGGGTCCAGTTCTATAGCGGCAATTTCCTCGACGGCCACCACGTCGGCAAGGGCGGGGTCGCCCACCAGCTCCGCAGCGGGTTCTGCCTTGAAACCCAGCACTATCCGGATTCGCCCAATCAACCGGATTTCCCGTCCACCGTGCTACGGCCCGGCGAGACCTACAAGACCTCGACTGTCTACAAGTTTTACGCGAGGTGATGCCGTGAAAGCGCTGAAACTGGCTGCTTTGGCAACGCTTTGCTGGTCTGCGTTTCCCGCCGAAGACGCGCCCGCCCCAACAGGCGAGACGATCGTCGACCCCAGTGCGCGTTTCGAATTGCTCTACACCCGCCCCGAGACCGAGGCGGGCGGACTCACTGAGAGTCCCGCTGTCGCGCCGGATGGCTCGATCTATTTCTCGGACATCCTGCGAGGAGAGAACCACGGTCGGATTCACCGGTTCGATCCGGCCACGAAGAAGGTCGAGACCTTCGCTGCGAACAGCCACAAGTCGAACGGTCTGACGTTCGGCCCGGACGGCCACCTATACGCCGCCGAAGGCGCTGACCACGGCGGACGGCGCATCTCGCGCTGGAGCGTTGAGACCAAGCAGCGCGATCTGGTCGTCGACAACTTCAGGGGCAAGCGCTTCAACTCCCCTAACGACATTACTGCCGACGACGCGGGCAATCTGTACTTCACCGATCCGCGCTACGTGGGACACGAGCCGCGCGAACTACGCTGGCGGGCGGTCTACCGCGTCACGCCCCAAGGTGAGGTAGTGGAAATCACCCATGACGTCACCAAGCCCAATGGCCTGGCGCTGAGCCCCGATGGCAGGACGCTATATGTTGCCGAGACCAACAATGGAGGCGATGGCATGCCGGGCGTCGAGCCGGGCAATCGCGGTCCGATGCGAGTCTACGCCTTTCCGCTCGGAGCCGACGGGCTGGTTTCTGGCCCGCGGCGGACGCTCCACGACTTCGGGCCGCAATTCGGTTGCGACGGCATGACGGTGGACGAGCACGGCAACGTCTATTTGACCGCCCGCGAGCCATCCAAGCCGGGAATCCTCGTGCTGGACCCCAGCGGGGAGCAGATCGCTTTCCTGCCTACGTCAAAGGGCGTGCACGAGGAGGAGACGCCGTTCACTGAGAACGAAGCGAAGGCCCAGGACGAGCCGCCCGTTCCCCCGGGCGGGCTGCCGAGCAACGTTGAATTCGGCCTCGGGGAAGGGGCCAACGTCTTGTACGTGACCGTGGACCAGAGCCTGTATCGCATTCAATTGAAGGTGCGCGGCTTTCATCGCCAGCACGGACGCTAGTCCTTGGGCGAGGTGCCGCCGCTGGAGGGCGATACTTGGCTGCCGCAAGGCGGTAGTGCCGCAACGAAATCGCGGCGCGAGCGGTCAAACCCTATGCTAATCTGAGGTTGCCGTCGGGCTGGCGATCCAATCAGCCACCGCGGCGGCTTGATTGAGAGGTCGGCATGCTCATCAAGACTCCGTGTGGCTGGGAAATCCCAGAAAGCCAAGCGACTCCCGAACACGTGTTCCATTCGCGCCGCGCGATCCTCGAGGGCATGGGCCTCGCAGGCGCGGCGAGCCTGCTGCCAAGCGCTCTGCGTGGGGCAGCGGGAGACGAGTCGCTGTATCCTGCCAAGCGCAACACCAAGTACACCTTGGACCGCCCTCTGACCGCCGAAGCGATTGCGACCGGCTACAACAACTTCTACGAATTCACGCTCGACAAGGGGCAGGTCCGGCACCAAGTCGACCGGTTCAAGATCGACCCGTGGAAGGTCAAGGTGACAGGTCTGGTCAACAACCCCAAGACCTATGACTTTGACGATCTGGTGCGGCGATTTCCCCTAGAGGAGCGTCTCTACCGCTTCCGCTGTGTCGAGGCTTGGTCGATGGCGGTTCCGTGGACCGGATTTCCGATGGCGGCCCTGTTGAAGGAAGTCGATCCCAAGCCCGAGGCTGGCTTCATCAAGATGCTCACCGCCTACAGGCCGCGGGAAATGCCCGGAATCCTCTCGCAGCCGCACTACGACTGGCCGTACCAAGAGGCACTGACGCTCGACGAAGCGATGAACGAGCTCGCGCTGTTCTGCACCGGGCTGTACGGCAAGCCGCTGCCCAAGCAGAACGGGGCGCCAATCCGGGCAATCATGCCCTGGAAGTACGGCCTGAAGAACATCAAGTCGATCGTGGAGATCGAAGTCACCAAGAAGCGGCCGCCGACACTTTGGAACAAGGCTGCGCCGACCGAGTACGGCTGGTATTCCAACGTAAACCCGAATAAGCCGCATCCCCGCTGGTCGCAAGCCCAGGAGAAGTTGCTTGCCTTGGGGCCGGGCGGCTCGTTCATGTACTCGATGCGTCCCACTTTGATGTACAACGGCTACGAAGCGTTCGTCTCAGAGATCTACTCCGGGAACGAGTACTAGCGGTTCGACAGAGCCGGAATCGGCCGGATGACCGATGTGCCGAAGGCGGAGGCTGCCCTTGCGACCAATGAATGACTGGGAGCGAGACTGGGAGGACGAGCCAGTCTACGCGGACGAGGACTCGGGCGACGAAGGCAATTGGACGCTGCGCCAAACAGTGATCCGGGTTGCAGCCCTGCTGCTTCTGTTTTCCTTCCTCGGGGCCTTGTTCTTGGCGCTACGCGGGATCGAGGACATCCTAGTCGTGATCGGCGTGCTGCTCGCAGCTGCCCTCATTGCCAAGCTGGTTCGGAAACAGCAGGAGGCCGAGCGCCCGTATCGCTCGAAAGATCGTCCCGAGATCCATTGATTTCAGGCCGGTTACCGATTCATTCAAGCAGTCGTTCCAGCTGAGCCGCCAAGCGTTGCTGCGTGGCCTGATGTGTCCCGCCGCCGGCAAGGTTCTTCCATTCCATCGGATCGGTGGCATGATCGTACAGCTCTTCGCTCCCGTCGGCGTAGCGAATGTATCTCCAACGATCCGTCCGGATGGCGTGGTGCCGGCCTTGGCGCGTGGTCATCGCTGGTGTGTTCCGTGGCGCGTCAGGATCCTTCAATAACGGAACGAGACTTTCGCCGTCCAAGTCAGCGGGCGAGTTCAGGGACGCCAATTCTGCCAGCGTTGGATATAGGTCGATTAGGCTGACCGCTCTTTTTGAGACAGTGCCTGCTCCTCCCACTCCCGGCGATCGGACAATCAGCGGCACACGGGTAGATTCCTCCCAGAGCGTGCTCTTGTGGTACTTCTGCTTCTCGCCGATGTGATAGCCGTGGTCCGAGAACAGCACGACGATTGTGTTGTCGTTGTATTTGCTGGAAGCCAGCGCGCGCAGCACGCGCCCGATCATCGCGTCCGCAAAGGTCACCGACGCTAGGTATCCCCGGGTTGCCGACTGGAGCGCATTGTGCTTGCGGATCATGGCCTCGTAGTTGTTGCGAGAGCGAATGTGGCCCTGAGCAACGTGTGGGATGTCCTCCAGATCTGACGCAAGAATCGTGGGCAACTCAACGTCTGCAAGCGGGTGCTGATCGAAATACTCGCTCGGAGCGTACTGCGGGTCGTGTGGCCGGTAGATGCCGACTGCCAGGAAGAATGGCCTTTCGTGCTCGGCCCGAAGCTGGCGTTCCGCCCAGCGCGAGGCCTGCCCGTCCTCGGTCACGTCGGACTTGAAGTCGATTGGGCCCCAGTCCCAATGATGGTTGATGCCATTCCTGTGCGTGTCGATCAGGACCGGTGCCATGGGCAGCTGGATCGCCTTCGCAGGAAAGCGCTCGTCCCAGGCCTCCGGCTGGCCGAAACCGCTGCGCCCCGCGTACGGCGCGCCCTCAGCGTGGGTCAGGGCTCCGCGCCAGCCGCCGTGATTGGCATGGAATATCTTGCCGGCCGCTGCTGTGAAATAGCCGTTGCGGCGGAAAAACTGGGGTAGGGATTCGGAACTCTTCAGCGAGTCGAACTTCCGCCAGTCGTCCATGTTGCCGACCACACCTGTCGTCGTCGGGCGCTTACCGAACAACAGGGCCGTTCGGGACGGATTGCAGAGCGGGGCGGCGCAATGAGCGTTCGAGAACAGCACGCCTTGCTGTGCCAAGCCATCGATGTTGGGCGTATGGGCCTGCGGGTGTCCGCCCATGCAACCCACCCAGTCGTTGAGATCGTCAACTGCGATCAGCAGGACGTTCGGGCGCTCTTGGGCCACTGTGGCAACAGGTAGCAGGGCACAGATCAGTGCAAGGCGAAGCGACATGGCACCATTCTAGGTTGCGTACTGAGAGCAGGCGTCTGGCCAGACGGGAAGACAACCCATGGACCGTCGCCCACGTTCTGCAGCTAGTTGACGGGAGCGAGATCCGCTGATTGGAGGCCACTTAGGCTCGCTGTCGATCTGTCGCCTTTGGTGGCAAGTCCGTACTGGCCGGGCCATCTAGAGCCGTGAGCGCGGCGGTCCTCCTTGGTTGATGCGGATTACGCTCAAGCGAGCATCAGGCGCTCGCCTTTGGGTTCCGGAACGGGGCGTCCCAACTCGCGGGCCGTGTCGATCCAGAACTGCATCGCGTCATTGATATTCTGCAATGCAGTTTCCTGGCTGTCGCCATGTGCCATGCACCCAGGCAATTCGGGTACTTCGGCAATGAAGACCTGATCGCCGTTGCTCCAATAGAGGATGATCTCGTACTTGTACATCAGCAGTCTCCTCCCAGCTTGTACCTCAGGATCAACTGTCGAACCTGTCTTACCTGATAGCGTTTTGCCATTCCACTCTGGACCTGCGGGTTGACGATTTCCACAACACCCTCCTTTTCGAAGAGATGATGACTGCCGCGAATTCGCTCCGAGAAACCGAGATGGAACAGGAGCGACTGCAAGTCGGCGAAGCGAATGTTTGCGTCCGACTGTCCGTTAAGGACGGTCCGCAACAGGCGCTCATGCCGCTTCATCCGCCATATTCCTCACCCCATCCGTGTCACCGGCTTCGGACACTCCCAAGACCGCACCGCTCAAGTATAGCCGTGCGGTTCGTCTTGGCGATCGCGTCGGCGACGGCACTGTCACAAGGAGGAGAGTAGATTTCCCGGCGGGTGCTAGCGCGTCATCTCAGCGAGCGCCGCCGGCTCCGCATGACTGCGAGAGATCTCGCCGCCGAAACAGGCTGTAGACGCAGCATCGCCAACCGAGCGTGCAGACCCTTTGGCGCAGGTCCGTGTCTCGACCGGCACTCGAGGGTCTCGCTCAAGAGCCAGATCGAACGAAGATTCCGCGTGGCTTGTCCTAGCCTAATTTCCCACGGCATTTTTTGATGTGACATTTTGGCTGCCGTTCTCGC
>VXRL01000082.1 GCA_009838515.1 Terriglobia bacterium | reverse complement strand
GAACCTGCCATGTGAGGAACCGAGTGCGTTAGACGCGCACGCTCGGATCTGTGAGGGGAGGGGCGCGGTAACGCCCCCTCCTACTCGACTAGTTGAGTGCCCAAATCACTGTTTTTTTGCTTGACTGTTGGGCACTTTCCTACTAGAATGAAGTCATGCTGAGCAAAGCAAATTCACCGGGCAAGTCGCACCGCAAAGGCGTCAGCTTAAAGGCCATCTTGCGCCGCTTTCCGAGCAACGAAAAGGCCGAGCAGTGGTTCATCAGGCAACGCTGGCCGTCCGGGGTGTGCTGCCCGTATTGCGGGTCGCGCAACGTCCAGATCGGATGCCAGCACAAGACCATGCCGTTCCGCTGCCGCCAGCAGGCTTGCGGCCGGAAGCGCTTCAGCGTGCGCACGGGCACGGTCATGGAATGCTCCAAGATCGGCTATCAGGATTGGCTGCTGGCGATGTTCCTAGTGATGACGAACCTCAAGGGCGTGTCGTCCATGAAGCTGCACCGGGACCTGGAGATCAACCAGCGCTCGGCCTGGTTCCTGGCCCATCGCTTGCGCCTGGCTCTGACCGAGCGGGTCGGGCCGTTCAGCGGCCCGGTCGAGGCGGACGAGACCTACGTGGGCGGCAAGCGTCGCAACATGTCCAACGCCCAGCGCAAGGAGCTGGAGGGAAGCGGCCGCGGCGCGGTCGGCAAGACCGCGGTGGTGGGCGCGCGGGATCGCGAGACCAACCAAGTGGCGGCCAAGGTGGTGGCAGCGACCGACAAGGAGACGCTGCAAGGGTTCGTGAGCGAGCACGCGGACTGCGCGGCCACGGTCTACACCGACGATGCGACAGCTTACGAGACGCTGCCGTTTGACCACGACACGGTCAAGCACTCGCTGCAGGAGTACGTCAAGGGAGAGGTGCACACCAACGGCATCGAATCCTTGTGGTCGATGCTGAAACGGGCCCACAAGGGCACCTTCCACAAATTCAGCCCGAAGCATCTGGACCGCTACGTGCAGGAGTTCGCCGGACGTCACAATGTGCGTGAGCAGGACACCCTCGAGCAGATCGGCTCGCTGCGGCGCGGGATGGTGGGCAAGCGCCTCACCTACCAGGCCCTGATCAAGGGCAACGGCCGGAAGTCCGGTGCGCGGGCGGTGGCGGCGGCGTAGTGGTGCTGAACGTCAAGCACCGCAGCCTTGCAGCCGGTCAACCGTGACCTCACAGGCGCAATCAACTCGGATTTCGCGCACCTGATCGAGCTCGCTCCACTGTTGCATGCGAATCGGAACTACGAGGCTCGAATTGGACTGGCAGGGGCTGCGACAATGGAGACGTACGGGGAACGTCCGTGAAGCGCGAGAAGACCCGACCCGCAGCCGAGACCAGAGAGGTGGAATTCCCTCCCGACACCTACCGGCCAAGCGCTGCCGAGCTGCGGGAGACGCTCAGCTTTAACGGGACTTTGGAGGAATTTGCCAAGGCTGTTTTGCAGCCCGTCAGGGTCCGCCGGATGAAGAACTGGAAGCGTCCCCGGTAAGTGCTTGTGGAATCAGCCTCTTACAGGCAACTTGGGCACTCAACTACATAATCCCCTTCCGGAATGGTGTCAAAACATTCGCTCCGCCGGGCGGACCGTGCCGAAGGACCCGACATTCGCGATCGCGAGGCTGATCCGGATCTGGTTGTCGCTCCGTGTGTTACCGATCGACAGTCGGCGCAGTTCGACGCTAAAGCCGCAGCAGTCGGTGTTGTAGGTCAGTTGCGAGACCGCGTAGAGAAAGACGCCCTGGCGATAGTCGTAGACGTTGTGGAGCGTGGCGTTCCAGCCACGGCGGTTATAGTCCCCGTAGCGGACTCCCATTAGCAGCTGGTTGCTGGCGGGTGTCAGCTCCCTCGGCACGCGCACCGCGCGGTGCCCGGCCATCGCGTAGATCTTGCGATTCACCTGCACCGTCGCGTCGGCCATCGTGTTGAGGATCTTGTTGTGCAGCGGATCGAGGTCGTTGCGCCAGCGGAGGGTCCACCGGCTGGCCGGAGAAAGGTTGAGCGACGTCGCGATGGGCGAATAGTTGCGGGCCTCTGACAAGAACGCGAACGAAGAGAAGTCCAGCGTCGAGCGCAGCACGTTGCGGTACCCCGGCACGATCGCGCCCCCGAATTCTGGCTCGAAATAGCGCCGCTGCCAAACCTCAAGGCTGGCGATTTCGCGCACCCTGCCGGTCGAGTCGTTCTTCGAGTACAGGCGATTCGTCAGCGAAATCTCGGCTTCGTTGGTGTTGTGGATCAGGTCCTTGGCGTCGAAGCGGATCACGCTGTCGAAGTCTTCGATGCCGCGCGTGTACCGGTAGCGCAGGCGCGGCTCGATCACGTGCTTGACGCGGTCGCCGAGCCACTTCGGGGAGCGGTAGATGCGTTCCAGTGCCGGGAGCGCGAAATCGACCGAGAACTCTCCGGTGCGCCGGTATAGGTTCTCGCCGGCGAGCCCGTCCGGGGTGCGGCGCTGGCCGTAGGCCATCGCTCGGGCGCCGAGTGTCGGAGTGACGGTGAAGCTCTTGAACGAGAGCCTGCTCGACACCCGCGGGAAGAACATGCCTCGCTGGACGAAGCGCCGCGTCTGGAAGCTGCGCTGCGTGCGGCTGATCAGGTCCAGCGACGAGTCGAAGCTAAACCACAGCGGCACGGACTTCGGCCCGAAGGACTTGGGCCGGCTGTTGAACTCGATGGCCGGTAACTTGCGGATGACGATGTTGTCGTCGCGAGCGACGCTCTGGAAGTGCTCGTTGCGCAGCAGGGAGACGTTGAAGGAGTACGTCGAGAAGTTCTTGGACACGAACCCGATGGAGCGAATCTG
The DNA here is from genome assembly GCA_009838515.1 of Terriglobia bacterium. Taxonomy (GTDB): domain Bacteria; phylum Acidobacteriota; class Terriglobia; order Bryobacterales; family UBA6623; genus VXMF01. The sequence continues at coordinate 33,457 of VXRL01000082.1, read as the reverse complement.
CGAAAAGACAGCTTCTTCGTAGGTCTGGGTGAAGGCCTGGCGGAATTCGAGCGAGCTGAGGTAATGCAGGTCGGCGACGCCGCGCCAGCCCTCCCCGAACGTCACTTGGCCGCGCATGTCGAACGAGTTGCCGCCCTGCTTGAGCCTGCCCCCGTCGCTGAGTTCCCGGCCGCGGTCTCGCACGTCGAAGAACACTGCGTCAAAGCTCGAGTTCTTGGTCGGGCGGCCGCGCAGGCTGGCGTTGGTTGCGAGGCCGCGCGAGGTATACAGGGTTGCGCCCACGGTCGCGTCATAGCTGCGGTTGATCGCCCAGTAGTAGGCCTGCCCCAAGATGCGACCGAAGCGAGAGCTGTTGCCGATCGTCGGCGTCAAGAAGCCGCTCTGCCGCGGCATGCGCTTGAGCGACTTTCTGAAATACGGCAGATACAGCAGCGGGACGCCTCGCAAGCGCAGCAGTCCGTTGCGCACGATTGCCGAGCCGCCCGGAGTGAGTTCCGATCTGGAAGCGCTGAGAGTCCACCACGGGCTGTCGGGGTTGCAGTTCGTGAGCGTGCCGTCGTGGATCGTGTAATGCTCGCCCGCCTTGATTACCAGCGGGGCCTCGAACTGGAACGGGTTGTCGGTCGTGAGCAGGCGGGGCCCGCCTTGGTTGGCCGAGGCAGCGCGGCCGCGCGCTTCGTAGAACGTGCCCAGCTCCGTGCGCAGGTTGTACGCCAGCTTGTCGGCCCGCAGGTCTTGGTCCCCGTCCAGCGTGCGGTAGTGGATGTTGCCCTCTGCATTGAGATCCCCGGTCGATTCGTTGTACTCGACGATATCTGCCGTCAGGACGACACTCTTGAAGCGCAGTTCGACATCCCCCGTTGCGACTCTCAGAGGGCCGTCGGTGCGTTGTTCGAGCGACCGGATCTCGACCGCGTGTTGGACGAATGGGGCTTGTGATGTCGGCGGAGCGCCCCCAGCCGGGACCGGCAGCTGGCCGGATGCCGGGGCTGCCGAGGAAGCCATGATTGCCAGCGGAATCCAGAACGCGCGGCTCATCAGCGGTGCGGGACTTTGCCGTCGAGGGCGCACAACGTCGGCGGTTGAGACGCTTCGAGTCGTAGTGGCAGTTCCTTTGGCAAGTCTAGCTTGAACTGTCGCCGCGCTTCGGGGCGCGACTCGTCCGAAGCGAGCCCGCCTGCACGGAGCTCTTGGAACTCACTCGCGGGCGGGCACGTGATCCAGCCGCTCTCGGTAGCCAAGTTCGCTCTCGCCACTCCCCAGCCCTTCTGGAACGGAAGACCACATCAGGCGCCTTGTAACCGGGCCGAGCTCGGGTGCTGCGTAGACAAAGCGCTCGTCGTAACGTTGGTAAAGAGTCTGGAAGAACTCTTCAATCCCAAGCTCTGACTCCGAGTCCGGAAACGTAGTAGGAATAATCTCGCCAGCGCTGTCTTCGGTTGGGTCGACTACCACAAGGGTGGCCGCTTCGTACGCGCTGACCTCGTCTCGGATGCCTCTCCGGCCAGAGATCCTGCTAAGGGCTGCATGGTACCGAGCAATAGATGGATTTGGCGTGCCGCCCGCCGAGAAGGCGATGTCGTTAGGTCCAAGTTCTTGAGCAAGAGGCGCCCCCGGCACGGTCTCAGGGTTTCCTCGAACTAGAAAGAAATACCCCAGCACCAGAGCAGGGTAAGTGATGTGGAGATTGGTGCATTCTCCGATCATCTCTTCCATTCGGTTGGTTAGATTCCTGAATGCGCCCGTGATGCCCTTGCATGACACCGCCATGACGGGGCCGATGCCTGGTTTGCTGACAACGACGTCGACGCTCTTGGTCTTCAGCCCACCCAGAATTGTCGCTTCGCTACCTCCGGCCGCCCCCCTGACTAGCTTGAACTTGCGCGAACCTGTTTTCTCGATGTCAAACGGCGGTCGAGGTTGGATTTCAGATGGCCGAAAGCCACCCTCCACGACCAACCGGCAGGCGACATACCAGTGCAGCGGTTTGATGTGACGCTGGCTTTGCGTGCGGCCTGCGTAGCTTGCGAAGTGTCGGAAAGCCTCGCTCTGGGTTGTCCACTGGCACTGGATCGGCATGTTGGCGTGCGCTGCCATTAGGAAACTTTGTAATGCCTCCATCCGCGCATTATGCTTGCCGCATCAGCGATCTCGGCTTCCGACTCGGACGAGATTGCTGTGGGGCCGGGAAGAACGATTCGCGCTGCCTCTCGCGGTTCAAGCTTAAGCATCCCTCCGCCGAGTGGATGCCCTTCTAGCTCGCAGCTGAGTCGAACGAAAGGTGTCAACCAAGGGGCTAGGATGCGTTCAGCGGATACCCCACCATTGACCTGAACCGCGTGAACGGCATTGCTACAGGTTGCACGGGCTGAATTCTTCACCAGACTTGGGGAGATCCCTGACATGTAGGTCAAGAAGTAGTCTGGTATTCGAACGTCTGGCACGGAATACCACGGTCGCCGGGTTCGACACTTGTAGGCTTCGCGAGCCTTCTGTCCCATATCGGAATTGAGGTAGTCCCGAACTGCCACCGGCAGTTGAGCTGTTTTGGGAATGCGCAGAAGCATCATGGGATCGTCGGCGCGCATCCATCGATCAAGTGTTTGACTGGTAAGGTTCCCGTTCGGCAGTCCGCGGGAACTCCGAACTGTTGGATGTAACAGCGACTCAGGAATGCCCCAACCCTCCGCCTCGGACGGACGCAGGTGAAAAAAGTCGTTCGCGCCACTCACGTATCCGATTCCGACCGAAGCGATCTCCCCGAGGCGTCTGGATGCCGAGTTCGCGGCCACATGCTGATAAAGCGTCCGCGTCGCCGAAGGAAGCAGATAGGGACGCAGTCTGCGGTTCCATTTCTTGCGCCACTCGCGAATAGGGATCCGCAATGGGTCGCGGGGCGGGACGGCCGAACTGTCGAATCGTTCGACCCAGCTGAACAACAGGTGCTCCGTCCTTGACCCAAATCCGTCCGCGAAGAGAAGCCAACAGTCTTCTGACAGATCAGGGAAGAGCTTCTTCTTTACGGCAACTACATGTACATTTCGAAATTGCTCCGCCAAGTAATCCAGTAGAGGAACCGCGTATGGTGCGTGACCAATCTCGGCTGGCACCACAAAGGCCATCCGTCCACCTGGCTTTAGTCGGCCTGCGGCGGCCACGAGGAACGGTGCCCACGACGACGTGAGGCCAGAGAACGAAGCTCCCAGTGACCGGCAGAGCGACAAGGCTCGGGTGCGCGTTTGCCCTTGGAAGCTCTGGTATCGGATGAAGGGTGGATTTCCAGCTGCGCAATCAAAGCGTTGGGCTGCTGAGGCGGCCCACTCAAAGAAGTCACCGTGGTGCAGTTTGGCCCACGGTACTCTACACTTGGCTTGCGATACCGCCGTCGCGCTTCGTTCAACACCTGTACAGGCCCGGTGCGCGACGAGGAACCTGCCATCGCCGCAGGCCGGGTCCAGCAGCAGGTCTGACGAGCGACGCACTGCCCACTGCACAAGAGTGTTCGCCACAGCCTGAGGCGTGTAGTAGGATCCCGCTTGTTTGTTCGACTCCACTAGTAACCTCCACTATATAGGAGTCCTTCGGCAGGCGCACTCGATATGTAGCGGATCGGTTCCCGACAGCTTGAAAGAACCATCCAACCTCTTGTACCAACACAGCATGCGTTTGGACCGCGGCGGAAGCATTTCAAGAGTACGCCAGTGGCCTTTTGGGTTGGTCAGATCTACCGATAGTCCCCAAAAAGTGAGCTGTATATTTGCTGGATCGCGAAACGCTAGGCGCTTGACCTGCATCTACCCTCATGACTGGCCGTACTCGGCTCAAGTGCGGGGTTCGTGTGTTATTTTCATATGCGGGGTGTGGCAAGAGGAGTAAGGTGAGCACGATGTGCGCATCCCTATTGCGGTTGCTCGCATGGCCATTGGCCGTGTGCCTGGGCGTCTCTGTTGGCGTGGCGCAGTCTGGCTACGATGAATTCGAGCGCGTCCAGGCTGAGGAGGAGCGGCTTCGGTCCGAGCATGAGCGCGACCTCTTGTTCCAAGGCATCATAGAGGCGCGGAGCCAAGCGGCTCATGAGCGCTTGGAGGACGCCGCGAGCACGATTCAGCCGGAGGCCTTCTGTCCGGCCTTCGTTAGCCAGAGTCCCGAGCCGCGCACATTCCAGAAGCGCATCTCGGGCCCTCTTCAGCCTAGGCTCGCACCGTCACCGCGCCAGCCTTGGAAGGGTGTCGCGTCGCCGGACGAGGCCCCGAGCACTCTGTTCAGCGACTTCATCTCAAGCCCCATCGTGCAGTCCAAGTGCATCTACTGCCATGTCGAAGGAGGGGCCTCCGGCCATACGCGGCTGGTGCTTACACCCCAAGACGTGTCTGGGCACGCCGCCACCAACCTAGCTGTATTCCAGAACTTCGTTGATACCGTCGAGGGCGGGGCCGACCTGATCCTCAACAAGATCCAGGGAGCCGAGGCTCACGGCGGGGGCGTCCAAGTGGTGGCCGGATCGACCGACTTCGCCAATATGGAGCGGTTCCTGCGCGCATTGGGAGGCCAGACCACGTCCGGGCTGATTTCCCCGGACATGCTCTTCGACGGCGTCACGATGGCCTCGTCGGCGCGGACGCTGCGTCGCGCCGCGCTGTTGTTCGCCGGAAGGCTTCCCACCCAAGCCGAGCTCAACGCAGTGATTTACGGCGACAAGTCCGCGCTGCGGAGAACAATCAGAGGCTTGATGACCGGTCAGGGTTTTCACGACTTCCTGATCCGCTCGGCCAATGACCGGTTGCTGACGGATGCGGAGCGCAGAACCGTGGTCCCGTTCAACGAGCCGCGGTTTGTCGATCTGACGAACAAGCGCTGGGAGCTCGCCGATCAAGCCGTCAAGAACGGCCACAACCGTCTGAACCAATATCCGCCGTATAAGTTCCACGAGCAAGCCGTGCAATACGGCATGGCGCGCGCTCCGCTGGAACTGATCGCTCACGTTGTCGAGAACGACCTCCCTTACACCGAGATCTTGACGGCCGACTACATCATGGCGAATCCCGTGGCTGCGGCCGCATACGGCGCGGACACAGAGTTTGACAATCCAGAGGATCCGACCGAATTCAAGCCTTCAGAGATCCTCAGCTACTACAGAAGGAACAACAGCCAGATTGTGGAGCGAGACGACGTCCGCGGGCGGAGAGTGATCAATCCGGGCAATCTACGCACGGACTACCCTCATGCCGGAGTCCTCAACACCACGGTCTTCTTGAGGCGCTACCCGACTACCCCGACGAATCGCAATCGGGCTCGGTCCCGCTGGACCTACTACCACTTCCTGGGCTTCGACATTGAGAAGTCCGCGGCGCGCACAACGGACCCGGACGCCCTGGCGGACACCAACAACCCGACGATGAACAATCCCGCGTGCACCGTCTGCCATATTCCGATGGACCCGGTTGCCGGCACGTATCAGAACTACGGGAACGACGGCCTTTTCCGAGACAAGGGCGGAGGGATGGACTCCTTGCCGAACCTGTACAAGTACCCCAAGGACGGAACAACTTCCCCGTACCAGCGAGGCGACACCTGGTTCCGAGACGTGCGTGCGCCGGGCTTCGACGGGATGACAGCTCCTAGCGCCGACAACAGCCTGCAATGGCTGGCAGAGCGGATGGTTGCGGACGAGAGGTTTGCGAGCGCGGCTGTCCGGTTCTGGTGGCCTGCGGTAATGGGCGTGGAACTCGTCGAGCCTCCCACTGAATCCTCCGATTCCGATTTCAACGTGATGCTGGTCGCTTCCTCGGCGCAGGCCTTGGAGATCGACGCGCTTGCCCAGTCGTTCCGCGACGGGTTCAATGGCGGCACACCGTACAACGCGAAGGACCTGCTCGCTGAGATCGCCCTTTCCCCGTGGTTCCGGGCCGAGTCGGTGACAGGGGACGACGAGACTCGCATGGCCGCTCTCCGAGACGCCGGTGTCGCGCGGCTGCTCACGCCCGAAGAGCTCGTTGCGAAGACAGATGCCATCACCGGATACGTGTGGGGCAGGCGCTTTCAGTTGCCCTTCGGGTTCGAAGAACCTAGGAGCAAGCTCCATAGTCCGTCGGCGTTTTCCGGCTATCAACTGCTCTACGGAGGGATCGATTCGAACGGGATCACCGAGCGCACCGGCGACATGACGGCTCTGATGGCGTCGGTTGCCCAGAGCCATGCCGTGGAGGTTAGCTGTCCTATCGTCCGTCGGGAGCTCTTCTACTGGCCGGACCAGAACCGCCTGCTCTTTGACGGGATCACTCGGCTAGACACCCCGCTGTCCGAGGGGGGCGGGTTGTTCGAGATTACGGCCACGTCGGCGGATTCTCAGCAACTGGTCGCTTTGGAAGTTTCACTCTTGGCAGGATCCCAGACCGTCAACCTAGCGTTCGCGAACAACTCTACCTTCGGGCAGAAGGACAGTGAAGGGAACAACCTTGATCGCAACCTGAACTTGGATCGGCTCGTTGTCCGCGACAGCGGCGGGGCGATCGTATCCGAGGTCGAACTGGAGACGCTCGACAGGCAGGGCTGCGGCCGCCCGAGGGAGGGCTTCTACTTCATGAGGCACGCCTGCTCTTTGCAGGTTCCCATACAGGTTGCGTCGAGCGGTGAATATACCGTAGAGATCCTAGCCTACCAGGAGCAGGCCGGCGATCAGGCCGCTCGCTTGGAGGTCGACGTGCGATCGGAACGCAGCCGACCGCCAGGCGAGATGGCGATCCGTGGGAAGCTGGCCGACCTGCACAAGAAGTTCTACGGCGTGACGGTCGGAGCCTTCTCCCCTGACGTCAATGAGGCTTTCGACCTCTTTCTCGAGGTGTGGAACCGCAGGCGCACCACGGGCGACAAGGGGTTCTTCAACGGACAGCTCGTATGTGCTGACGGTGGAGACCATGCCTACTTCGATGGCCTTGCGGATGACGCATTGTTCTTCCAGCCTGGCGGAGCCAGCAACCTCGACTACGATGTCGTGCGAGCGCTCCGGAGAGAGATGAACATCGCCGATTCGAACCACATCGCCGAGGCGTGGGTGGTGACCTTGGCGTATATGCTCACCGACTATCGGTACCTGTACTTCTAGGAGGACGTGATGAATCGGCGTAGCTTCATGCAGGTGATGGCAGGTGTGGGGGTCGTGACGGGCTTTCGCGTCCCGCTGGCGAACGCCGCTAACTACCGCGGCAAGCTGTTCGTGTTCGTCCAAGCCAGCGGCGGCTGGGACCCGACCAGCCTCTGCGACCCGAAGACGAACGTCGCCGGCGAGCCGATCATCAACAACTGGGCGACAGCGGGCGAGGTCCTCCAAGCGGGCAACATTCGCTATGCTCCGTTCGCGAAGAACCAAGCGTTCTTTGACAAGTACTACCAGCGCATCTTGGTGGTGAACGGCGTGGACGCCCAGACGAATTCCCACTCGGCCGGCGTTACCCATAACTGGAGCGGGCGGATCTCGGAAGGCTACCCGACGACGACCGCCCTCCTCGCCGCTCACAACGGGACAGGCCTGTCGATGCCCTACCTGAGCTTCGGGGGGTTCTCGAACACAGCAGGGGTCGCCGTCTTCACGCGGCTTAACAATCCGAGCGAAGTCCGCAACATCGCCAAGCCGGAACTGTTGGGCGGAGACCCGGCTCGGACGCCATATTTCAGTTCCGAAGATTGGGCTTCAGTCACACGCCACCGCGACAAGCGGATAGCTCGCTTGGCGGCGGCTCCCAATCTCATGCCCAGAGATGCCCGCAACCGGGAACTGTACGCCGCGGCCTTGGACGCGGACGCGGCCGAGGGGCTCCGGGGGTTTGCCGACACGATTCCTGGCAGCGCTGAACTGAAGGATGTGGAGGAGTACGGTGTTTTTCGGAGTTCGCTCAAGCGGCAAGCACAGCTGACAGTGCTGGCCTTCAAGGCAGGCGTCGCGGTCAGCGCAGACCTGCGCTTGGGTAGCTTCGACACGCATGACAATCACGACCCGGAGCAGAACTGGCTGCTGGGAAATCTCACGGATTCGGTCGACTACCTGTGGGACTATGCAGAACTCCACGGGGTGGCGGACCGCATGGTGGTAGTGATGGGGTCGGACTTCGGCCGGACCAATAAGTACAACTCCGACCTAGGGAAGGATCACTGGCCGATCGGTAGCTTCATCATCATGGAGAAGAACCAGACATGGACGAACCGCGTGGTCGGAGAGACGGACGAGCGGCACTTTGCTTACCAGGTCGACCCTAGCACCCTGCAGCGGAACGACGCGTCGGGAACACGCATCCACCCCAAGCACATCCACAAGGCCCTGCGGCAGTACTTGGGCGTCGGGGACACAGCAGACAGCCTGCGGTTCCCGTTCAACAACACCGAAGAGCTCCCGCTGTTCTCTTAGGCGGCGCTGATCCGCAACCACTGGCAGAGCCAGAACTGCCTGCACTCCGTTCGCTCCACTCCCTCCTTCGGCCGCCTCAGGCACCATCGCGGGGAAGGAGGGACTCCGCCAAAGCCGCGGCGGACATCCTCCAGATCTGTGAATTTTGTTGGTTATTGGCAGATTGTTGAGAACTAGCGCATGTTCGACATTTTCTCGCGAATTTCCCTCTTGGTGTCGGCGAAAGCCCTTATGAATAAAGGAAGCGTAATTATGCACTTGACACAAACACAATCCTGTGATACCATGTCCATAGATGAAGCTAACCGCCTTTCTTCGCAACGACTTCCGGCCTTTCGGCAACCTTGTCGAGTTCGCGCTTGACGCGCTTTCCGAAAAGGCGCTCGACAATCTCGGAATCCGGGCGTTCCACGATGTTCCGGGGCAGCCGGCGCTTCCTCTTGGGGTGCTTTGACATGACTGACACAACCTCTCTCAACCTGATGGACTTGATGGACCGCTTCGCGTCCGACGACAAGTGCCGCGACTTCCTCGAAGAACTGCGCTGGCCGAAGGGCAAGGTGTCCTGTCCGCACTGCGGCGGAAAGTCCCTCACCGAGATTCCTGCCCGCAGCCAGTGGCACTGCCTCTTCTGCCAGTACCAGTTCAGCGTCACCACTGGCACCATCATGCACGATTCCCACCTGCCGCTGCGCAAGTGGCTGATTGCCATCTATCTGATGCTGGAATCGAAGAAGGCGATCTCCGCGAACCAGATGAAGCGGACGCTTGGACTCGGTTCGTACCGCACGGCTTGGTATCTCTGCCACCGCATCCGCGAGGCGATGGGCAACGAGCCCTTCGAGGGGCCTACGCTGGTCGGCATCATCGAAGTGGACGAGACGCTGATGGGCGGCAAGCGGAAGAATGTGGGCCGCGGCTACCGCAAGAACAAAACCTTGGTGGCTGGGGCGCTCCAGCGCGGCGGCAAGGTTCGACTTGAACGCATCCCAGACGTCACCAAGGAGACGCTGCACTCGTTCGTGAGCAGGAACGTCAAGGACGAGGCCGAGGCGATCTACACGGACGAGTGGAAGGGCTACATCGGCCTCGAGGATGACGACACGCGCCACGAGACGGTAAACCACTCCGAGGAAGAGTGGGTCGTCGGAGACGTGCACACCAACGGCATCGAGGGCGTGTGGTCGCTGTTCAAGCGCTCCATCGTGGGAGCCTTCCACCAGATCAGCAAGAAGCACCTCGACCGCTACATCGAAGAGATGGAGTGGCGCTTCAACAACCGCAACAACCCACACATGTTCCGCGACACGCTCAAGCGCATCCTGACGACCGAGCCGCTGCGCTATCGTGAGCTGGTGCGCGGCAAGGCTGCCTGACATGCGGCCGGGAAAGCGAAATTTGCTGTGGGTCGCAATGCGCGGCCAGTTTCTCGCCCTGGCATTCGCCGTGGCGAGCATCGCGGCCCTGTCGGGCGCTCTGGCGCTCGGCATGTGGCTGCTGAAGAAGATCGGACTGGTTTGAGGACCTCTGCCATCTACACGCTCAGCGGGCTGCGGCGGATGAACAAGAGGAAGGGCCGCATGGCCGGCAGCGGCGTGGAGCACCCGCTGCTGCGCGAGATTCGCGCCGCCAAGGCTCAGGGGTCGCTGTTCTAGCCATCCTCCCCCTCCCCCTGCTCTTCCCAGCCCATGTCAAACTCAGCCGCGGCTCGCTCGTCCGATCCCTTGGCGTGCAGGAATGCAGCGAGTCTCGGGCCGAACATCCTCCATGCCGCGCTGTTTTGTGCTCGAATTAGCCATTGCGGTTCGTCGGGGATAAGGTAGGTCAGGATGACGCATATGAGGCAGGCCAAGGCAAAGTACCCCCACCTTTTGTCCCCCAACGGCCACCACGGTTCGAGCAGGAAAGCCATTCCCATGAAGAATCCTCCCATCGCTATACACCTGAGCAGTCCTTCGAGTCGCCGCACCCCGCCACGCTAGCACCCCGCCGGTTTTGTGTCAAGTGCATAATTACGCCGCATTCTTCGCTTGCGGCGCAACGCTGACTGCACAGGTCGACACGGGGGTGCTGAGCGGCACTGTTTCCGACGCCTCGGGAGCGGTCATTCCGGGTGCGAGCGTGGAGGTCCTCAACACCGCCACGAACTACCTGCTGACGCGGGATACAAACGCTTCAGGGCTGTACGTTTCCCCTCCTTTGCCACCGGGTCCCTACCGAATCACAATTTCCAGCGAGGGCTTTCGGACGGTAGCGAAAGAAGTCGCGCTGAACCTGTCGGAGAGAATCGCGGTCGACTTCGAACTCGAAATCGGTGCCGTGGCCGAGTCGGTCGACGTGGAAGCCATCGGGGCGGTCCTGCAGACCGAGACCGCCACTTTGAGCACGTTGCGCTCTGAGGAGGAGGTCAAGGAACTCCCGAACATTTCCCGGAACTTCGTGGACCTGATGCGCTACAGCGCTGGAGTTGTCCTGGCCCAACCTCACAACTCCGGCCTGCCGCTGTCTCAGATTCGCGGTAGCACGGTGTCGTCTGTGAACGGCGGACACATGACGGACAACAACTTCGTGATCGACGGCCTTCAGAACAACAGCAATCATCAGGGCCAAGGCGTGATGGTGTTCCCTGAAATCGAAGCGCTTGAGCAATACCGCGTGGAGACTTCCGCACCTGACGCACGCTATGGACGAACGGGCGGGACGCTGAACATGGGCTACAAGTCGGGCACCAACGAATTCCACGGATCGGCCTTCTGGTTTCTACGCAACGATGCCCTCGACGCGAGGAATTTCTTCAATACCGGCGACAAGACCCCGCTGCAGAGGAACATGATGGGTGCCACGCTCGGCGGGCCACTCGGTCGCAAGGGCGGCTCGACGTTCTTCTTCCTCTCGTACGAGGGGACGCGAACGCGTCAGAACACCACGAACATCGCAAGCGTCCCGACGGATCTGATGAGGACGGGAGACTTCAGCGAGGTGACCGCCAGGAACCGCATATTCGATCCGCTCACATCGACTCAGAACGAGGCGGACAGGCTCGTCCGCGAGCCGTTCGCGAACAATTCGATTCCGAATGCACGCTTCAGCCCACAGGGGCTGGCGGTCCTGCGGCACTTCCCGGATCCGACGGATCCTGGCCTCGCGGCCAACTTCACCACGGCTGCCCGCAACACCCAAGGTGCCGACCAAGGCACGGTCAAGATCGATCGGGACTTCAGCGGAGGATCGCGCGGATTCTTCCGCCTGACGAGAGGCCGGGCCGATTTCGTCAACGGGTTCGCAAACATCCTGGGCCCAGTAGCAACGCCTTTCGTCCAAGTCCAGGCGCCCGCGACACAGATCGTGGTCAGTCACACGCAGATCATCAGTCCCAGAACCATCAATCAAGTCCGCGTAGGATTCACGCGCGAGGACCTGAGAGGCACTTCTCTGAACGGCGGCCGCAATACTGCCGAGGAGTTTGGGATTCCAAACGTAAACGTGGATGAGTACACGACCGGGCTGTCCGGCATCACCGCCGCCGGGTACCCACGTGTGGGAGACAACTTCTGGAACCCGGCCATCCTGCCAATGAACAACATTCAGTTCAGCGACAACTTCGAGATGACGCGCGGCAACCACAGCTTCCGGTTCGGGTTCGATGCGGTGCGTCGCCACACCAACGGCTTCCAGACCTCTAGACCTCGAGGAGACTTTGGATTCTCTCTCAGATTCACGAACAATCCAGCCAACGCTAGGAACACGGGATTCGGCCCTGCTGAGCTGCTGCTTGGCAAACCCGCGACGGTCCTGCTCGTGTACATGCAAGGATCTCGCGGAATGCGTAGGACTGACTACGCGTGGTACTTCCAAGATGACTGGAAAGTGAATCAGAGATTCACGCTCAACCTCGGGCTCCGCTGGGACCTTCTGGCGGACTACCCGCAAACCGAAGTCGGCGACCGGCTGATTCAGTTCGATATAGAGTCTGGGAATCCTGCTCCGGTCAACGAAGGCCAGTTCCCATGGAGAAGTGGCATTGCGAATGATCTGAACAACTGGGCGCCACGCGTAGGGATGGCGTACCGCATCGGGGACGACACTGTCATTCGCGCCGCTTACGGCATCTACTACAACGGCCAGCCGATTCACCTCAACGCGGGCCTGCTCTCGCAAGCACCCTTCTTCACAAACACGCGAGTCGTCAACGCCCAAGGCGATTTTGAGGGCGCCCGAGGCCTGGCCGACGGTCCGCTCCGGACCAGGGAGCTCCTTTCTCCGGGGCAGAGTCGGACGGGCTACGATCCCAACAGCTATGCCATTCCGTACATGCAGCAATGGAACATTGCGATCCAGCAGCAGCTTCCCGCCCAGCAGCAGCTGACCGTTGCTTACGTTGGATCGAAGGCAACCGCGCTGCGCCAGAGGATCAACTTCAACCAGGCCGTGCCGGGAGCCGGGCCCGTTGCCAGCCGCCGACGCCGGCCGAGTCACGCGAACGTCCTCATCGTGCAGATCCGAGGCAATTCCAACTATCACAGCCTCCAAACCACCCTCCGCAAGCACTTTTCCAGAGGCTTGCAGTACCAACTCAACCACACGTGGGCGCACAACATCGACGAATCAACCGGTGGCCTGCCGATCACGGACTTCTCCGGGAATCGGGCCAACAGCAGCTTGGATCTTCGCCATTCGGTCAACGCAACCGTTGGATATGATCTGCCGATCGGCGGCGGCAAGGCGCTGCTCGGCGACGCATCCGGCGTGCTCGACCAGATTGTCGGCGGATGGAAGATCAACGGGGTGATGACTTTCACGGACGGCTATTGGTTCAGTCCAGCCGGGCCGAACACGCTGAACATCGGCGAAGGAACCAGGCCGGACCGGATTGCTGACGGAAACCTGCCCGACAACCAGCAGACGATCCAGCGGTGGTTCGACACCGAGGCATTCGTGGCACCGGGCTTCCGGCAGTGGGGCAACTCGGGCCGCAACGTGCTCTATGGCCCGGGAACGAAGTTGGCGAACGTTTCGGTCCACAAGAATTTCAGCGTCGGCGAGGGGAAACGGCTCCAGTTCCGGGCCGAGTTCTACAACGTGACGAACACGCCGCACTTCAACAACCCGGCTTCGAACATCCGATCGCCTGCCGTGGGGCGGATCACCAGGGCTGGCAGTGAGAATCGGTTCCAACGCACGCAGCGACTCGTGCAATTCGGATTGAGGTTCGTGTTCTGATGGACTCGACCGCCCTCGCTTCCGGAGCGGGGGCGGCCAACCAACGATCGCCCCCTCCGTAGCCTGGCTGCGAGGGCGGGCCGAGAGGAGCGTAAGCGTACCCGCCGTCCAGGGACCAGCCCCACATCGCTGCTGCTTCCGAGCCCTGCCTCGGCAATGCGTGCGGCTTGATAGCCGACAGTGGCGCGGATGCTGCTATCGACATGCTTGGGTAGCCAGATACATGTATAGTGCAATGTGTGGACGAGGCTCCGGCGCTGGACCGGACCCTCTTCGTAAGGAGCCCTGCCATGGATACCAAGCCTGCTTCTAGACGTTTGTTTCTGGCACATGCTGCCGCCGCTCCGGCTGTTGCCGCTGCGCCTGCGGCTTCGCGTGTCCTAGGTGCCAATGACCGCATCAACATCGGCATGATCGGCACGGGCTCGAAGGGCCGCTCACATCTCCGCCGGCTAATGGCTAGGGCCGGAGACCAGGACGACGTCCGCGTCACCGCAATCAGCGACATCTACCGCAAGCGGAGCGAGGAAGCGCTGGATCTTGCGCAACTCGGCGGAAAGCGAGGCTACGTCGACTACCGCGACTTGCTCGCGCAGCCGGACATCGATGCGGTCTGGATCTCGACCCCCGACCACTGGCACGCCACGATGGCCCTGGACGCTCTCGCCGCCGGCAAGGACGTCTATCTGGAAAAGCCGATGACCTATACCATCGAGGAGGCGCGCCGGATTGCCGAGGCGGTCGAGAGCACTGGCCGGATCCTTCAGGTGGGCAGCCAGCATGTCTCGGACCAGCGGTACCACCAAGCCCGCCAGGTCATCGACGAGGGCTGGATAGGACCCGTGCTCTGGGCGCAGAACACGTATTGTCGAAACTCGCTGTATGGCGAGTGGAACTACACCGTCGATCCCGAAGGCACGCCCGAGAACATCGATTGGGACAAGTTCTTGGGCAGCGCGCCGGCACGGCCGTTCAGCCCCGAGCGCTTCTTCCGCTGGCGCAAGTACTGGGATTACTCCGGCGGGATCGCGACCGACCTCTTCTACCACCGCCTCGCTCCTCTGATGTTGATGATGGGCAAGAAGTTCCCGACTCGCGTTAGCGGCCACGGCGGGATCTACGTGCATCGCGAACGCGAGGTCCCTGACACCTACGCCACCGTCATCGAGTACGGAAGCCACTACGTCAACCTGTCTGCCTCGATGGCGTCTGCGGCGGGCAATGTCGGCATGCCCACCGTGGTGTACGGGCACGAGGGAGCGATCACATTCCTGCCGGATGCGATCGAAGTGAGGCCCGAGTACCAGTTCGCCTCGAAATTCCGCGAATCCACCGGTCAAGATCTCCTGCGTATCGAGGTAGAGCAGCCGGATGTCAGCAACGCTCACATCGGCAACTTCCTCGGTTGCATGCGCAACCGTTCCAAACCCGTGTTCGACGCTCAGTTCGGCTACCAGGCGATGACGGCGATTCGGCTCGGCGTGGACTCCTATCGCAGCGGTCGCATGATGGCGTTCGATCCACATGGCGAGCGAGCGCGTCCGTTTGCCGGGCCGCGGCCGGGCTACGAGGGTTCCGGCCAGAACTTCGAAGAGCCGCCGCGGCGACCGCCTCGCAACCAGCGCCGCACGAGCGGGTAAGGCCGTACCGCACCGCGCGGGCGGCTTTGCTACCGTCTTTGCATGGTTTACCGCTGCGTCGCTGCATTGTTGCTGGTCTGGGCCTCGACGTCGGCCCAAGACAAGCTCAACGTCCTGTTCATCGCTACCGATGATATGAACAACGATCTGGGGACCTACGGGCACCCCGTGGTCACGACGCCGAACTTCGACCGGCTGGCCCGCCTCGGCATCCGCTTCGATCAGGCCTATTGCAACTACCCGGTGTGCAATCCGAGCCGCGCGTCGCTGATGACTGGCCTCTACCCGGACCAGACAGGAGTCCGCAACAACGCGACCTACTTCCGCAACACGATCCCGAGCGTCAAGACGCTGCCGCAGATGTTCCGCGACAACGGCTACTTTGTTGCTCGCGTGGGCAAGATCTATCACTACGGAGTCCCCACGCAGATCGGCGAGAACGGCTTGGACGACCCTGCCTCTTGGGAGGAGCGGGTCAATCCCCGTGGCCGTGACAAGTGGGAGGAGGACCAGATCTTTTCGATCGATCCCGTAACCGGGAACCTTGGCGGCACTCTGAGCTGGATGGCACAAGACGGCACTGACGAGGAGCAGACCGACGGGATCGGCACGACCGCAGCGATCGAGCTGCTAGAGCGGAAGCGCGACAGGCCGATCTTCCTGGCGATGGGCTTCTACCGCCCCCACACTCCGTATGTGGCGCCCAAGAAGTACTTCTTCCAGTACCCGCTCCACATGGTGCGGTTGCCGGCCGAGCCACTTGACGATTTGGTCGACATACCGCCGGCGGCATGGGTGGACCGCCCCTTCCAGCTCAACCTTCCATTGAGGAAGCAGCGCGAGGCCATTCAGGCGTACTATGCCTCGATCAGCTTTGTCGATACCCAGCTTGGCCGGCTGCTTGACGCCTTGGAGCGGCTCGACATGATGGATGAAACGCTGATCGTGTTTTGGTCCGATCACGGCTACCACATGGGGGAGCACAAGCTCTGGCAGAAGACGACCTTGTTTGAGAATTCGGCGCGCGTGCCGTTCTTTATCGCCTCGCCCGCTCACCGCAAGACTGCCGGCCTCAGCACACGCTCGCTGGCCGAGCTGGTGGATGTGTACCCCACCTTGGCCGAGCTTTGCGGCCTGGACCCTCCGAAGCACTTGGCAGGAGAGAGCTTGGTGCCGATTCTGGAAGACCCCACGCAGTCCGTCCGCGACTCCGCTCTGACCACGTTCGACACGAATGACCGCGTGAATCCTCGGCGACCGTTGCGTCCGAGAGCCGTTGGCTACACGGTACGCACGGATCGCTGGCGCTACACCGAGTGGGGCCCGGATGGGGCAGAGGGGGTTGAGTTGTACGACCACTGGAACGATCCCAAGGAGTACGTGAATCTTGCTAGGGCACCTAGCCAGCAAGGCACGGTCAAGGAGATGAAGCAGCTGCTCAGGAGGCGTGTTGCCACGGCCGCGGCGGCACCGAACCTGTAGACCATCTCCAGAGACGTCCACCGCTCAGCGACGGTCGCGGCTAGGCCGCCTCAGGTGCGCTGGCCTGAGCTGCGCCGCAGGAGTGTGACTTGAGCCGCTGATTGCCGGATCCCTTTGACGAACGGCATCTTGGAGCAAGTTGGTTGGACGAAGGAGGAGACGCCATCATGCGAACCGTCAACCTCACCGAAGCCAAGACGCATCTGTCGCGTCTAGTCTCAGCCGCTGCTAACGGCGAGCCGTTCATCATCGCCCGCGCTGGCAAGCCTCTGGTGAAGGTAATTCCAATCGCCTCACCCGTGCCGGCGATGGGACGGCGAACGGGTTTCTTGAAGGGGATGATTAAGGCCCCACCTGATTTCGACCGCATGGGAACGGATGAGATCGAGGGGCTGTTCGAGGGAGACTCGTGAGATTGCTACATGACACCCATGTGCTGATATGGGTTACAGCCGAGCCGGACAGAGTTTCGAATGAGGTGCTCCGGATCTCCGAGAGCCTCGAGACGGAGCTCGTACGCAGCGCCGCCTCGGTCTGGGAGGTTGCGATCACGCGTACTTTGGGGCGTGAGGACTTCGACGTTGATCCGCGCCTGCTGCGAATAGGCTTGTTGGAGAGCGGCTACTCGGAACTTGGCATCACCGGCGCACGCGCAGCTGCAGTTGATAGTCTTCCACCCATCCACAAGAACCCGTTCGATTGGATTCTAATCGCGCAGGCTCTAGCCGAAAGCTTCATGCTCCTAACTGGGGACCCCATAGTCGCGCAGTACCCCGGGCCGATCATGAGAGTATGGGCGAGCCGCCTCGTTTGCCACGCTCATTCAGGAACCCGCTTCTGTGGCCGCCTTCACCACCGGGGTGCCGAGCTCGCACTGGTTCGTGGAGTAGTATTGTTGATCGTGGCACGGGGCTCGCAGGCTTCCGCCAGATCCCTGCTGCTGTGACGAGGGCCAACCAATGAACTCAATGCTCGACACCCTAAATCGCCGGGGATTCTTGGCTGCGGTCGCGGCCGGCATGGCGCTTCCCGCCGCCGATGCTGCCGAGGACGGCTTCGAGCCGTTGTTCAACGGCAGGGATCTCGACGGCTGGGAGGGAGATCCGTTCCTGTGGAAAGTCGAAGACGGCATGGTGGTTGGACGCTCACCGGGCATTGCCTACAACGACTTCCTCACTACGACCGAGGAGTACTCGGATTTCATCCTGCGGTTCCAGATCCAGCTCGTCGACAATGTCGGCAATAGCGGCGTGCAGATCCGCAGCCGCCGGGTCTCGGGCTCGATGGAGATGATCGGCTACCAGGTCGACGTTGGCCCGAGCTGGTGGGGCAGCTTGTACGACGAGTCGCGGCGCAGGGTCACTCTGGCGGCACCTTCCGAGGCCACGATCAAGAAGGCGCTCAAGCCGACAGACTGGAACGACTACGAGGTCCAGGCGAGCGGCAAGCACATTGTGCTCAAGCTAAACGGGGTGGTCACGGTGGACTACACCGAGGAAGACGAAAGCATCGAGCAAACCGGACTCATCGGACTGCAAGTGCACTCCGGACCGCCGCTGGAAGCGAGATTCCGCAACATCCGCATCAAGCGCCTGTAGATCCCGTTGCCCTCAGCGCTGTCGAGTGCGCCCAACTCCATTGCGCGAGCCCCTACAGCAAGTCGAGCCAGTTCGCCTTGCGGCGGGCCAGCTCGCCGATGATCGGCACTTGCCACATCTGTCCTTGCCACGCCATGTACGCCGCTCGCACCCAGCAGGCTGCTACCACCAAGTGCATTAGGTTGGAGAGCAAGCCCTCGAGGAAAACGAACGAAAGAGTCCAGGTGAGCGCGGCGAGGATGATGGATGCCAGAGTCAGCAGCAAGCACTGGTAGCTGTGGAAGCGTGCAAATCGATTCTCGCTGAATGGCTCGATGATGAGCAGCGCCAGTGCCGGAACCGGCGTGAAGTAAGCCAGCAGCCCAATCTGTCTCTCGTCAAAGCCGCCCAGTTCCGATTCCGTGTCCGTGCCAGCCTCGTTCCGGGCGGTGCCACTCGCATGGTCGACTCGAGCTCCGCACTGCCCGCAGTAGCGCGTGCCGGCGAGCTCCGCGCCACACTGCGTGCAGTACTTCATTGCTGCCCTCCGACAGACTGGTAGTATAGCCGCTGATGAAGCGTTCACTTGCTGCGCTGGCTGGGCGTCCGGGCCGGCCGGCCGTACTGGCCGGGGCGTTTGCATGGCTGCCCCTAAGCGCCGCCGCAGTTGAGATCGTAGCCCACCGCGGTGCCTCGTACGATGCCCCCGAGAACACCCTCCCGGCGGTAGAACTGGGCTGGGAGCAAGGCGCGGATGCGGTGGAAGTCGATATCCACCAGACGAGTGACCGGAGCGTCGTTGCGATTCACGACCGTGACACGCTGCGGGTCGCCGGCAAGCGAGGTGTCGTGGCCGAAATGCGGTTGGACCAGCTGCTCCTGTTGGACGCCGGCGCATGGAAGGGGGCACAGTGGTCGGGCACGCGGATCCCCACTTTGGAGCAGGTGCTTGAGACGGTGCCGGTCGGCAAGACGCTCGTGGTAGAGATCAAGTGCCCCAGAGACGTTCTGCCGGAACTGGAGAGGGTGCTGGATGCGTCCGGAAAGCGGGAGCAAGTCATGCTGATTGCGTTCGACTACGACACGATCAGCGAGGCGAAGAAAAGGATGCCAGACCGGCCCTGCTATTGGCTGTACGGGTTCTCAGAGTCAGAGGCTGCCACTTATCAGGTGCGGTCGCGAGACGATTTGCTCGAGAGAGTGCAGAGGGCCGCGCTCGACGGGCTCGACGTCAGGCACAGCGGCCCGTGGACCGCAGGGTTGGCGGACGCCTTGCGCAAGCTGGGCAAGGCCCTCTATGTCTACACCGTGAACGATGCGGACCAAGCGCGCAGGCTCCGGGACGTGGGCGTGGCGGGCATCACGACCGACCGGCCGGCGTTTCTCCGCAAGGCGCTTGCAGAATGACCCTCCGGACGGTCCTCGCCAGGCTCGCCGTACTGGCTGCAGCGGTTGCTCTGGCGCACGTTTTCTTCGCTCAGTTCTGCGATCTGGTCTATGGTTGCGGATGCGAGGCTCCCTGGGCCGGCGCAGCACGGCACTGCAATATTCACAACGCCGCGCCTCCCCACTGCCCGTGGTGCTTGGACGAGGGATCGCTCGGCCGGCTGTCGCTCGGTGCCGTCGTTGTCGCGCAGTGCGCCTTGACGCTTTGGCCGGGCAGATTCGGGCTGGTCCGCGCGATCGCGACCTTCTTGGCGTTTCCCGTCGTCGGGGCGATTGGCGGCCTGCTCGCAGGGCTCGGCACGCAGTATTGGCAGTGAGGGCGCCGTTCAGCCGCCCTTCGCGCGCCTGGCTCAGACCTTTTTGGGCACCACGTAAGGGAGCCGGTAGCGGCGCGAGAGCATCTCGTTGGCCATCCCGTTGCCGACGAATCGTCCGGTCTCTCGATCTGTATGCAACTGCTGCCCGCAACGGTAGCTGATATTCGCAAGGTGACACAGCTCGGCCGCTGCCGCACCGACCTGCACGTCGGCGTTCAGCGCGTAATGGTTCCGCGAGCGCACCGCCTCGACGAAATTGGCCATATGCGGGCGGGGGTCCCAGATCTTGTCTTCGTGAGGCTCTTCCTCGTGGGTCTTCTGCCGCTCGTCCCCCATGAAGATGCGGAATCCGTACGGGTCCACGACCATGTAGCCTTGGTCGCCGAAGAAGATGTTGCCCACGTAGCTGCTGCCGCGCAAGGGTGCGCCACCCTCGTTCGGGCTGGACAGGTTGCGTACGTCGAAGACGATCTCGGACCTGTCAAAGCGAAAATGCGCCTGCTGCGTGTTTGGGGTCTCTTGGTCGTCCTGCCAGACGAACTTGCCCCCGCTTGAAGAGATCGCCCTAGGCCTGCCGTATTCGCCAAGCCCCCAGCGGCATATGTCCATCTCATGCACGCCCTGGTTGCCGATATCGCCGTTGCCGGTATCCCAGAACCAGTGCCAGTTGTAGGCGAAGCGGTTCTTGCTGTAGGGCCGCATGGGGGCTGGCCCGAGAAACAGGTCCCAGTCCAAGCCGGCGGGAACCGGCTCCTCCGGCGTGTGGCCGATTGACTTCCTGCGGCGGAAACACAGTCCGCGAGCCATGTAGACCGTGCCGATCGCGCCTTCGCGGAGCATGGCCATCGCTTTGCGCTTGTGCCCGATGGAGCGGCTCTGCGAGCCGACCTGCACCATGCGCTTGTACTTGCGGGCCGCCTTGACCATCCGCTCGCCCTCGAATGAGTTGTGGCTGGCCGGTTTCTCGACATAGACGTCCTTGCCGGCCTGACAGGCCCAGATGGTGGTCAGCGCGTGCCAGTGATTGGGCGTTGCCACCGACACAGCGTCGATATCGCTGTCCTCGAACAGCTTGCGCATGTCCGCGTATTCCTTCGGTGCGCTGTCTTGAAGGTTGCGGACCATGGCCGATGCGCGTTCGCGCGCCGCCTGGTTGACGTCGCAGATCGCCGCGATTCTGGCACCCGGCACTTCGGAGAAGAATCCGAGGTGGCCGCGCCCGCGCCCGCCCGTGCCGATGACAGCTAGGTTCACGGTGTCGTTGGCTCCAAGCACCGGAAACGCACGGCTGGCCACGACCACTCCAGCCCCGCGGAGGAATACCCGTCGACTGGCTTGGCTCATGGCGTACAGCGTACTACAGGCTGAGGCTGATGTAGCCCTGGAAGAAGGCCAATCCGCTTGCCAACCACGCCACCGTAGGGCGGCGACCGATCGTCAATTGCTAGGTCTATTCCGCGGCACGGACCGGATCCTGTTTCTGCCACCTCGAAACGCCTTGTGGCGACCGAATTGAACGGATCGCAGGCACGAGTTCCTCGTACAACATGGGGGAGTCGATGACCTCAAGAATGGGTCCAGACCAATGGTTCACAGACGACGCGTTCCGGGCGAGAGCTCCAGTTGGAGATGATTTCTGCGCTCTTCTTGCTTCGCACAGGTATGCAAGCGAATCGCGTACGTTCGATCACTCGCCAAAGCCAGCTTGCTCAATTCCGTGCATCCCAAGGCTCGAGGACGCGGATCCGACGACTGTTGGGGTCTGTAAACCAAACTGCACCCAAGCGGTCCACTACAACTCCCGAAACTGAAAGCTCTGCACCTGCGGCCGGCTCTCGATCGCCGGAAAACCCTGGGTTTCCGGTTCCGGCGACAAGAGTGGTCCCTCCTTCGGGACCAATCATTAGGATGCGTTGCATTGCTCCGACGAACACGTTTCCCTTCTCGTCAAGCGCAATAGAATCGGGCTGTTCGACTACCAGAAGCGCCTTAGTGAGTCGGGTCAGGGAGTCCACTCGCAGGACGCGATTATCCGAAGTGTCGGTCAAGTAGACATTCCCCTCGCCATCCACCGCAACAGCGCTAGGACGCCGAAGCTGGGTTTCGGACGCTAGCCCGCCGCTCACCCATTTACCCCCACTCGCTGTCCCTGCGAACGTCTCAATCACTCCTGTCGAGCTGTCGATCCGGCGGATTCGACCGTTGTTGGTGTCAGCCACAAAAACGTTGCCTGCCGCGTCTACGGCCACTCCCTCGGGCCGCGAAAGCCGGGCCTCAGACGCTAGCCCACTGTCCCCGGAGTCGCCGTCTTCTCCTGTGCCCGCAATGGTCTCGATCACGCCCGTGGCGGCGTCGATCCTCCGGACTCGGTGGTTCCATGTATCTGCCACGTACACATTTCCAACTGCGTCTACCGCAATTCCCTGCGGATACGCGAAACTTGCCTCGGAAGATGCCCCGCCATCTCCTAGGTTGCCGGACATTCCCGTGCCAGCCAACTTCTCGATCAGGCCTGCAGCATTCAATTCCCAGACTCGATTCGAATCAATGAAGACTATATTGCCAGCGGAATCCAATGCGAGCGATGCGGGCGCGTCCATTTGGGCGTCGGCGGCGTTCCCACCGTTCCAACTCAATGCTGGTGATCCAGATCCTGCGATCGTCGTGATCGTTCCTGTTTCGCTGTCGATCCGGCGCACTCGGTGGTTTGAACTGTCGGCCATGTAGAGGTTCCCCGTCGCGTCCACTGCTAGCCCGGTTGGTCTCGCAAGCTGAGCGCTGGTCCCAGCTTCTCCATCGCCCGAATAGCCCGAGCTTCCAGAGCCCGCTACCGTCGTGATGATTCCCCCCGCCGCTCCGATCCTGCGGACTCGCTGATTTCGAGTGTCAGATACGTAGACGGTTCCGCGTGCATCGACCGCTATCCCTCTGGGCGTGTTTAGCGCCGCCTCGGATGCCGCCCCCTCATCCCCGGAATACCCGCTACCATCACTCCCGGAAAAGGTCTCGATCCAACCCGTCCAGGGGTCGACCCGGCGCACGCGGTGATTCCATGTGTCGGCCACATAAAGGCTCCCGACGGTATCCAAGGCAATCCCCGACGGAAACTTGAACGTGGCCTGAGTGGCAGGCCCGCCATCACCCGAATATCCCCAATTTCCGCTGCCCGCCACCCTCTCAATGATCCCGGTTACGGCGTCAATGCGACGCACCGAGTGGTTTTCTGGGTCTGCGATGTAGATGCGCTCAGAAGTGTCCACCGCAATTGCCCAAGGGCTTGACAGCGAGGCGGAAACGGCTGGACCGCCATCGCCCGAGGAACCCCGTTGCCCCGTGCCGGTGATCGTCTCGATAGTTCTGGTCACGGCATCGATTCGCCGCACGCGGCGATTTCCTGAGTCGGCCACATACAGGTTTCCGTTGCTGTCCAGAGCCAGTCCGACCGGTCTGTTAAACCGGGCAGCGACGGCAGGCCCGCCATCTCCCGCGAAACCCCAGTCGCCCGTGCCTGCCAATGTGTAAATCACACCCGAGGGATCCACCGTTCTGATTCGATGATGTCTGGAGTCTGCGATATAGAGACGTCCTGCGCCGTCCAGCGCGACACCGAGCGGATCGAACAGGTTTGCGCCTATAGCCGCGATTCCGTCTTCGACAGCTGTCTGGCCAGCGGCCGTGCGTACGGCGTAGAGAGCCAGCCGCCATTGGTTGTCGGCGAGTTCCAAAACGTGCGTTTCTCCGTTTCTGACTACCGCGGTTCCATTCTGGGCATGCTCGCCATCAACTAACCACGGGCCATCGCCATCCCGCGCCAACAAGATCTCAGCGCCACTTGAGACAGAGATGGCCTGCACTGTCAGATCGTTGTCTTCCAACGCCACTGCCGCGGTAGACGGGGCACTTGCCATAACACCGATGGGGAGCGCTCCGAAGCCCAGCACGACTTGCTCGGCGTTGTCATCGACCACATCGTTCGAAGCGACAACATCGAACGTTACAGTGCGCTCTGCCTTGCCAAATACGACCATGCGAGGCACTCCCGAATAGTCTTCAAAGGATGCCCCGCCTTCAAGGTTCACGGTCAACGGGATCGCAATCTCCGCGCTTGCCGGCGCGGTGAGCCTGACGGTCACCGACGCCGCGTCACCCCCTTCGGCGGCGACGTAAGTGTCGGCATCGAAGGAGATCGTCACGGGAGGGCCCTCGATGGCTCGCGGCCGAAAGTTAGAGAGGGTTTCTCGTGTGAGGTTAAGCGTCCGCGCCGCGTCGGAAGGCCCGTTGATCTGCGACGAGTCGTGACGCCCACGAACGCCCATCGGGTCTCCGGAATAGTTCTGGGAGGGATTTGAGAATCGAACCAGTTGCTGGCAGTTGAATCCGGCATCGGCGCATTGGTTGTTGTAGGCCATGACAGTGCGCCAGCGAGTAGACTGCTGTGTCCCAGGCCTGAAGGCCCGCTGGTTTACGTAGCCGTATCCGTACGGAAACGCGACCGGATCACAGTTCTCCCCCTCACACTCTTCGTAGCGATCATGACCCACTCCCATGATGTGACCAAGTTCGTGGACGAACGTGCGCGCTCCGCAATCGACTCTCATTACGACGAAGGCGTAGGCGTCGAATGAATCCGAGAGCCACGGATCGCTCAGTTGAAAAGCCCGACCACAAGGGGCATCGGAGGAGCCCCAAGCGCCAGCGCCGACCAGCAGCACGACTATGTCTGCACCGGCCGCGTCACGCAGTCCGTGCACATCGTCAAGGTAACCGTCTGCACGGTCTTTCAGCCGATCTAGATCAACCTTTGAATCCTTGCCTTCGTAACGGACCTCGTTGGTCACCGCAAGCTCGAGACGTAGATCGATTCCGCTTTGAGAATAGGCGTAATTGGCTTCTGTGAACAAGAGGTCTATCTCCGCATTGACCCTCGCCTCGCCGCCCAGCGAGTTGCGGGCAGCCTGAGTGTATGCCACTGCTACGTCGATCAAGGATTGCCCGTCCGCCGGACAAGTCACGCCGACGAACGATACGTTGTCCAGCCAAAATTGGAAAGCGGCGTCTCTCGGAGCGCAAACCTCGTTACCATTGACCGGAAAATACTCGAGGCTGGCGAGATTCGCCAATTCGATGGGCAGGGTGCCCTCGAAATCATTGTTCTCGATCGAGAGATGCCTCAGATCTCTCAACCTTCCTAGGCTGGAAGGGACCGGGCCGGTAAGGTCGTTTCCGGAGAGCAAGAGATACCGCAGGCTAGCCAAGTCTCCGAGCTCGTCTGGAATCCCGCCGGTCAGGGCGTTGTCCTTGATCGCGACGTGCCTAAGTTCCCCTAGACTCCCCAAGCTGGAAGGGATGTGGCCGGTCAGTCCGTTTCCAGAGAGCAAGAGGTACCTGAGCCTCTTCAAGTTTCCGAGTTCTTCCGGAATCTCCCCAGTCAAGGCGTTCTCCGAAAGTCCAAGAAAGCGAAGTCTTCCCAGATTCCCTAGCTGAGGTGGGATTTGTCCTCTGAAGTCGTTCTCGCTGAGTAAGAGGTTCGCTAACTCGACGAGGCCCCCCAGTTCAGCGGGAATGGCGCCGCTGAGGCCGTTCTCGGCCAGTCGCAGCGTATTGAGACTAGAGAGGCCCCCCAGTTCAGCTGGTACCGGACCTTTGAGCTTATTAGAAGAAAGATCAAGGACTCGTAGCTGTCGGAGCTGTCCTAGTGCAGCAGGTATCTCACCTTCGAGCCCGTTGTCAGGCAATTCGAGGCTTCGGACTCGCCCGTCTGAGTCCACCGAAACACCGAACCATTGAGAAACAGGTTCCGAACTGAGCCAGTTGGAAGCATTCTTCCAGCTCGCACCACCGGTTGAGTCGTAGAGCTTCAGCAGCGCAGCTCGATCATCCGCGAAGATCTCTGCAGATCCGCCCCATATCACGGCTAGCGCAACGATCAGAGCCCGCCATAGAAGACCACGCGCTCGTCCGCAGGTGGCCGTCCCGAAATCGCCTTCTTCATCTGTCTCGACGGGCGTTCTGGATCGACAAGTAGGCGCAGGCGAGCCGTGGCAAATCCGGCACCTCCAATCGGCAGGAATCATCGTGGAAGGGGCGTGCCTTCGCGAAGCGGCGGGGACACAATCACAGGTTCACTCCCCTTGCGCTCCTTCGCAGGATCCAACTGAGTGATGCTGTAGACTCCCTTGCCAACAGTCCGGATTCGGTAGGTCGCTTCGGCTATTCGAACGGTGCCCGCAACTACATCACCATTGACGACCAGAGCCATCGTGGCCAAGTCCATCTGGTGAATCCTTCCGAGCAGCGAGTAGCCGGATGAAGTTGGGTGGGTGCTGTCCACGATTGCCGTGAGCTCAACGTCATCAAAGAGGTTTAGTGTGAGGGTCGTTGGCACCGTTTGCAGAACCGCAGCAGCACGTGTAGCAGTCAAAATGTTGAAATCAATCGAGACTAGACGTTGGCGGACTGTGGGTTGGTTCGGCAACGTTGCCGAAACTGCCCGAACAAGCCTCGGTTCAATTGGGGAAAACAGTTGGTTACTTTGACCCATGGTGCTGGCGTGAAGTATCAACGCAAGCAGCGCAACCATTGTCGCGACTGCCTGACGTCTTGGCTGGGGAACACTATCTGGCGCCGCCATGCCCTACTACACCTTCAAGAAGGCAGTCCGCCATCTTCGACGGTAAGACAACCGAATCGAAACTCAGACTAGCAGACTACTATCGGCCACTTCCCGCGAATCGGGTCACCGGGCCAGAACCGACCCCTTCGGCATGCATGTGCAGCCATGCGTTGGCGCTACGGAGACCGTCGGAGCGCTATTCCGATGCGCAGCTAGTGCGATCGCTATACTGCGGCCGAAAGTTGTGGCCGTCGTTCGGTCCTCAACCTTCCCCAAGGCGACGAAATCAGAATTCTCCCGGCCTCTTTCCTTCCAGCCATCCCGGGCGAGCAAACTCTGTCGATGAAGTTACCCAAGGAGTCTACGATCGGGCGGCCACTTCAGCGGTCAGATTCGGAGGGCCAACTCCGGCATCTGCAATCCGCCAGCGTCCGACCCGACTTCCACGCCGTCGAACCGACCGACCACGCCTACCCGCGGAGACGGCCAAGCTTCCATCGTTTCGCGGCACACTTTGCGGCCGTCACGCCGTGGTTCCGTTTCTTGGTAAGTTGTTCACAAAAAATCAGTTACACCGCGATACCGGGATTTTTCGTCCCCGCCTGTGGTACCTTCATTTGCTTGTTGCCGTTTCGACATCTCATCTGCGCTCTGCTGCTGGCGGGCCTGGTCGCTGAGATTGCCGCCCCGGCGGTTCTCGGTCGCGTCGAGACAACTGTGCGCACGTCGCAAGGCCTCGAGGCCGACTTGCGGACCCTGTGCGATGCGATCGGCCCGCGCATGGCCGGCACCAAGGCCATGCAGGACGCGCTGCAGTGGGGACTGCGGTCGTTTCAAGAAGCAGGCTTGCAGACCGCAAGGCTGGAGTCGGTTCCGATCCCTCGGGCGTGGCGCGAGGGCGATACCAGAATCGAGGTGGTACAGCCGCGTCCCTTCCGGCTGCGAGCCGCCGCCTCGGCTTTTTCTCCCAGTGTCCGGGAGCCAATGGAGGCAGAGCTGGCGCTAGGAGGGAGCGGCCAGCAAGGGGCGATTCTCCAGGCTGGCGAGAGCTTGCGCGGCAAGATCGTCTTGGTGGAGCTGCGCGAGGCCTCCTCTCTGGAGAGCCTGGGGCTGTCCCAGCGCGATGCGATGGTGGCCGTCCGCGAGGCTGCCGAGGTTGGAGCGCTTGCTGTGCTGATCGTTTCGACCCGCCCGCGGCAACTCCTCTACCGGCACGTCAATAACCTTTCGGCCGAACTGGACCCGATTCCGTCAGCACTGGTAGCTCGCGAAGAGGGCCTGCGACTGGCTCGCCTGCTTGAAGTGGGTGAGCGCGTGCGGGTCCGCTTGGAAATGCCCAATCGGATCGGACCTTCGTTCGAGACGGCCAACGTCGTGGCAGAAATTCCCGGAGAAGGCCTGCCGGACGAGATCGTGTTGCTCGGAGCCCACCTCGATTCGTGGGACATGGGCACGGGGTGCTTGGACAATGCCGTGAACGTCGCCTTGGTCCTGCATGTCGCGCGCGCGATCGCCGAAGCGGGAGTTCGCCCGCTGCGCACGTTGCGTTTCGTCCTCTTCGGCGGCGAGGAGTTCGGCCTGTTCGGATCGCTGGCGTATGTCGATTCGCATCGCGACGGACTCGACCGCCACGTGGCGACTATAGTGCATGACATGGGAGGCGGGCCGCTGAGCGGCTACTCGACGGGAGGCCGCAGGGATCTATTGCGCCAAGTCGAGCGGCTGCTTGGCGGCGTGGACGAATTCGGGCGCTTCCGGCACACTGCGAAGGCTTACTTCATGAGCGACAACTTCACGTTCATGCTGCAGGGCGTGCCGTCGCTGTTCGCGGTGCAGGAGACCTCGGATTACTACTCCTCCTACCACTCCGAGGCCGACACGTTCGACAAGGTCGATATCGACAGCGTTAGGAGTTCGGCGGTGGTTGCCGCGCGGACGCTGGTCGGGATCGCGCAAGAGACGGAGCGGATCGCCGAGAGGTGGTCGGCGGCCGAAGTTTCGAGATGGCTTCAGGACCAAGGGCTGATCAGGCACTTGCGCTTCCTGGGCGTCTGGGATGAATGGCGGCCGCAACGGGACGGCGGCGCCTTCGATTCGAACTGAGCGATAGCTCGATGGCGGATTGGTAGGTTAGGGCAATGGCGTTTCCTCTTGGCCCGCAGTCCGGCCTGACGGCTCCGGATGCCGACGAGCGGGGCGCGCGGCGCGCCTACATGCATGCGCTGATATCCGAGTTGCAGGAACTGGAGGACGCGGTCCGGCTTGGCGGCGGCCCCAAGCGGATCGAGCGGCAGCGCAAGGCGGGGAAGCTACTGGCGCGGGAGCGCATTGCAGCCCTGCTGGACGAAGGCGAGGAACTGTTGGAACTGGGCCTGCTCATGGCCCACGATGCCCACGGCGGCGTGGCTCCGGCGGCCGGTGTCGTGACCGGGATCGGACGAGTGGGCGGCCGGCAGGTTGCCGTGATGGCCAATGATGCCACCGTGAAGGCCGGCAGTTGGTTCCCCGAGACCGTCTCGAAGGTGCTGCGCATCCAAGAGGCAGCGATGCGCTGCGGCATCCCAATCGTGTACTTGGTTGATTCCGCCGGAGTGTTCCTGCCGGAGCAGCATGGCACGTTTCCAGGAAAATATGGCGGTGCGCGGATCTTCCACAATTGCGCCCGCATGCGCCGCCGACTGAGGATTCCGCAGATTTCCGCCGTCATGGGGCAGTGCATCGCTGGCGGCGCATACCTGCCCGCGCTGAGCGATGTGATCCTCATGGTGGAGGGCACGAGCTTCATGGGCCTGGGCGGACCGAACTTGGTCCAAGGCGCGATTGGCCAACAGGTCGAGGCGGAGGCTCTCGGCGGAGCCTCCATGCATACCGAGCAAAGCGGTGTCGCGCACTACCGCGTGGCTGACGATGCGGAGTGCATCGCTCGCATCCGGACGCTATTGCTCGGGCTTCCGCGCGCACCTTCGGCAGCGCCGAACCGCTCGGACCCCGAGTCCGGCGGAGGGCTTGACGAGATCTTGCCGAGCGACCGCCGCCTGCCCTACGACATGCATGCGGTCGTCCGGCGCATCGTGGATCGGGACGGGTGCGTGGAATTCATGGCCGAGCGCGCTCCGGAGCTGCTGTGCGCGAATGTCCAAGTCGGGGGTTGGCCGGTTGGCTTGATCGCCAACCGGCGAGGCTTGTTCCGCGATGGCGAGAGTACCCGCATCGGAGCCATCATCTACGCCGAGACAGCCCGCAAGGCCGCTGAATTCGTGCAGAAGTGCGACCGCCAGGGCCACCCGCTCGTCTACTTCCAGGACGTCACCGGCTTCATGGTCGGACCCCAGGCCGAGCGGAGCGGCATCATTCGGGCCGGTGCCGAAATGGTCGAATCGATGGCGACGGCGCGCGTGCCCAAGATCGTGGTGACCTTGCGGCACGCCAGCGGGGCGGGGTACTACGCGATGGCCGGCCAGGGGTTCGACCCGGAATTCATTTTCGGCTGGCCAACGGCCCGGGTCGGCGTCATGGAAGGCGAATCGGCCGTCCAAGCGATGTTCGCAAGCGAGTTGCGAGCCGTGGAAGGAGATGATTCCGGCCTGCCGGAAGACTTGCTGCACGAAATCGAGCGCACGCGCCAGCAGTATGACCGCACACTAGACGCCAAGTGGTGCGCGTCGAAGGGGCACGTAGATGCCATCATGCGCCCGGGGGCCACGCGGCAGGTCTTGATCAGCTGCTTGGAGGCCGTTCACGGTCACGGGTATGCGCTAGTGGCGAAGGGCTGATCGCCGCCGCGCTGACCGGCCGAAACGCGAGCCCAAGCGCCAGCGTCAAATCTCAGGGGCCTGTGCAAGAATCAAGAATTCGCGCGATGAGAGTGAGGGGCATCTTCGCAGCCGTCGGCGCCCTTGCCATAGCGTCCGTCGCCACCGGCCCTGTAGTGGCGGCTCCCGCGCACTTCGACAAGGTCGCCTGCGGGAATCCGCGCACTGCCCAAGAGGCTGTTTTCTTGGCGCAGCAGCGGCGGCTGTCGGAGGGAAAGGTGCGCTTCACTGCCCGTGCCCAGACCGGACCGTCGGTGCCGACTAGCGTGGATGGCATCGCCATCGTCGAAGCCACGGATGAAGTGCTCGCGCCCCCGCACCCGTTTGACCTAGCCGAGTCCTCGATCACGATCACCCCCGAGCAGGACAGTTTCCGAGTCACAGTTTCTAGGTTTCCCGAAGGAGCGCCCCTGCCCGAAGAAGGAACGCCGTTGGATCTGGAGGATGACGACTTCCAGCTCGTCGAATTGCCGTTTGCGTTTCCGTACTACGGTTCTTCGCACGACAGTCTCTTCGTCAATTCCGATGGCAACCTCACGTTCGTCTACCCTGAGGCGAGCTCTCGGCCGAGAAACTACTCGCGCGCTGCCTACGGCCCGGCGCGGATCGCCCCCCTGTTTCACGATCTGGATCCGAGCCGGGGAGGAAGCGTCCGGGTTGCGGCAACATCCGAAGCGTTGACAGTTGCCTGGCATGCTGTGCCGCTGTTTACCGAGGGACCCGTAGGAGACGCGCAGACCTTCCAAGTGACGATCCACCAAAATGGCGGCATCGAATTCCGCTATGGGGATGTAAACCTCCTCGACGCGGTGGTCGGATTGTTTAGCGGTCGAGCCTTGAGCGGTGTCGAAACGGTTGACTGGAGTTCGGTCGAGTCCGAGCTTTTCGACGCGGACAGCATTCTTGCCGAAGTCTTCGTGAGCGATCCGGCTATCGACGAATTTGCCGTGGTGCATTCGTTTTATCGCACCCACGAGGATGCTTATGACACGGTGGTCGTCTTCAACGATCTCGAGATGGACGCCAGCGATTTTTCGCTTGCCCACGCTTACACCGTGCGGAACGAGGTTCGCGGAATCGGCGAGTTTATCTACGACACCGGCCGTCTGTTCGGCTCGCCCCGCCGCCTTTCGTCGTTCGTCAATATGGGCGCGCTATCGGAATACCCTACCAGCCCGGCCGCGCCGATCCGCGGACTGTCGCATTCTTCGATGCTGACGATCTTGGCGCACGAGATTGGACACAGGTTCCTAGCTTACACGCCGTTCAAGGATCCCGAGACCGGCGAGGTGTCCGATGCCGTCCTCGGGCGCCAGTTCGCGCACTGGAGCTTTTTCTTGAACTCCAGCGCTTCTGTGCTCGAGGGCAATGCCATCACGGACAACGGCGAGGGCACCAGTCCCCGCTTCGAGACCACTGCTGCCACGCAGACCTACAGTCTCCTCGACCAGTATTTGATGGGACTGCGGGATCCGTCGGAGGTGCCGCCGACTTTCTTGGTCACGAATCCCACCTCGGTGAGGGCGGCCCTCGGCAACGCCTCGCGCACGCCGGAAGTCGGTGTGGAGTTCGACGGAGTCCGCAAGGAGATCCGCGTCGAGGACATCATCGAGGCAGTGGGTCCCCGCCGGCCCGATTCTTCCGTGTCCCAGAGGCACTTCCGCCAGGCGTTCGTGCTGCTGGTGGATGAGGGTGTCCAGCCCAAGCCGGAATCGCTGCGGACGCTGAGGCAGCTGAGAAGGTGGTGGCTGTCGTTCTTTGATTTGCATTCCGAATCCAGGGCTTCAAGTGAGGCCGAGCTAGTGCGGATGCTGCATTTGTCGACGTGGCCCGCAGGCGGGCTGCTGGTCGGCTGTGCCGGCTCGGCGCAGGTCATGATCTCCGAGTCCCGCGACACCGACCTCGTCGTGAACCTCCGGCTTGACGGTGCCATTGCCGAAATCCCATCCACCGTGACGATCCCGGCGGGGGAAGTATTGGCCGAATTTGAGGCTCGAGCGCTCGAATCTGGCACGGCAACCCTGACGGCGGAAGCAGCGGAGACTGGTTATGACCGCTTGGAGACTCGTTTGGTAGTACGTGATGATGCCACGGAGCTCAGCTTGGAGCCGCTGCACTTCTCGGAGCAATATGGTGTTGCGGGCTCAACGCTGGCCGAGCCGCTGGAGTACCGAGTTCGGGATGAGAACTTGGTGCCCTATAGCGGAATCGAGCTTGCATTCACTGCGACCGGCGCGGACGCCGCCGAATTCCTGTCCAGTCGGACCGACGCGTTCGGACGAGCGGAGATTGATTGGCCCTTGGCGTCTTCGGCGGGCCAGCAGACACTGACGGCGACCATCAGCGGCGCGCCTGACAGCGGTGTCGAGACCCAAGCTGTCGTGTCCGAGGACCCGCCTGCGGTGATGGGCGCTCTCACGGCCAATGCCGCCAGCGGCGAGACCGCGGACGCAGGCCGGGGATTCGCCCGCGGGAGCTTGGTGACGATCTACGGCAATGCGTTGGCGACAGGGCCGTTCGAAGCCGACACGACCCTGCTTTTCGACAATCCGGCTCTTCCCGTGGATCTGGGCCTGACCAGCGTGCATGTCGCTGGAGTGGCAGCCCCGCTGGCGAAGGTGTCCCCGACAGAGATTACCTTTCAGTTGCCCTTCCAGATTCCCGCCGATGCGACGGAAATCGTGGTGTCGTCCCCGTTTGGGCGGACAGATCCTGTGTCGATCCCCCTAGGGCCTGCACAGCCGGGCATCTTCCCGGGTCGGGTCAGCGGGGGGGTGAGCGCTGCCGTGGAAGATCCGAACAATCCCGGGAGCGGCGTGCTGGCGCGCGCCGGGGGCTTGCTGGAGATCTATGGCACCGGATTCGGGGCAGTCAGCCCGCCCGGGCGCACCGGGGCGGGGGGGGGGGGCCCGGGCCCCGCCCGCGGGGTTTGTAGGGTGTTGTTTAAAAAAA
>VXRL01000030.1:27238-36804 GCA_009838515.1 Terriglobia bacterium | reverse complement strand
GCCGTTCATCGTGTCGGGGGTGGCAGACAACTCGGGAGCGAACCATATATTGTTGAAACTCATGGATCTCGCCAAAAGACGCGCGGAACTCGAGCGGCGCAACGCGGAGGCGCTCGCGGGCGGCGGCCCGGAACGGGCCAAGAAGCACAAGGAGGGCGGCAAGCTGGCAGCTCGCGAGCGGCTCGAGCTGTTGCTAGACGAGGGCACGTTCCAAGAACTGGACCGCTTGGTGACGCACGACTGCATCGATTTCGGAATGGCCGAGCAAAAAATTCCGGGCGATGGCTTCGTGACCGGTTACGGCAAGATCGACGGCCGGCCGGCCTATGCGTTCGCCCACGACTTCACGGTCTTCGGCGGGTCTTTGTCGCTCCAGAACGCCAAGAAAGTCTGCAAGATCATGGACTTGGCCATGAAGACCGGCGCCCCCGTGATCGGGCTCAACGATTCTGGCGGGGCGCGCATTCACGAGGGCGTCGCCTCGCTAGCCGGCTACGCCGATATCTTCCTGCGGAACACCCTGGCCAGCGGCGTGGTGCCGCAGATCTCGGCAGTGATGGGACCGTGCGCCGGCGGCGCGGTGTATTCTCCCGCCATCACGGATTTCGTGCTCATGGTGGACCGAACCAGCCATATGTTCGTCACCGGGCCGGACGTGATCCGCGCCGTGACGCACGAGCAGGTGGGCAAGGAGGCGCTGGGCGGCGCGCGCACCCACAACGAAACCAGCGGGGTGGCGCATTTCTTGGCCGCTGACGACACGCACTGCCTGCAGCTGATCCGAGAGCTGCTGTCGTTCCTGCCGTCGAACAACCTGGACGACCCTCCTTGGCGCGCCACAGAAGACAAGGCCGACCGGGCGGACACCGACCTCGACGAGGTCGTGCCGGCAGCACCGGACATTCCCTACGACATCCGCGACATCATCCATCGGGTGGTCGACGACGCCTATTTCTTCGAGGTGCAGGCACACTTCGCCCAAAACATAGTGGTCGGCTTCGCCCGCCTCGCCGGCCGGCCCGTGGGCATTGTCGCCAACCAGCCTGCCGTGCTGGCCGGCTGTCTCGACATCAACGCATCCCTGAAGGGCGCCCGCTTCGTCCGCTTCTGCGACGCGTTCAACATTCCCATCGTTACCTTCGAGGACGTCCCCGGATTCTTGCCCGGCACCGATCAGGAGTATGGCGGCATCATCAAGCACGGGGCGAAGCTGCTCTACGCCTACTGCGAAGCGACCGTGCCCAAGATCACGGTCATCACGCGCAAGGCCTATGGCGGCGCGTATTGCGTGATGGGCTCGAAGCACATTCGCACGGACATGAACTTCGCCTACCCGACCGCCGAGATCGCGGTGATGGGCCCGGAGGGCGCTGTCAATATCCTCTACCGGCGCGAGCTCGCCGAGGCGGAAGATCCGGAGCGCTTCCGCAGCGATCGGATCGAGGAGTTCACGGCCAGCTTCGCCAACCCCTACCGGGCCGCGGAGAAGGGCTGGATCGATGAAGTCATCGCGCCCAGCCAGACGCGTGCCAAACTCTGCCGCGCGTTGGAGATGCTCGACAACAAGACCGAGCGTTCGCCGCGCAAGAAGCACGGCAACATACCGCTCTGAAAGAACTGGCGAGGGCAGGCTAGCCCTGTTCAAGCCCGCTGAAGAAAAAGGCTCGCTCGGCAGCCGCCGTCTCCGGCGCGTCCGAGCCGTGGATCGCGTTTCGCTCGATGTTGGTGCCGTACAGCTCGCGCACGGTGCCTTCCTCAGCTTGCTCGGGATTCGTGGCTCCCATGATGTCGCGCAGGCCGACGATGGCGCTGTCGCGTTCCAAGACCATGGGAATGATCGGACCCGATGTCATGAAGTCAACCAGGCTGTCGAAAAAGGGCCGCTGGCTGTGCACGGCATAGAAGGCCTGCGCCTGTGCCCGCGTCAGCGTAATCTTCTTCATCGCCAGGATTTCGAATCCCTCTCTCTCGAGGTGCGCGATGATGTGCCCGGACTTGCGGGCTGCAACGGCGTCGGGCTTGATGATGGTCAGCGTGCGTTCCAGTGCCACGGGTTCAGCTCCTTCACGATGTGCTCGGCGAGGCCAGTCGGAAAGCGTCAGGCGCGCTCTAAATCAGCGCCGCCAAGGTCGAGCCAAGGTCGGCCGGGGTGGGCGCCACTGCGATGCCGGCGGCTTCCATCGCCGCCTGCTTTTCCGCTGCGGTGCCCTTCCCGCCAGAGATGATCGCCCCGGCATGGCCCATGCGGCGGCCGGGCGGTGCCGTGGCGCCGGCGATGAATCCGACGATCGGTTTCTGGATGCGGCCCTTGACGAACTCGGCGGCCCGCTCTTCGGCGGTGCCGCCGATCTCCCCGATCATGATGATGCCAGTGGTGTCGGAATCCTCGTTGAACATCTCGAGCACGTCGATGAAATTGGTTCCGATGACCGGGTCGCCCCCAATCCCGATACAGGTCGACTGGCCTATGCCAAGGCTCGAAAGCTGCCCGACGGCCTCGTACGTCAGAGTGCCCGAGCGCGAGACGACTCCGACCGATCCCGGCTTGTGGATATGGCCGGGCATGATGCCCAGCTTGCACTTCCCTGGCGAGATCACACCCGGACAGTTCGGCCCGATCAAGCGCGTGGCGCTGCCGCACAAGGCGTCCGCTACGCGCACCATGTCCCTGGCAGGAATCCCCTCCGTGATGCAAGCCACGAGGGCCAGCTCCGCCTCGATGGCTTCCAGCACAGCGTCCGCCGCGCCGGCGGCCGGCACGAAGGCCAGCGAAGCGTCAGGCCGCGCTTGGGCGACCGCCTCGCGCATCGTGTCGAAAACCGGGAAGCCCAGCGCCTCGCCGCCGCCCCGGCCAGGATGCACGCCGGCCACGATGTTGGCGCCGAATCGCATGCATTGCTCGGCGTGGAACAGGCCCGCGCGCCCGAGGCCCTGCACCACCACGCGGGTTGTCTCGTCTACCAGGATGCTCATACGCGATATCCCCTAGCCGGCTCGGGCGACGGCCTGCTGGGCAGCCTCCTTCATGTCAGAGGCAACGATAAAGTCCAAGCCCGAATCAGCGAGGATCTCACGCCCTTTCTCCACGTTCGTTCCTTCTAGCCGCAGCACCATCGGCACGTCGATCTTGAGCTCCTGCGCGGCTGCGACGATGCCCTCGGCGAGGACATCGACCTTGAGGATGCCGCCGAAGATGTTGATCATGATCGCCTTGGCATTGGGGTCCGACAGGATGATCCGGAAGCCGTTCTTGATCTGGTCCTTGTTCGCGCCGCCGCCCACGTCCAGGAAGTTCGCAGGCATCCCGCCCGCGTACTGGATGATGTCCATCGTGGCCATGGCGAGGCCCGCCCCGTTGACCATGCAACCGACGTTTCCGTCGAGCTTGATGTAGTTCAAGCCGTGGTCGATCGCGTCGGTCTCGAGAGGCTCTTCCTCGCCGAGGTCCCTCAATTCCGCGAGGTCGGGATGGCGGAACAAGGCGTTGTCGTCGACGTCCATCTTCGCGTCCAGCGCGACCGCGCGACCGTCCGTGGTCAGCACGAATGGATTGATCTCCACTAGCGAGGCGTCGGACTCGTCGTAAGCCTTGGCCAGCGCCTGCATTGCTTGCACGGCAGATGCTCGCGCCTCCGGGGCGATGCCAAGAGCGAAGGCCAGGCGGCGGGCTTGGTAGCCCTGCAGCTGGGCGCCGTGGATCGCTTCGCGGAGAATGGCGGAGGGATCCCTCGCGGCAACCTCCTC
Organism: Terriglobia bacterium; assembly: GCA_009838515.1. Classification (GTDB taxonomy): domain Bacteria; phylum Acidobacteriota; class Terriglobia; order Bryobacterales; family UBA6623; genus VXMF01. The sequence continues at coordinate 33,060 of VXRL01000030.1, read as the reverse complement.
GATCTCGACCCCGCCTTGGGCCGATGCCATCAAGACCGGCTTTTCGAGGGCCCTGTCCAGGGTGATACCGAGGTAGATCTCGCGCTCGATCGGCAACTGTTCCTCAACCAGCAGCCGCTGCACCAGCCGTCCCTGAGGGCCGGTTTGGTGGGTCACCAAGGTCATGCCCAAAATGGCGGCGGCGTGGCGTTCGGCCTCGTCGACGCTGTGCGCTAGCTTCACGCCGCCGCCCTTGCCGCGCCCGCCTGCATGAATTTGTGCCTTGACCACCACCCTGCCGCCTAGGTCCGCAGCAGCCGACCGCGCCTCGGCGACAGTCTTGGCCATGGTGCCCCGAGGCGTGGGCACTCCGTACGCGCGCAGAACTTCCTTGGCCTGATACTCGTGGAGCTTCATGGGAATGCGGCCGTGGGGTACGATCAGAAAACCGCTCAGGCCGCCCGAACCTCCAATATATCCGGGATGCCAGACATAGTGCAATTCCATGCCAGCCGTCCAAGCAGCGTTGCATCTAGCCGCCGCGCGCGAAGACCTGTCCGAGCAGCAATCCGCCGCCGCCTTGCAGGAAATCCTCGATGGCCGTTCGTCCCCGCCGCTGATCGCGGCCCTGCTGGTCGCCCTGCGCATGAAGGGAGAGACTGCCGACGAGGTCACGGGCTTTGCCCGCGCAATGAGGGCGAGCGCCACCAGCGTCCGCACCGCGCGCACGCCTCGCGAGCAGCTTGTCGACACCTGCGGCACGGGGGGAGACGGCGGATCGACCTTCAATGTCTCGACGGCAGCAGCGCTAGTGGCGGCCGGAGCGGGCGTGTCGATAGCCAAGCACGGCAACCGCGCGGTTTCCAGCAAGTGCGGTTCGGCAGACGTGCTGGAAGCGCTCGGCGTCAACGTCAAGCTCGATGCGGATCAGGCGGCCCGCTGCATCGACGAGCTAGGTATCGGCTTTCTCTTCGCACAAGCGATGCACCCGGCCATGCGCCACGCCGGGCCGGTGCGCCGCGAGTTGGGCATGCGCACCGTGTTCAACATGCTCGGCCCGCTGACCAACCCCGCCGGAGCAGCGATACAGGTCATGGGCGTGTACGACGATCAGATCGTGCCGCTCGCGGCCGCGGCGCTGGCACGCTTGGGCGCTCGGCGCGCACTGGTGGTGCACGGCAGCGACGGAATGGACGAAATCACCACCACCGGCCCGACCCGCTTCAGCGAGGTAGTCCGCGGCAAGGTTTCGAGACAGGGTTCTCTCGAGCCCGACGAGTTTGACGTGGCGCGAGCCGGCGCGGCGGAGCTCTCCGGGGGCGATGCTGCCCGCAACGCCTCAATCGTCCGGTCCGTGCTGGCAGGCGAGCGCGGGCCGGCGCGCGATATCGCGGTCGTGAACGCCGCAGCCGCGATTCACATGTCGGAAGCCGCAACCAGCTGGCGCGCTTCTGCCGCGCTTGCCCAAGAGGCGATCGACTCAGGCGCGGCAGCCGAAAAGCTCGCGAAGCTCGCCGAGCTGTCGTCGCGGCTGGCCGGGACGGGATAGACCCGGCAGCTCAAGTCGGCGGGCACTCCCAGCGAGGCTGCGAGAAGGCGAATTCGTTCGATCGCGCGGCTCTCAAGCCGCCCGCGCCCGGAGAGGTAGCGAGCGCATCCTCTGCCCCGTGGCGGCGAAGACTGCGTTCGCCAGCGCCGGCGCCACCGCGACGATCGGAGTCTCGCCCGCCCCTGCGGGCGGGATGTCCGGCCGATTCAGCAGGACTGCCTCCATGGGCGGCGTGCCTCGAAAGCGCGGCACGGGATATCGCGCGAACGAGCCGTTGACCAGCATTCCTCCAGCGAAGCGAATCTCTTCGCTCAGCGCCGCGCCCAGACCCTGGATGACGCAACCATCGATCTGGGCCCGCAAGTTGCCGGGATTCAGGATCGCTCCGCAATCGAACGCCGAGACCAATCGCTCTACTTCGACGCTTCCTCCGGCGACTCGAACCTGTGCACAGATAGCAATGTAGGAACCTTTCTCGAAGCCGGCGGCGATGCCCGACCCGCGATTCCGTCCCAGCGACTTGCTCGCCGACCAGCCGAATCGGTCGGCTGCTGCCCGGAGGACAGCTGACAGCCGCCCATCGTCGAGGTTCGCCAGCCGAAACTCGAGCGGGTCCAAGCCAGCGGCCCCGGCAAGTTCGTCCATGAAGACCTCGCGGGCAAAGTTGTTACCGGTCGCGCCGATGCCCCTATAGGAACCCTCGCGCAAGGGCGAATCGCACGGAATGTACTGCGTGCGAACGTTCGGCACGGCGTAAGGCGTCTCGATCGCCGCCGTGCCTGGGTTGTAAGCGGTGAAGTCCCAGGCGAGGATCTTCTCCCCGCTGAGGCCGGCCCGCGCCTCGAACGCCGCCGCGGGCCGAAAGTAGGCCCAGGCGAACTCCTCCGCGCGAGTCCAGCGGAGCGAGACCGGCTTGCCGGCCGCTCTGGCCAATCGCGCAGCCTCGACGGCGACCTCGCCCGTGTGCTTGCCGCCGAACCCCCCGCCGGTATCGGGAACGACTACGCGCGTTCGGTCGGCGCCAAGGCGGAACGCCTCGGCCAACTGCTCGCGAACGCCGAATGGCCGCTGCGTGCCGGTCCAGACGGTAAGCCGGTCCTGGTCCCACTCGGCCACCGCCGCCCGCGGCTCCAACGGCGCGTGCTGGACATAAGGAATCTCGTACGAAGCCTCGAGGGTCTGAGCAGCTGCCAGCGCGCTGTCGACATCGCCGCTCTCGCGGCGTCGCGCTCCGCGACGCCCCCCGGCACTCGGCTGCGCATGCCGTTTCAAGTATGCGCCAAGGCCCTCGCTAGGCGGATGGGCCATGGTCCGCCATTTCGCGGTCTCGCTGATCGCCTCCAGCGCCTTCCGCGCCTCGTAGGAGGTCTTGGCGGCACAACCGACGAATTCACCGTCGCGCACCACCACCGCGCCCAATTCCCGGCCGGGGGCAAGCTCGACGCTCTCGAGCTGCGCTCCGTACGACGGCGGTCTCAGAACTGCGCCATACAGCATGTTGGGACGCACGATGTCCGAGGGATATCGGTGGGCGCCGGTGACGATCTCACGCGCTCCGACCTTGGGCAACGTCTGGCCCAAGACCGTCCAGTTGCGGACCTCCCTGAGCGGGACTCCCCTGGGAACGCTGTCGTCGACGGTTGACGCCGGCCGCTGCGCGCGCGCCAAGTCGGCATAGGAAAACCGATCGCCCGCGCGGACGACGGCTCCGGCTTCCACGCGCAGCTCAGAGGCGTCGAGATTCCATGCTTCGGCCGCCGTCCGCACGAGCAGCTCGCGGGCGGCAGCGCTCGCCCGCCGAACCACCGGGATCGTAGATGGCGTCGTCCGACTGCCCGCAGTCGAACCATCATTCGGAGTTTCGGCCGTGTCCGCCAGCATCACCCGCAACACGTCGGGGGAAACGCGGAGTTCTTCGGCCGCCGCCTGGAGGATTTCGGTTCGGGAGCCCTGTCCAAACTCCACTTTGCCCGTCAGTACGGTGATCGATCCATCCTCGCCCAGATGCAGCCGTTGGGATGGCCGGACTTGAGCAGAGGCTCCGCCAGGGCTGAAGACCACCTTCCCCGCAGCCGTGACGAGCAGGCCGGCACCGATCGAGGAGATCCATTGCCGACGATCCAACTCGAAGCGGTAGGCGGGGCCCTCGGCGAGCTCCTTGCGGTCGGGTTCGCACAGGTCCTCGCGGAATCGCTCAGGCATCGTTCGCCTCCCAACCGCGGGCGGCGAGCTCCACCGACGCCAATATGTTTCGATAGCCGCAACAGCGGCACAGGTGCGGGTTCATGACGTCGACGATTTCCGATCTGCTCGGCTTCGGATTCCGCTGGAGCAGCGCGGTAGCTTCAACGATCATTCCGGCCGTGCAGTATCCGCACTGCGCACCGTCCATTTCGACGAAGGCCTGCTGCAGTGCGGTGAGCTGATCGCCCGACGCAAGGCCCTCGATCGTCGTCACGCTCATGCCGTCCACGCTTGAGATGGGCGTGAGACACGAAGCCGTGGGTTGACCGTCGATCAAGACCGTGCAGGCTCGGCACTGGCCTTCGCCGCAGCCGTACTTTGTGCCGGTGAGGTCAAAGTCCTCACGCAACACGTCCAGCAGGGGGCGGTCCGGCGGAGACTCGACGGCGAGTTGATTCCCGTTTACCTGGACTGTGAATCGCGCCACTGCTCACCTGCAATCCCGCGGGGGCGGTGAATGTATTGGGGATTGCCCATTCCGTTACGCTCCGGCCGTCTACCCCGGACCGCTCTCCCCCAAAGATTATGTCGCATCCTCCTCTTCCGGAATCGTCACTGCCAGTCCATGCTTGAGGATCGATGCCAGCATGCTCTCGCACCGTTCGTCCAGCGTGTCTCCCTCCAGACCCAAGGACACACCGTAAAATTCCTTCCCTCGATCCCGCAGTCCGATCAGATACTCGTCCGTGCTCTGATCCGCCAAGAAGATCGCTCGTTCATGCATGTCCTCTATCACTTGTCTGGCCGTTTGCCCGGAGTGCGTGTCTCCGCCTGGCGTCATGATCCTGATCACGTCAGTTCCCTCCAATCGAAGCGCTTCATCGCGTCTGCTTTGCTGCTTCGCCGAGCACTATTGCGGCATCGAATGCCGTTTCTGGCGCCACCGCTGCCCCGGCTTGTCCCTAGTGCATCTCGTGGCCGCAATATCCTAGCGGGGGGCAGGTATGGAGTGGTCGGATGCGCACACCGGACGTGCATTCGGTGATCGCCCCGCAGAACAGCTGTTGCTGCGGCGGCGATGGCGGCAGGTGCCGGTCCGAGGCGGGAGCCAGTGTGGCTCGAACGATATTCCCGGCGGCCGGGGAATCCGGGGGCGGCGTCCAAGCGCCCTCCTCAGTCGCTCACGGGGCTCGCCGTCAGATAGCGTTCGAACCACTCCAGGATGTTCGCGACCTTGGCGATCAGATTGGACGGTCTGCTGCTCGCGATGCCGTGATAGGCGTTCTGTATCCGCACCATCTGCGTCGGCACCTTTCGGATCTGCAGCGCCTGGTAGAACTGCTCGGTCTCTCCCATCGGCGTACGCAGGTCCCGTTCCCCGGTGATGAGCATCGTCGGGGTCCTGACGTTGCCGACGAGGGAGAGCGGCGAGCGCGCCCAATAGTGCTCCAGCATGCCGTCCTCCCAGACCGGGCCGGGGAACCAGTACTGGTAGTAGGATGCGTACCCGTCCGACGTGAGCGAGAAGCTGATCCAGTCGATGACCGGCTTCTGCGACACCGCCGCGCGAAAGCGGTCGGTCTTCCCGACGATCCACGCCGTCAGCACTCCGCCGCCGCTGCCGCCGGTGACCATCAGATTGTCCTCGTCGATGTAGCCCTGGTCGATCACGGCATCGACACCCGACATGAGGTCATCGTAGTCGTGGCCTGGATAGGCGTGGTGGATTAGGTTGCCGAACTCCTCGCCGTAGCTCGTGCTGCCGCGCGGGTTGGCGTAGAAGACGACGTACCCTGCGGCCGCGTAGAACTGGACCTCGGCCGCGAAGCGAGGGCCGTAATTGGCGAACGGGCCGCCGTGGATCTCGAGCACCAGCGGGTACTTGCGAGCGGGATCGAAGTGCGGGGGCTTGGCGATCCAGCCGTGCACTCGACGGCCGTCGTGCGAGGATTCCCACCAGATCTCCTCGACCGCGGCAAGCTTCTTGTGAGCGAGAACATCCTCGTTGAGGCCGGTAATCCGGCGCGGTTCGGTCCCCGCCCCGCCGATGGCGTCATCGGCCGGGCGCGTCGGCGAATTGGCGGTGAAGGCAAAGCTCCCGTGACGGGCC
>VXRL01000030.1:0-27228 GCA_009838515.1 Terriglobia bacterium | reverse complement strand
TTGATTGTGTTATTTTTTTTTGTGGTTTTTTTTTTTTGGTTGTGTCGTTTAATGCTGCGTTTTTGGTTCCGCCGCGTGCTGTTGGGGAATTGGGCGGGGCGCGTCGGCGAATTGGCGGTGAAGGCAAAGCTCCCGTCACGGGCCACGGTGTAGGAGCCGCCGCCATAGGGTCGCCCGAGGTCGATGCCGCCCACGTCGGCGGCAAGGTCGGCGACATCGCCGTCGAGGGTGATGTTCGCGACCTTGGTCGTGCCTTGGTCGTCGTACTGAACGAAGAGAGAACGGCCATCGGCGGCCCAGTTGAGGTTGCCAATGTCCCGGTCGAGGTCACCGACGCGGCGGACGCTGCCGCCGTCCCGATCCATGACGTACAGCCGGGAGATCTGATATCCCTGATGGCGATCGTCGAAGCCGGTGTATGCGATCCGGGAACCGTCGGCCGATACAGTCGGGCCGCGATCGGGGCCAAAGCGGTCGGTAAGCTCGCGAAGTTCCCCCGACTCGACCGATATCTCGAAGACTTCGCTGTTGCGGACATCGAAATCAGGGTTGTCCCGATTCGCACTGAAGACGATCGAGCGGGAGTCGGGCGACCAGGACAGTCCGCCGCCGTGGTCGTACGAACCGCTCGTCAGCTGCCGTGGGGTGCCCCCATCCGCCGGCAGAACGAAGATATGCGTGTGTCCGTCCGGGAGGTATCCGCGTCCGTCGGCCCGGTAGCGGAGCTTCGAGATCACCCGTGCTGGCGTCGTCCACTCGGCACCCTTGGGCTTGGACGGCATCTTCGCAAACTCGGGGGCCGTTTCCGGCACGAACATCGTCATCGCAATCCAGTTTCCGTCGGGTGACCAGACGATGTTGCTGGGAGACTCGGTCACGTTGGTCAGTTCCGCAGTCTGGCCCGTGTCCATCCAGCGCACGAACAGCTGGTTCCTGCCACCATCCGAGGCCACATACAGAAGGCGATCGCCGTCGGGAGACCAGCGTGGCGAGCTCACCGCGCTGCTTCTGTCCGTGATCGCACGGTGATTCGAGCCGTCCGCGTCGACCACCCACAGCGCAGAACGGCTTTCGTCCTTCATGATGTCGAAGCCGCGCCGGACGTACACGACCCGGTCGCCGTCGGGTGAGATGCGGGGATCGCCGGCAACCTCCATTTCGAAGACATCCAAGTACTGGAGCCTGTCGGGCTCGGCAGCCTCTTGGTTGACTTGGGCGGCCAGCGGTCCGATTCCGAAAACGAGAGTGAGAGCGAACAGCGATGGGTGTCTTCTCGTCATTCCAGTTACCCGTGTGGCGGACCACCTGCGGAGCGGCAGGGCGTGATCCGCGCTAGGTCGGGCCAGAATAGTGGAGGATCGACTGAGCTGACCAGTCCAGGCACTGATCCGGCCATTCCAGCGCCTGCCGACATGTAGTGCGAGGCTGGCAGGAAATCGCTTGGTATCGTATCAGATTCAGGAAACCTATCGCCCAGTAGTCAGACCCCTTTTCAGGACAAGCCTGAATGCGATTCGCACCACACCTCGCCGCTGCTTAAGTCGTTGTCACTGCGGCTCCGGCCGCGCCAGCGCCCTCGGGTACGTCTGCCATCCACACAGCGGCCTTCGCCAGCAGCCAGCAAATCCACACCCTCGCCTTCAAGGGTTGGACAGTCACTCGGCTTCTACCGGATTCCCGTATGGAAAAGCGACGTGGAGCGGGAAGCGTAGCCGATGTGTAGATATCAAATACTTGTGCGACAACCCTTTGCGGAATATGCAAGACAGCCGAGAACTTCGATCTGGGCGACGAAGCCTCGCAGCCAGAGCGCAGTGACCGGCAGTGCCGTGACGACCGCGGTCAGGCCAACCGCTAAACCGGATGCGCTTGCGGGCAGCCGATACGCAGACCTCACAGTCCAGCTGAGGTCACTTACCCTTTCGCTGCCTCTTATCGGACAGCGCTCGCTCTAGCGCCTCTATGCGCCGACCCAGTGCGCCTACCATTCGCTCTGACATCCGGTCGAAGCGATTCTCGCCAGACTTTTGATTGCGGCTGATCTCTCTGAACAGCTCCAGCGCCCTTGCCTTCTCGCGGGCAGACTCGTACAGGTCGGCCGCCTCCAAGGGGAACATGTAGGCCCGCGGGAAGTCCTCGGCCAATCTGGCGAACGCCGGTGCCGCTTCCTCCGGGGGCCGTTCCCAGCGGTAGATCACTGCCAGCAGGATGCGTGCCTCGGCCCGATTCTCGACGCCTTCTCGGGCAACTCGCTCAACCAGTTCGATTCCCTTCTTCTTGTTGCCTCGATATCCGCGCATAGCGATCATCACCCGCAGGGCCAATGGCAATTTGCCCACGATGTACTCTTGGAAGCCTGCCGCCAAGAGCCCATCGGGGAAGTCGGGATAGAGCTCGCCGATGCGGTAGCTGAGCTCCCGCGCCTTCTGACCGCTCGCCAACGCCTTGAAATACGCCTTGGCCACAAAGTACTCGTGAGCGGCCTGCATCAGGTAGAACTGCGCCAGCGCGTGCAGGGCTTCCCTGTCGTCTGCGGACTCGGCCAAGACCCGCTCGCAGGCCTGCCGCCCCTGCTCTAGCGCGCCCAAGATTCGCCGGTTGATCCGAGCGTCCGGCTTGGGCTTTTCCGCCGAGCGATACTTACGATCGCCCCTAAAGGCCCTAGTGCCGACAAAGCCTAGACGGTCGAGTTCTTGGTAGAGCAGCGCCTTGGTCAGCAGCAAGTGCGCATCGGGGCTGTCCTGCTCGTTCGCCACGTGTCGTTCGAACGCCGCGACCGCGAGCCCGAACTCTCGATTCAAGTAGTGGTCGAGGCCTGCCGCCCGGTCTCCAGCGGCCAGCGCCAAGCCGGGCCCGAACAAGGCCAGTCCCAAGACGCAGCAGCACCGCCACTTCCGCAAGCCAAGCACGAAGCTCAACTCAGCACGAGCACTTCAAGCAGCGAGTCCCGCTTGAGGAAGAAATGAACGGAGCGGAATCCTGGGAATTCGAATTCCAAGTCGCGGGCCGTGAATACCTGGCGCGGTCGACGGCGCCCGACTTCCCGCAGTTTCAGAGAAGTGTGGGAGCTAACCGCGCCATCAAGAATCGAGATCGTGCCGTCTTCGCCGGGTTCCTGAAATATGCAAAACATGACGGCATTCGGCAACACGATCCTGCCCAGATGCGCGATCGTGCTCTGCATTACTGAGCGGTCAAGTTGTTGCAACACGTCCCATGCCAGCACGCCGTGAAAGCTGCGCGGGGCAAAGTCGAGATACTGCCGGACGAAGCTGTCCGCAGCGCGCCGCGATACCTCGCCGTCGTGGCTCGCCAGCGTGGGCCGTGCCTCGTCATAGCCCGTCACCAAGCTCGCGAAGTGCAAGTGGTGCCCCAACTCTCCCAGTTGCGCGGTCGTCTCCTGCGACAGCATGCCTAGGTCTAGAATGTTCAGGTTCCGGGCATCGCGCAGGTGCTGAAAGAAAAATTCGACACCGTGGCTGCTACGTGAAGTCGGGCCGCTCTCATCGCGGTCCGGGGGTGCCACGTCCGACGCCACCGACGGGGTGCCAGCTGACGAGCGGTTCGCCTTGCGACGGGGCCACAAAGACACGCTCGATACAAGCCTCCGGTCTCAGCCGGCCGAACCCCTTTCAAGGTTTTGCCAGCGGCCGCTGCGGGGTTGTCGGCGCAGGAACTAGATTCGGCGAGGCCGGCTTGACCGCGGGGGCGGGCTTCAGTGGCGCGGCTGCCGCTGGCGAAGCGGGCGGTTTCAGCTCTGCCGCCGCTTGCTTCTCAGGTGGCGGGGCTGGCGCAGGCGGGGCGGGCTTGGCCTGATGCACCGCGCTGCTACCAACGAAGACCGCACCGTCATGGATCTCAAGACGGCGCGTGATCAAGTCGCCCTTGAAGCGTCCGGTCTTAGAAATCTCCACCTTGTCGCTGGCCTTGATCTTGCCTTCCACGTAGCCGCGAATCAAGACCGAATTGGCCTCGATCGTGGCATGCACCTTGCTCTCCGGGCCAATCACGACAGAGTGCTTCGGAACGGAAATGGAGCCGTCCACCAAGCCATCCACCAAGAAATCCTCGTCGCTGTCGATCTCGCCCTTGAAACGGATCGATCGTCCAATGCGCGATGTGCTCCCACTAGGCGTCGCCGGGGCGGGGGCAGCGGGCTTGGGCGCCGCTGCAGGGGGTCCTAGTCGGGCCTCGCTCGGCCTGGCGCTGGCCTGGCTCGCCGAGGCAAGCGTCTCGGCGCCGTTGGATTGGTCTTCTTTGCGGCCCCACATTGTGTCTCTCGCGATTGCCTGATCTCCGCTCAGCAAGCTGCGGAGACTCTAGTATAGCCATATGTGACAGAGACATGGACTCAGCGCTCACGACACCCGCCCGCGCTCGCGCAGGCGGTCGACCCGAGGGTGCCTCGGCAGCAACCGGGCAGGCGGGCCGAGCGGTCCGGAGATCGCCCCACGGAGTAGTATGGGATACGTTCGCAAGTCCGGCGGCGATCGAGGCCTCATGGATGCATTCAAGCTCACCCGGTCCCTAATCGATATCGATTCGGTGACTCCCAACGAAGGCGAGATCGGAAGTTTCCTGTTTGACTACTTGGAACCCTTGGCCCGGAGTTTCGGAGGCTCGATCGAAAAGCAGGAGGTCGAGTCCGGCCGATACAACGTGTGGGCGTGGTGGGGCGAGCCGGAGGTGGTGTTCTCCACGCACATGGACACGGTGCCCCCATTCATCGCATCGAGCGAGGACAGCGAGTTCATCTGGGGGCGCGGGGCCTGTGACACGCACGGGATCGCCGCGGCCATGATCAAGGCCGTCGAGCGCCTGCTCGAGGAAGGCGAGCGCGGCCTGGGAATCCTCTTGGTCGTCGGCGAGGAGGTCGATGGGGCAGGGGCGCGCCATGCCAACCGCAACCCGCCGACCGTGAAGTTCCTGATAAACGGCGAGCCGACCGAGAACCTGCTCGCGCTGGCATCCAAGGGCACGCTGGGCTTCAAGATCAAGGCCGTTGGGCGCGCCTGCCACTCGGCCTACCCGGAACTGGGCGATTCGGCCACTGAACTGCTGCTGGACCGCCTGAACCGCCTGCGCGAGCTCGAGTGGCCGTCCGATCCGTTGCTTGGCGAGACCACCGTCAACATCGGCACGTTGGACGCAGGCCCGGCGGCCAACATCATCCCGGACTACGCGTCAGCCTCCGTTGTGGTTCGCATCGTGGCAGACCTGGCGGAGACCGAGAAACTGGCCATGTCCGTTCTGGACGGAGTTGACGTCGAGGTTTTCTCCTACACCCCCGCCCTGCGGCTGCACGAGATCGAGGGTTTCGAAACGTCGATCGTCAAGTACACGACCGACATCCCCAAGCTCTCGGACTGGGGCCGGCCGCTGCTGATCGGTCCCGGATCGATTCACTACGCCCATACGGCGGAAGAACGCATACCGAAGCGGCAGATCGAAGAGGCGATCGAGATTTACGCTCGGCTGGCCCGCTCGCTCAAGGAGTACGACGGGCCGGCTTGACCGTTCGAGGCGCTTAGGCTGGAAGCATGCGGGGGCGATTCCAAGTCTTCGACACGCACGCCCACCTCGGGCGTGCATTGCACTCCGGCCGGGTCGCAACCAAGGACGACATGCTGCACGGCATGGACGCCGCCGGGATCGACCGGACCCTGCTCATCCCGTTCCCGGTAGTGGAAGACTTCCGTCGCGAGCACGACGAAATCGGGGACGCGCTGCGCTCGCACCCCGACAGGTTCGCAGGGGCGGCTTGCCTGAATCCGTTTATCCCAGAGGACGAATTCCGCGCCGAAGTGCGGCGCTGCCGGGAGGAGCACGGGTTCCGGGTCCTGAAGTTCCAACCCCAGTACCAAGGCCTGAATCCGTTGTCCGAGCGCAGTGCGTTCTTGTTCGAGACGGCACTCGAGAACGGCTTGGTGCTGGTCTGCCACACGGGCACGGGAGCGCCGTTCGCCCTGCCGTCGCTGTACATCCACGCCGCCCGGCGCTACCCGAACCTTAAGGTCGTGATCGGACACGCGGGCGGGGGCATCTACGCGCTGGAATCTGTCGTCGCGGCGCAGGTCTGCCCCAACATCTTCGTCGAGCTTTCCACGCTCACGCCACACGCGGTTCTGGAAGTGCTCCAACATCTCGGCTCCGACCGGCTGATGGCAGGCTCGGACCTGCCGGAGAGCCTGGAAACCGAGATCAGCAAGATCGAGGGGCTGCCAATTTCCGATGCCGACAAGCGCAGGATCCTTTGGCAGACCCCTGTGAGGGTGTTCGGAGACTGACCGCCAGCTGCGGGGCGCTGCCAGCTTGCGAGGTTTGATCGAATCGGCGGTCTCTGCAATACTAGGAACGGTCGCTTCGGCAAGAAACAATCAGGAACTGCATGGCTAAGGAAGAGGGCATCGAGGTCACCGGCACGATCATCGAGCGTCACCCCGGCGGCATCTTCAGCGTCGAACTCGACGACAAGCACAAGGTGCTCGCCCAAATCGCAGGCAAGTTGCGCAAGCATCGCATACGCATCCTCACGGGAGACCGGGTCAACGTCGAACTGTCGCCTTATGACCTGACCCGCGGCAGGATCGTTTATCGCTACCGCAGCTGAGCTGGCCGCAGGCAGCGCGGCGGCATGTGCTTCCCGGATCGATCCACGCTAGGCTGTAGCCGATGATCCTGTACGTGCTTCGCCACGCGATCGCCAAAGAGCCCAGGCCAGGCCAGTCGGATTCCACCCGGCAGCTCACCGAGACCGGCCGCAGCAGGTGCCGACGCGTGCTTGCCCACGCCAAGCGCGTGAAGGTGCAGCCACAGAATATCCTGACAAGTCCGTATGACCGCGCTGCACAAACCGCCGAAATCGCTAAGGCCGAGCTGGGCTTCGGTCGCGAGCTCATCACATCGAACGCGCTGCTCCCATTCGTGAGCGTGCAGGACCTGTGGAACGTGATCCGCGACTATGCCGTTGGCGGCGACGTGATGGTTGTAGGGCACAACCCGCAATTGAGCATGCTGGTTGTTTGGTTGCTCGGCGGAAGGGCGGACGCGCTGTGGCTGAAGAAATCCGGTCTCGTAGCGCTCGACATCAGCGGGGCCGGACCGCACCCACGGGCCGAGCTCTCATGGCTACTGACTCCGGGCTCGGTGGGGCGCTGACCGGGATCCGGTCTACCCCGTCCAGCGGTCCTATCGTCCATGGCGCGTAGCTTTGCGGACCTCCACCTTCCGCTGGCGCGGTTCTTCCGCAGCCGGCGGCTGCGCCGCTTCGCCCAGAGTTTCAACCTAGACCGGCAGACCAGGGTGCTAGACCTTGGGGGCGCCGAATACTACTGGCCGTGGCTGGAGGTGCGGCCTCGCGTGACCGTGGCGAACTTCGAGGAGCGCGACCTGAAGAAGGTGGATCTCGACTGGGTCCGAGCTGACGGCCGCAGACTGCCGTTCCGAGACTGTGCGTTTGATGTCGTGTATTGCAACTCTGTGCTCGAGCACTTGCCCGACGAGGCCAGCCGCGACGCCCTGGCGCGAGAGGTGGCGCGCGTCGGCCGCGGCTACAGCGTGCAGACGCCAAACCGCTGGTTCCCGGTCGATGCCCACACCCTGACGCCTGCGTTCCACTTCCTGCCCAAGCGGTGGCAGTCGCGGCTCGCGCGCAATTTCACCCTCTGGGGCAGGCTGCAGCGACCCACGCTCGCCGAGGCGCGAGGCTTTGTCGAGAACATCTGCCTGCTCACGGCGCGAGACCTGCAACGGCTCTTCCCCGATGCGGTGATCGAGCGGGAACGCTTCCTCGGATTGACGAAGTCAGTGATCGCGGTTCGCCAGCAGCTCCGGTAGATCGCAGGTGGAGTCGAGCACCCATTCAGGGCGCTCATCGCCGTCCAGATCGCTGGGCTGGAACTTCCCGGTTCGCACCAAGGCCGAGCGCAGGCCGGCGCGCTGAGCTCCCAGCACGTCCACGCGGAGGTCATCGCCGATCATCAACAGCTCCTCCGGAGCGAGCCCCATGCGCGAGGCCGCCTGCAAGAAGAACTCCTTGCTGGGCTTGCCCATCACGGTGGCTGTGCGACCCGTCGCGCATTCCAGAGCAGCCACGAACGGGGCGACATCCAAGTTGGCGCCGTCGGAGGATTGCCAGAAGCGGGTCAGTCCCAGCGCGACCAAGCAGCGCTCGGGACGGCCGTGCAGTAGACGGAAAGCCTTGTTGAGCCGATGGTATTCCCAAGCCGCGCCGAGATCCCCGATCACCACATAGCCCACCGCTTCGTCATCAGCCGCCTCTAAGCCGGCGAACTCGGCGCGAGTGCCGTCGGGAACGAAGAGCGCCGCCGCCCCGCCACCCCTGTCGCGGATCCACGCGGCAGCGGCGACCGGGGGCGTGAGAATGTCTTCGGGCGCGGCCCGGATGCCGAACTTGGCCAGCTTCTCGACTAGGGCGCCGCGAGGTCGGGACGTAGTGTTGGTCACGAACAGCGTGGCGACGCCGCTGCGCCGCACCCGTTCAACGGCGCCGGCGGCTCCGGGGATGGGATCCTCGCCGTTGTAGAGCACGCCATCGAGATCGAACAGCACACCGCGAATCATCGGCTTCAGGCTAGCGCAGAGGCTGGGGCGACTGCGACTAGAGAGCATTGGCGCGTAGGACAGCGCTTGAGGGATTGCCCTGGGTCCATCGAAAACAACGCACCAACGATCTCGCGCGCATTATTTGTTCACCGCGAAGAGTCAGGCGACGATGACGGGGTCTCCGATTCGAGCGAGCTCGGAGTCTCGTCACCACGAGTCGCGTAGCACTCGGCGACGGCGCCGCAGCTGGCAGCTTGGGAGCAAGTGTAGCGAGCAGGCATGGTGCCGGATTTCCAGATTCTTGCCATGCGCGTCCTGCCTTCTTGAGAACCCACAGTCGCGACCTGTAGCTGATCAAGACCCACGGCTTCGCCCCAGGAAGAATGAGTTCGTGGAACTGAACCAGGGTAGTACGCCTACGCGGTTCTGGGTATACGTTCGACCGGCCTCAACCCAATGGGCTGGGAATTGGACCGTCACGGCCCGGCGCGCGCTATCCAAGCTCCCTAGGCAAGTTCGAAGCTTGGCTCAATAGCGACCAGAATCGCCCGGATTGCCTTGAGCAGCTGCAGCGGCCGGGCGGCTTCACCTGTCCGGCCCGCCGCTACAGTAGCTCGTGACGGTTGAGCGACGGTCGCCTAATGTGCTCCCGGCGCACTGCTCGATCCTCGGCCACTTCGGGCACGATCTTCGCCCGGCCGCGAATGCTGTTGATGAGCGGTCCCGTAATTCCGTGTTGAGAGAATTATGAGACTATCGGCAGAGCGCTGGTGGTCACGCGGGACGCCGCTCGGCCTGTGTGACGGGCCGGAACGGGAAGCTGATAGGGAGCGAATTCGCCCCCCAGCGCTTCGCGAAATTAACGACGGTCACCCCCACAACCTCGTCCGAGTCGGGATCCCGGCGAGCGATAACTCCCGGTATCTCCGTCTCGTGCGAGACGGCCTCTCGGGGCGAACCCCAAGAGACGTACAGCACATCCGCCTTTCCGTCGTACAGCAGGTTCAACGTTTCATCCACAGCGTCTCTCCCTCAGACATTAGGTCGCGCCGAAGGTATGCGGTCTTGACCAGACCGACCCCATCCCCATCATCTTCCACGATGACCACCATGTACAGGTCACGAACACGGCCCATACGCCTCCCAGCTAGCCGGTAGTAGAACAGCAAAGAAGGGTCGGCGGGATCCCGCTGGACAACGTTGGGCTCCCGCAACGTCAGTGCCACGCTGTCCGGATCGCAGACTTCCGGGTGCCCCGAGCTGATATGCTCCCAAGTGGTGATGTCCAGAATCGCCGTAAGCCCCACCGGAGTCACGACTCGGGTCAGAACGTGACCGTTGCCGGAGGACCGGGGGACTCGGCGTGCCTTTCCCGCTCTTCCTTGGGCGACACACGCGTATTATCGCACCCGATTGCTCGCCAGCGCGACGGGGACGAATCCGGAGAATCCGGTCACTCTCCCAACAGGGCATGCAGCAGGCACCGTCGTTTGGCCGGCCTCGACCGCAAGGCGCGTTCTAAGTTGCCCGCTTCCAGTTCGTTGCGCGGCAATGCCGTGACGATCTGCCTGACCCACTCAGCACGCCTCTGCTCCCGGGTCAGCCCGCCGGCGCCCATATCCGCCCCGACATTGCATTGGCGCAGGGCAGGCCCCCGAGAGCAGCGCCAAGCGCCCTACGCCTTCCAAGGTTAAGTGGACCAAGAAGGGACTCCTAGGCCGTTGCTAAACTGATCCTTTCTCGCTCGGGCGAGCCAATCCATGTCGAATCCACTCAAACACGCAAGCGCAACCATCACCGACGGACGGGACCGCGCACCGGCTCGCTCGATGTTAAAGGCGATCGGCTTCAGCGACGAAGATCTGGCCAAGCCGATCATCGGCGTCGCCAACACTTGGATCGAAACGATGCCGTGCAACTTCAACCTGCGGGACTTGGCCGTGAAGGTCAAGGAGGGTGTCCGGGCCGCGGGGGGCACGCCGATGGAGTTCAACACCATCGCCGTGAGCGACGGCATCACCATGGGCACCGAGGGGATGAAGGGGTCGCTGGTGAGCCGCGAGATTGTCGCGGACTCGATCGAGCTGGCCGGCCGCAGCTACATGTTCGACGGCATCATCGCGCTGGTGGCCTGCGACAAGACCATCCCGGGCGGCGCAATGGGGCTCGCCCGGGTCAACGTGCCCTCGCTGCTCCTCTACGGAGGCTCGATCCTGCCGGGCCAGGTCAACGGCGTCGATATCACCATCCAGGACGTGTTCGAGGCGGTCGGGGCGCACGCAGCCGGCAAGATCAGCGACGAGGAATTGCTGGCCATCGAGGACCATGCCTGTCCCGGTGCCGGGGCATGCGGCGGGCAGTACACGGCCAATACGATGGCCACGGCCATGGAGATCATCGGCATCTCGCCCATGGGCAGCGCGAGCATTCCAGCGGTCGACCCGCGCAAGGATGACGCGGGCTACCAAGCGGGCCTTGTCCTGATGGACGCGCTGAGGGCAAACCGCCGGCCGCGTGACATCATGAACCGCAAGGCGTTCGAAAACGCAATCGCCAGCGTAGCCGCAACCGGCGGTTCCACGAACGCCGTGCTGCACCTGCTAGCCCTAGCCAAGGACTGCGAGGTCGACCTCTCGATCGACGATTTCGACGCCATCAGCGAGCGAACGCCCCTTCTAGTAGACCTCAAGCCGGGCGGCAAGTACGTGGCCGCGGATGTGGACAAGGCCGGCGGCATCCAGCTCATCGCGCAGAGGCTCGTCGAGGGCAGCTACGCCGATGGAACGCAGCCTACGGTCACCGGCAAGTCGCTGGCGGATGCCAGCGCCACGGCGACAGAGACCGCCGGGCAAGACGTCATCCGAGCGATCGACAATCCGATCAAGCCGACCGGCGGATTGGTGATCCTGAAGGGCAACCTCGCGCCCGAGGGCGGTGTGGTGAAGGTCGCGGGCAGCGACCACCTCAAGCATCGCGGGCCGGCCAGGGTCTTCGAGAACGAAGAGTCGGCCATGCAGGCCGTTACCAGCGGGTCGATCAAGGATGGCGACGTGCTGGTCATCCGCTACGAGGGTCCGGCCGGCGGTCCCGGGATGCGCGAGATGCTGGGCGTGACCGCCGCGATTGTCGGGGCAGGACTCGGCGAGACGGTGGCACTGCTCACCGATGGCAGATTCAGCGGGGCCACCCGTGGGCTCATGGTGGGCCACGTCGCTCCAGAAGCGGCTCGCAAGGGGCCGATCGCGGCGGTAAGGGATGGCGACACCGTGGTCATCGACTGCGCACAGCGCGGCTTGAACGTCGAGGTGTCCGACGAGGAGCTGGCGGCTAGGCTCGCAGCACTGGAGCCGCAGCCCGTTCGCTACGCTTCCGGCGTCTTCGCCAAGTATGCGAAGCTCGTCTCGTCATCGTCCCAAGGGGCCGTCACGCACCCGCTTTAGGTGACGCCGGGGCAGCGAAGGCCCCCGCGGCCCAATCGCAAGGCCCGCGAATCACCGATCCGCCGACCGCAGCAGCAATTCCTCGATCTCGGCCCGATCATTCGGCAACGTCACGGGCGCGTTCCCGAAGGTCGACAGGATCGGCTCGTCCGAAGGGGTCTTCAACTGTCCGGAATGATAGCGGTACACGTAGTCCGGATCCTTCAACAGGTGTCCGGTCAGGATGGCTGACACGTCTGCGTCCGGCTCGATGGTGCCGGCCCGCACCAGCTTGCGGATTCCGGCCAGGGTTGCCGCAGAGGCCGGCTCGGAGCCGATCCCGCAGCGGCCAATCACAGCTTTGGCGTCAGCGATTTCCTGTTCCGCGACAGACTCCACAACACCCGACAGCTCCTTGACTTCAGACTCTGCCTTCCGCCAAGACACCGGATCGCCGATGCGAATCGCGGTTGCCAGCGTTTCGGGCTTGCGCACGGCCTGGAGGACGCCACCTTCGCGAAACAATCGCTCGAACGGGGCCGAGCCGGCGGCTTGCACCACGGCGACGCGCGGCAGGGCATCGATCAAGCCTGCGGCGTGCAGCTCGCGCAAGCCCTTCCCTAGAGCGCTGATGTTGCCCAAGTTGCCGCCGGGCAACACGATCCAGTCCGGCACTCGCCAGCCGCGCTGTTCGAGCATCTCGATCACAATCGACTTCTGGCCCTCGATGCGGAATGGGTTCACCGAATTGAGCAGATAGATGCCGAGCTCGGCTGCAAGCTCCAGGACCAAGCCGAGAATCTGGTCGAAGTTGGCCTCCACTTGAATGGTGAGGGCACCGTACTCCAGCGCCTGCGCCAGCTTTCCGTAGGCGATGTTGCCGGCGGGCAGGAAGATCACCGCCTGCATGCCGCTGGCTGCCGCATAGGCGGCGAGCGAAGCCGAAGTGTTGCCGGTCGAGACACAGGCCACGCGTCGCATGCCCAAGATCGCGGCCTGCGTCACCCCAGCGGTCATGCCGTTGTCCTTGAAGGACGCGGTCGGGTTGTAGCCCTGGTGTTTGAACTGCAAGCCTGCAAGCCCGGCATACTGCGCAGCTCGCGGGGCGTCGAAGAGCGGCGTGTTGCCCTCCGGCAGGGTAACGATCCGGGCCGTGTCGGTGACGAACGGCAGCATCTCCCGGAAACGCCAGACTCCGCTGACGTCCAGCGGGGCCAGGCTGGTCCGCCGGTGCTGCCAGAGTGACTTCAGCTGCCGGGGATCGGCGTCGTCAAACGAGTTGACGACCTCTAGCAGGCTCCCGCACTCCCCGCAGGAATATACGATCTCGCTCAACCCGTACTGGCTGCCGCACGTGGGGGAGAAGCACGATAGGTACGGAGCCATGGCAGGCAAATCTCATCGTATCAGCGCCCGATCCAAACGGAACTAGTTCCGTGCCCGGCAGCGCCCCGCTGCGGATCCTCTCCAGCAGCGCCGCGGCCGCTGTTGCGCCTCAGCTACCGGTTGTATCCAGAGCCGACCAAGATCGGGCCTTCGCTGGTCTGTACGAGCCGGACGAAGCCCACCTTTCCCTCTTCCATGCCGGTGGCTGGGTTCAAGAAATTGTAGTACCAGAACGTCTCGCCAAAAACGCCGCCTGCCTCGTTCAGGTCGCGGCCGCCGAAGAGCAGTTCTGGCTGCCTGAAGGACACCGCGAAACTCGCGGGATTGCCGCTGAACTTGACCTCGCCCGTGTTCGGGTTAATGCCGAAGACGTATACCGACCCGAACTTCCAGCGGTGGTTGCCAGTGAGGATAGGGGCCGCGAAGTATCCACCCGACTCCAACAGATACGCCGCGCACCTGACGAACTCCTGCAGCCTGGCATCGCTCGGATCGACTTCCAGAAGCAAGGCGTTGACCTCGCCGGGGTCGCAGGTTCCCGGCAAGTCTCGCTCGTAGATGCCGGCACCGATAGCTGCCCGGCCTCCGTTCCAGTCGATCTCGATCACGTACGAACTCTTTGGCTCGTTCAGCCGGGTCTCTGGGTTCGTGAACGCATAGTAGATCCAACCCCCATCCACCACCGACAGGATCCGGTGCAGCTCATAGTAGTAGTCGCTCCCGAAGGAATCGATCGACGTGCCCCAAACCGAGCCCTCGCGGGACGGTTCCGGCGGGAAGACATGCACCTGCGCATCCTCGCCGGACGGCTGGACTCCGTCCACGAACACATATATCGCCCCCGATTTCCAGCGCTCGTCCTCGTTGAACGCTCGCCTCGCTTCTTCCTCCCCATGCTCAAGGACGTACTCCGCCGCACACTGCACGAACGCTCGCACGTCCGTCCGAGTGCGCACGGCCGCAGCGGTCGCGTAGTTGTCCGAGCAGCCCGGCACAGCAGCAGGCCGGTCCGGCGCGGGCTGGTAACCGGCTCCGACCAACAGCGGCACTCCGTCTCCGGCCACCAACTCAAAGAAACCCACTTTCGGTAGCACGCTGCCCGAAGAGTGATCCACGGAGCGATAGTAGATGAAGCTCTGGCCAAACGTCCTGACGACATCAACCATGTTGCGCCCGCCGAACTGATCCGAGTATGGGTCGCGGCTCAACCATTCGTGCAGGGAGTTTCCGTTCACCCTGAGCCCGTTGCCCGTGATCACTTGATTTCCCATCGCATCCAGCAAGAAGGCATAGCTGGTGCCATCCTTCCAGCGCGGGTCTCCCTCAAGGTCGTGCTTAGCCAAATAGCCCTTCGATTCCACGAGCATGGACGCACATCGCACGAATGCCCGCAGCGCGGCGTCGCTCGGATTTGCTGTGAGAGCCGCAGCGCTCACCTCGTCTTCATGGCAGGTGCCGGGCACATCGGGCACATACAGGCCCGCGCCGACAACCGCAGGGATACCCTTCCAATCCACCTTGATCAGATAGGACGCCTTGGGCGATCTCTTGCCGGTAACTGGATGTGGGTTCGAATAGTAGGTCCAACCGGAATCCCTATCCCGCATGATGCGGTGAATCTCGGCGTATAGATCGTTTCCGAAGTCGTCGAGCGATTCTCCCCGAACCTTGCCTTGCGCCGAAGGGTCTGGCGGGAACACAAACCTCCTCGCGGTCTCGCCGGATGGCTGTATCTCTACGACAAAAACGTATAGCGAGCCGTGCTTCCATCGGCCATCTTCGTTGAAGGCCCGCAGGGATTCTTCTGGACCGTTCTCATCCAAGTACTGCTTGGCGCATTCCACGAACGCCCTAACGTCGTCCAGCGCCCGAACTGCATTGGCCGAGACCCGCCGACCTGAGCAGCGTTCATCGCCATGGGCCGCGGCGGGCATCCACGAGAATGCCAGCGCGACCAAGATTACGATCACCCTCGAGGTCAACTTCCGAACTCGTTGCACCTTTCCATGCTATCAGGCGGTTGCGTGATCCTATCCTGATCCGCCGGATAAGCCACGAAGCCCAAGCAGCAAGCGACTTGGTGCTTGCTGAGATGGTTTAGCGAGTGCTACGGGCCCGTTGGCGACTCCACCTAGGGAGTGAAGCTGTCGTGGCGCTTGGCAAGGGAGGCTCGCATGCGAGTCGGCACGGCCCCGGAGCTGCGGTTTGGCGTTGCGCACGCAGAACCGACAGGGCCAGAAGGATGATTCCGAATAACATATCAAGATGTCGCCAAGGCACTCGCGACGCTACTTCAATGAGTTCTCGGGACGGCACAGGTTGCGCACGGTGGGCACGCTGGGCCAGATAGAACTGACCATAATTGGAACGGTCGGCAAGCGACTGCGCTACAAGGATCCGGAAAAGGCGAACGGCCCGGATTCAGGGGCGAGGGAAATGGCAGCATGAGCGGACCGCGCAACACGGAACCGCTTGCGAACGCTGCGCTGGCGCGTGCGCTGAGGCGGCGCAATCCCGCCTAGAACGACAAGACAGTCCACGCCGAGAAGACCAATGTGATCGAGCAAGCTGTGTCTGGCTTGGGGGTAGCCAAGAAGCCGGACATTTTGATCGACGCTCCACTCCGCCAGCCCGTCATCGTGGAGACCGAATTCGCACCGGCGCACACGGTCGAGCAAGATGCGACCGCGCGGCTGGGGACGAGCCTGCACAGTACCGGCGAGGACGTCGAAGGCGTGCTTTCCGTGGTCCTGCCGGAGAGTTTCAAGACAGTCGATCTGGAAACCATCGAACGGGCGGCTTTTCGCTATGCCACGCACTACTTGGACTCCGATGGCGCGGTTAGGCGCTGGCCGCCGGAGCACGACTGGCTGGAGGGAGGCGTGGACGACCTCGCGGATGCCATCGAGTACCTGTCTCTCTCGGAACGGCAGCTGGCACGGGGAACGGAAGCGCTCGAGCAAGTGGTGCGGAACGCGGCAGGACTGCTGGCAAAGCATGCAGGAACAGGTCCCTTGTCGCGGATCGCCGGGGAGTTGCACCAAGAATTGGGTGAGCAGACCGAGCGCATGGCGGCAGCCATCTGCGTCTCGGCCTTTGTGTTTCACGTAGCCATCGAGGGGCAGGACCGCATCCCGCCCGTCCCATTGCCGGGCTCCATCGACAAGCCGACGCTGCTGGACCTGTGGAACGCGATTCTGGAAGTCAACTACTGGCCGGTCTTCAGCATTGCCCGCGATCTTGTGGAGGAACTGCCGGTCAAGGCCGTTCCGCCGGTCATGAGCCGGATCGCAGAGTCGATCTCGGACCTGGCGCAGCTGGGCGCGACAACCTATCACGATTCGACCGGGCGGATGTTCCAGACCCTCATCACGGATCGCAAGTTCCTCGCCACCTTCTACACGTTGCCCGAGTCCGCCTGCCTGCTGGCCGAGCTGGCGGTCGACCGGCTGGACGTGGACTGGTCGAACAGGATCGCAATCGAGGGGCTGCGGATCGCGGACTTCGCCTGCGGCACGGGAGCCCTGCTGTCGGCTGCGCAGCGCGCCGTCTACCGGCGCTTTCGCAGGGCCGGAGGCGACGACAAGGACTTGCACCGAGCGCTGATGGAGCGCGTCGTCACCGGGCTGGACATCATGTCGGCCGCAACCCATCTCACCTGTTCGATGCTGTCCAGTTCCCACCCCTCGCTCGCCTACGGGAAGTCCCTCATCCACACGATGCCCTACGGCATCGACGGCGGCGGAACCCTATCGGCGCTCTTGACCTTCTCGATTCCGACCACTCCTACTCGCTGTTCGCTACCGGCGAGTCCATGGGCGGCACGGAATTGGACAGCGGTAGCGGGCACTCCGTCACGATCGCGGACAAATCCTGTGACCTGGTCATCATGAACCCGCCGTTCACGCGGCCGACGAACCACGAGGCCGGTCATGCCGAGATTCCGGTTCCGTCGTTCGCGGGCTTCAGCACGTCGCACGATGAGCAGTTGGCGATGGGACGGAAGCTTAAGCGAGCGACAGGCCTGTTCGGCAGCGGCAACGCCGGCCTCGCGTCGAATTTCATGGACCTCGGGAACAGCAAGTTGAAGGACGGCGGCGTGCTGGCCCTCGTAATTCCGTTCGCGTTCGTGCGGGGCAAGTCGTGGACAGGGGCGCGGGAGGCGCTGAAGGCTCACTACCGCGACATTCATGTCACGTCGATTGCAGCTGCCGGCTCGACAGAGAGGGCGTTCTCGGCGGATACCGGCATGGCCGAGTGCCTCGTTGTGGCGACCAAGAAGGCCGGGTGCAAGTCTCGCGCGGCGTACTCCAATCTGGCGGCAAGGCCCTCGTCTCTACTCGAGGCTGCAGTGCGAGCGACGGAAGCACGAGGCTGCGCCGTGCCGGGTGACATTCTCGAAGGGGGCGCGGCGGGAGTCCGATCCATCAGCGTCATTGAGGCGGCCCGCGAGCTGGAGGCAGGACGGCTCCGCTTGCCGCGGCAGGCGCAAGCGATCGAACTGCCCGTGGTCCCGCTCGGGACCGTAGCAAGGCGTGGTCTCGTCCATAGAGACATCAACGGCGACTTCACAAACCGCGATAGCACGGGACTGGCCCGAGGCCCGTTCGTCGTGCGTTCCATCAGCCCCGGCGAGGTGCCGACGTATCCGATGCTGTGGGCGCACAACGCCGATCGAGAACGTAGATTCGTCGTCCTACCCGATTCCTGTGGGGACCCGCGTCCGGACGACGAGCCGAGAGCGATCGAGCGTTGGAATTCCGCTGCGTCCCGCCTGCACACCAACCTCGACTTCCAACTGAACTCCCAGAGCCTCGCCATGTGCCTGACGCCGGAGAAGTGCCTTGGCGGTAGGGCTTGGCCGAACGTGATTCCTCACGAGTCGCGATACGACATCCCGCTACTGCTTTGGGCCAACTCGACTCTCGGCATGATCCTGTTCTGGTGGCACGGAACGCGGCAGCAGCAGGGGCGGGCGTGTATCACCGTCACCAAGCTCCCCGGCCTCCCCGTGCTTGACCCGCGCACCTTGATGGAGGATCAGGCAGGTCGATGCCGCGGGATCTTCGAGGACTTCAAGGACAAACCGCTGCTGCCTGCAAACGAGGCCTACCGCGACGAGACGCGCAAGGCCCTCGACCGGGACTTACTGTTCGGAGTCACGAGCGTACTACAACTCGACCCGGGCCTTGAGGAAGGGCTTGAGCTGCTGCGGAAGCAGTGGTGCGCTGAGCCATCCGTCCACGGCGGTAAAGCCACGCGCATCAAGGAACGACCGATCCGTTAGTTGTTGGCACCTCACCGCCTCGCGGGGCGTTGTGACGGCCGAGACGCTCATGCAGAAGAGACGACAAGCCCAAGGGCCAGCCCGGCTGGCCGGCCGGGTTTCCGATGCCTGAGTCGATTTTCGACGCTCCGCAAGATGCCGCGCGAAGGCTACTTGGCGCACGGCTGAGGCGTCCGGACAAGTTGGACCCTGCTCAGCGAACCGGCCAAAGCCATCGATTGGGCACCAACGCCTCAGTCCTTCCAGATTTCTCCGCTAGAATTGGGCTAGTGGCCAAGCCTAGGGTCAGCAGGCGGCGACTCCTGAAGGTTGGCGGCGCCCTCGCCGCCATGCCAGCCGCCAGCCAGGATCAGGACGCTGACTTAGCCGGGGACGACATCCAAGGACTGCGTCGAGTCAGGCAGGAACTCGTCGACCCGCCTTTCGTCCCAAGCCACGACCAGGTCGCCACAGGCGCCCCGGTCATCGTCGAAGTCGAGCTGGTGGCGCGCGAAGTAACGAAGGTGATTGACGGAATCGGCACCGAGATCCAGGCCCTGACGTTCAACGGCTCGATTCCAGGGCCTCTGATCATCTGCCATGAAGGCGATTTCGTCGAGCTCACGCTGAAGAACCCGGCCGACAACGCCTTCATGCACAACATCGACTTCCATGCGTCGACGGGCGGGCTCGGCGGAGGGGCCCTCACCGAGGTGAATCCAGGCGAGCAGGTCGTTCTGCGCTGGCGCGCCATCAAGCCAGGCACATTCATCTACCACTGCGCGCCAGGCGGGTCGATGATTCCGTACCACGTGGTATCCGGCATGAACGGAGCGGTCATGGTGTTGCCGAGGGAAGGTCTCAGCGACCGTGACAGCAGCCCCATACGGTACGACCGGGCCTACTACGTCGGCGAGCAGGACTTTTACATCCCCCGCGACTCGAACGGGAACTTCCGGCAATACTCAGCGCCCGGCGAGGGGATCGCCGACATGCTCGGGGTGATGCGCAAGCTGACCCCGTCCCACGTTGTCTTCAATGGCAAGGCTGGCGCCCTCACGGGCGACCAGGCCCTGAAGGCGAGCGTCGGCGAGACGGTGCTCTTCATTCACTCCCAGGCCAACCGCGACTCCAGGCCACACTTGATCGGCGGGCATGGAGACTACGTCTGGGAGCAGGGCTCGTTCTCGGACCCGCCCGCCCACGGACTCGAGACTTGGTTCATCCGTGGCGGCTCGGCGGGCGCGGCCGTCTACACGTTTCGGCAGCCGGGAGTCTACAACTACCTCACGCACAACCTCATCGAGGCGGTCGAGCTGGGCGCCCTTGCCCAAGTCGTTGTCGAAGGTGAGTGGGACGACTCCTTGATGACCCAAGTCGAGCCTCCCGCGCCGATTCCCGGCTGACGCTCTCGGGCTCCTCCGGCCATTCTCAGGCATCCATGCCGGAGTCAGGTGGGCACTGCGGGAGGGAGAGGCATTACCGCGCGCCGGCATCCGCCCCGGGGGCGCCGGGCACTGCGGCAGGGAAATCGATGTCGAACCAATCCGCGGCCTCGAATCCGGGCAGGGCCGTCCACGGCAGGTGCGGCAGGAGCATCAAGGAATCATCGCTATGTCGGAAGATCGCTGGCGCAGGTGACGCAACTGTTCTCGGTTGATTCTGTGGACAGACAAGCCTCAGGATTCTCGCCAAGATAATTTCGTCGTCCAGTCCAGTTTCGGCGGCGTCCATACCGAGCCTCGTCTGGGGCGAGAAATGCCTCGGTCACAGCCGTGCGACCGCCCCGTCGCAGTCAGTTCGGGTTTGTCACGCTGCGCGCCCTGAGGGAATTCGAGCGCCGGGCACTGGAGTCACATTGCCCCAGGTGTATGTCCCAAGTCGAACGCGTCGCTCGGTGGATCGTTCTGGCCTCGCTGCATCACTGCCAGCGCATCTCCAAGCCAGCGACCGCAAGCCGTTCTGGGCAAAGGCGCAAACCAAAGTGCCGCCCGGTTCTGGGGCGATGTATGGTAGAGAGATGCCGCAGTCGATCAGCAGCGCAGCGACGATGGCGGCCACGTTGGTTGCGATTGCGGCACCGATCGTGAGCATCTGAGCGGGTCGCTGTGCCGCTCGGAAGCGGGAGTTCGAAATCCTGTTGGAACGGATTGATCAGGAGGCTGCCAAGCGCGAGGCCGAGACGCGGGCACTCATGGAGCGGATCGACCGGGAAGCCGCCAAGCGCGAGCAGCGGATCGACCGGGAGGCTGCCAAGCGCGAGCAGCTGTTCGAGAGGGAAGCCGCCAAGCGCGAGGAAGGGGTCCGGGCTATGATGGACCAAAGCGGCAGAAAGTTCGAGGCTCTCCAGAGGCGGAGCGACGAGTTGTACCGGCAGTCGGCGGAGGTAACCGCGAGAGTGGCGCACAACGAGGCCGTGCTGGAGAAGGCCTCGGAGTCAACCCCTGCGAGGGGTGAAACCGAGGCGGTCGCCGCGCATGATGTTTCGGTCGGTCGGTCGCGCGAGTAAGGGTCGCCGCACTAGACTTGGCCGTCGAGCGCGGCAACCGCATGCGAGCCGTGCTGGCTGGATTGCAGCGGGCATACCGGCATGCATCCATGGTCGCGTGAACCGGGGGCGACAGTCGCTTCGATGCCCTGTCTTCTCGTTCTCACCCACCCGTGGCGGCTCGCGGTCCTCGCCGCGCAGAGCCGCCCTTCTTGGACGGAAGACTTGACACGAGGAGTCCATATAGGAGGGAGAATCCAGCCGGGAGCCGACCCCGCGACAGGCGGGACGGAGGAACGCCCGTCGCGCCGCGAAACCACAAGGTTGGGGGGCGCTCCCGGCTTTTCCCTGACCCAATCGATGGTCTCGGGCACGGATCGTACGGGTCCGTTTCAGTCAATGTAGTGTCAATGTATTCAAGGGTTTACGGCGGATTACATGTGACTGGGGGTGTGAAGCTGGGTGTGACTGGTCCTGTGACCGAATCACAACCATCAAGTCATAGATCAGCGCGGCACCATCGGTGTAGTCTCGGGCGGGGACGAGCGTTTCATGTCGTTGCCGCTGGATTACGAGGGAGCCGGGAGGTGTCGCAGGGTCCGTCTATGGGCTGCCGTGTTGGGTACGATGACTGACAGTGCGGCGGCGAAGCCAGTCCGCACGGCCGGGGCTCGCCGTTGAATTTCTGAACGGCTTTGGCGACGGGCTGCCAGCAAGTGTATGGCGTCTGACAGAACGGAAGCGCCGGGCAATGCCGCGGTAGAGCGCCTGTGGGCGCTCGGCCAGGAGGAGATCCACACATGACCGCACTCGATCACGCCCTGAATTGGATCGATGGCGAGCTGATTGCCGGCGGCGCGTTGATCGCATTCGGCCTGCTGCTCGTAGGTTGCGGCGGGTTGCTCTGGAGGTTCGGAGAGTCTACGGCGGCCCGCGCGATGGTGCTGCCTCTGCTGGTGATGGGCGGGTTGATTGCCGTGCTGTCCGCGGTGGGGACGCTGAACAACGTGCGCCGCATTGCCGAGTTCCGCGAAGCATATGCGGTCGATCCGTCGGCGTTCGTTGAACAGGAGGTCGCCCGCGTGCAGGGATTCATGAGCTGGTACGTGTACACGTTCTTCGGCGCCTCGATTCTGATCGTCGCGGGGCTGGCGGCGTTTCTGATTGCCGGCGCTCCGATGTGGAAGGCGATCGGGCTCGCGATGATCGTTTTGGGTGCGGCGGCGCTGCACGTCGACTTCTTCTCGAAGGCGAGCGCGACGCAGTACCTAGCGAATCTGGCTCTGCTTGACGGCGCCCATGCGGCGAACGAGCGTTACACCGGCTTCCCCTAAGACGGCAATCATACGAGGAGGGACTATGCGGGACGCTGGAGAGAGTGGCGGCGGACGGTAAGCAGGTTGCGATGCGGCGTGGTCCGTAAAGCGCCTTCCATCATCTGGTGCTCCGAGCCACGCGGTGCGCGGGTGCGAAGAAGGAGACTTTGGCCGAAGTCGGCCGTCCGGTTCAGTTCGGGAATGGCTCGCAAGGTCCGGTGGGCTCCGGCTTGGAACGTGGCAGATGACGGGGGAATCAGAATTGCAGCACTGCGTTCAAGTTCATTGATATCAATGGGTTAATGGCTTTAGGCTACTCACCAGCACCGTCACGCCCGGCACAGCGCACCCTGAGGGCGAAGTTACCGTGCCGCTCACGTTGGCCCCCCGGGACTCGAGCAAGAACCGGATCGTCTCGAACGCCCCCTCTCCTGCCCCGGTAGTCCCGACCGAACCGCTCCCTAGGACGCAACTGGTCTGCGGAGCCGAACCGGCCGCTGCCACGTCTGCCACGAACCGGTCGGACACGCCGGACGGCACCGCGATGGGAAGTTGCCGTCCGCGTCCGACAACCCTGTGGAGTAGCGGTCGATGTAAATGCGGCGCCAGTGGTCGAGGTTCCGGACGCGGACCTTCGCTCCCGCAACGGCCGGGCGTCTCGAATCGGCCACGGTTCGCTCGAAGAACCCCAGCTTGCGCCGCGTGAACCGCACGTTGCGCGGTACGCCGTTCGAGAGGTCGATTGCATGCGAGGAATAGTCCATGGCCGAAGCTGCAGCCGCGACCGTGATCGTCGAGGCGATCTCGTTGCCTTCCGCCGTTCTGATGCTGCCGCTCATGGTTGCACCAAATCCCGCTCCAGCAGCCAGAATCGCGGCGAGCATCCATTGGACTGCTTCCTTCATGGTTGATTCTCCCTTTCTCGTTTCAATTCCACGATGATCGATCCGGCCCTTCTGTCAGCTCGCTGCGTGAGCCAGTAGATTCCGACCGGGAGCGCGACTGACGCGGCAAGACCTTGCGGCGTCCGCGACATCCTCCACCACCGGCCTTCCGGGATGCCTCCCGGTATCGAGAGACCCAGATGCAACCCCACGAACCACATCGGAAACATCAGGGCGGCCCCAACAATGCGCATGCGAAACGGGTTGCCCCGCTTCCGGCCCAAGCGGACGGAATGCACGGCCGTCCGCTCGATCGCAATCTTCCCTCTGTCATTCCGCAGGATGAGGGAAGTGTCCGTGATGGCTTCCAGCTTCCCTCGCACGCGCCTAGTTCCGTCCGGCTCCGTCCGCACGGTCACCTTCTCTCGGAAGTTCTCGCCCTCGGCCACTACCTGCAACTCGTTCCATCGGAGCGATAGGACGGTTGGACCGGCAGAGGCCGGGACGGCAATGATCAGGAGTGCCGCGATCAGTCGCACGTGAGATCCTCCAGAGGGTCGCGGCACGAGCCGTTGTCATCCACGAAGCGAGCCCTGGTCATCCGGACCGCAGCCGTATTGGAAACGATGGTCGTACCGGACTTCTTGCTGCGGAACGACCCCACGCGTCCGCCGTCGCATCCGTAGATATCGCAGTTGGTCCCGCCCGTCGGAGCCGTCAGCGTCGGGAATCTCAGCGTGCCGACCTTGTCTTCGAAGGGACGCCAGTGGTCCAGCTCGCACATCTTCATGCGGTGACCGGTCAGCGCGCCGTCGCAACCGCCGCTGTCGGCGATGTGGTCTCGGCTCGTATCAGTCGAGTAGGAGACCACGAAATTGATGTGTCCCTGACCGTGCGTGTTCGCGCCGCTCCCGCTCGATTTCCGCTTCGCCCCGTTGTCGGCGTTGTGGAGCTTTCTGTTCGCCGGGGAGAACCTCGCGTCGTTCGTACGAGAACTCCACTCGTACCAGTCCTGCTTGCAATAGGCGTTGCACTTGGTGGGGTCGTACGTGTAACGTCTCTCGGTGTTGTGGCACCAGCCTTGGAATTGCTGCCCGTCCCGGCGGCGGCTGGATTCGGTCTCGATTCCCCAGTCGCCGAATTGGGCCGTGCTAGGTTCCTGCGGCAGGCCGCTCTCTATGTTGGCGACGGGACCGCGGACCTTCCGGTACTTGTTCTGCATCTGGTATTCGATCTCACAGACCTGGCCGTGGGACTGTACCGCCAGCGCCACGGCCTGAGCAACCAGCACAGTAACGCGAATTAGCATGCTTACCTCCTAGGGCAGGGACTCTCGCCATCGCCCCTCTAATGAGCTAACGCTCGCGGGACCCCTTCGATCACAGGATTCTCTGGGCTGGCGGTTCCTGCGCCGCGATCGGGCGGCAGCCCCAACCGCTCTCGGGGCTGGATTTCCCGCAGGGCGGTCGCGTCCGACGGAGGGGTTCGGCAGTAGGGGCGGCCCGTTGGCCTGCTCGCCTCCCTCGGAGACACTTGCCCGTGGATCGGCGTTCACTGTGGTTGCGTGCCGTTGCCGGTCATATCCCGTCACGGTGCTCTCTCGCAAGCCGCGATGCCGACTCATCCACTGGAGGTGGGCTTCGATAAGGGCGCTACAGATTGCGGGGCAACGCATCTTGCCGGTCGGCTGTCTCGCCCTGATTGAGCTGGCAGGAAACCAGCCAGCGAACGCAGTACCCAAATGGGGCCTGCTCCTTCATGAGGTTCCCAGATTCGTTGTCGCAAGGGATGTTCTGTCTTCAATGCCGAATAGCGTCTGGCAGTTGGAGCGCAAGCTTTCCTGCTGCATGCGGCGCTGGAGTTCGAGTACGGGCTGGGACTGCAGGAAGAAGACGGACAAGTCGCGGGAGGCGGCGTAGTCGGTAGATGCGGCCACAGCGGGTAGACTGGTGGCCGCACCGTTTGAGGAATCGGGTATTGCCGCCATCCGGGGCCGCTCGCGCGAGCAACCGGTGATCGCCCCACGGTTCGGGTCAGCGCAGACGCATGCGAAAGCGATGGATTCAACGCCATTCCGGGAGCGCTTCCTCGCCTCATCGGCAAGCACATCGGGCTGCCGTACGATACCGATGTAGTCCAGTCGAAAATCGTCAGTCATCCCGGTGCCGACGGCTACGGACGCCTTGGTCGACAGGCCGCATTCGAGCGCAGGGTCGAGCGTGAGCGAGAGCATTTGATGGTGGACGATTTCATCGGCCAAGGCGGTACGCCTGCGAATCTGCGAGGCTGGTTGGAGAAACGGGACAGCCGGGTCATCGGCGCAGTGGCGCTCGCCGGGAAGCCGTACTCGGCCAAGTTGAGTCCTACGAAGGAACAGATTTATGAGCTCGAACAAAGACACAGTCGCAGCGTCGAGAGGTGGTGACGCGAGCACTTCGGCCACGCCTTCGATTGCCTTACTCAATCGGAGGCTCGGTATCTCGCCTGCTCCCCGGATGCCGACGCCATTCGAGGTCGACTTGCTTAGGCGTTGCGCGCAGGAGGCGATGGACGTCGCCTACGAAGTCTCCGTGAAAGGCGAAACCGACTCGCCGAGTTGAAGGAGCAGCGGGCGATGCAGTTTCCCGAAGGTGAGCCGCGTGCATCGATACGACCCGACCGCGGCAAGTGGTATGGCTACACCCGCACAGACGCGGAGCCTGCAATCTCTTCCGCGGTTACGCGCTCCGTCTTCGATCGTCAGGTCGTCATCCTCGCCATCGAGGGCTGCCGCGTCACACTGCCGGCTACGTTGAAGCTGACGGCGGCCTTGCGGGGCATGCTGATGCGCGAGTGTCCGGCGCAGCCGCCGTCCGAATGGTTCAGCGGTCACGAATCCGGTGGCAGACCCACGACCGCGCCGCATCTAGCTCTGGCACCGCTACCGTTCGTTGGCGCCGAAAACGCGGACGGTCGGGTGATGGGCATGGCCCTGATCCTGCCGCGCGCTAGCCTCGCGCGGTGCCCGGGACGTTCTGGATCCCTTACTGCATTCTGCTGATGCCGGCGTCCCGCACGAACACCGCCCATTCGACGGCGAGTGGTTCGAGTGTACGTTTAGAGCTTGATACCGGTGAGCGTCCCCCCTTAACCTCCAGTCACGCACCTGGACGGCACCGTCGCGCACTTGGGCAAGCGTGACGCCCGTCGTCCTAGACCGACACTTCAAGGGAGCTGACCGATGTGAGCGTGCGGCTGAGCGCGCGAAGGACGCTTGCGAACACATCGGTCTCCCGCGCCCCGGCGAAGTCCTTCTGCGACCGGTCTCCGAGGTTGAGGGCGTGCCGCACGCCCGGGAGTTTCCCGTGATCGCCAAGAAGCGGGACGGTGGGTCGCAGAGCCACACCCACGCTGCGATTGTATTCAAGGGGCCGAAAGCCGGGCCGGTGCAGGTTGGAGCGGGACGGTTTCGAGGCTACGGACCATGCAGGCCGATGGATCGGCGATGATTGCGCTTACCGGCCTTCAACGAGGCCCGGAAGAATCGTCAGGGAAAGTTCCGCGCTCACTTCGCTCTTGAACGATTGCCACTTGCTTCAATGAGGCCCGTGTTGTGCGCGGATGAAAATGAGCCCTGCTTCGACGGATAGAAATGAACCCTTTGGGCAGGCCCAAGTGGATGTACCGAGGTAGTGCTGCCGATGAGGATTGCTGGTCTCTCAGCCCCACAACTCGTCCACTGGCGCGTAGGCGTCTTCATCGGAAAGCGGCACGTATCGAAAGCCCCGTCCCAGCGGGTCGTCGAGGCGAACCTTCGTCCAGTCGATTCCCAAGGCCGAGTAGACCGTTGCCTCGATGTCTTCCGGTCGGATCTCTCGCTCCCGCGACCAGCCGAACTCGGTTGTGAATGATCCGGGCCCCCTCC
>VXRL01000073.1 GCA_009838515.1 Terriglobia bacterium | reverse complement strand
GGAACGCTGGTCTACTCTCCACCCGGTGCCAGCGTCAACTGTGTAGGATCGCTAGGCGTTCTGTCTAGCACTGTTACGCCGGGAGCACGGGCGGCCTGCCGGAAGCGCACCACGCTCTGCATTTGCAGGTAAGCGCGCCAAAGCACCTCGTTACTTGGAAGCGGGTGTCGCTTCGTTGGCCGCCAGTCTGTCATTTGGCCTAGCAGCGTGACCCGGCAGCGGATGTCCGGGGGGAACGGCCGGTCGCGCTCGTCCACGCGGCGACATCGGACTCTCCAAGCCATCAACTATCCCAAATCCTTACGTTAGACTATTGCCGAGCCATCCAAGGACATCCATGATGGCGCTTTGCGCCAATCAGGGAGGCGGCCATGGATCAGATCATGAGGGCTATTGCCGCAATCGCTATCGTTGCAGGGTTAGGCTTGGCCGAATCCGCGGATGCACAGGCGGTCGAGTCTGCGGCGGAATCCGAGGCGGTCGCGACCAAGGTTGTCGTTTGGACCGCGGAGACAACGGCGTACCATGTCACCCCGTCACAGGCCCAGAGCACAGGGACCGAGGTAGTAGTGCCGGCTGGAACACGGGTTCCACTTGTCATGATTAACAGCATTAGTTCCAGGAATTCACAGGCGGGGGATCCCGTTTATTTGCAGAGCATCTACCCCGTGATTTTGGACGGCCGCATCGTGATCCCTGCTGGCACGTATGTGTCAGGATCTGTGGTTTACTCTAAGCGTCCTAGTCGAGTGAAGGGGCGGGGGCAATTGGGTATTCGCCTAGAACTGATGATCCTGCCCAACGGTGTTGTTCGCGACTTGGCCGGACGGCCTGAAGCTCTGGACGGGCGGTCTCCCAATAATCTCGACCGTGAGACTGCCGCCGTCAGGTCGCCCGGCACGAAGGGGGAAGACGCCGAGAGTATTGCCAATGCCACCGTCACGGGTGCCTCGGTCGGCAGCATCGTGGGTGCCATCGGTGGCAGGTATGGTACTGGCCTCGGTATCGGCACTGTCGCGGGTGCGGGCGCCGGACTGGCGAGGGTACTCCTGACCAGAGGTTCAGATGTATTGCTTGACCGTGGCACACACGTCGAAGTGTTGTTTGAGTGGGACCTACATTTCTCCGAGGACGAATTGGAAGACTGAGATCCCGGTACGATCTCAGGGTGAAGTCTCGGCCTTGGTCGGAATCCGTCGCGACATGATCAGCACAACTGAGGTGTTGTCGGAATGGGTGCTTCAATCGGAACCGTGCCCCTCCGGCTGTAGCACGTACGGCACCGAGCTATTTGACCCTACGCGGGTCGCCTGAGAGAACGGAAGTCGTAGTGTTCGGCGCTCCCCAGATTGGCTAAGTTCCTACCGAAAGAGTTGATTGTCGCGAGCTCTCACCCTCGGAACGCGTAGCATGCTAGTGGGAGGCCCCGGTTACGCACCGACTGATGCGCGCCTGTGGGGTGCTAGCGCTACGAGTTGGCACTTAGCGCGCCGGTCGAGGCGGGTAGCGCCCACATCGACCGGCTGGGCGGCTGGCCGATTCGCCCCGAGCACGCATCTCCCGGCGGTGGCTCTGGATCGGGACGCGAGGGTTCTTGGCGGAACGAGTATCTTGAAGTCATGGGGCTCTTCACTTCGAATGAGACGATGTTGAAATCGGTCGCGCTACTCGTAACTGTGATCGTCTCGGGAGCGTGTTTGCAGCCCCCCTCCTTCCTCGTTGGGCCCGTGCTCGAGCCCAACCCGAACACAGCTGCGCCTCTTGCGGCGGTGCTGGAGTTTGAAGCTTCCGCCCCGGTTACCGCGCTGATCGACGTGACCGACGGCGACCACGCGTGGCAGCTCGAATACGGTCCGGAGCACGATCCAAGCGCGGGCCTGGCCGTGGTCGGCATGAGGCCGGACCGCCGGCACGAGGTCCGTGTCTCGATCCGGGAGGGAAACGGAGCAGCAGTGTCGTCCCCGAATGTGCTCGAGTTCCTAACGCCGTCCCTACCCGAACAGGGCGTCGATTTCCCGCCCATCGAAGTTACGGTCAGCAAGCCTGCCGAGATGGAGCCCGGAGTCACGCTGTTCAACCCTCGCAGGCGCAGGGTCGGGCGTGGTCAAGCCGTGGCCGACTTCAACGCCGCCTTCGGCATGCTGGCAGCCCTGGATTCTGCGGGGGAAGTGGTCTGGTACTACAAGGTGGACTCGCGGATCAGCGACTTCGAGAAGTTGAGCAACGGCAACCTGATCTTCGTCACGGCAGACTTCCGGCTGATCGAGATCGATTGGCTCGGAAACACCGTGAATCAGTGGTATGCGACAGGCCGCCCGCAAGGGCCGACCGCTGGCATCGCCGTTGACACCCTCACCTTCCATCACGAGATCGACGAGATGCCAAGCGGCAATATTCTGGTCCTCAGCGCCGAGGCGAGGGAGATCGACGATTACTACACCAGCGAGTACGACGAGAACGCGCCGCGCAAGCGGCAGAAGGTGATGGGCGACGTGATCGTGGAGTTCGAGCGCGACACGGGGAACGTCGTCTGGGAGTGGAAGGCCTTCGACCACATGGACCCGTTCCGCATCGGCTACGAGACGTTCTCGAACTATTGGATCCGGCGGGGATTCGCTGACACGGTGGATTGGAGCCACGCCAACAACCTGCTCTACGATCGGACGGACGACTCCGTCGTCGTCAACTTCCGCTACCAGGCAGCCGCGATTAAGATCGACCGCCAGTCCAAGGAGATCGTCTGGATCTTCGGCGAGCCAAGCGGTTGGGGCGAGCTGTCCGACAAGCTCCTCAAGGCCGACGGGGATCTGCAGTGGCCCTACCACCAGCACTCCCCTCAGCCGACTCCTAACGGAACCCTGATGATCTTCGACAACGGCAACTACCAGGCGCGGCCGTTCCGCAAGCCCAGCGCCGTAACAGACACTTTCACTAGGGCGGTCGAGTACGCCGTCGATGGCGAGGCCATGACTGCGCGACAGCTGTGGCAGTCGGAAGTCATGGGTCCCGATCGGGTGATCTCCATCGCGATGGGAGACGTGGACTGGCTGCCCTCGACGGAAAACGTGCTGGTGGCTTACGGCGCTCTGTTGGATCCGGACTCCTTGGGCAAGGTCGGGTGGGAGTCCAGCTCTAGGCAGCGATTCACCCAGTGGACCCGTCTGCGCGAGTACAAGCGCGCGAACCCTCCCGAGGTGGTCTACGAGATCGTCATGAAGGGCGACCGACCGGACACGGGCTGGACATTGTTCGGAGCGGAGCGGATTGATAGGGTCGGGCCCTAGCCTCCGTCTCGCGAGACCCTGTCACATCCCAGGCCGGAACCTGCGCGCTTCCGCTTGAGCGCCCGCCGTTCTCTGGTCCGGGGCTCGGCAACGGAGTCCGATCGTCTCCGCGACACACGACGAATCGCGCCAGCGGGCGGCGACTGCCGGGCCCGCGATGCTAGGCGTCATCTTCGTTGTGCCATTGAATCTGCCGCATGTCCGTCTTTGGCGGCGGGGGCCAATGATGCCCGCGCTGGCTTGACAGGCCCCGGTTCGGCCCCGGCCTGAACTCGCGGTTGGGGAGGCCGGCCAGCTTGCCGTCTCGCACCCATTTTTCGTCGCCGCCGTAGAGCTGGCCGACTAAGAGCTGGGTCAGCTCCTCCAGCAGCGATTCGTGCTCAGGTCTGCCGGACAGGTCCGAGATTTCGGCTGGGTCGGATTCCACGTCGAACAGCTGTCGCATGTTTCCGGCCGGGTAGTAGATCAGCTTGTGCTGCCCCTTGCGAATCATGCGCGTAGCGTGTTCGCGCTCGCCGACTTCGCCATAGAGCCAGTCACGCTCGCGCCCGCCGACCATTGACAAGCCCTCCACGCTGTCTGGCACGTCGATGCCGGCCAGATCGAGCAGGGTCGGCATCACGTCCTGCCAGCCGACCAAGCGGTCTTCGACCCGGTGGTGGCCTACGCGCCCGTCTCCGTCCGGGCCCGCCAAGATCATCGGGATATTCGCTGACGGCTCGTAGAAGAGCCTCTTGGCCCACATGCCGTGCCGCCCCAGCATGTCGCCGTGATCGGACGTAAAGCAGATCGCGGTGTCCTCGAGCAGGGCCTCTTCGCGCAATGTCCCGATAACCACCCTGAGCTGGTGGTCGATGTGCGTGCAGAGTGCATAGAAGGCCTGCAGCGCCTCTTGGATCTGCCGCGGTCCCATGTGGGCTGCGCGCCCGCGAACTGCCTGGAGCAGGTACGGCAGTTCCTCGCGGCACCACATCGCCTGCGTGGGCCAGCGCAGCTCGACGTTCTGGTACATCTCCAGATACGTTCCTACTGGCACGATCGGCGGGTGCGGGTGCCTGTACGAGAGGAACCAAAACGCAGGCCTGCCCGGATCCCTGCGCTTGATGGTGCGAACCATCTGCTGGGTCGCC
This sequence comes from Terriglobia bacterium, assembly GCA_009838515.1. GTDB lineage: Bacteria > Acidobacteriota > Terriglobia > Bryobacterales > UBA6623 > VXMF01. Next base: position 32,407 of record VXRL01000073.1, on the reverse strand, counting down.
CAGTTCGTGGCGTGAAGCTCCTCCGGCAAGTGCCACGGTCGCGTGGCGTAGTCGTTGTTGCTCATGCCGTGGTCGAACTGTCGCCCCGCGTAGCCTTGATCGGCCAGGAACGCTTCGTAGTCGTCGACCACGCCGTATTGCGTACGTCCCTCCTCATCGAGAATGACGTCGTCGAAGCCGATCCGGCTCCGTTGCGGGTAGACGTGCAGCTTGCCCACCGCGTTGGCTTGGTAGCCTGCATCGCGAAAGGTCTGGGCCATGGTTGGCAGGTCTGGCATTGGCTTGGTCTCGCCGAAATCGCGATCGCCGTGCGTCCTGGGGCTGACTCCCGTCATCAGCGTGCGCCGGGCCGGGATGCACACGGGGCACTCTCCGTAGGCGTTGCGGAAGCGAACGCCGCTGCGCGCCAGCTCGTCCAAGGTAGGCGTAAGGATGTCGGGATGGCCTGCTTCGCCGAGTAGTTCGGCGGGCCAGTGATCGGTCGAGATGAGCAGGACGTTCGGGCGGCTTGCCATGGCAGGTTGGATCAGGCGGGTCGCTTGGGGCCCGTGCGGGTGGCGGAAGCTAGTGGGAGTCGAACCCACCCTTGACGCGGAGCGCCAAACAGCGGTTTTGAAGACCGGGCCCGACACCGGCCGGGATTAGCTTCCGTCGCCCGATTCTAGCAGCGCCTCCAGGGGATCAGGTGATGTGCGCTCCCTGCGCTTCCACGTACACCGCATACAGGCTCTGGCTTGCCGTCATGAACAAGCGGTTGCGCTTCACTCCGCCAAAGCACACGTTGGAGCAGATCTCCGGCAGCTTGATCAGGCCGATCCTGTCGCCGTCCGGCGCGAACACGTGTACGCCGTCGTAGCCGTCACCGACCCAGCCGGCCGACGACCAGATGTTGCCGTCTGTGTCACAGCGGATGCCGTCTGCGTTGCCGGCCTGCTCGAAGCCGTCCATCATCATTGACACGAAGCGCCTGCCGTTGCGCAGCGTCCGCCCGTTGTCCACGTCCCAGACCTTGATCTCGCGCTCGGCTTCCGGGTAGTGCGAAGCCCCCGTGTCAGCAATATAGAGAAGCTTGTAGTCGGGCGAGAAGCACAGTCCGTTCGGCTTGAAGATCTCGTCGGTCACCATTTCCATCTTTCCGCTCTGGCCATCGATGCGGTAGACCGCTTCCTTGATCTCCAGCGGCCCCTTGTTGCCCTCGTAGTGCATCAGGCTGCCGTACCCCGGATCGGTGAACCAGATGTTTCCATCGGGATCCACTACTGCGTCATTGGGGGCATTCAACCGCTTGCCCTCCCAGCTGTCGGCCAGCACCGTGACGCTGCCGTTGTACTCGTAGCGGACGATGCGGCGATTGCCGTGCTCGCACGACAGTTGCCGCCCCTGCCAGTCGAAGGTATTGCCGTTCGAATTGCCGGACGGATGGCGGAACACGCTCACATGGCCGTCTTCGTCGAGCCAGCGCAACTGCACGTTGTTGGGGATGTCGGAGTAGACCAAGTACTTGCCTACTGTGTTCCAGGCTGGCCCTTCGGCCCACAGAGTCCCGACATGCAGGCGCTGGATGGGCGTGTTGCCAAGCTTGTACTTGTCGAAGCGCTTGTCCAGCGAGACGATATCAGGGTCGGGATACCGCGTGGGCGTGACGTTCGTCCAGTCCCGTTGCGCGAGGCTGCGCACCGGGAACGCTAGGGCGCCGGCCGCCGCGGCGGCGAACGCCCTGCGGCTCAATTCTGGATCCTTCATAAGTACGCAACTGTAGCAGAGTCGGGCTTTCGCAAAGCGTCGGATCTGACTCCGGCCGGCAATCCCTAGCCTTCGCCGCTCTCGTATCGCTTCCGTGCAGGCTCCGGGGCGGCGGGGAAGGGATCGCCAGTCCTTTGCCCCCAAGCCTTGAGCTCGGCCAGCAGGTCGTCCTGCAAGCTGCGTTTTTCGACGGTGTTGGCAAGGTTGCGCAACTCCAGGGGATCTTCTTGCAGGTCGAACAATCGATCGACGATCGAGTAGTCGGCACGGACGTTCAGCTTGTAGCGTTGGGTCACAAGCGACCGCCACGGGCGGGCATCGGGGCTGTTTGTGCCCGGCCTCAGCTCGGGTGCGTTCAAGATCTTGCCCTCGCAATAGACCGAATCGACGCTCGGAGCCGTTCCGCCCGGCGTCACCGCGCCCGACAGGTCAGAGCCGGCGCAGGTTTCCGGGGCCGGCATCCCGCAAAGCGAGAGCAGCGTGGGCATCAGGTCCACGGAACTGATCAGGGTCTCGGGTTCCGACCCGGCTGCGACGCGTCCCGGCAGCCGCATCATGAGCGGAACTTGGAGCGACTCGCTCTCCGGTTCCCCCTTGCGGTACTTGCCGTGCGAACCGGCCAGCTCCCCGTGGTCGGAGGTGAAGATCAACAGCGTGTTGTCGCGCAGACCGCTCTCGTCCAGGAATGCCAGGAGCCGTCCCATCTCGTGGTCGAGCGACTCGCACAGGCCGTAGTAGCCGGCCAGATCCTTGCGCGCCCGCGCTTCGTGCTCCGCAGGCACGTTTCCGCGCAGGACGATCTCGCCAGGTTCGTAGAGGTCGTGCGCGTCCGGTGGTCGGAACGGCGTGTGTGGCGGCCCCCAAGAGAGGAAGCAAGCGAAGGGCTGGTCCTGGTTTCGGCGCATGAAGTCGATCGCCAGATCCGTCTGCAGCGTCGGTTCGTAGTACGGGTCCAAGCCGGCGGCGATCTCGGCCAGCGGCTCGCCGCTGTCGTCGAAGCCCCAGTGCCTGTGGTAGACGTGCCCGCGATTGAATCCTTCGAACGTTGCGAAGCCCCTGCGCCTCCAGCCGGGCGGCACATAGCCCGGCTTGGGCGGGCCGTCCAAGTGCCACTTGCCGACATAGTGGGTGGCGTAGCCGGCGCTGCGCAGCAGCTCCGGCCAGCAGACCTCTTGCGGCGGCAGCTGGATGTCGTTGCGAACCATGCCGGTCTGGTGGGAATGGCGCCCGGTCAGGATGCACGCTCGATTGGGCGTGCAAACGGGATTGGCGGCATAAGCCCTTTGCCAATTCGCGCCTTCAGCGGCCAGGCCGTCGATGTACGGTGTCCGCACGACCGCGTCCGACCCGCAGCCCAAGGCGCTGCTGCGCCATTGGTCCGCGAGCACGAAGAGGATATTGGTCGGGGCCTTCGCGGTTTCGCATCCGCCACTGACTGTGGCAGCGCCAGATGCCGCTGCTAGGAACTCGCGACGATCCATTGCAGGCATGAGAGCGAGTCTAGCACCGGCGATTCTCAGGCGACAGGCCTATTAGACCCAATCATTGCGCAAGCTCACTTCGGAATTGCTCGTAGTTTGTGGGCTCACAGCTGATCCGGTCTCTCTAGCAGGCGGAAGCTGACTTCAATCTGCGCTTGGACCTTCACCGGCTTGCCATCCTTCTTGCCCGGGCTGAAACGCCATTGCCGGACTGCCTCGACCGCCTCTTCGTCTAAGCCCAGCCCTAGGCCGCGCATTACGCGGATGTTATGGGGGCGACCGTCTTCCCAGATTTCGATCGATAGCATGACCACGCCTTCCAACCCCGCCTTCCGAGCCTTTTCGGTGTAGTTTGGTTCGACTTTGGACAGAAGGCGTGGACTGGAGACTTCGCCGCCAGTTCGGTGAACCCTTGACTCGTCGCTCTCAGATTCTGGAACTGGCCACATGCGTCCCCATCGGATGCCGCCCGTGCCCTCTTCCTGTCCTGTTTCCCGGGGTGTCCTCCTTAACCGCGGCGGACCGGATTCCGTTGGACTGGCTGTCCCTTCTCTTCCGCCACGGAGAGGGTTGACCGTCGATTCGCGGCTAGCTAGCTTCGGTTGGTTTTCGTTGCCGCATTCGGGCTCATTCACCCGCCTGTAGCGGACCAAGAAACCATCCAATAGCTTCGAGACCTCTAGAATGATGCCCGCAGCTGTTCCGTCGCGCACCTCAGCCGAACTGGAAAACGTCTGGATTGTCCGGGTCTCTCCGCTCGCAACGTCGACGACCGGTTTCATATACCGCAACTGGACCGCATAACGGCTTGCAGCCACAATCAGAAAAGTCGCGGCATCAGACTCGTGCAACCCGATCGCTCGCAATCGGTCCTCCGCCAACGCCTTCAATCGCACCGTTGCAAGACCGGTGGAAGCACCGCCTTCCCGCAGTTCCTCGACCAACAGCCCGATGGGCGCACAAAGGTTATACAGCGCGAAGCGGTCGGCCGGGCTTGGGCTAGACTCGGCGGTCGCCACCTGACCGAGAACAGCTAGTGCTGCGAGAGCTATCGGGACTTGGCGTACCATCTCACACAGTCTACCGCCCAGACGGCTTTCGTCCCCTCGCCGTACACGAGCGCTTGCACGCCGTGCGACCTCGTTCGAAAGCATCTATCGGGCGGCAATGCGTGCCGCCTTGCGGCTGCGCATGCCGACTACTTCCCGCAGCAAGTCGACTTTGCCTACAGCAGGCGGAAGCTAACTTCGATCTGCGCTTGGACGCGCACCGGCTTGCCATCCTTCTTGCCAGGGCTGAAGCGCCATTGCCGGACCGCCTCGACGGCCTTCTCGTCCAAGCCCAGTCCGAGGCTGCGCACCACGCGGATGTTGTGGGGGAGCCCGTCCTCCCAGATTTCAACCGACAGCATGACCACGCCCTGGTACTTCGCCTTGCGGGCCTCCTCGGAATATTCCGGCTCGATCTTGGACAGCAGGCGCGGGCTTGACACCCCTCCGCCGATACGGAAGACTCCGCCGCCAATCCCGCCGCCAGATCCTGGGCCGACTCCAGATCCGCGGCCCGATCCAACGCCGGTGCCACGGCCCGATCCGATACCGCCACCCGTGCCCGGACCCGCCGACGGCGGACCGTCCGCCCCGAACGGGTCCCCGAACACCGAAAGGTCAACGTCCGGGACGCTGATATCGGGCGGGACGCGGACCGTCGGTTCTACGGACAGTTTCGGGTTGCGATTGCGGATGATCGGGCTAGGCGGAGCGAGTTGCGGCTCCAGCGAGAATCGCGGCAGCTTGCCGCGGCTCGCGGGCATCGGAGAGTTCGCGCCGCCGCCGCCGCCCCCGCCACTCTCGCCGGGATCGGGCCTGGGGGGTGCCTGCAACTGGGCGAGGTACGGCGAGACGTCGACTGGAACGACCAGCGTGACGGTACCCGAGCGCGACGCGACGTACTCGTTGTCTTGAAAGCCGAACATCAGCAGCACGACCAGCGCGTGCATGCAGGCCGTGGCGATCATGCCATCCTTGCGGCGGCTGAAATCTCCCCAGATCTCCTTGACTTGGATCGGCTTCGATGTCACGACCAGCGGAGGTGCGTTGCGCATCTCCTGCTCGAGCCGATAGCTCTCCAGCAATCCAAGCCACCAAGGCAGCGCCAGCGTGCGGAGGGTGAGCGGCGGCAGGTCCGGCATCCCCGGCCGCGCTGGCGGGTATGTTGGCGGCGGCGGCAGCTTCGCGTATTCCCGCATCGCGCCCAAGGTGTCTACGATCGCCAGCCACCACGGGCGGCCGAGCGAGTACACATTGGGGTCGCGGAAGTCGTACTCCCCTGGCCGCGCCGGGGGATAGTCCGGGATCTGGATGCGCTCGGGCGGGTTGGTCATCTCCGCAACCTCGTTGAGCAGGTTGCGCCACCACCCGACGTGGAGGGAGTCTATGACTAGCGGGCCGAATTCCGGAGTGCCTGGGCCGGGCTCTGAATGCGGGTCCTGATACTGCAGATTCGGCATCGCCTACTATCAACACTTGACGCACCGGCCGGGGCTGCCGTTACATTCGGCGTTGCATTCCCGGCGGCTGCTGGACAAGTGCCGCGCGCCCTTTCGGCGGCTCCCATCATAGGCGCTGGCGCAGTCTCGCCGCAATGCTCTCTGCCCAGATGGGTCGAGACTCCCTTGGGCGACTCGACTCCTCATCACAGGGTGCGCGACAATTCCGTGCGGCCTGCGCTGCCGCTCGCTCCGCCCGGTAGTCGTCAAGGCGACGTACCGGGGCATCCGCTGAATCCTCCGACGAGGGACAAATGCGGCAAACCGCCTCTTCGGCCCGTACCGATCCAGCGCAGGTTAAGGGTGCCGAGGCTAGCGCTTGGGCAGAATGTCGTCGGCGAAGTCCGTTGTGTCCGCCATCGCCTTGACGCACCGCTCAAAGATCGTTGCCGCATCTTGGCAACCTTCGGAGCGCTTCATTGCCCCGTGCAGGATGGTCAAGGCACTCGTCAAGCGTTCCATCGCGTCCAGCACCTGCACGGCATGCATTCTCCTGTTCTCAAGAGCCGTGTCGATCTTTGCCATCAGCGGGCTGTTGGGCGGGACGGGCCGGTCCCATCGCATCGCGCGTTCCATTTCCTCGTCCATATCCGCCTTCGCCACTCTGGCGGCCAAGTCTGCCGACTGCCGGGATGCCATGAACGCCCGCTCGGCTATCTCCACGTGCCGCATGGCGATCTGCAATGCCTGATCGGCAGACAATGCGCCCTGAAGCCCTGGAATCCAATCGTGGTCCGTCACGCTGCGCCTTTTTGCCGCGGGCTATCCACAAAGCAGAGCACTTCGTCCCCGTGCGCCGCCTTCGCTGTACTGACGCCGCAGGCTCCTAGCATCCGACATTGTAGGTCGACGGCCTCAGCCCGGATCCGAGCCGATCGGTCATGCCTGCAACGAGGTGTCGCCAGGCTCAATCGCCCACGAACGCTATACAGTCGATTTCGACCTTCAGCCCGGCCGCGGGCAGCACGGCCTGCACGGTCGTCCGGGCCGGCTTGGCCGCGTCGAAATACTCTGCGTACACCGCGTTCATGGCGGCGAAGTCTCGGATGTCCGCCAAGAATACGCTGCACTTGACGACATTTTCCAGCGAGGCGCCGGCAGCTTCCAAGATTTCCTTAAGGTTGTCGAGCGTACGGCGAGTCTCTTCCGCCACCGTGCCGTGGATCGGCTTGCTCGTCGCCGGATCCAGCGCCGCCTGCCCGGAGACGTATACGAAGCCCGCCGCCTTGACCGCGTGGGAATACGGCCCTTGGGGATTGGGCGCGCCTTGGGCGGTTACCCGTCGGATCGATCGCTGTTGGTTGCTACTCACGTTGCCGCTCCCTTCTCAAGTCTTGTGTGCCGGGTCTCATTGAAGCTTGCCCCGTCCCGACACCGGCCAGGATCGCTGAACCGTGTCGCCCCGCAGGCCGTAGGCCGCTTCGTGCATGTTTACGGTGACGCACACATGGTTGGGTATGATCCTCAGCCGCTGCCCGATGCGCGGCCGCGGCCCGGCATGCTCCCGCAAGTCGAGCAGGCCGTGCTCTTCGCTCATTCTACGGAACCGCGCTGAGGGCATCTCCACGACTCGGCCGAAGCCGCCGTCCCCGCCTGGGCGCAGCGGATCCGACGTGAATGTCTTGGACCCCCCGTCGATGACTGCTGTGTCCGGCCGCGGAGTCGACACCACGGTGACTAGGACCGTCACGGCGCAGTCCTGCCATGTGCAGGCTCCGGCCGCGACTTGCGTCCGGTCGTTGAACACATAGGTGCCCGGACGGATCTCCGTCATGCCCTCGATTGTGTGCGATTGAAACAGCGTCGGAGTGGATCCGCCGCTGACCACTTCGGTCGGAAGGCCGCTCGTCCGGAAGCTCTCAAGCACCTCCCGGAGTTCGCCGCGCAGGGTCTCGATCTGCTGCTCGCTCGCCTCGGCGGCAAGGTTGATGTGGCCCGGGTAGAACATCAGCCCGTCGAGGCGCAATCCGCCCATGGTGCTGACTGCCTGCGCCAGCCGGACCAGGCTCTCCCCCGGCGGCAGTCCGCAGCGCCGCATGCCCAGATCGGCTTCGACCAAGATCCCGAGGGTGATTCCCGCCTGTTGCGCGTGGCGTGACAGGCCGCCGGCCGCTTCGGCGCTGTCCAGCGCCACGGTGACCGGCAGTCTCTTGGCGACTTCGACCAAGCGGCGCCACTTGGCGTCGCCCCAAACCGGGTATGCCAACAGTAGGTTAGGCACTCCCTCCTGAGCCATCACTTCGGCTTCGCCCACCTTGGCTACGGTCAGCCCGGCCGCACCCCGGTCCAGCTGCATCCGTGCGATCAGCGGTGATTTGTGCGTCTTGGTGTGCGGGCGCAGGAGCAGGCCGTGGCGCCGGGCGTAGACGGCGGCCCGGTCCAGATTCGCCTCGGTCTTGTCGAGGTCGACCAGCAGGGCGGGGGTGTCGAGGCTCGAGATATGCATTTCCCAGTCTCGATGCGTTCAGCGGCGAGTTCGCCGCGATGCAATTCCGGCGGGCCTGCCGCAGTCTATCATGGGACCTCATGCATAGGTGGGGGCTGTCGCGACGGGCCACCCTGTCTCTGGTTACGCTGTTGGCCAGCGGGGCATCGGTGGAAGCCCGGAGCCAGTTCGCGCCCTGGGCAGAATCCGGATTCGGCTCGGCCGAGGCTCGCCAACTGACCGAGCGCGACCTGTACCCCGAAGGGCGCCCCAGCTTGCCGTTGAGCCTCGACGCGACAGTGGCGTTCGACCGGCGAACTCCTTGGAGCCAGGCGCGGGCCATCCGCCAGCTGCGCAAGACGGCCGCCATCTTCGAGGCCTGCGGCGTGGCCATCCGCGATGTCACCCTGGTCCGGCTGGCCCTGCCGCCCCCGGCTCGTCGCATCGACACCGCTCTAACCGACCCAGTGACGGGCGTGCCGCCGACAGTGGCGCGGCTGGCAGCGCGGCTCCCCGCAGACGCTGCCTATCCCGTGGCCTTCCTGATCGGCCGAGTGGCGGGCACTGCTTCGCTGGCCGTCTCGTACCGCCCCCGGCTCCAGGGGGAAACGACCGCTCCGTACTTCAACACGGCCTGGATCGCATACCAAAGCCACTGGCTGCCGCGACGCGATCCGAGCTACTCCCCGCTCGCCCATGAACTGGCGCACCTGCTCTGCCGTTGCGGACATACGAAGACCGCCCACCGCCACTTGCTGCACAGCGCCCGAAATTTCCTTTCCTCAGCGGTGCTTCCGGACGACTGCAAACGTATTCAAGATAGTCCACTATTGTCTGTAAATGATTGATATGAAATAATTTGAACTTTCATCAATCCAATTAAAGATTCTGAATCTAGCCCATAAAAAGAATCTTCTTGCCCATCCTATGGCTGTTCCTTACTGTGAAGTTTCAGGCGGGTGGGCAACCTCCGCCTGGACAAACGATACGAACCCGCCCAAGCCTTCCGCTCCGTCCCCGGCACACCGGGGGTGCGGGTTTTATCACTGGAGGACATCATGAAAAATCTAACACTTACGTTGCTGGCATTCGCCTTGCTCGCAGCTCCTCTGCTGGCGGGACCTGCGTCTGAGGCGGCAACTTCGGACGAGACTGCTGATGTCGAAGCTTCGCTTCGCGAGGAGCTGAGTTCGCTACGGGCGCGCCTGCTGAAACTCGAAGCGATGCTCGATTCCCTCAACGAGAGCGACGAGGTTGCCGCGGCGCCGGCAGCCGAGCCCGTCGAGTCGGCACCTCAGACTGCGGTGGACTTGGCTGCTCCCATGCAGCCCCAGCCACCGCTCGTGGCGGCGACTCCGGAACAGCCGAAGTGGGACGGTCCGGCGGCCGTGAGCGAAGCCGAGCCCAGCCAGGATTCGCCCGTCGGCGTGGCTAGCAGCGGCGGCCAGCCGATCTCATTCACCGGGTTGCTGGACACGTACTACACGTACAACACCAACGCCCCCGAAGACGGCTACAACACGCTGTACTACACCAATCCGAACTCGCGTGGCTTCGGCCTGAACCAGGCCAAGCTCGAGTTCGACGCCAGCGGCGACGGGCCGATCGGCTTCCGCTCCGACATCTGGTTCGGCTCCGGCGCCCGCCTGTTCCGCGACGGGCTCGAACCCGGTCCGCTGGAGGACGTGATCTACATCCAGCAGGCCTACGGCTACTACCAGTTCGCCAACGGTGCGGAGTTCAACGTCGGCGCGTTCGGCACGATCGCCGGACTGGAGGTCGCCGAGTCCCACCTGAACTGGAACTACACGCGGGGCATCCTTTGGGCGTGGAACGAGCCGTTCTCGCACTTCGGTGCCAAGATCAGCACTCCGCTCAACGACACCGTGACTGCGACGTTCATGCTCGTCAACGGATTCGACAACGCTTGGGACCAGAACTCGGGCAAGTCGTACGGTGCTCAGATCTCGGCGGCCCCGAGCGACCGTTTCAATACCACAGCCACTTGGATCTCGGGACCGGAAGGCGACCAGGGCGCGACCGGTTTGCTCAAGAACTTCAGCTGGAACATGTACGGCGGCCTGCACGACCGCTTCGAGGTCATGGTCAACTTGGACTACATCTCCGTCAATGACCCGATGGGCATCGCAGCCACGTCTTGGGGCATGGGCGGGTACGCTCGCGTGCACCTGTCGGACCAGATTCGGCTGGCCTACCGCATCGAGTTCTTGGACGACTCGGACGCTCGCTCCACCGGCACGGTGCAAAACCTGCGCGAGAACACGATCACCTTCGAGGTGCAGCCGGTCAAGGAGGATCCGCGCTTCCTGACGCGCATCGAGTACCGGCGCGACTGGTCCGACGTAGCGTTCTTCGGGTGTCCGTCCTGCGCTGACGGTTTCTCGATGGACCAAAACACCTTCACCGTCGGCTTCATGTGGCGCTGCGGGCCTTATGAATAAGACTCACCGCCCCCTGGGAGCGGCGGCCCCACCCATCCACCCCCGCCCCGGCGGCGCCACCGGCCAAGCCGCTCTTGGCGCGGCCCTTTTCTTGTCGGCAGGGGCTGCGTTGCGCCTGCCAGGCACCGACCGATTCCGCTGAGCGCGCCGCAATCGGGGATTGCCGACGGGCTTCGCCGCGATCCTATGGCACCATTAGGGTGTGATGCCTGCTACGGAAACAGAAGAGCAGCTGCTTCCAACGATCGGGCCTCCTTGGGAGGAGAACGACTATGGTGTCAAGTTCTGTCCGGTCCGCGTTCCTGTCACGTCACCGACTCAGTATGTGTCGTACCAAGCGGCTCTCAACCTCCGCGTTCCCGGCGAGTATACGGGAGACTGGCACCAAGATGATTCATTCTTCACCACGGTGGACAATCCGCACACCTTGACGCTCGCTGGACCGGGAGGCTGGGGCGACTCCACCCCGAGTCTCGGCAGTAGAGGCGTGCGCGACATGGCTCACATCCTAGCCGACTGGGTGATCCCTCCAGATTGCGGACCGGTTTGGGTGGCTAACCACTACCGTGCAATCGCCGACTACGTGGTGTTGGACACTGCGGACGGGCGTTGTCTGAGGCACCCAAGGTATTGTCCGGTATACAGCATCAATCAGTGGTTGGACACTGAAGAGCAAATCGAGCATTTGGTTGAGGAATATCTCAAACCGCTAGGCAAGCAATTCGCTCCTGAATTGAGAGCGATCCACGACGAATGGCTTCCGACCGTAGTATTTTCCTGAGGCCAGATCAGAAAATCCACGAGAGTGTGATGCTGGCAGTGCTTGGTCGGCTCCAAGCTACGCCCTACGTCTTTAAGGGTGGGAGCGCCTTGGCTCTCGTATATGGGCTGGACAGACACTCGACCGATCTTGACTTCGACGCCGAAGGACCAGTTGCAATTAGGGACTTTGTCGAGACGGGGCTTCGCGATGCAGGCGTGGAGCTAGCAGACTTTATCGTCGGAAAGGATACTGACGTCGGCCAGCGGTTCAAGGTTCATTACGAGCATCCAGCAACGCGGGGTGACCGGCTCCTGAACATTGACCTGAGCTTTCGCGAGACACCCAATGAAGATGATGTAGTGATGATTGATGGGATCCGCACCTACAGGGTGACAGCGATCTTTGACCAGAAGATGAGGGCGTCTGCCGGCCGCAACCGGGCACGCGATCTATTCGATCTAGGATTTATTGCTGACAAGTACGGAGATATGCTCTCGGCGGAGCAAATCAGATCAGCGGACACTTACACCCGCGACTACGAGGCGCTCGCGGATGAGTATCGTCAAGCATTCCCACATGACAAACTTCTTTCTGGGGTCACAACGGCGGATGATCGAGCCCTGAGATTTCGCATCGCTGTCGAAGAGCAACTCCACCGTAGGGGTATGCAGGTGATTGAACAGGCGGCACCGGCAGACCGCTCGTTGGCTCGCGTTCTCGCCTTGCACCAAATATGGACGGACTCGAATGGCCAGCAGGGCGAACGTGCGGATCTGAGCGGTGCGGACTTTCGTAGAAAGGTCTTAGTTGGCGTGAACTTTCAGCAGGCCCTTCTCGACCGAGCGGATTTCACCGAGGCCGACTTGCGCAACTCTGATTTGAGGGAGGCCAGCCTAAGGAACGCGAATCTTGAAGGTGCAAACTTACTTGGTGCCGACGCGACTGGGGCGGACCTGCAAGGTGCCAGGATCAAGAGGACCATGCTTGGGGCCACGACGAAGGGAGTTGGAGAGGCTGTCGCGAGAGCACACAGAGAACGCACAGCATCGGCTCCGGCCAGAATATCCGTTCAGACGCCCCGGCCCAGCAGGGATGACCCGGATCTTTCTTGGTCGCGATAGCATCGCAAGCGAATCATCTTGAGTTTCCGAAACGATCCCCGCTCGCCGCCTCGCGCCTTCCGTCTGGTAGTACAATGACGGTCTTTCCGGAGAACCTGCCTTGGAACGTCGCGATTGGCTCAAGTCCGCCCTTGTCGGCACGGGTGCTGCGGCTGCCGGGCCGCTGGTCACCACGATCGCTCCCGCCCCGGGAGTGGCCGCCCAGGCTGTCGCCGAAGTGCCGTGGCAGCCGATGCTCCTCGATGAGCATCAGAACGAGACCGTCGTGGTTCTCAGCGAGTTGATCATCCCCGCGACCGACACGCCGGGTGCGAAGGCCGCGAAGGTCAACGAATACATCGACCTGATGCTGCATGATGTCGACCCGGACCGCGGCCACGCGTTCCTCAAGGGCCTCGGATGGCTTGACGGTCACGCGATCGGCTTGCACGAATCGCCTTTCGTGGCCCTCGAAGAGGCGCAGCAGGTCGAGATCCTCGAGTCGCTAGACGGCAGCGACGACCCAGAGTTGAGGCTTGGGGCGGAGTTTTTTGCCAAGGTCAAGCGCATGACGGTCGAGGGCTACTACACCTCGCGCATTGGTATCGCGGAGCTGAACAAGCACGGAGTGCCCGCGAGCTTCGGCTGCGACCACGACCACGACGCCTGAGCCGACAAGTCTCTCACTAACTCCAACTTCGTGTCATCACGCTCAAGACCGTCGGTAAGCTCTTTCTAAGTCGTTGGGCGATCCATGATCCTCATCCTTCGGGCTTGTCTGTCGGATTCCTAGTTTCCTCAGGCCACCCCACAATTTGTGGGCATGAGTTCCGAAACTGACATGATCGCCCAGCCAGGGAAAACCAAGCCTCGGGCTGCGATCCCTACAAGGTGCTGTCGCCTGCCTTCATCCGCTTGGCTGCGCTTAGCTGACGGGAGGACGGCAATGGGGCAGTGTCGGTGCGTCCGGCCTATCGGCGCGCAAGCCACCTTGCCGAGTTCTCCCCAGTGGTGTACTGTGACGACTAGAGCCATGCAACGCCACGACTTACAGAGAGTAAGAACCACTGAGTGTGCGGTGGACACTCTGACAGCGCTTCGGCCATGCGCGATGAAGATCGGATTCGCGTGGAAGAACTGGATTGTGAGCCTAGGCCTAGCCTGTTCCCTACTCGGCTGTTCCGCGCTGGATCGTTCGGATTCGATGTCAGAGCAGACCTCGGCTTCGCAGGCAGGCCGTTCTCTAAGCGGTAGCAAAGACACGTCAGACCTGTCACCATCCGAGACTCTCATGCGAATCTTGGATGCGTACGTCCAGTTCGATGTCGAAACAGTCCTAAGTCATATTCATCCGAACACTAGGAAAAACGCCGAGAGGATGGCAGGTTGGAGGGACTTTGTTGCTCGCTCATGTACGCCCGAGAATCATGTGATCGAAGTGGTAGGTGTCAAATTAGTTGAGCTGAGTTCAAAGGACAGAAATGTGATTGCAAAGCTTCTCGCTTCCGTACGGACAACACCTGGATTCTCTGGTCGCCAACTCTCTAAAGACGGTACTCGAGAGTACGAGTGGACCTTGATCCAGCTTGATGGAACGGGTCCTTGGTACCACTATGGGGGTGGCTTCTAACACCGCAACACCAAGCTGCCGCTGAGCCTTGGTACTTGGCTGGCGAGGTACTAGCTCACTCAGTCCAAGAACGGTATTTCGGCCATGGACTTGAAGCGGTAGCTGGGGGTGAGCCGAAAGCGCCTTGAATGGTCAAGCACCAACTGATGCAGGCCGTGCGCGAGCGGTAGGACTGCCAAGCAGCTGCAGGCATCGTGGAGATGGACGATGCCTATCTGGGCGGGTAGACCAGTGGCAGGCGGAGACGGGTCGCGGATCGCAAGACGCCTTTACCGGTGCTCGCTCAGGTCGGCCCGAACGGGCAAACCGGATCGCAGCGCGAATCTGCAAACTCCCAGATCCTAAGTGTGGCTGGGATTTCCCGGCCTGCTTAGGCGGTATCGGCTCAACGGCCAGGTCTGCCTAGTTGAGGATCGCGCCTTCTGATCTCCCCTCCCGCCACGCAGGAGCGAGCCGATCCAAGAGGCACTGGCCGAAAGTACGGAGTCCCTCGATCTTGCTACCTATTTGGATTCTTCAGGATCGGCCTCGACCATCGTGAGGTACTGTCCCAGCTTGTTGTGGAGCCAATTGCAGATAGCATCCCAGTTCCCACGGTTGGAGGTGTCGAAGCTCTTCCAATGACCGTGACGGTCGAGCCTGCGCTTGCTGAGCCACTGATTCATCTCCTCGTCCGAGAGGCCGCGTGGTGCGAAGAAGATGCCGACTTGGCCTCCCGCATACGAGAATGCCAACGAAACCGCTGGCGCATCCTTGCGCGGGCGGATCCAAAAGTTGGAGTGGCCATGATTCGCGCTAACGCCATCGTTTGGGTAACGCCGGGCATAGTGCGTCCAAAACTCACGGTAATTTGTGATGTTCTCGGCTCTCGAACCAGAGCTTTCTCGACGAACCTGACGCTCCCAGTTGTTCGGCTTAGCAATGACTTCGAAGATCGGGGCCAGAGGAGAGTCGGCGATCGTTACCACCCTCAACTTGACAGCGAAGAATGCAAACTCGTCGTCGGTGTGCCGGTTCAGCCACTGGATCGCGGAAATGTGAGGGTCGGTGAAGTCGCGCGCAATCCAAACCACCACTCGAGCGTCGAGGCCGGCCAGATAGGTCATGATCTGACCGAAGTGGGAGTGATCCGATGACTCGAGCTGGTTTTCGATCAGCACTGACTGCCCTTCGGGACCGCTAGCCAAAATGTCTGCTGCGAATTTCCCCACCCGAACTTCGCTGGATTCTGCTTCCAAAGGAATGCCGATCGCCTCTGAGAGCCGCTCCAGATTCTCGGCCAACCAAGGCGTGAAGTCGTGGGCTTCGTGTGGCCATGCCGCGCGGAGGCTGGCATCGGTCAGCCTGCCGAACTCCTTGAGTTGCTGCCCATCCCCCATAGCTGTCACCCCTGCGGCGCGCCGGGAGCCGACGACGACCCGACGCCGCTTGCCTCGGCCTTGGGTTCCTGCCGCGTGATGCCGTAGGCCCGGTGCACGTCGGCCAAGGTCAGGGTGCCGAGCAGAAAGCTGGGGTTGACGCGGCTGGTGACCGGCAGCGCCGGGTAGATCGCCAGCTTGCGCAGAGCTTGGTCTAGCGGCAGGTCTGGATAGGTGCGGACCACGGGCCACATCTTCATCGTCTTGTGCAGGCTGTTGTGCTCGTCCCCGTTGTCCTTCGCGCGCTCGAGTTCGCGCTTGCCGACCCAGCGCCATTGGCCGTAGCGCACTTCCACCAGCAGTGCATCGGCGTCGGAGCTCTCGATCGTCTTCAGCGCTTCAGCCACTGAAATCCGATCCGAGACGACCAAGTCCCGTGTCCTCTGCATGGCGTCCTCGACGTTCAAGGCGGGCGTCTCTCGGCGGTCTTCGATCGAAGGCAGGTCCAGGCCGTCCTGATAGGCGGCCATCTGGAAGACGGAATCGTGCTCCATGCGCCGCGAAACCAGAATCGCGATCGTGTTGGCAATCATCACGGGCAGGATCACCACATAGCTTGCGCTGAGTTCGAACACCATGAATACGGAAGTCATCGGTGCCCGGAACACCCCTGCGAAGAAGACCCCGATCCCGACCAGCACGTAGGCTGCGACCGAACTGGTCGACAAAGGCCAGACCAGCTGGGCGAGGCCGGCCAGTCCGCCGCCCAGCATGGCACCCACGAACAGCGTCGGCGCGAACAGCCCGCCCGGCGTGCCGCAGCCGAAGCACAGCGCGGTGGAGAGCAGCTTGAGCAGTCCCAGCACCAGCAGGAGGTTCCATGCGAAGCGGTCGTGCAGGGCGCCATCGATCACTTGGTAGCCGGCACCGAGCGTTTCCGGCGCGTACGTGCCGACGATCCCGACGGCGAGGCCGGCCACCGCCGGCAGCCACAACCTGCGGCGCTCGCGGAGCTTGAGAATTCGCCCGCGCAGCATGATCGAGTAGCGGCAGAACAGAGCGGAAAGCCATCCTCCGACCGCGCCGATCGCCGCGTAGAGCAGCAATTCGGAGTAATCGCCAACCTCGATCTCCGGCACTTGGTACAGCACTTCGTCGCCCAGGAACCAGCGGCTGACTACCACGGCGGATACGGACGAGAGCACGATCGAGCCGAGCACTCCGGCGTTCCAGGCCGACATGACCTCTTCCATCACGAACAGGACGGCAGCGATGGGCGTGTTGAAGGCCGCCCCGATTCCGGCCGCGGCGCCAATCGGAGCTATGAGCCTCATGTGGTCGCGTGTGAGGTGGAAGATGCGCCCTAGCAGGGAGGCGATCCCGGCGCCCATCTGGAGAGCCGGGTCCTCTGGCCCCATCGGGTTTCCCGTTCCGATTGACAGCGTGCTGGTGGCGAACTTTCCCAGCACGCTCCGGAACGGAATGTAGCCGTCCGAGGCGTAGACGGCGGTCTTGGTGTAGTTCACTCCCGTGCCGCGCGCCGTCGGCACGACGAAGAAGACCAATAGGTAGGCCGCCACGCCGCCCAGGGCTGGCCAGAGCGGTGTGAGGTATTTCGCCCCGGGGGCGAGCGAGTGGATCGTGATCCAGTTGAGGAGCTCGATCGAGATGTGAAAGCACACCACGACCAGCCCCGAGAAGATGCCGATGATGATCGACAGCAGCAGAAATCGCTGCGGCTCGTCCAGGACGGGGCCTGATTTCCCCATCGTGGAGAGCTTGCCCAAGATCTCGCGGATGGTGTTCATCTCGACAGCTTGGCCATCACGTGCACGAGAGGCGGATCCGGCGGGCCTGACGCCTCGCACAGGGGACTGGCTTGGTTCCAGAGCTCTTCCGCGGTGAGAGTGTTTGCTTCGACCGTCTCGTCAGTCGCGCGCCCGGGCCGCCCTGCCAGCGCTTGGTCGGCGTTCTCCAACGCCGAGGCCAAGCCAGCCGGTAGTGCGACGAGAGGGCCAACGAACGCGTCGCCAGACGGGTTCTGGCACTTCAGCGTCGCGGCGCGGGCGCGCTCGATCAGCACGCGGCTGCGACGGAAGCGCTCTCGGAGACCGATCCCGCGGCGCGTGGGGTCGAGTTCGATGATCCGGTTGCAGAGCGCGATGCGCTCGTTCGTGGCGTCGTCGTCCTGCACCAGCTTGGCACGGTTGTACTGGGTCCTGGCGGTAATGTAGTTGCCCAGCTGGAACTCGGCTTCACCCCGGCCCAGGAGCGCTTCGTGATCCCGCGGGTCCGCTTCCAGCAGGGTTTGGAACAGGGACGATGCGCGGTCAAACAGCTGCGTTCGCAACATCAGCGCTCCCAGCTTGTGCTGAATGCCACGGTCGTCAGGCATGATCTCGGCAAGCGCGATGAGTTCTGCGGCTAACTGCTCGTCGCGTCCGGGAGTTTCCAGCAAGTCGACGAGTTCCAGGCGTAGGTTCAGGCGCCGGCCCTCGGTATCTCCTTCCCACCTTCCGTGGATGGCCGTTCGGTAGTACGACACGGCCTCGTCCAGCCGTCCCTCCCTGGCAGCCAGCTGCGCCAGCAGATAGTTCAGGATTCCCGAAGTGGGATCCTGGCTCCGCAGGTCCACGAGGTGATTCTCGGTCTCCGCATAGCGCTCATCCTCAAACAGCGCGCGCGCCAGGCCGAGGCGGTAGTCGGGCTCTTCCTTGGCGTACGACAGAGCGTTGCGGTATTCCTTGATGGCGTTGGCGTGGTTGCCTTCGGCCAACAGTTCTTGCGCCACTCCGAAGTGGTGCTGTCCTCGAGTGCTCCGCTCGGCCTTGAAAGACTTGGCATAGAAGCCTGTCACCGCGAAGACCGCAGCCATCACGCCGAATACCATGCCCAGGATGCGCGGCGAAGCACCCTCCGCGATGACCGAGCGCGCTTTGCAATACGGGCATTCCGCGTTGGGATGCGCGATCTCGTTGCGGCAGACTAAGCAGATGTAGCGCTTGGCCATCGTGTGCGACCTACGTGCCTGTATTCAGCATAGGAAACCTAATCGGCAATGCTGGAGGTCCGGGCGAGTCTACGACATAGCGGTGATTACCCGCTGGCCCTAAGCGGGAGATGCCTTGTTAGTGAAATCAAGCACATACGCGCACGACGCGATCCAATTCAGTCGAATTCGGTCGAAATCAATTCGTGACGAAGATGGGCTAAGCACAAAGCTACACCACTGCAGTTGCCCCGGAACGGGGCGAGCGATCGCACGCGAACAAGGATTCGGCCGTGTCGACTACCAGCACTTGTCCACGACACTCCCAGTGGGTCTGCGTTTCTTGGGCCTATGGGGCAGGCTGATGGGTTGGTGGGACAGGTCCTTACGCCCCACGTACCGTATGGACTGCCTACTGGCGACCCTCATCGCTGGGGCGTCGGTCCAGAGGCAGCCGCTTCGCAATGCGTTCATAGATTGCTGCCATAGTCTCCAAGAACGATATATCGCGGTGCCAGAATTCAGGGTAATCGCCCGCGCGTCTCAGCAAGAGGGCCGAAATTGGCGGCACTTGGCGATCCGGCCCGCTGCCCTGCGGCAGGGGCCTGCCACGCCAGAAAGCGCGCAGGTCCGAGACGTCGGCCTCGCATTCCTCCGAGACAACGGACGGGTATCGAGGCGTGAGAGTTGAAGCTGCGAGGTCGGGGTCGGCTGCGTCGGCGTCGCTCTGCAAGGCTGCGCCGAACTCCGACTGCGCTACTGCCTTCAGGAGCTTCGAGCGCGCTAAGCCGCGAAATTCGAACAGCAACAGCGGATCACGATCAAGCAGCGAAGCCACATGGTAGTAGACGCCTGCGATGTGCTTGCAGGGATTCACCCAATCCGGGCACGAGCACGAAGCCTGAATCTCTCGGCTCGAGCGGGGCAGCATCCTAACTCGTGCTCCCTCCAGTGCATCGTCGATCGACGGAGGCACTTCACCCAGCACGAGGTGAGTTGCCCAGTCGGCATTCGATCCCAATCGCTTGAGGATCTTGTTCCAGTGGGTGATTGCGATTCTCTGGAATCCGATTTCGACCTGATAGTACGGAGTCTCGTAGACGTGGAAGTAGGGGTTGATATTCCCCACCACCGTGGCTGTGATCTTTCCTTGCCGGATCGAAAAGCTCTTCCGGCGGTACGGCGCGACGTAGCTCCTACCCCGCGATAGGCGACCGGGGTCCATGCATTCCTCCAAGGCTCTGAGGAACTCTTTACCCCACCAAGTCTTGCTTCTAGCAGCCATCGGACCTCCTTATTCGACCACCGCCTGACTGCGGTCGAGGGCGACAAGATTCCGGAACGCTTCGTTGTCGAGGCTCGCCAGCCACGACTCGTCGCTCCCGACGATGTCCTCGGCCAGCTGTTTCTTGGATTCGATGATCTCGTCGATGCGCTCTTCAACCGTGCCCATCGTCACCATCTTGTGGACAAGAACGGCCTTTTGTTGGCCGATCCGGTAGGCCCGGTCCGTGGCCTGGTTCTCCACGGCGGGATTCCACCAGCGATCAAAGTGGATGACATGGTTGGCTCGCGTGAGAGTGATGCCTGTCCCGCCCGCCCGCAGAGAGAGGACGAAGGTCGCCCGCTCGGAATCCGGGTCTTGAAACTCCTGCACCATGTGCTCCCGCCTCGCCCGGGGCGTTCCGCCGTGCAGGTAGTAGACGGCTCCCGAATACCGCCGCCGGAACAGAGCCTCGAGCGCCTTGCCCACCTCCGCGAATTGTGTGAACACCAAGGCGCTTTCGCCCTCGGACTCGATCTCGTCCAACATCTCGCAGACCCGCGCGAGCTTGTGCGAGCGTGATGCGGAGAACTCGCTGGCGTCCTGCAGGAATTGCGCCGGGTGGTTGCAAACCTGCTTCAAGCGCATGAGCGTGGACAGCATCAGGCCCTGCCTTCCGATCCCCTCGGCACCTTCAAGCTTCGTTTCGAGGTCTGCGATGACTGCTTCATACAAGGCCGCCTGCTCAGGTGTCAGGTTGCAGTAAGAATTTTGCTCGACCTTGTCCGGCAAGTCTTGGATGATCGCCTTGTCGGTCTTCATGCGCCGCAAGATGAATGGTCGTACCATGCCGCGCAGGCTCTGAGCCGCTGCTTGGTCGCGATCGCGCATGATCGGCCGCTCGAATTCTTTGCGAAACGCGGTCGCTGCCCCTAGGAACCCCGGATTGAGAACGCTGAACAGCGACCAGAGATCCATCAGTCGGTTCTCGACCGGTGTGCCGGTTAGTGCGATCCTGCGGGGCGCATTGAAGCTGCGGACCGCCTTCGTCACCGCTGCGGTTGGATTCTTGATGTTCTGGGACTCGTCTACCACCAAGCGGTGCCACGAGATCTTCTTCAGGCGGGAGGCGTCTAGGCGCGCGACTCCGAACGACGCAATGACGATGTCTTTGCCGCGAATCGCTTCCGCCAGAGCATCCTCGGTTCTGGGTCGGTGTGGGCCGTGGATAATGCACGCCGACAGCCCCGGGGCGAACCGCGCAGTTTCTCTGAGCCAGTTCCCCAACACCGATGTGGGCGCTATCAGCAGGGTCTGGCCAGCGTTCGGGTTTCGAATCTTGTCGCCGAGAATCGTCGCGAGAACTTGGATGGTCTTGCCGAGGCCCATGTCGTCCGCCAGACAGGCTCCGAATCCTAGGCGCTCCAGGTACGCGAGCCAGGAGTATCCCCGAACTTGGTACGCGCGCAGTGTGCCGACGAATCCGGCTGGTTGCTCGAGCATCTCGAGAGCGCCGCTGCCTTGCAATGCAGCCAGCATCCGACCGAAACCGGAGTCCGGATCGATCTCGAGGCTTTCTGATCCGGCCTGTGCCCGAACCAGTTGGGCAACCGTCATACTCCCCAACTCGTCGCCCGCTTGCCAGTACTCCTCGAGCCGGGCTACGTCCTCGCTGCGCAGTTCCATCCACTGGCCGCGCAATTGCACCAGACCCTGCTTCGAGGCGACGAGTCGTTCCCACTCCTCACGCGTGAGAGGCTGCCCGTCGAGGACGATCTGCGCCTGAAAGTCCACCAGCGCGTCGAATCCGAGCATCCCGGAAGACTCCGCGCCCACGCTCTCGGATGCAGCGACTTCACGCGGTGCCAAGCGCAGGCGCAGTCGGCGCTGGCCGGTGGCTGTCCACCAAGCGGGCACGATCACGCGAAACCCTGCGCTCTGGAGGATCGGGGCGTGGGTTCTGAGGAATTCCAGCGCCGAGTCGCGGTCGAGGCTGACGCCCGCAGGCGCGGCACTGTTCATCCCCGCCCACAACCCCTCGTAGATCCGCGCAGCTTGGCCGAGCTGGAGCAGCACTTCTCGAACGCTGCGCGCGGAGCGCCACTCGCCCCCATTGCCCGCTGCCCAGAAATCCGCGAGCGGTACGAGCAGAGACGGGTCACGCCGTGAGGCAAGCAGCCACTCCAAGCGCCAAGTGTCGGGCGAGTCGCGGTGCGGGTCGGCCAATCGGAAGCAGACCCGCTCGTCCGTGCCCACGGCCGACCTCTGGATCCGGTCCCGCCAGCGCCGCCAGCCCTTCCAGTCGGATTCCTCGATTGGTGTCTCAACGGAATGCGTCCGCGATCGGTTGTCGTCCGGAAGCGCATCGGCCAGGAAGGAGCCCCCAACGCTATTGAGTGCTGTCATGGTGAAGCGCGTTGTCTGGACCAGGCGCTGAAGCTGCACGGCCAGGAAATGCCTCACCAACTCACGGGGCTCGCGCAGAGCAGTTTCTGCGCCCGCCTGCTCGGGCTGTTCCGCCCAGATCGCCCG
Source organism: Terriglobia bacterium (assembly GCA_009838515.1). Taxonomy (GTDB): domain Bacteria; phylum Acidobacteriota; class Terriglobia; order Bryobacterales; family UBA6623; genus VXMF01. The sequence continues at coordinate 10,112 of VXRL01000073.1, read as the reverse complement.
GCATGCTCCCGGCATGCAGCGTGCGAACGGATCGACAATGCTCTCCTCTGCGGCGTCTGCGAGTTCCCACCCCGCTTCGAACTCAAAGGCTGGGTTCTTGTTTCGCTGCCCCCGTCTGCTCGCCCTGCGCGCCCGCCTTGGGAAGATCGCTGGCAGGTACTCGTGCCGGCGCACGACCCACCCGAGAGCGACCGCTAACTGGCTCCAGAATCTGAGATCTTGGCCGATGCGGACCGTCTGGAGGCCCTCTGCGTGCCGCAAGTCGCTCGACGTTAGCGACGCGAGCGGGTCGGGAACGAAAACTGCGTCCAACCGCCAAGCTCCCCACGATGTCGGCTCGGAGATCTCGCCGACCAAGTCAGCCTGCAATTCTAGGGACGGAGACGGGTTGATACCATCCCCGGGCAACGTCGCCCAAACATGTCTCGGTCGCAGCGCCGTGGGATCGGAATCCCACAGCGACGAGAATGCATCTTCAACCATCGCGGCAAGCTCGTTCGCCCGGAGTTGGAACGGGTGCTCGGATTCGCGGGGCCGACGAATCGCGTTGGCGCTCTCGGCCCACAGCGCGAACGCGCCGCCATCACAGTCGGGGAGCCAGCCCCCGTGCAGAACGCACGTTACTTCCGACGTTTTGCTCGCGCGGCCCGTGCCGGCATCCCGCGATGGACGCTTCCGAGGATTCGCTCCAGAGGGGAGGGCCATGAGTCATCCAGCGCAGGGGGAGACCTCTAGTATGCCGACTCCCATCTCCGGAGCATTCTGAGCGCCATCCATCCGCGGCATCCCGAGCGGTATCGACCCTATTCGCTGATTCCACGGATTGACGCACAGTCTGGAGGTGTGTCCTGCGCAATCATCCCGGCCAGGCGGTTTTCGGTGCTCGCGGACTTCCACGCCACGATCTCGACGACTGCCGGTCTACGTCAAACATCGGATCTCGCGAGTGACTCCCCTGAACGCGAACCCTTGTCAGCCGAGGCCGATCCGCTGTTTGTCTAGCCGCTCGATGAAGCGGGGCTTGCGAGCGTGTCTCTCGCGGATCGACTGGACGCGACTCTGAAAAGCGGCCTCCGTGCCCTCCTCTTGCGCCAGCGTCCGCAGGTCAACCAGCAAGGCCGTCGCGCGGTCGTAGCCCGGACCGCTCACGTATTCGAGTTCCCGCTCAACTTCGTCCCATACGCGCTCTCCTCGGCGCGTCACGGAATCTAGGCGCGCCCGTTGGGCTCGCGCGGCCTCCTGTGCTTTCCGGCGCCGCTGCTCCTCCCGCTTCCTAGCCCCCGCGGCCTTGCGCTCCTCACCTACGGCCAGGCTGCGCTTACGAATCCCTGCGACTGTGCGCCGCTTGCGCCCGGAGCGTGCTTCCGCGACGGCGCGGGCCGCTCGGATCCTGTTGCGGAGCTCTGGGGCCACATGTGGGTCGCCGTTGGCAAGGCGCAATAGTAGCGCCGATTTCTCATCCTCTGGTATGGACTGAATCACTTCGTGGGAGACATCGGAGAGGGGGTCGCCGCGGTCGGAACTGCGGGGCGACTCCGCCGCTGCTTGCACGAGGTCGCGATCAACCCCGAAGAAACTGGCGAATCCCGCGAGCGAAGCAGACAGCGGCCCGATTCCCGGTAGAGGCTCCGGTCTATCCGGGAGGAAAAAGCCCCGCTCCAGAGCAGTCAGCCAGAGAACGTAGAACATTCTGAGGTCTCCAGCGAGCAGGTCATTGCGGAGTGGTGCCAGCTCATCAAGCAGCCCGCGAACGCCGTCGTCGCCGTAACCGTAACCGTGCCCCGACTCCTCGGAACTGAAGCTAATCTCGACGATTACGTTCTTGCCGGCCGCGTGGATCTCGACTTCGTCGACCTCGCTTATGAATTCGTCAAGCCTCGACGCATCCAAGAGCTGTTTAGGGATTCGGATCATGATTGTCCGCGTGCCCCAACTTGCGTGATACAGATGCAGGTCAAACCAGCGCTCCATCAACTTACGAGGATTGCCGTGGAAATCCCCGAAATGGTATTCGTTCGTGAACCTCGTCGCCGTTATGTCAGCTCGAGAAGAGAGCTTCCTCAAAGCTGCCCTGTCCGCCTCGCCGAGCGGCTGGTCAACGGCTTGGAACTCGTAGTACTGGTATTCGCTCACCCAACCCCATTCCTGAATGTCAGTTTACTGTTGCGCAGCGCGCGAGCCCGACATGAAACGAGCCTCGCAACGCCGAGTCGCCACGCTAGCGAGGCTGCGCCGACAAGAGCAGGCTGGGGCCGAACCCGTGACTCAACCGCAAAGCTGGCGCCAAGACATGGAATCTAGAGCCGGAACACATGGACCGGGAAGCCCAGCGATTGCTGCGCAAGCGCGGCCAAGTGGTCATGGTGTGTGAAGAATATGACTTGGCAGCGGCCGGCTAGACTTGCCAAGACCTCAAATCCGGCGGCGGATCGCTGGTCGTCGAAGTTGATGAACAGATCGTCCGCCAAGAACGGCAATTGGGGAGATAGCTCGAGATAGCTCTCGAGGGCAGCTACACGAAGCGCGAGATACAGCTGATCGGCAGAGCCGTCGCTCATCCCGTGCGTCGGAACGCGCGCGCCGCCTGGTCGGCAGCCGACGATTCGGGCTTGGTCTTGATCGTCGAATTCGAGGTCGAGATGCGTGAACGAGCCGAGCGTGAGCCTAGAGAACAACTCCCCGGCGCGGGCAAGCATGGGGCCTTGTCTCTCCTTGCGGTAACGCTCCACCGCCCAGCGCAGCAGGCAGGCCGCTGCGCGTGCCTGGACGAAGCGTTCGGAGACGTCGTGAATCTCTGCGAGGGCACCTTGGCGCGCACCTTCCGCTACGGCGGCAGCTTCCTCGCCTCCGACGCTCTCGAACGCATTCCTTGCTTCGCGGAGCCTATCTCGTGCCTCGTCCGCATCTTTGCGTAGCTGATCGATCCAGGACTGCAAGGCGTCCTCGCGACCAGGGGTCTCGTCCAAGTCAACTTCGGAGCACTCTTGTTCCAGCCTCTCTAGGCTATGCCCATCGCCATCCTTCCAGATGGCGTTAGTCAGCTCTTCCAGCGAGTCCTCCATGGTTCGCTTATCGTCCGCTCTTTTGATCGCTGCCCACAGGCCTTCGATATCGCCGGCCCCTGCTTGCGCTTGTAGGCTCTCGATCAGGGATTCAGCTTTCTGTAGGTTTCGGCTCTGAGCATGAATGTCCCGCTCAATTTCCTTGATCTCTTCCTCCTTCCTGCTGGCGTCTTCCTTGGCCTGCTCGGCATCCCCGAGCCGCCGCTCGATTTCAGCCATCGCCTCCACTGGGTCGAGTTTGACAAGGTTCGGAGCCAGGGCCCGAGCAAGGGCTGTTACTTCGGCGGAGAAGCGCCGCTGGTCGCGTTCGATCTTCTCAATACGGTTTGCTTGCAGGTCCCTTATACTGCCGAGCTCCCGATTCATCTCATCGAGCGCGTCGACCATATGGGCTCGCTCCAGGGCCGATGATTCCCGGTCAAGGCCCAGATCGGCTGAGAGAGCGGCCCACTGATCCTCTAGTTGCTCCAACTCAGACGATTCCCTAGCCACGCTCGAGAGCTTTTCGGCTTCGTCTCTTTCGGCATGAAGCAGGTCCCGTTCGAGGCGCTTCCGCGACTCCGTTGTCTGTTCGTTTTCGGCTTGGACGCCGCCCGCTCTTTCCAGCACTGTCGCCAAGCTCTGCTGGCCGAGCCCCGTGCAGTCCTCTCCGAGTCCCTCGAGCTCGCTTGTCAGCTTCCTTGCGGCCTGCGCCTCTTGGTCACGCAAGGCGGCCAGACTCCGCTCGTGCTTGTCTGAGTTCGAAACTGCATCGGCCAGTTGACTGTGAGTTGCGAGCCAGGTTCGCATCTTCTCCGCCCCGAGTGGTTCAAACGGAACCGTCTTCCAGAGATCGCTCCATTCGGCGGCGAGCTGTCGGTCGTTTTCTTCCAGTCTTGCCAGCTCAGTCTCGATTCCGGCTAGTCTCGACTTGAAGTCTACAACTCTCCGCTTCGCCTCAGCGACCCTTGCGTTTGCCTCTGCGCTGTCTATTCGGAGGTCGCCGACCTGATCCGCGTTCTTGACGGCCCGTTGGTATTCGTCGGCTAGTTGGCGGGGGTCCGCTGCTGCGGCGAGCTGATCGCCCGGGGAGAGACTGGCTGCATCGATGAGGCCTGCGCGAAGCTGGACCCAGAGCGAATCACGGGCCTCGCGGGCCTCAAGCAGGTCTTCGAGAGTTACTGGCTTGGCTTCTGCGACCAGTTGTTCCACGTATTCGGAGGCGCTCGCTAGTTCCTTTCGAGCCGCAGCCCGTTGTTCGTGGTGAGCGTCTAGCTGCTTGTCTAGGTCGCGCCTACGGTCGCGCCAGCCCTGTACGTCGGGTTCACTGGGAATTGTTAGCGAAACGGCCTCCTCGATGGACGCGGGCTGCGGGTCCATCGCGGAGTGCAGCCTCCGGGCATCCGCGGCAGCCTCGGTTGCTTTCGCCTGCTCCGTCGCGATCTGCGCAGCGATCCCGCCGTACTGACGCTTGGTCGCTTCGATCAGAGCCTTTAGGTTGTCGGTGTCCTTGGATATTCCAACGTTTGCGAGATCGTCACGGATCCCCTGCAAGCGCGAAGTGGCCTCGTAGGCCGACGCTTGAGCAGCCTCCACTTGAGTCCTCTGCCTGTCCCATTCCGTGAAGGCGGCCCGCAAGGTGGTCAATCTCGAAGCTCGCGGAACTCTTGCGGCTATGGCGTCTGCGCCTAACTCGTCCCAGCCGACTTCCGAGGCCCGGGCGACCAGGGAGTGTTGCTGCTCAAGGAGTCTTCGCCGCAGTTCTGGGAGGTCGGCGATGCCCTTGCTTACGCTAATCCGCTGGTTGTGCAGCGACCCGATCTCAGTCTTGCGACCTAGCAGTTTCTCGTCCCAATGAATCGCGGCCCGCTCGGCGCGAGTCTTGTCCAACTCCGATCGCGCTTGCTCGAGGAGAAGGGTGGCATCGCGACGCTCGTTCTCTGCCTCGCGCAGCCTTTGGGAAGTACCTGCTTCGAATTCGACTATTTCGCCGAGAGCATTGATCTGGTTGGCAAGTGTTGATCGCTTGGCCACGTTGCGCGCAACTCGCCGGATTCTGCCGACCTTACTCAGCTCGCTGCCCGTCTCGCGAATCTGCTGCTCAAGCCGATCAAGATCTTCCTGGCATCGCGCAAACGTCCGACGCAGATCAAGCCACTTGTCGGTGCTCACCGTATGGTCACGACGCTGTCGGTCGGCTTCCTTCAACCTGTCGTCAGCAATGTAGTACTTGCGGGTCCCAGACCTGCGGTTCGTCCACAGTTGGGTCGCTTCGTCGTCGAGCAGCTTCAATCGACGTTGCAAGCCCTGAATGCCCGAGCTGGCCCCGAAGATCTGCTGGCCGGCATCGTCGCCGTCCCCTTGCAGGATCTCCTTGCCGCCCGCCCTGAGGCGCGCGTGATCGAGGCCGAACATGCGTTCGAAGAAATTCCGGCCCGCGCCGTGCAAGAAGGGCCTCAGCGCGTGCTCACCGGACGGGATGGCCTGGTCGTCGGCGGAAAGCAGGGTGCCCTTGAGTCCCTTGCGGCGGCGCACCTCCAAGATCTCGCCGTCTGCCTCGAGTGCGGCTCCGATCCGCATCTCGCTGTAGTCGTGCAAGAAGTTGAGCGGGGATTTTGGCGATATTCCGAAGAGCAAGTCCGCCACGGCGCTTAGCGCGGTTGACTTGCCGGTTTCGTTCGGCCCCACCACGACATGGAGGTCTGGCTTGCCGGACGGCAGTTCCAGCGAACGGTCGCAGAAATGCCCGTAGCGAATCAGGTCCAAGCGTTTGATTCGCATCGTTCAGTCTTGGCGTCCTGCAAGCTTGGCCATCGCATAAGGCCGGGCCAGTTCGATCAGCTTCCGAAAATCGTGGCCCTTGGCCGCTTGCAGTAGTTCACTCTCGCTGGAATCGCGCACCTCGGGCGGCAGTCTGGACACGAACGGCCCAAGCTGCCTCTTCAGCTCGTCGAGCAGCCCCTCGTCTTGCTGCGCCAGGGAGAGGTCCCCCAGAGTTTCCGCCAGTGCCGGGTCCGGCACCGTGTCAGACGGCGGTGTGGTCTCGATCTTGAGCTTTTCGACCCATGCCACTTCCTCGCCGACACCGGCCGCTGCCGCCCGTGCTTCAGCCAGTATGTGCTCGTGCGACCCCAACACCGCATCGTGCGCGGCGGTACTGCCCGAGAGTACGATGCGGCAGGCAAGCAAGCGTCCGTCGGCTTCATCCCGCACCACAGTCTCGATCGCCGCCCGCACGCTGTCATGGACGTCGTCAACGCTTGCGCAGCCCGCAATTCCGACATCGACTAGCGCCCAACGGACCACGTCCACATGGAACGGCTCTAGGTCGCTGACGGCATTGTCCTCGACCGAGACCAACATCGCCCCGCGCGGGCCGGCCTCGCGGATGTGGCGCCCTTGCACGTTGCCGGAGTAGACCACGTGCGGATCCCTGCTCACGACCTCGGGCTGGTGGATGTGGCCCAAGGCCCAGTAGTCATAGCCCCGGTTGCGGAGTTCGTCCAACGAGCATGGCGCGTACAGAGCGTGACCCTCGGCGCCGGACAGGCCGGTATGCAGGATCCCTATGTTGAACGCGCCCGCAACTGGCGACGGATACCTGCTTGCGAGGTTGTCGGTGGTGTCGCGCTCCCTGAAGCCCTGGCCGTGCAACGCCACGTCCAACTCTGAGATGCGGAGAGTTTCCGCCTTGCGGGTCGAGAAGACGCTGACGTTGTCTGGCAGGGTCAGACTGCGTGTGATCTTGCTCTCGGCGTCGTGGTTGCCGTAGATCAGGTAGGCCGGGATTCCGGCCTCGCGCAGCCGCCCCATCTGGTTCACGAAGTAGAGCCCGGTATGGTAGTCGCGCCAGTCGCCGTCGTAGAGGTCACCCGCGATGATCAAGAAGGCCGCCTGCTCGTCAATCGTGCGGGTGATCAGCCCTTCGAAGGCCTTGCGCGTGGCCGAGTGGACTAGCTTCGCAGCGCTGCCCTCTTGGCCTGCCAGCCCTTTCAGTGGGCTGTCCAAATGAATGTCAGCAGCATGAACGAAGCGAAATGCGGGCAAGGTCGGCGTCCTGTCCGATTCTAGCCAAGGCCCGAACCGGCGAGAAGGCAGTCAGTGCGGGCACGCGGATGCCCCATGGCGGCGGCCGCTCGTCCGATCCGGCCTGGTTTCCGGAACTGCAGGCACCTTGGTGGCGTGCGGAGGCACAGGGCCGGACCCGTGAGCTCCTGAGTGTAGTGAGGTCGAAAGCTGCGCCCGGAGGAGGCTAGGCTGTCAATGTCGGGAGCGCGTATGTACGAGGCACCGTAGGACGCCAATGCGTGTCGCAGATCTGGCAGCGCAATCGGCAGGATGTTCTGCCTAGATTCCACGGCGGAATCGGGCCGAGCCGGGTACGACAGGGCAGCTGTTGCGGAGATCAAGAACGCGTGCGACCGGAACCGCGTCACTGCTTGACATAGGGCTCCATCCTTCTGCGCAGTTCCTGCAACTGGTCGGCGTGCTGCTGCAAGCCGGAAAGATTGTTCCATTCGTTTGGGTCGCTGAGATGGTCATAGAGTTCCTCGGACCCGTCCGCATAGCGGATGTAGCGCCAGCGGTCCGTCCGGAGCGAGCCGTTGCCGGGATCGAACATTGTCACCACCGCCCGCCCGGTGGCGGTTTCCGGATCACGCAGCAGCGGGACCAGGGACTCGCCCTCAAGGTCCTCGGGTGGTTCTAGGCCGCAGAGTTCCGCTAGGGTCGGATAGATGTCGATCAGGCTGACGGGCTGCCCGCTGCTTGCGCCCACGGCGAATCCGTCGGAGTAGCGGGACGCCGGAGCAATCATGACCGGCACACGGGTCGACCGCTCCCAGCCCGTCCACTTGCCCCAGTGCTCCTTCTCGCCAAGATGCCAGCCGTGATCGGACCACAGCACAACAATAGTGTTGCCGGAGGCCGTTGAGCCATCCAGCGCCTCAAGGAGTCTTCCGATCTCGTAGTCGACGTACGAGACACTCGCCAAGTACGCCTCCACGGCCGCAGCCCACTGTCCATACTCCTCGACCGTGGCGTGACTGCCGGCGGTAACGGGCTCCCGGGCCCATTTCCTGGCCGACGCACCGAGATCATCCAGGTCATCGGACCGGACTTCCGGCAGTTGCCCGGGTTCGTCGACGAACCGCTCGAAGAACCGGGCGGGAGCCCATAGCGGAATATGGGGGCGGTAGTAGCCGACGGCTAGGAAAAAGGGCTGGTTGGAGCCACTGCTGATCTGCTCGATCGCCCAGTTCGTGATCTGCGTGTCACCGAAATCCTCGTCTGGAACATCGAACGGTCCCCAGTCGAACGACTCGCCGGCCGGCAGATTCGGCCGCCTGTCTGAAGGCATGCGGTTGAGTGGAAGAACCACCTCCCGACCAAGGCTGTCACGGGTGACGTGCCGGGGGTTGGCTGTCTCCTTCGTTGGCAATTCCTCGGGCGTGTAGTCGACCGCCTCGCGTGGCAACGGACTCCAGCGCTGCTCGACCGTGAAGTACTCGTCGAAGAGATCCTTGCCGCCCGAATGAAGGAGCTTACCCGTGCCAAGAACCAAGTAGCCAGCTTCCTGAAACATGGTCGGCAGCAACCGGGCTTCGGGCAGCGTCCTATCCAGCCGTTGCGCCGAATCGTTCGCCCAGACGCCGCTCGATTGCGGCAAGAGACCGCTGAAGAGCGCTGCTCGCGAAGGATTGCAGGCCGGCGCAGCACAGTGGGCATTCGTGAACAGTAGCCCGCGTGCTGCAAGACGGTCCATATTGGGCGTCAACGCCTGCGGGTGGCCGCGCAAGCACCCGATCCAGTCATTCAGGTCGTCGATCGCAATCATCAGGACGTTGGGTCGCTGCGCCGCTAGGTCGCCAGGCGGCGCGCATCCATGCTGGACAGCACCGCAGAGAACAAGGAGAGACCACAGTGTGGCCCGTTCGGGAAAGCTATTCAACATGCGGATCGCAGCGCGGGCAAGCTGCCGAGTCTCGACAGTCTAGCAGGGGCCTGCAAGCCACTCTATGCTTTCGAGCGGGAGTGGGGAGTTCTAGCCCGCGCCTGCGGCGCGATTGATCCCTGCGGGAAGGCACTCAGGTTCGCTGGTAGGCTGGACAACTCGGGCCTTCGTATCGCAAGAGAGCCCCTCAAGGAACCATGCCAATGGACAAGGCGAAGGCGAAGCAGATGCTAAAGACGGCAATCAAGCATGTCGGTGACGACGTGTTCAAGCCAATGAACTTCGAGGATGTTGGGCGTAAAGAATTCCTGGAACGATACCTCTGGGCCATCTACGTTTCAGGATTCCGAAACGCGGTGGTCGAAAAGCACATCGACGGGCTCCGGGCGGGATTCCACGGCCTCGATCTGGATCGGATCGTTGCCATGGATGGGATCGATGCGCGAGAACTGCCGATACGCAACCAAAGGAAGGCGGACGCGTTTCTGAAAGGATGCCGAATGATCCATGACGAGGGTTGGCCCGCATTGAAGGAGCGGTTGCGCACTAGAAGGAGGGACGCATTGCGCGAGCTTCCCGGGATAGGGCCGGCAACGGCGCAGCACATGGCGCTCGCCCTGGGCATTGAAGACACCGAGAAGCGCGACACTTGGATGATTCAGTGCGCGGAGAAGTGCTCCGGGACGGTCGACCAAATGGTCACGTTCCTCAGCCGCGAGTATGGACTCAAGCGGCAGCAGGTTGACGCCTACTTGTGGAAGTACTGCCGCGATAACCAGCGGGTTCCGTGAAGGGGCAACCTTATGAGGCAACGCGCTCGGTTCACTACCGTACTCCTCCGCGAGCCGGCTAGAGGAGTCTCCATGTTCTTCGACTACAGGACGCTAGAGCCTTCCGGAGATCCGCTGCGAAGAGCGTAGTGCGTCTCGAACTCGTGTGCCGACTCCCCGACGTTGGGGATGCCGAGGGCCTCTACCCGCGCGGCGAGCTGGTCTGGCGGCATGATGTTGGTGGCGACCACAACGGTGCGCAGGATAAGCTGCCGGTCCGTTTCCGGAAGGGGATTATGGTGCGTCAGGGTAAGCCCTGGCAGGGAGGATGCGAATGAGCTGAAACCT
>VXRL01000026.1 GCA_009838515.1 Terriglobia bacterium | reverse complement strand
GGTCGACCACGGTGCCGCTGAACGCCACGAGCGGGCGCACGTCGTCGTAGCCGTGCTCGTCGATGTAGCGGGTGAAATGGTTCATGTACCGCACGGCGTGCAGCCGCGATCCCGCCACCACCATCGCCTTTGCCCTGCCGCCCATGGCGTGCATGACCTGATTGCGGAAGTGCTCGACGATGATCTCGGTCTTCTGGGACAGGTTGTGCTCGTGCAGGGCCACGAACTTCGCGAGCTTGGTCGCCGTTTGGCGCTTGGGGAACTCGGGGTCCTCCTCGGCGGTGCTGACCAGCTTGAAGTACGTGTCGTAGTCGGTGTAGTTGGCGAGCACGTCGAGGATGAAGCCCTCCTCGATCGCCTGGCGCATGCTGTAGGTGTGGAACGGAACCGGGTTCGCGTCGGGATCGCTCGGGTCGGCACGTCCGAAGAGCTCGATCGTCTTGGCCTTCGGCGTCGCCGTGAACGCGAAGAAGCTCAGGTTCTCCTGGGGGCCGCGTGACTCCACCACCGCGTTCAGGCCGTCCTGCCAGTCCTGGGGATCGTCGCCGCCCGCCAGCGCTCCCGCGCCCAGCAGCGCTTTCATCTGATGCGCGGTGTCGCCGGTTTGGCTCGAGTGCGCCTCGTCCACGATGATCGCATAGCGCCGCGACGCGAGGCCCTGCGCCCACCCCGCCGCCTGAGCAGCCTCGGCCTCGCCAGCCCCCGCCGGGGAGTCCGCGCCGGCGATGCGCAGCAGGCCGCCCATCACGAACGGGAACTTCTGCAGCGTCGTGATCACGATCTTGGTGTCGTCAGTGAGCGCTTTGGCAAGCTGGGCGGAGTCCTCGTCGATGGCCTGCACCACGCCCTGGGTGTGCTCGATCTGGGCGACCGCGTCCTGCAGCTGCGCGTCGAGCACACGCCGGTCGGTGATCACCAGCACGCAGTCGAACACCTTGTCGTCAGCGGCGGTGTGCAGGCTGGACAGGCGATGGGCGAGCCACGAGATCGAGTTCGTCTTGCCGCTGCCCGCCGAGTGCTGCACCAGATAGTTGTGCCCCGCCCCCTCAGTGCGAGCGGTCTCGACCAGCAGGCTCACCGAGTCGAGTTGGTGATAACGCGGGAACACCAGCGTCTCACGCTTGACCGTCCGGGCGCCCCTCGCGTCGGAGACCTTCTCCTCGCGGCGCTCGGTGAACATGAACGACCCGATGACCTCCAAGAACCGGTCCCGCTCCAGCACCTCGCCCCAGAAATACCCCGTCCGGTACCCCGACGGATGAGAGGGGTTGCCCGCGCCGCAGCGAACCTCGCCCGGATGGCTGCCACGGTTGAACGGCAAGAACCGCGTCTCGCCCTTCGCGAGCCTCGTCGTCATGTGCACCTCGTCGGGGTCCGCAGCGAAATGCACCAGCGCCCGCTTGCCGAACCTGAACAGCGGCGCACCCGGCTCACGGTCCGTGCGGTACTGGCTGACGGCGTGCTGCCAGTTCTGGCCCGTCATCGGGTTCTTCAGTTCGCACGTCGCCACCGGCACGCCGTTGAGCGCGAACAGCAGATCGACTGTGTCGCCCTTGCCCGGGTGACAACGAGCCTGCCGGGTCACCGTCAGCTCATTCGCCCCGAACAATGCGAGAGCGTCGGGGTTCAGGCCGTGGGCGGGCTTGAAGTACGCCAGCCGGAACACCTTGCCCAAGAACTTGAACCCGTGACGCAGCACCTCCAAGCTGCCCTTGAGGTCAAGCTCCCTGCACAGCCGCTCCAGCAGCCGCGGCTCAAGCTGATCGCCCTGCGACTTCTCAGCCTGCTCCCACAACTCCGGCTGCGTCGAGCGCACGAACGAGACCACACGCTGGGGGAACAGCGCCCGATCCACATCCCACTCATCAGGCTGTACCGACACCCAGCCCGCTCCGGCCAGCGTCGACTCCACCGTCGACTCGAACGCCTCCTCAGAGGTCTGCACAGCCATCACACACCGCCCCCCACGCCAGCCAGCGCCTCATCGCGCACATCGATCTTGCCCGTCACCGCCGCCGAAACCACAGCAGAGCGGTACTCCCCAAGACGCTCGATCGACAACTCGGCCTTCGCCTGCAAGGCATCAATACGTTGAGATCGAGAGTCCAAGAAGTTCGAGACCACCTGCTGTTCATTGGGAGGAGGCTGCGGCAGCCAGTGTTGCGCCAGGTCCGTCGCCGAAAGCTCCATGAAGGTTGATCCCTTGCCTGTGGCCTGCAACACCTCTCTGCTTGCAAGAAGCGAATAGTAGGCAAAGCCGCTGACGACACCAGCCGTGGGCACAAGCGTTCGACACCCCTGATTCGTCGCCGCTGGCCTGGCTGTGACCGCAAGGTGGCCGATGGGTGCGCGGGTTGAGAGCACCACGGAACCCGGAGGTGAGAGACGCGCACCGCTGCTCTGGAGGCCCTGCGGAGTGATGCTGCGGCGCCCTTCCGAAATCGACTTACCCTCATGTCGACCAAGGTCATCAGGCGTCAACCAAGCAATCTCGCCATCCCAATTGCCATAGTCGCTCGTCGCTGGTGTGCCCCCATTCGCGATGCTGAATGCACGGCGCAACTGGCACACATCCCAATGCTCCGGCACCGCACCGAGCCACGCCACGCCCGAGTCCCGCAGCACCGGCGCCGGGTCCAGCCCTGCGACCTCGGCGGCCTCCGGCGGCAGCCCCTTGGTCACCACCCTCGTGATCAGCGCCGTCCGGTACTCGTCGAGCCGCTCGATGAGCGACTCCTGCATCGTGATCAGCTTGTCGATGCGGGCGGTTTCGCGGTCGAGGTAAGCGCCAATCTGTTCTTGCTCTTCCAATGGAGGCACCAGAATCGGGAATCGGTGGACCGTATCCGCATTGAGGTTTGCCTGTGTATTGCTACGGGTGAGTGCCGAGACTGGGCTTCGAAGCGCATGGAGCCACCAGTAGAGATATGGACTCTCTACGTCGTTACTTGGAATGAGACCGAGGATTGCTTGATTTGTTACGGCCGTAATGCCAAGAACTGCGACTGCACCCACCGAGGCGTACATCGAATAGACAATCGTTCCTGGCGGTAGTGGCTGTAGGCGCGCATCCATGAGTCCGGCTTCAGTAACTGACTTTTCGGTGCAATCCACTATCCCGCCGTCTGACATGTCGCCAATAGCGACCCACGGCATTCCATCCTCGTCGCTCTCAGCCCAATAGTGATCTGCACTGGTATTGGGGGTGCCACCTGCGACAGAATCGGATAGTGCCATTCCGAGCCGCGTAAGGCCCCAGTGGCCAGGTATGTCGGCGAGCCACTCGACACCTGAGTTGTGGTAGGTGTCATATCCCCGCTTCATGCGGTGACCTCGGCGAGCAGTTGCCCGATCTCGGATTCGAGCGTCTTGAGGTCGGCTTCAATGGCTTCGAGGGGCCGGGGCGGCTCGTAGACGTAGAAGTGGCGGTTGAGGGGGATCTCGTAGCCGGTCTTGGTCTTGGTTTCGTCTACCCAGGCGTCGGGGACGTGGGGGCGGACTTCGCGTTCCATGTAGTCCTTGATGTCCTCGCCGAGGGGCACGGTCTCGGTATCGCGCAGGGTCGTGTCCGGCTCGGGGTTTCCGTTGCGGTCCTCGCAGACGTCGGCTTGGGGATCGCGTTCGCCCAGCGCTGCGAGCACGGCGTTGCGCTCCGGTGCGGACAGCTTGACGCTGTGCGCTTCGGCGGCGGCTCGCAGCCGTGCTGCGAACTCGTCGCGGTTCTTCGCGATCTCCCCGCCGGTGGCGTCGGCGAGGGTTGCGAGCGTGTCGCGGATGGCCTGCTGGCGTGCCAGTCCGTCGGCGACTTCGGCGTCGTGGGCCGGTCCTGGGGATTTCTTGCTGGTGGCGAGCTTGGCGAACGCGGTCTGATCCTCGATGCGGGCGATGCGTTCTAGGGCGGCGGCGAAGTTGAGCCGCAGGGGCTGTTCGACGGTGATCTTGCGGTAGCCGAAGTCGTCGTTGTCGAAGA
>VXRL01000050.1 GCA_009838515.1 Terriglobia bacterium | reverse complement strand
GATTGCCGCGTGTTGCTTCCCACAGAAACGTCCTGTTGTGCCCGCCACTCTTGGCCAGCAGCAGCGTCGGATCCTGGTTCAGGTGTCGTTTAACGGACTCTAAATCTCCGCGTCGTGCCTCTTTCAGGATCTTGTCGATACGGGGGCGACCGCTGTGTCCTGAGCGAGGCTTAACTTCAGGGCCCCATCCGTGGTCGTCCGGCGGCGTACTCATCGTCTTTGTTCCTTTTATAGCCGTTATTTATGTCTGCTAACGGTTCGCCGGTTTGTGAGCCCGGAGCGAAGCGGAGGGTTGAAGCCACAGATCCATCCATCAAGCGTCATAGGAGTGCTGCTCCTCGGGTTTCGCCCCATGCGCGATCAGAAGATCGCGAATCTCTTCGCCCTCCGGTACCGTGAGGGGCCAGTTCACGCCAAGCGGCGTGTGGTGGTGGTCGCCCGTCTCGCGGATGGTCACGTCCGCACCCCGCGACAGAAGCAGTTTGAGCACATCGATCGAACGACTGCGGACCGCCACATGAAGGGCAGTAGGCTGATAGTTGCTCGACACTCGGTCGATGTCCGCACCTCTGTCTAGAAGCAGCTCAGCGACGGCCCGGTGGTTTTTTTGCGCGGCGATCTTGAGTGGTGGAGGGTCGTCGTTGGCGAGTGTCGGGTCTGAGTCGAGCATCGATGCGACGAGATCGAGGCGTCCGAGGGCCGAGGCGGTCTGGATCGTCATGGGCGCCCCGTGCTCGACCAGGACGTCGACGATGTCGCCGTGACCCGCCATGGCGGCGTGGCGCAGCAGGTCGTGCTTGACCATAGGTCGCTCAAGGAGCTCGGGCGCCTGCTGTTGCACGTCGCGCAGGCTTCGCGCGTCTCCGTCGATGACCGCATTGATGAGCTGTGCCCGCAGCCGCAGGATGCGGGCGCGTTCCCGCTTGGGTAGACCGAGGATCCCGCGGAGCTCCTCCAGGAGGCGACGCGTCGACTCGTTCGCTGTCCGCTGGATCTTCTCCTCGTCGAGTTCCGAGTCCGTCGACGCCTCGACGTCGACGCCATGCGTGATGAGCAGCTCCACCATGGCCCCCTGGCTGAGTCGAGTGGCGAGTCGAAGCGCACGCCGAGCGCAGTGGCTTGCCGGATTTCCTCCCCGCTTCAGCAGCAACCGGACCCTGTCTAGGTCGCCGGAGCGCGCCGGCCATTGCAGGCCCGACCACATGGTCAGCGTGGAGTTCGGATCGGCACCCGCCTCCAGCAGCATCTCCACGGCGGCGGTCGTGCCGTTGCGTAGCGCCGTGTAGAGCGGCACGGAGACCGGCGGATCGTCATCGGGTGCAGGACCGCCCCCCGGGACCCGGTCCCAGAACTTGCCGGTGCGAACGCCCGCCCAGCCGCTGCAGTCGCCGCATTCGGGCGAAGCGCCGTGATCAAGCAGGAGACGGACGATCTCGTCGTAACCGTATTCGATGGCGATCCCGAGCGGATTCCCCGACAAGTTCAGGACGACATCGTGCTCGAGAATCATCTTCACGAGGCGCGTCGAGCCGGACCAGACCGCCCAGACGATGGGGGGCGTTGGCCCCCGATCAGGCCAAGCGGCGACCGGGTGTGCCTGTGAGGGATCAGCCCGCAGGATTGCCCTAGCCCTATCCTCGTCGCGCGCCAGGAGGGCACCGTAAATGTCGTCCTCTACGCCCATGTCGAGTAAAGCCAGCACGATCTTGTCGTTGCCGGGCAGGCGGGCTGCCTTCAGCGGGGTCAGGCCGAACCGATCCTCGGCGTGGATGTCGGCGCCAAACCGGATCAGCAGCTTAAATAATCCCGGACTTGGCTTGTAGCTGCCCGGCTTGCTGACCGCCAGATTGAGCGGGAGACCATGGTCCGTCTCGATGTTAGCGAGACTAGGGTCGGCCTCGAGGAGTGTCCGCGTCTCCCGAAGCAGTCCGAGTCGAAGCGTATGAGAGATGTCGTACTGCGCGCCAGTGGACACTAGGCTTTTGAACATGTCCCTGCCGTAAGCCGTGGCGACCGCAGCCTCGATCGGGGGCAGTTCGGTGTAGCATTCTACGTCGGCCCCGTTGGCCAGCAGCAGCTCGAAGAGATCGTGATGGCGCGTCCACGCTGCCATCTCCAGTGGCGGCAGAGAGTCCAGGACCCGGCTGTTGATGTCGGCACCGTAGTCGATGAGCAGTTGGGCGCAGTCCAGGTCACCCTTGTTCCTTCTGCGGGGCCGTCGCTCCCGATCGGCCTTGGCGTTGGTCCGGTGCAACAGTGTCGGCCTGAGCATTACGCTGTGGTCGTCGTGCTCAAGGATCTGATGGACGAGTGCCGGGTTCGTTTTCAGAAGTGGCTCGAGCCTCTTGGCGTCACCGGCTTCGACGGCTTCGAGCGCGGCTTGGATCTTAGCTGGTTTCAGTGCGTTCATAACTACATATCGGCTCAAGCTGCACGGGTGCTGCCGTACACACCGGTTAGGGAGCAGTTTCGATTGTCAATCTTGTACCAAACTCAAGACCGTCGATCATCAAGGAACTGGGTTGCCTCGGCATCGAGCGTCGCACCACAGTCCGCTAATGCGCATAGGGCCTCGAGTCTGCCTCGTTCGACGGCGAACTGCGCTGGTGAGCGACCGAAGTTGTCTAGGTCGTCAAGCGAAACGCCCCGCCTGTGCAGGTACTCGACCATCGCCGGGAGGTTCTCGTTTGCCGCAACGTGCATCAACGTGCCCCGCTCGCCATCAAAGTGGCCGATATCGCATCTCGCATGTAGATCCGCGTCCTCCAGCGCATCCAAGCGTTCGGTCATCTGCGCTTGAACGAGATGCCTGGGCGTCAACGAGACGCCCGCCTCTGCGAAGATCTCCATGAGATCGACGTGACCGTGGTCGGCGATGGTACCGAGCGCGTCGAAACCCCACTCGGTAGTCGCGGTGGGGTCTGCGCCGCGTTCGAACAGATACCGGGCGAATCGTTCCATACCCAACCAGCCGACGTAACCAAGCGGCGTCTCGCCACCATCCCCAATCGTGTTTATTGGGGTGCCGCGATCGATCAGGAGGGACGCCATCGCAATGTGCTGGTCGGTCGTCTGGTCACCGCCGTCCTTTGCCCATCGTGGCATCGCCAGATGGAGAAGTGACGCCCCACGCTCGACGCCAAGATCCTTGTTGTAGACCCGTGCCCTCGCCAGATAGGGAAACGCATCGAGGATCTCGGCGGCCGTGCTGAGATCCAACGCCTTTACCGCTTCCTTAAGTGCTTCAAACGTCTCGCGGGGTGCGACAGAGATGTTCTCTGAAAAGCATCGATTGAGATGATACGGACCCTCAAAACCGCGTTCCCGGGCAAGGGCGATGGAACAGTTGTGTGGCGTCGCACCTTCTTGAATAGCCGCATCGCTGAAGGGCTCGAGAATCGGGAACGCGTTACGGTAACGCGCAATTGCCTCGCGATCACCGCTTTGAACAGCCGCATGCATCACCTTTCCATGGGTGCTCTCGTCCGGTCTTGCTTCTGCTGTCATTTCCGCTCCTTTGGGGTTGGGTGTCCAGCGAACTCATATCCGCACCTGCGGCGGAGGAGCTTTGAATCCTCGGGAATTTCTGGCGTTTTAACGCCAAGCAAGGAGATAGATGCAACCCAGTCAAGTTTTTTGTAGTGTGAAATTCTATCGCAATGGGCAGTGTCCATTACGGGGTGCTTTCGGCTAACGGTTTGCCCGTTGACAACCCCGCGCATGCGGGGTGGGCCTAGCCCCAAGCGCCGTATGGCGCGCAGCGTAAATTTCAGTATGCTACAGCGACGGGCTGCAGGCGGATCTCACTGCCCTTATCCGTCTCTACTTCCACCCGCGCCAGATAGATGCCAGGGCCGACTAGTTGTCCGGCTCCATCCCGACCGTCCCAGCGGGCCGTATGGTGCCCCGCGGCCTGAGCCTCTGGCTGCGCCTGCCATACCCGCCGTCCGTCCAGGGCATAGATGCCGACCTTTACCGCGGACGCCT